>JAAYJS010000017.1 GCA_012522805.1 Eubacteriaceae bacterium | reverse complement strand
TAGAAGTTCTCTTTTACGCATTTCACTCTCTTACCCTGGCTTAACCACTTCCTTCATCTTAATGAAAGATTAATTTTTTGATAATAATTACATTAAAAGTATATTATAACAACCGCTGAATAAACTGTTAATGGGACCTTTTTTCTCAAAATTGACCTTAAAAGTCACTAAAAGAGAGCATTTTGTAGACATTAATCTGAAAACGACTTCTCCTTACTGGAACCACTGTGAAATCTTACTATTGAATTGATCCACAACCTCTGATATCATGTATGAAATTAAAATATAAACAGAGTAGAGTGAATGCGTGAAGTGTTAAAGGATGGGAAGTCGCCTTTAAACGAAACCAAGTTGCGGTATTCATTCGCTTCCGCTGTTCCTATACGGGTAATGGAACAGGGAGCGTTGCTTTGGCAATGCTTTTTAGTTTATTTTTAATTAAATATCATTTTTATTTACCCGAATTTAGGAGAGTTCATTGGATCACGATAAAATTAAAAAGGCAGTTCGAGAAATACTCATTGCTATTGGTGAAGATCCCGACCGGGAAGGTCTCGTTGAAACGCCGGATCGCGTTGCAAGAATGTACAGCGAAGTATTCAAAGGTTTTAATAAGACGGCGGAACACCATCTTCAAAAAAGCTTTAAAATCGATTCGCAGGATCTGGTCATCGAAAGGGACATTACCTTTCATTCGATGTGCGAGCATCACTTGCTCCCATTTTTCGGAAAAGTACACATCGCCTATATTCCCAACGGCAGAGTCGCCGGTCTTTCCAAATTGGCAAGAACGGTAGATGTCTACGCCGCTAAACCTCAACTGCAGGAAAAACTGACAGTCGAAATCGGCGATGCAATTATGGCTTATCTCGGTGCCCAAGGTGTTATGGTTGTTTTAGAAGCGGAACATATGTGCATGAGCATGCGCGGTGTCAAAAAGCCGGGTACCAAAACCGTCACCATGATGACGCGAGGCATTTTTGACAATAACGAGAGTCTCAAAAACGATGTCTACCGATTGTTAGGTATTCAACTTTAAGTATTAAAAGCTGGATATTATGTTTGACTCACCCTTGACAGAAACCAACAAAATCTTTGCAAGCACACGCTATAAAAGCACCATCAGTCGCATAGAAAATCACGAAGAAACCCGCATTTTTTGTCGTCACAACATGGCTCATTTCTTAGATGTTGCACGCATCGCTACCATTTTATGTCAACTTGAAAATGTTGAGATGCCCATCGATGTCATCTACACAACGGCATTGCTCCACGATATCGGTCGCTTGGAAGAAATTGAAAAGGGAACTCCCCACGAAATAGCTTCCGTCGCTTTAGCCAAAGATTTTTTGGCCATCACCGATTTTTCGGAGGAAGAAAAAGCATCTATCTTGGATGCCATCGCCAATCATAGAAACAAAAACACCACGGGGTTCAATCGTTTGTTTTATATGGCTGATAAGGCTTCCCGACCATGCTACGCTTGCCCGGCAGAAAGCCAATGTCATTGGGATCAACATAAGAAAAATTTGACCATTCTACTATAGGAGACAAGCCATGCAAATAGGCAATACGGCCTTTGATTTTGAAAACAGCGTTTATATTATGGGAATCCTAAACGTCACGCCCGACTCTTTTTCTGATGGCGGGCATTACGACCAATTGGACAATGCCTTTGCCCATGTGGAACAAATGATCCGAGATGGTGCCGACATCATCGACATCGGTGGTGAATCCACCCGTCCGGGTTGCACGCCTGTTCCCACAAAAGAGGAAATAGACCGTGTTATTCCCGTCATCGAAGGCATTCAGAAACGCTTTGATATTCCCATATCCATCGACACTTTTAAGGCAGAAACCGCACGGGCAGTGTTGGATGCCGGCGCCCATATGATTAACGACATTTGGGGTTTTAAAAAAGAACCTGAAATCGCTAAAGTTGTCGCAGAATTTGACGTCCCCTGTTGTATCATGCATAACAGAAATAACGAAAATTATCCTTCTTTATTGGAAGATATGCAAAAAGATTTGGAAGAATCCATCGATATTGCCCTGAATGCCGGTGTTAAAAAGGAACACATCATTTTAGATCCCGGCGTCGGTTTTGCAAAATCTATGAACGAAAATTTATTAGTGATCAAGCATTTAAATTTTTTTGTTCAAATGGGTTATCCCCTCTTGTTGGGCACTTCCAGAAAACGCGTTATCGATTATGTGTTGAACCTACCCCTAGACCAACGGGACGAAGGGACCGCCGCCACAACGGTTGCCGGCGTATTGGAGGGTGCAACGATTTTTAGAGTACACGACGTACTCAGCAATAGAAGGGCTGCGGATATGGCCCTAGCCATCAAAAATGCCGCTTTTTAAATGGATACCATTAACATCAAAAAACTCTGTATACACGCCCACCACGGTGTGTTTCAGGAAGAAAAAAACTTGGGACAACGGTTTTATTTAAATATAACCTTGTCCCTTTCTACACGAATTGCCGCAACAACCGGAGATTTAAATGCTTCGGTGCACTACGGAGAATTGGCCCACGAAATTCAAGAAGTGTTTACACAAGAGAGTTATGACCTCATAGAAACCGCAGCTGAAAAAGTGGCGACCTATATACTAACCCACTACCCTTTAGTCAAAAAAGTTTGGATTGAAGTAGAGAAACCTTGGGCGCCCGTCGGCTTGCCCTTGGGTACCGTCTCGGTTGCGATTGAACGACGTTGGCATCGGGTGTTCATCGGTTACGGCTCCAACATGGGCGACCGCCAAGCTCTCATAGACCAAGCACTAAAGCTGATCGATGAGGACGAAGACATTCAAACCGTCAAACAATCCTCTACCATCGAAACACCCCCTTGGGGTGTGGAAGAGCAAGACCCCTTCCTAAACGGTGTGGTTGAAATTAAGACTCTTAAAAGCCCCTTGGAATTGCTGGATTTTCTACAATCTATCGAATTGCAATTGCACAGAAAACGAACTCTGCACTGGGGCCCCCGCACCATCGATTTAGATATTTTGTTTTATGACGAACTCGTTATGGATAGTCCACGCTTAAACCTGCCTCATCCTTATATCGCTGAGCGGCTCTTCGTCTTAGAACCCTTAAAGGAGATTGCACCCCATCTGGTGCACCCTGTTTACCGAAAAAACATACGAGAGTTGTTGAAAGATATTCAGTAACCGTCGAGCCTTTGCATAGCAAAGGCTTCTTTATAATCCGAAATTTAATCCTTTATTCAATAAAACGCAACACATTCTTTATTTGCCCCATGGCATCATTTGCGTTATACTAGATTTAAGAGAATATTCCCAAGGAGGTAAAAAATGGGTTTAGTTACATCGACCGAAATGTTTAAAAAAGCATATGAAGGACAATATGCTGTCGGTGCCTTCAACGTCAACAATATGGAAATTATTCAAGGGATCGTTGAAGCTGCACAAGAGGAAAGGGCACCTCTCATCCTTCAAGTATCGGCTGGGGCACGTAAATATGCCAATCCAACCTACTTGGTAAAACTGGTAGAAGCCGCGTTGGAAACAACCGACGGTTTGGAAATTTGCCTACATTTAGACCACGGTGCAGATTTTGAAATTTGCAAAGACTGTATCGATGGCGGTTTTACCTCCGTCATGATCGACGGATCCAGCCATCCCTTCGAAGAAAACATCGCCCTGACTAAAAAAGTGGTGGATTATGCCCACGACCGTGGCGTTGTTGTCGAAGCGGAGTTAGGTCAATTAGCAGGAATCGAAGATGACGTCAACGTTGGCGACCACGAAGCCACCTTTACAGATCCCGACGAAGCAGTCGAGTTTGTAGAAAGAACCGGCGTGGACTCTTTAGCGATTACCATTGGAACCAGCCACGGTGCTTTTAAATTTTCAGGCGAACCGAAGTTGGATTTCCCACGTTTAAAAAGAATCAGCGAACTATTGCCGGGTTATCCCCTTGTACTTCATGGTGCATCTTCCGTGCCGAAAGAATTTGTCGACCTCAACAACAAATACGGCGCAAAAATTCCGGGAGCTCGAGGCGTACCGGAAGAAATGCTGAGAGAAGCAACAAAATACGGTGTTTGTAAAATTAACATCGATACCGACTTGCGCTTGGCTATGACCGCAACGATTCGTAAAGTTTTTGCAGAACAACCGGAACTCTTTGACCCCAGAGGTTACTTAGGACCAGCAAGAGAAGCGATCAAACAAATGGTTGCCCACAAAATGAAAAATGTGTTAGGCGTTTCAGGAAAACTATAAAAGAATAACAAAAAACAATAAAAGGCTGCCCTTCGGCAGCCTTTTATTGTGGAAGCTTCTAATAACTTTGGGTCGCTCCCCTTTCATCCATCATACTCTCTGCATTCATTGAAAAGTAATTGGGATGAATGTACAAAATGGTATAGGATACGGTTTCTTTTAATTGGGTATCGTCGATGGTCTCTGCGATGCGAACCATTAAATCTTCCTTTGTTTTTAAAGTCTCTTTTTCTTCCGGCGTCAACAGGTGACAATCAAAGGTTACTTTCTTTCTGAGGGCAAAGGCCAATCTTTCTTCCAATTCCACCATATAATTTGAAAAACGAAGGACATCTTCCACCACCGGCTCTTTTTGTTTATAAGGAAAGTGTATCCACTCGTAGCCCACCGTTTCATTATCTGAAATCAGCAAGCGTTTCACTATAACGATCTTTTCCTTTAATTTTAAGCCCAAAGCTTGGCGAATTTCATCCGATGGTGTCACCACTTGTACGGTCAATAGTTTTATTTGATGAATCGTCACCAAATAGCCATTGTACTTATCGAATTTCATCGTCAAGGTGTCGTTTTCCGGCGTACAGACAAAGCTACCTTTGCCGGGTACGGAGTACACGTAACCCTGATTGGCCAACATGGCAATGCTGCGGCGAATGGTCGTACGACCGACTTCGTACTCTTTCATTAAAGCGGCTTCGGATTTGAGCATATCTCCGGGTTTGTAGATGCCTTTAATAATTTTATCTCTAATCGTCGCTACGATTTTTAAATACAATACTTCCGCCATAACATCAACTCTCGCTGTCTATGCTTTTCTTAGCTTGTTTTTCGAAAAATTGAATGGCATCGTAAAAATCATTCGAGATGAAAACCACATTTTCATACTGTGCAAAGCTGGGATCTGCTGAGGGTGCAGCCGCACCGCCGATCAGTATTTGCATTTGCCCCATTAAATTCTTGGCATTGAGGGTACGCAACAATTCTTTGATATACACCATGGAACCGCTCATCACGCAAGAAATACACAAATAGTTCGGCTTTTCTTCAACCACCGCTTCCACAAAGCGCATGCCCTCTACATCGATACCGAGATCAATGACCTCAAAACCACGCTGCCTGATGACATCGATCATGATGTTTTTTCCGATGTCGTGAATATCGTCGAAGATTGTACCGAAAACCACCTTCATATGCCCTCGGGCGACAACAGGTGTCTGCCCTATTTCCGTTAGATGTGTCCGGTTGATGATTTCCTGAGTCAACATACCCGCTACAATTAAATCCGCGATGTAGTATTCGCCGGTTGCATAGCGCCTGCCGACTTCAGTGAGGCCTTCCATGACCATTTCGTGAACCTCCGCCGGGTCGGTATGACTGGCATAAAGTTCTTGGGCGTAAGCCATAGCTTCGTCTACTTTTAATTTCATGATCAATTCTTTTAGTACATTTTTCACTATATTTACTCCAGTATCATCCTCTGAACTATCATACCTGACGGGGTGAACTTATACCATAATAAATCTTAAAATGAAAGCCTCAAGCCGTCTTCTTTTCGACCGGTTTTAACATGAGCAATGCAATCATTCCCACAACCAATGCACCTGCCAGCACCATCCAAACCGAGTTGTAGGAGCCGGTTGCTGCAAAAATTTGGCCTGCCAAGGGCGGGCTCACAACGGCGCCGAACTGCCAAAAGAAGTTGGTTCCACCCACTGCCGTTCCGGCATATTCATCCCCTGCGTATTCTATGACTAAAGTTGTTAGATGGGCATTGGGTAAGTACGAAACAAAACCATATATAAAAGCTGCGATGGTCAAACCCATTAAACTTTTCTGACTGGAAAAAACAAAAGTCATCGCTATAATCGCCACATAGGTCGCAATGGTATAAAAACGTCGGTTCAACTTGAATTGGTCTACCAACCAGCCGGTGATGAGAGTTGCAATAATACCGCCTATGCTATACCAACGCATCACACCCGATGCCGCTTGGCCATCTATTCCGATAAACCTCATGTAGTTGTTTGCCCATGTGGCTACTGCCAAGACCAACCAAATATAACAGAAACCGGTTATCGCCATGATCAATACATTTCTGGATTTAACGATGGCTATCAACCCGTCAAAAATATTGCCTTGTGTTTCTTTTTTGGGTTCCTTTTCAATAAGAAGGAAAATAGCAGCTGCAATGACCAAAGCGGCGATACCAATCCATAAAAATCCGGTACGCCATGTACCGACTTGTAAGGCCAATGGGGCAATCGTGTTACTTAAAAACAAGCCCGCAGTGGTTGCTACAAAAAAGATACCCAAAGCCGTTCCTCTTTTTTCCGGTGGAAAGGCATTGGCAATCGCTTTAGATGAACAGGCCACAATCGCACCGGATCCGAGACCGGCAACAAATCTACATGCCAAGGCTATATTGTAATTTGTTACAAAAGCAATCGCCAAAGTAAAGAGAGCGGTTACTAAGACGGATCCGGACAGCACATATTTCACACCGAATTTATCTGCCAACATGCCACCGGGCAATTGGGTTACCATGTAACCGATATAAAACAAAGAGATAAAAAGCCCAGCTTGGGCCGGTTGAATACCAAACTCAATAGAAGCGGGTTCTATGAAGGGTGACCATATAACCCTAGCAATAAAGGATATGGCAAAGGCCGAAGTTAATATAATCAATAAAAGCCAAGGATTAATTTTGCGTGAACGCTGTTGTTCCATGATATACTCCTTTTATTTTAAACAACCTCTGTCGTTTAAAAACAACGTTAATATTGGATTGAGACATTATTATAATGTCTCAATCTCGATATTTTAATGCAATATCTGATAGATCAGTAGTTTTTTCATGTTTTCTTGTTGTACGGGATCTTCTATTTTTAAATGCTCTTTAATGAGTCTTTCGATCATTTCTTCGTTTTTTAATTCTTCCTGATTAAATTCTTTAAATTCCATTGTTCTCTCCTTTATTTATAGACACCATAGTCTCGGACAAATTCATTGACTGCTCGCAAGTTTTCAGGATTGGCATCATTGGCGGAATGGGGAATGCGATCGGTGGTAAAGATGTAGCCGCCATCCCCTGCTAAATCGTCAATTAAACTTTTTGCTTGATCCAAACACACTTGTTTTGAGCTGTAGTTCAAATCGAAGGTCTTCATACCGCCGGCAAAACACATCATATCCCCTAGTTTTTCTTTAACGATTCGCAAATCATCGTCTTCAAACAAACCGACAATTTTATTTTTAGGTAGGTCTTGTAAGAATTCAAACAAATGGGCGTAGGAACGCTCGTAGTAACATAAAATGTTATAACCTTTATCGGTAAAGTAATCCATTAATTTTTTATATGAAGGCCAATAGACTTTTTCAAAATCTCGTGCAGAAATAAACTCCGGCAAATGCATGGGATTAAAGATATATTTGCCTTCGACCGGTTCGGGATAAGCACCTTCTACCATTTCAATCACCATGGGGAGCATCGCGTCGCAAACTTCTCTAATTTGTTTCGGTTTGCGTTTAATGTCAAACATCGTGCCTTGAAAATCTCTTAGATAATCCAGAATCATATCTAATGGATGGAAGAACACAGCACCTCTGGATACGGGAACACCGTATTTCTCTCTCAACGCTTGGGCGCTTCTGGCTCCCACATTTCTAAAAGCAAAGTAATGATCGACGGCGTCACAATACTCTTGATATTTTTCTTCAGAATAGGGTTTGCGGAATAACTCATATTTTCTGGGCGCTATGACTTCCAACAAAAATTTATACGGGTCTTCAGCCAAGTCTGGATATTCCTCAGCATCCATACTTAAAATCGAACCACTTTCTATCTGCAAGGTTCCCTTTGCTTTATAGGCCCCTCCCCCCAATGCGGATATATAGTTGATCGGTCTGGTAGTCGTAACCGTAAACATAGAATCCCAATAAAAATCTCGGGCAACTTTATCAAAGGCAGCCAAATGTTTTTCGTCATCTTCAAAAATCTCATCGATGCTGTACCCGGAATAAGAAAACGCCCAATTGTCAATGATCGATAAAATTGGCACCCTATCCGGAATACCGTTGTCCATGGCTATCGCCATCCGTTTGTTTTTTTCTGCATATTGTTTTTCCATACTCATTTTCTCCTCCATTGAATATCTTAAACTTTGTGCACTTTGATGATTTCAACCTATGCGTACAGGTTCGCTTATGAATATCCTATGCTTATTTGTAGAGATTGTCAATACATTTTCATAATTTATTGATATTTTAAGAAAAGCTTGTTGTGAATGCGTTCTAGAGAAACTCTTGGCGTTCACTCAATTTAGCCGTGTATGTACACGGTTAGATAAAGTCGGCCCATTGAAATCTTTGTTATTTTGATTCATTTCTCAAAAAATAGCCAAGGTCATAAGGTCGGAGCATTTTAATAATCTTTTCTGGGGATATCCGCATTGGGATCTTTTTTTGAAAAGTTTCGTATTCGTTTCTTGAAAGTATTGCCCATTCATTTAATTTTGGTTGCGAATCAGGGCATTGCAATCTTCCGATTTTATATGACGGTGTCCTTTAATCTATAAAAGGGCTCTTTATAAAGAGCCCTTTTCAAAATCTATCTTAATATTTAAAATTGTAGAATCGATAAAAAGAAATTTAACATCACATTTTCTCTAATCGCTTCATCTTCCGGTAAGAAATTTAACTCTTCTTGTTTAGCTTTTTCGTATCCTTCCGGATAAGTCATAGCATCATATTGCATTTTTTACTCCTTTAACCGCGATAATCACGAACAAATTCGTAGGTAGCTTTTAAGTTTTCTCTGGTTGCATCGTTGGGGAAGGATATCATTTTACCTTCAGAGAAAATATATCTGCCGTCATAACCTAATTCATCTATCAATTTTTTTGCATAATCTGTGCAGTCCTTTGGTGTGGCTTTCCCCAATAAATCCACCGGCATGCCACCAGATACCGTTAAGTTAGGCAGTTCTTTTTTCATCTTAAAAATATCATTTTGTTCGACGAGCAACGCAAATCGATTTTCAGGGAATTGTCTGAAGAAATCATAAAAACGTTCTGAATCTCCTTCTGCGAAGATGTAAACTATTTTATCTTCTTCAGTGACGTAGTCAATCATTTTTTCAAAATGTGGCCAATAGAATTTCTCAAATTGCTTGGGACTTAGAATGGTATGAGCCAATAAAACCGGATTGATATCCACACTGCAATTCATATTGGTACCCTTGGGGGTGCCCTTTGTGCGCTCCATAATCGGCTTAGCAAAAACTTCATCGATCGCTTCAATGGCCGCCAGCACTTTGTCGGGATTGCGGCGAATATCGTAAGAAAGACCTCGGATCCCCCTCAGCATATTGAAAAGTATCTCAAAGCCGTTAGCCCAATGCAGTATGGCACCGTTGGGATCAAAGAAATCAGGTATGCCGAACTCTTCGTTGATTTGTGCAACTTCTCCCATAAACTGTCCAAATTTAGCGTAGTTTTGGATACCGACCCTTAACGCATCTGAACTATCACTGCCTTTTAAATATTTAAACTTTCTCGGTAAAAATGTTTCCCATAAAAATTTTTTTGGATTGCTGATCAACGCATCGTAATCCTCCGGTTTCATATAGCATTGATCTTTAATGCTGATAGAATTTTGATCATCATTGATGATATAAGCGTTGTTCCCCATACTTTCAGTAACTTGAATGGGATTGCGCCAGCCGGTTTCGTGACAGATATCCGCCGGATAATTTTCATAAAAATGACGTAATGATTTTTTTAAGATTTCGTAATCATTTAATGCTTCGCTGAGCTTGTATCCGGCATCTAAAATTTTCCAAGACCACATGTTTGAGAAAATAGGTATCCTTTCAGGTTTCTTATCTCCTATAATGGCATCTTTAAACAATTGAATTCTTTCTCGTTTTAATGCTTCCATTGACATTGTAGCCCCCCTTAAAATTTCACATAATCACATCTGGTATAAACATGTTTGTATTGAGTTTAGGATACAACGATCCTCACCTGTTGTCAACCATTTTTTGTAAAATTAATTTATTTAAGATTTGGGCTTATGTTGTATGCCATCTTCTTTAACTCATAACAATGCCATTCTATTTTATTCACGATATAATCAATCAATTAAAGTCCAATCTAAAATAATTTAAATTGGACTCTTCTATAGTTTATACGGAATAACCGTTTAGTTCTACGTATTCTTTTAAAGCGTAAGTTTGACTCCTAGCGATCAAATGATCGTCGCGATCGTAATAAAGCAAAGTGACTCTGGCAAGAGGTTCTTGACCATCGATCTTTAAAATCAATTGTAGATCCATCGGACAATGAATGGCCTCAAAAATTAATTCGGTCTTCAACGCCCGGCTGGATAATTGGCGATTGAGTTTTTTATAAAATTGATGGTCTTCTTCATTACGAGAAGCCTGTACTTCTAAGTTAAAAAAATATTTTTTATTGTAAGCGACCACTTTTCCTTCTGAAAGCAAATAACGTCGGACCAAAATGCTATATCCTGAAGATGTTTTATGACGCATCGCATCTTCCTCTTCGGTGTCGAGTCTTTCAACACGATGTAATTTAATCTCGTCTACACCTTTAATATCTTCCAATCCATCGAATGTTAATCTGTACTCATCGCTTTCATTCGTCGCCACGTAATTGCCTACCCGCTCAATCGAATATAGGATCCCCTCTCTTTCTAAGTTGGAAATACTTCTTCTAACCGTCATTTTGCTTGCTTGGTAATAAACCATTAAATCTATTTCAGACGGCAGTTTATCTCCAGGTTTGTATAGGTTATTTCTAATTTTTTCTTTGATATCATTTTCTATTTTTTTGTATAATAAAATACTCACAGTCAATCTCCTAATCAGAAACCGCCTTTACTTTAAAGTGCTCTCCCAAAAATTTCGTAACACCCATACCAATGGGGCTTTGGTCTTCATCTAATAAAATTTGTTCAATACAGACAACGGGGCAACCGATCTTTGTTCGTAATGTTTTGACCATTTCTTCATCGGTTTTTGATACATAAATTTTAATTTTACGTTTAATATCGAACAAAGCCTTTTCTTTAGTAAACATTTGCGGAAAGGTGACATTATACAATTCTTTTTCTACGATGGGACTTTTAGCAGAAAAAGGAATATATTTATAGTCCAAGGCAATGCGGGTTTCACCGCTTTTAATCAAACGTTTGATAATTACCACTTTTCTGTTAGGGGTTAATTGCAAATCTTTAGACAATTGTTCGGAGGGTTTGACGATATCGACATTGATGATATCAATTTTTTCTGCGCTGGTTTCAATAGCCCCGGTTTCATTAAAAAATAAGCGAAATTCACTATTCTTGCGTGGATTAACATAATAACCTTTACCTTGTATCGGATAGATCAGTCCTTCGTGGATGAGCACCTGCAGTCCTTTACGTACTGTGGAACGCCCTAAACCGGTTTGTTCCATCAGGTTTTTTTCGGAGGGTAAGGACTCTCCTTCTTTGATCTTATTGGAATCTAATGTCTCTCGCAACGGATCCACAATTCTGTAATAGGGGTTTTTAATCGTCATTATTTTTCTTTTCCTCTATCCATTTTTTGCAAATTTCCAAGCCTTGAGTGGCATCCAATACCCAAGCATCTACCTTAAAAGTCTGCAAGTCCCTTTCCGATAAAGCGTGTCCCCCCACAATGATTTTCATGTTGTTTCGCAAGTTTTCTTCTTCAATTTCCTCAATCAGCAACCGAATGACTTCTGTAGAACTGGTCAACACACCGCTTAAAGCCAAAATATCCGGTTTCTCTTTTCTAATCGTCTCTAAAAAGATTTGATTGTGAACATCCACACCCAGATCGATGACCCTGATTAAATTTGCTTCGCTCATGCCGCCAAATATATTCTTTCCAATATCGTGGTTGTCGCCGTTAACCGTTCCCATCACAATGGTGGCGATGGGCGTAAAATCCTCTACGGTATCCCAGTTTTTAAAACCTTCGATTTCCATAGCGCCTTTGTAGATGATTTCAGACATAATCAACTCTATGATGTAATATTCCTCGCTTTCATAGAGCTTACCGACCTCATCCATCCCTTTGTTCATCCATTTTAAAAGTTCTAAACGATTGACATCCAAAGCGATCGCTTCTTTGACTTTTTCTAAGACCAAGTCCTCATCGAGTAAACGCATGCTTTCAATGATATCTTCTTTTAAACCCATGGTATCCCCCATACATGTTTATAACAAATCTATAAAAAAATCTAGTTTCATTTTATAAACCAATCTTATTCTTACGCTTACTATACTTAGAAATGCCCAATTTTGTCAAATAATTCAGATAAAATTCATGCCGACTTGATGCACTATCAGCATCTTATTGTTTTTAATATAACATAAAAAAGTAGCAATATTGGTGTTATAGAACTCTTTTTTATGATACAATTTATATATAAATTTTTTTTCGTATATTGAAGGAAGATTCAAAACGGAGGGCTAAATGAAAACTTATGATAAATTGTATATCAATGGTCAATGGACCGAAGGAACGGGTTCGAGTATGCTCAAAAATACCGACCCCTATACCGGCGAAGTGCTCTATGAATACCGATCTGCTAGTAAAGAGGATGTGGATGCCGCTTATCAGGCTGCTAAAGAAGCATCTAAGTCTTGGCGGGCTATCCTTCCGGCAGAAAAAAGAGATTATTTAGAAAAACTGTTAGAAGCTGTCATTTCATTAAAGGATGAAATGTACGAAGTTTCGATAAAAGAAAGCGGTTCCGCGCCTTCCAAGGCAGGTTTTGAGTTTTTTACAACCATAGAAATCATCAAAGAAGCCATGCGTATGCCGGAACATTCCCACGGAAAAATTTTGCCTTCAAACATTCCCGGCAAAGCCAATTATATTATAAGACAGCCACGAGGGGTCATCGGCGTCATTGCACCTTGGAATGTGCCTTTTGTTTTGGCAATGCGTTCCGTTGTACCGGCTATTGCCACCGGCAATACGGTCGTCTTAAAACCTGCATCGGATACACCGGCTTCTGCATTGCTCATTGCTGAGTTCTTCGATAAAGCAGGCTTCCCACCGGGTGTGTTTAATGCCATCGTAGGACGCGGCTCCGAAATCGGAGACTCCATCACCAACCACCCTGTTCCAAACGCCATATCTTTTACAGGTTCTACGGAAGTTGGACGCCACATTGGCTCAATTGCTTCCAATATGATTAAGGATATTTCCTTAGAATTAGGCGGCAACAATGTGATGATTGTATGTAAGGATGCGGATTTAGAACACGCTGCAAAAGCTGCTGCTTTTGGTTCCCATTTTAATGCCGGACAAGTTTGCATGGCCATTAATCGCATTATCATTGAATAAGAGGTTTACGAAGACTTTGCCAAAATTTATAAAGAAGTTGTCGAAGCCTTACCCTTTGGTAATCCTGCCGAAGCCAACACCTTTGTCGGTCCGATCATCAACGGGGAGCAAGTCAAAAAAGTTCAAGGTTATATTGATGCCACCATCTCTGAAGGAGCAAAGGTATTGCTAAAAGGTAAAACCGAGGGCAATGTGATGTCCCCTTGGATTTTGGGTGACGTTACCAACGATATGACCGCAGCAAGAAATGAAGTCTTCGGTCCGGTTACCAGTCTGATCAAGGTCAAAGATATCGAAGAAGCCATTGCCGTAGCCAACGACACCGAATATGGTTTATCCGGTTCTGTCTTTACCAAAGACAAATACCGCGGCATGGAAATTGCTAAGAAAATGGAAACCGGTATGGTCCACATCAATGACCAATCGATTAACGACGAACCCCATGTGATGTTTGGCGGTATGAAACAGTCCGGCGTCGGACGTTTTAACAGCCAGTGGGTAGCGGATAAATTTACCATAGAACGTTGGATATCTGTCCAGGAAGAATACAGACCGTTCTAGTTTATGATCATATAAAATGATCTCAGCGTCTTTGATTCTTTATCAGAGATAAACTTGCCGATTGGTTCAAATTTTGGACCTTTGTTTCGTCCTTTGCTTTTCCGGCATGATCAAAACTCATAAAAAACGGGTGGTGTGAAGAAGAATATTCTCACACCACCCGTTCTCTTTTGCTTATCCTATCGCTCGTTTACTACCTCTTTATTTTGTTAATATATCCCTTTTTCTAAACCCGTAAAATCCCACAGCGCACAAAAGCACAAATAGGGCTAACAACCCGACATGCACCGATAAGGAGATTTCTTCCAATGGATATTGAGGAATGTAACCGTAGGAGGTTAGTTTTCGAGTCCATTCCGGCATTTTGATCAAACGTCCGATATAATTAACCACAATGGCATATCCCAGATAGTAGTAAATGATAGCGCTTTTTCCCGGTAAAAAGCCTATGATCACAATTAACATCCCTGCAATAACCCAAATAGCGGGGAGATACAAAAATGCTGAAACGATAAAACTGGTTAAGGTCGGTGTAGTTTCTAAAACCATCGATCCCACAGACCAAAGTCCAAAAGCTGCAATGAATTGATAGCATACTGAGGTTACCAACGTCAAAACCAAATACGAGCTGATCATAGATGTTTTTGAAACCGGTTGGCAGAGCATAAGTTCCAAAAAGCCGTTTTTCTCCTCGTGGGAAATACGGTTAACCAATGCCAATATCGGAACGGTGCTGATGATCGACATGACCATCATCAGCAGAACCATAAATTGCTCAACAGGTGTAAAGCGTGGATCCATCGCTATCATCGCTTGAATCGTGGCATTGCTTGAAAGATAAGCATCCAACTCGCCAAATACGGAGCCATACATAGCCGCTAACATGAAAATGACAACTCCCCAGAGAATAATGGTATTTTTTGTCAATTTAAAGGCTAAGCCAAAGGGACCGGACAACCAAGTCGCGCCATGTTCTCGACCGGCCTTCTCCGGCAACAGGCCGCTTCCCATATCCCGCTTGTCGCTTAAAAACAAGGTCAGCCCTGCAAAAACTAATGACAAAGCAACGATAGGCAAAACCGGCCACCAACTGTCTTGAACAAATATTTTAGTCCTTAAAATAAGCCCTAAGGGCGATATCAAAGCCAAGGATTCGTGCCATACATCTCCAACAGCACGCATTACGTAAAGGATCAACAATAAAAGAATGGACATAGATAATGCCGAACGATTATTGGATGCTATTTGAGATAAAAAAGCAGTGGTAGCGGCAAAAAATATTCCGATGACCCCCATCGAAACTCCGAATAAAACACACCCTTCCATGGACATTCCCTGACCTCTAAAGAGATATAAGAATACTGTCAGAATGACAGCTAACAAGACATTGACACTCAAGGTCAGCAATGCGGTTGCCATGAGGTTGGCATGACGTCCAACGGGGAGTGCGCGTAATAATTCCATTCTACCAGTGTCTTCTTCCAAACGCGTATGTCGTGTCACTAAAAAAACATTCATGACACCTACTATTAACAACGAAAAAACCAACATATAATTGGCAAAAGCGGCTCCTAGGGTATAGTCCGCTTCACCGTAAACAGGTCCAACCAAAGCAATCATAGCGGGGTTTTTCATCATCTCTACCATAGCCAAACGATCCATCTCCCCAGCCAGAAGCAAATTGTCAAAAACCGGTACCAAACCGACTATAAACCCGACCACCGCCACGATCCACAAAGACCATACTAGGCGGTCTCTTCGCAGCATATTCAAGAACAGAATACGGGTTTTTGCTATGTATTTGTTCATTCGCTTTGACCTCTTTCAGAGTAATGGCTCATAAAAAGTTCTTCTAAGGTCGGCGGCAAACATTGTAAGTCCGTGATGCCAAAGGGTGTCAAATAAGCCACAATATCACCGATATATTCGGAGTTGATACTAAAGGAAGTACCCTTGGACGTTTCCCGGTAATCGTGAATATAGGGCGACTCATGCAAGCCTTTTAATTTTTTTTGAGTTTTGACAATGACCTGCATCCGCGTTAAGTGCTTCATTTCCGATAAAGTGCCGGTTTCTATGATTTTGCCTTCTCGGATAATACTCACTTTGTTACAAAGCTTTTCAACTTCCGATAAAATATGACTGGAAAGCAACACGCTTTTTCCCGCTTCCGCCAGCTTGAGAACTTTGGCTTGAAAGACCTTTTCCATAAGGGGATCCAAACCTGAAGTTGGTTCATCTAAAACGTAAAGATCCGCATCCGATGCGAAGGCTGCCACTAAAGCTACCTTTTGTCTGTTACCCTTAGAATAAGTTCGGCATTTTTTTGTAGGGTCCAATTCGAATTGTTCGATCAATTGTTGTTTTTGATTCTTTTGATGAGCATCTTTTAAACGTAAAAAAAGATCGATGACCTCACCGCCGGTTAAATTGGGCCATAAGTTGACATCTCCGGGAACATAGGCGACTTTTTGATGAATCTCTACTGCATTTTGCCAACTGTCTAAACCAAAAACCTTTGTTTCCCCTTGATCAGCCTGCAAAACTCCCATGATGATGCGCATCATCGTCGTTTTGCCTGCACCGTTGGGGCCGATAAACCCCAAAATTTCGCCTTCGTTTAAGGTCAAATCAACACCATCCAAGGCGGTGACTTTTCCAAAGTTTTTGTGTATATTTGTTGCCTGTAACATGATTATCTGTCTCTCCAGTCTTGACGTTCACAGCCTATCTCTTAAAAAAAGATTTTAAACTCTTCCAGATCATAACGATTCATATTATTTTGATGTTTTAATTGTATCACAACTGTCTTGTCTTTGAACTCGTCTATTAAGAAATGAATACGTCTGTTAAAAGAGCGAATTTCCTTCTCGCTTTAAAACGAGAAGGAAATTCGCTCTAATTGATTCTTTTATAATATTTAAATGTACGACTTAGAATTTTTCATCTTCTGGTAGGTAGCGGTTCAAGATATCTTTTTGTGTCTTTGTAAGATCCGGCAATTGATAAGAAGCGACTCTTTCCTCTACTCGTTTAGCGGCGCGTTCGCGTAAGTCTCCGATTTTTTCAAAAACTTCGTTAGGTTCGCCGGCTGCACGGTTAAATAAGGATGTCAAATAGTGTTCTTCTCTGTACTCTTTAGGTGTTCTTCCCTTTAAGAAGTTGCCCAAAGGTCCTGCCTTTTTAATTTGTTCGTAAACCATATCCGCCTTGGTATCGGAAATATCGATGCCTCTGTTTAATCTCAACAAGAGGTGGTTGACTTCTTCGTCTAAGATAAATTTCTCGTAGCTACCCAAAGCGTAAGCTTGTAAGATACCCGCATGGTTTAATACAAAATCTGATTTTCCAAGATAAGTAGTCATCAATACCATAAAGCTTTCTGCGCCCGCTTGGTAATCCGGTTTAATGGCATCCGTACCTGCGATACCGGTACGAACCGGTAATTGGTAATACCTTCCCAGTGCTAAAGAAGCCATTTGGATTAATTGTGCTTCCGGTGCACCGATGGAGATCGCAACGTTCTTCATGTCTGTCGTTGTGGATACTGTACCGTAGATAACCGGAGTGCCAGGATTGACCAATTGAGTCAAAACGATTCCGGACAAAATGGTTGCATTGTTTTGGATCACAGAACCCAGCAATGCGGCCGGTGCAGTTAAGGCGGTCATGGAACAAGTGATAATCGTACAGGGTTGTCCTTCTTCGATCAAACCGATGATATTAGCAACAACTTCGTGGGAATAGCCCAAAGGCGAAATAGCACAGCAGTTTGTCAATAATACCGGACGATCCCAAATATCATAAAACTCTTTGTACAATTTAGCAATGTCGATAGCTGCTTGTTTTAAGGATTTTCCCCGCACGTTCATGCTGTTGGCGACATTTCCGTAGGTCGGTTTTTTTGAATATTTTAAGCACATGGCCACTTGTGGCATGTAAAAGTCATCTTGTGTTTTATCTAAATCCGGCGTGTCATAAGCAGAGTTGTTAACAAAATCCGTAACATCTGATGTGTCCATCAATTTTAAAAACTTGACCATATCGTCTTTATTTGCAGAGCGATAGGTATCATCTTCAAATAAAAATTTTGGCGGACCGTAACATCCAACGGTTTTAGGTCTATGTTTTTCTCCGATGGTTACTTCAGCATCGGGAGTATAAACTGTGAATTCTTTTGGCACACTAGCCAAAGCTTTGTTCAATAATTTTTCATCTATCTTAACAATGTTGCCTTCAACGGTAGCGCCATGCTTTTTGAATATCTCCAATGCTTCTTCAGATGCAAAGGATACACCGACCTCACTCAAAACTTTTAAAGAATACTCGTGCAATAATTCCACATCTCTGGTGGAAACATAGTTTTCATAAAATCTTCTGTTAAAGTACATACTGGAACCTCCTATTTAAATACATGTATTTCACAGCTTTATACTAGCACCAATTTGTGTTTTTGTCAACACATCTTCGTAAGTTTCTAAAATTTAAGATTTATTAAGTCTTTGTAAAGGTCTACACCCCTTGTGTTCGTAGTTGTTTTTCAGTATTTCTTTTGTTTGCGAATATTTTATTGCACCTTTTCCTGAGACATGTTATACTACATTTAATAAAGACATGTATTTCACAAGTTCAGGAGGTTATAATGGACAATCATCCAAAAAATCTTATCGATAAAACAATATTTGGTGTTGCTGCAACTGTAACCTTTTTATTGGCATTGGTCAGTATTCTATTTACAGATACGGTTGTTGAAGTATTCTCGGCTATTTTCGGTTTTTTTACAAATACATTAGGGTCATCCTTCATTGTATTTGCCCTGTTCGTTATTGTTGCTTGTTTATATATCGCTTTCAGTAAATATGGAAATCTGCGCCTTGGTTTGGACACAGATCGGCCTGAGTTTGACAATATATCTTGGTTTTCCATGATATTTGCCGCCGGTATGGGTATAGGTTTGGTCTTTTGGAGTGTCGCTGAACCCTTAAACCATTTTATGGCAGCTCCTTTTGCCGATCCGATGACACCGGAGGCAGCAGTCGATTCCTTACGGTATACTTTTTTGCACTGGGGTGTTCACCCTTGGGCACTGTATGCGGCCGTAGCTCTACCTATGGGATATTTTCACTATAGGAAGGGTTTGCCACTATTAATCAGTTCATCTTTTACACCTTTTTTTGAAAGAAAAAATAAAATGATGCCCAAAGCCTTTTCAAAAGGGATCGATGCCTTTACCGTCATACTTGTATTGGTAGGCGTTGCTACATCCTTCGGGTTGGGCGCTCTACAAATTCAAAGCGGTTTATCCTTTGTTTTTGGGGTTCCGGCAACCACTTTGGTTGCTGTAGCTATTGTCATTGTTTGTACCACGTTATTTCTAATTTCCTCAACAGCAGGAATCGAACGTGGTATGAAGATGATGAGCAATTCCAATACAGCCATCGTTTTTGCCGTTATGTTTTTTGTTTTATTCACAGGGCCAACTAAGTTTATCATCAATCTTACCTTGCAAAGTGCAGGGGAATATATTTTTAGATTTATTCCCATGAGCTTTTTTACCGATGCAGTTGGCACGGTGGCTGAACATGCCGGCTTTAATTGGACTGGTGGTTGGACCATCTTTTATTGGGCTTGGTGGATCACTTGGACACCCTTTGTCGGATCTTTCATTGCAAGAATTTCGAAAGGGCGTACCTTAAGAGAATTTATTTTAGCTATTCTAGGCGTTCCTACCATTATGAGCTTTATTTGGTTCGGTATTATGGGAGGAACGGCGTTGAACATATCCTTAGCGGATTCAACAGCATTACTGGTTGATGGCGCAGTTGATACCAACAGCTCTGTTTTCCTGATGTTGAGTAAATTGCCTCTATCCGGCATTGTTTCTACTTTGATTATGTTGTCACTCACCGTGTTTTTTCTGACATCTGCAGATGCAGGGGTCCAGGTCGTGAGCACCATGAGCTCAGGCGGTGTAGAAAACTCCAGTAAAGTAATAAAAATTGTATGGGGAGTCATACTAGGATTGCTGGCGATTATGTTTGTCGTTACCGGCGGGTTGTCTGCCGTTCAATCTTTGTCTTTTGCATTCTCATTCCCTTATTTGTTTGTCATAACAGCTATGTTAATCGGCATGTTTATCGCCATTCGCAAGGAAAAAGTATAAACACTATGGTATTCTTTGAGAATTTTTTCATAAAGAAATCCATGAATATACCAACGTAAAAATCTATTAGGAGATATTGATGAAAAAATTTACTTTTAAAACATTCATGATTTTTTTAATCCTGTCCGCATCTGTTGCATTGGCTTATCAAATACCCTATTTACGGTATACCTTCTATGATCAATTTGCAGCAGCTTATCAGCTGACCAATGTGCAGGTCGGATTAACGGCTTCTGCCGTGTCCTTTACCTCGACCCTGTGTTATCCCATTGGCGGTATTTTTGCAGACAGATTTTCATTGAGGTCATTAATTTTAATTACTCTGGGTGGCTTTACCATTGTTACGGTTGCTTTTGCCATGACGACCAGCTTTATTCTCATGATGATTATTCATGTCTTGTTTGGTTTTTTCGGCATTGCCACATTATGGTCCGCTTACCTCAACGGTATTCGTAACCTCGCCGACGAGGACAATCAAAGTAAGATTTTTGGATCAAGTGAAGCAACCCGCGGTATTATTCAAACCATCGTCGGTTTTGCTTTTCTAGGTATTTTAGGTGTCGCCAGTACCCCGGCGGATGGCTTTAAATACGGTTTGTTATTTTCCGCTGCTGTTTGTGGTATCTTTTTCGTTTTGGCATTTATCTACTTGCCTAAAGAAAATCCCAAAGCACCGGATAGCGATGAAGCAAGCGATGTGCAATACACCTTTGGGGACATCATTAAAAACAAAGGCGTTTGGATTACCATCATGGTCTTGATGTGCGCTTATCTTTCTTGGACCATCGGCAACAACTACATGACCACCTACACGGTTCAAGTTCTGCAAATTTCCCAAAACACCGCTTCTATGCTGGGCATTATCAGAAGTTACATCATTGTATTGTTAGCCGGTTTTATCGGTGGTATTGTATTGGATAAATTTACTTATAAAGGCAAGGGCTTTATACTCTTTTTCATCTTGGTTGTAGCCGTTACGGTTGCGTTAACCGCTTCCTCCAGTATGGTAGGCCTCAGCATTGTTCTGACCTTGGTCATTGCTTTTATCGCCAACGTCATGAAATCTACCTATTGGTCGATTATGGACCAAGCGGGTATTCCTTTAGGTATGACGGCTTTAGCTACCGGTGTCATCTCTTTTATCATTTTTGTTCCGGACTTTTTAATCGGTCCAATTTTTGGTAAATGGTTAGATGATGCTGCCGCAGCCGGCAATATTGCCAACGGTTTTAATAGAATCTTTATCTTTCTAATCGTCGCATCGATCGTTGGGGTCATTTCTGCTTACTTACTATTAAGAAGAACTAAGGAATTGGAAAATCAAAAAAACACCCCCCAATCGATTCCTGAACCATAAGCACCCGTCGATTTTAAAAAATATTTGTTTAAATAACAAGACGCCATGAGTCTTAAGACTCATGGCGTCTTGTTGTTTTGTATTGATTTTTAAGTAAGCATTTTTTTTCCGTAAAGCTCCACATTTTCAGCCGCTGCATAAACGACGCTCTTGCCGATGGGGCGGTCCTCGTGGGTGTAAAAATAAGTTGTGAAACAAAAAACAGGATCTGAAGTTTCAAGCAATAATTTATCCAACATATATAGTCCCGGCTGTTCTAAGGTGATTTCCAAGATTTTTCGAACATCGAAACCTTCTAGGATCTTTAAGATCGTCTTCATGCTTTTTTCCGCATTACCGACGAGACTTCTGCTGTTAAAACCGCCATTTAAAAGTAAGGTGATCACTTGATAGGAAAGTGGAATAACGTCCGAGTAAAAGATATGTCTGATCTCCAGCCCCTTTTGCTCGATTTTAGAGTTCTTCATCCGGATCAATGAAAGGTTGATGCTTTCTAAGCGATATCGCGTAATCTCTTCATTTAAACTGGTCTGTGGGGCGAAGCTGACTAAAAAAGTATCCTTTTTCCATTCTTTTACAAAGGCACCCACGCGTTCCACAGTGGTGATATAGCCTTTATTGACCAAGGAAGATATGCTTTTTCGGACAGTTACAATGCTGGTGCCGTATTGTTTTGCCAATTCGCTATAAGGTGCTAATTTGTCGCCAGGTTTTAGTCCACCATTATGAATGGAATCGATGATGTCATTACTGATCCGATCAACAATTTTAATTTTCATATTCTACCCAATTCTCACGCTAAATAGGATTGACCTGTTAAACGACACGCTTCTTTTGTGATATACAATCTTCTCATGCCGATCGGTTCACCGTCATCAGTGATGATATGTGTAATCAAGACAACGTGAGATTTTTCCGGTACTTCCAGTTTTTCAGCCACTCTTGTCTCACATAACTTCGATGTGATGTGTATCGATTCAGAAAACTGATTTCGAGGGTTGACAATCTCTGAGATGCTTTTGTATGTAAAGCCTTCTTGCCAAAGGGGGATCCCTGCAAAATATGGGATATACTGAGTATCATAGGCCACAGGTAGTTTGTTTTTGTACAACAACCAATTGGTACGGATAATGCGAGAATCCGGCGCTACCCGTAACAGATACACCAAATCGATAGAGGGGCGTATGATCTCAGATCCCAATAATTCCGAATGGTCGTAGGAATTTTTTAAAATATTTTCCGGAGTGATTTGAAAAATATATTTATCGTTGGTTTTTTCTAATACGTAGTTGCCCTTACCGGGTATGGAGTAGATATAGCCTTCCTCAATTAATTTTCTTAAAGCGTGACGTATCGTAATTCTGGATACGGCGTACTCCTCAGCCAGTGTGTTCTCCGGTGGCAAAGGGGTATTGACTTGCCAAATTCCCTGTTGAATTTTGTGTTTGATCCTATCGCCTATTTCATCGTATTTATAGTTTATTGGACCCACCCCTTTCCATCCACATTTTACATACACCGACACCTTCATAAACGTTTTTTGTAAACATGTCTGCCCCCACGTAGTCCACCGCTTCGTTGTGAGTAGACAAACCACCGATTAAAATTTTAACTTGATCTCGAATACCCCTTGAAACCAAAAGATCGTTGGCTTCTTTCATATGTTTTGCCCCCGTGGACATGATGGAAGAAATCGCAATGATGTCCGGTTTTTGCTTAATGGTCTCTTCCAAAAGGACAATTGGAGATACATCGATTCCCAAGTCAATGACGTCAAAGCCGGACATCAGAGCAATACTTTTAAAAATCGATTTTCCAATATCGTGAACATCGTATTCGATCGTACACAATAAAATTTTTCCGATCGCTTCTTCCGGTGTGTTGTTTTGAAGTTTTAAAGACTCGATTTCCAGTATTTCTTCAAAAATAATGCCGGCCATCATCAAATCGGTGACACCGTAGCGTCCGTCTTCGTAATAATAACCGACAGTATCCAACCCGGATTGAACCGCCTCGATGATTTCTCTTTGGGTGTTGCCTTTTTTAATTGCGTATTTCACAAGTTTGATTACTTTTTTTTCTTCCAATTTTACGACTGCCGTCTTGATGGCATCTAGCATTAAAACCTCCTAATCAATATAAACCTCAGGCAAAGACTCTTCTATGATGCGATTTTGTTCCTTTGTAAGAGTCGGACCTACGTAATTTCTTAAACGCTCTTCGATGATTTTATCCGTTTGCTTGAAAACCGATTGCAAATCTTGATCTTTGGCAAAAAATGGGTAAGGTTTGTATTGTTTGCGTATTAATTTTAAATTCCGAATATTGATGTAGTTGCCACCGCTTCCCGTTTTATGTATTTCTTCGGGCATCATGGTTACGTCATTGATATCCAAGCCGTTGATATACCTCTCCACTAATTGAAAGAGATATTCGTCCATAATGTATTTGTTGTAGTTAAAGGAATTCATTCCATTATCCGTTCCCAAGGTATGCATTAAACAATCCACACCGGAAAAGAGGGAAGAAAACAAATTCATAAAACTCTCAAAACCACTTTGATAATCCAATATTGTCGAATCGGTAAAGTTTCCTCCGGCTCTACTTGGAATATCATAAAAACGCCCCATTTCTGCTGCCATCATGGTAAACAGCGCCGTGTTGGCTTCTCCCATCGCAATGCCTGCGGTGTAAGGATTGGTCGCAAAAAGTGGAAAACCGTATATGACGGGTAAGCCCGGCTGTACAATTTGAGACAATACGATCCCGGACAATACCGCCGCATTATTGAGCAAATAATTCGATGCGGGCATTGGGGGCGCTGTCAATCCGCTTAAGCCGGATCCGCAAGCAATCATAATCGGTTGGTTTTCCAATCCGTGGGCAATGATCACATCTCCTGTGCCTTGTCCCATCATGATGGGCGAAGAGAGATTGACATTTCCAATCAACAGATAATTTTCGTCGTCATCGTAAAACTTTTTTGTCAGATCAATGCTCCATTTGGCCGTTCTAAAATTTTGGGTAATGGAATAGGTGGGTTTATCAGAATATTTTAAGGTCATCAACATTCTGTATCTTTCACGATAATCTATGGGAATATCTGAAGGCTCCAATATATAAGGGCAAGACATGTCCAAAAGATCGTTGCTGTGGTTGAGCTTTGAGATCTCAATAAAATTTTTTCTTTTTCCAAGGCTGACCTGATGGTTGCGACTCACATACACCGCTCCGTAAATTGGCAGTTTGCAGAGATCCCCTTCGCCTATCGTTACCTTTCTTTCCGAAGTTTTTAGATAAAAGGAAGACGGCACTGTATCGAGGGCTTCTTCAACCATTTTTTCAGGGATGAAAGCTTTATGACCGTCCACTTTCGCACCTTTACTCGCAAAAAGATCCCTCGCCCTGGGAGAGTAAATTATAATACCTGTGTTCTTCAGAATATCCAATGAATACTCGTGGATTTGACCACATTCCAATGGATCGGAAAATGAATATCGTAACTTCATTCGTTTCCTTTCTTCATTTTATCTAAGGACTTTGGTCACTGGTCCTTACGCGTCTCGTGTTTATCTAATTATTATATCACGGGACCATGCAGAATCATACCGAAAGAAAACACCTTTACCACGAAGTAAAGCTTGTTCTCCCAATGCCTTAAATCCAATTCTTTAAGCATCATTGGCAGTCGCTACAGTACTTTCGAATTAATCGGCTGGCTTTAGGTTGAGAAATGCCGAGCTCTTTTACCACAGCAACGGTGGTTTTTTTGCGTTGATAACAGTCCTGTATGATGTACGCTTTGAGTTGATCGATGATTTGATCGTAATGGATTCGCCTTTTCCCGCTCATTTGAGCTGTCTGAAGGCGCATCTCCTCAGGTATTTTGTTTTCGTAAATGATGCTGCCACTGGTCAACACAAAGATACGCTCGATCACATTTTTTAACTCCCTGACATTGCCCGGCCAATCGTAGTTGAGCAAAGTCAATAAGGTGACGGTATCAAAAACCTTGTTGGTGACGTATTTTAAATTTAAATCTTTTAAAAATCGCAATGCCAAGGGGCAAATATCTTCTCTTCGTTCCCTTAAAGGCGGTAAATGGCTTTCGAAGGTACCTATTCGCCAGTAGAGATCTTCTCGAAAGGTTTTCTCTGCAATAGCCGCTTTAATATCTTTATTCGTCGCTGCGATGATGCGCACATCCACCTCCACTGCTTCCGTCCCTCCAACCGGTAGGTAAGATTTGTTCTCTATAGCATGGAGCAGCTTAACCTGAGACTCTATGGGTAAATCTCCAATTTCATCTAAAAAAACGGTGCCTTTGTTGGCCAGCTCAAAGAGGCCTTTTTTTCCTTTAGCACTGGCTCCCGTAAAAGAGTCCGGCGCGTAACCGAACAACTCGCTTTCGATGAGGTTTTTCTGTATGGCACCGCAATTAATGGACATAAAGCGTCCGTAGGCCCGGTCGCTACAATCGTGGATATGTTTGGCTATTAGCGTTTTTCCCGTACCGCTTTCCCCTAAAAGCAAAATGGACATATCGGACTTTGCAACCCGCTCCAGCTCCAATATTTTCTTTAAAAAAAGGTGGCTTTCACCTACGAGTTTTCTTCTGATGTGTTGATGTTTTTGGGCGGCCTTTGGTCGCTTCATT
>JAAYJS010000016.1 GCA_012522805.1 Eubacteriaceae bacterium | reverse complement strand
CAGTGTAAAATGTACTTGGGTCATGTAACGTCCTCCTGGGTATGTTTTTGTGGTTAAAAACATTGTACCGTAAAAAGGGCTGTTACATGGCCTTTTAACTTTTACACAATTATATGGACTTTATCGTGCCACATAAGTACCCAATTGTTGTAATTCCCCTTTACCCTGTACATATTTTCCCGGACTGATCATTATTTTTGCCATGGAAACCCTCCTCAATTTTGATATTCAACGCAAAATAGCGCAAAATATCTTTTTTCATCGCCAATCTTGAATCGGTGATGTCACTTTGATCTTAGCACCTCTCTCAGATTGTGTCAAAAAAATAATAACTTGTATTCTGGCTTGTTTTACGAAGCATATTCCTTTAAAAACACTCTTTATCCGTGCATTTAAAAATTATCGATTATTTTTTACGAATAAAGCAGACAAAATTTTTCCACATGTGATAAGATGTTATCACAAACAAGCGTTCCGACAAAAATGGTTGAAGGATGTGTTTTTTATTGAGACAACAGGGTAAATAATATTAAAATGCACTACCCTTTCTTTCATCTTTAAATCGGTAAGCGGTGGGAACCGCGATTATTCAAGGTTTATGAGAAAAGCACCTGCTACTCTTTAAAAATTGCTCCGGGATCAAAGATATTTTTTGCGGCATCCATGGGATCACGACTTAAAGGGATCTTAAAAATGGTGCTGTTCGCCGGTCTATGACTCAAGCTATTTCATCTTTTCATCATCTAAGTTTTACTTGAACATCACATTTTTGGGTTATACTTCTGGATACCATCTCTGATACATCCAAAATTGACTATGGAGGTTCTTTTTGAGCAAGCATCTACTGATCATCGGTGCAGGCATCGCCGGCTTGGCGGCGGGTATCTATGCACAACGCAGTGGCTTAAACGTCACTATTTTAGAACAACACACCCTTCCCGGGGGTATGTGTACCAGCTGGCGACGAAAAGGTTATTTGTTTGAAGGGGCATTGCATTGGCTGACGGGCTCATCCCCTCAAAACCCCTTGCACACATTGTGGCGGGAAGTCGGTGCTTTGGATGATACCGTCAAGCTGTATTACGACGACCCCTACAGATCGGTCCAACATGAAGGACAAAGGATTTTTCTCTATCGAGACCTTCAAAAGCTTCAAAAACATTTTGACGACATATCCCCCGAAGATGCGGCAACAACCAAGGGTTTGATCAGAGATATCAGGCGTTATACCCGGGTGGCAATGCCCATAAGCGACATGAGAGGTGTTTCTGTAGTCGGACCTCGCAGATCTTCTCTGGGTACGATTTTAAAAATGATGCCCTCCTTGCCCCTTATGGCTAGAGCCAACCGATTGACGGTGACGGATTACTTGTCGCACTTTAAGCATCCCGGTATTCAACTGGTGCTGGGTACCCTGGTACCGGAAGACTACAGCGCAGCCTCTTTGCTCTTTAGCCTGGCCACCATGGCCTCAGGGGATGGGGCGAATCAGCGATAGTATTGTCAGGCGGGCAATGCTGGCCACCATGGCCTCAGGGGATGGGGGCTACCCCCAAGGCGGCTCTTTGGCTTTTGCCAAACGCATGGCGGATACCTTTACCGCCATGGGTGGAGAGATACGCTACCAAACAAAGGTCCACGGTATTGTCCGGGAAAACGGCAAGGCCGTGGGGGTTCGAATCCGGGACAAAATCCTCAATGCCCCTGCCCTCATCGTCACCGCTGAAACCTTGGCAGCAGAGAAATTATTGGATTTTCCCATCACCGATCCATGGTTTTTAAAACTGAAGGAAAGGGCCAAGCCCACCAATTGTTGTTTTATCGGTATCGGCCTCCAAACTCTAATCAAGGAAATTCCCGGATTTGTCCTCGATGAGCCCATTGCCATCGGTCCCCACGTTTACCGAAGTTTAGGCTTTCACTGCTATACTCAGAACCCGACCTATGCTCCGGAGGGTTGCACCGCTGTAACCACCACCTTGATGGGAGACAGCTACGATTATTGGAAGACAGCAAAGGCACAAGGGCGTTATCAAGCAGAAAAGCAAAGGCTTGCCGATGAAGTGCTGGGGGCGTTGTGTCGACACGCTCCTCAAATTGAAGGCCACATCGAAGTTGTGGATATCGCCACCCCATTGACTTACGAAAGCTACACCGGGGCCACCCGGGGCGCTTGGATGTCGACCTTGGACGTTGGGCAAAGCATTCCCTCATGCCCCTGCACCTTAAAGAATGTGCAAAGCCTTTACTTTGCCGGCCACCGCACCCTTTTACCAGGGGGGCTGCCCTCGGCCTTGGTATCGGGACGCAGGGCTGCCCAAATGGTGTGCCGTCAATTTGGTATCCCTTTTCAATCAAAACAAAACAAATAGGTCAGACCTGCCGGTTGACACACCGAAAACCGCTTGCAATTAAAAATCACCCTTTCGAAACCAAGATGAATGGTTTTGAAAGGGTGATTTTGTAATAGGCGGGCTTTTAACCCGACCTCTTTTTATTAATTGGATTGATAGGGTAAAAGTGCGACGTTGCGTGCACGTTTAATGGCTTCCGTCACTTTGCGCTGATGTTTGGCACATGTACCGGTGGCACGTCTCGGCAAAATTTTTCCCCGTTCCGAAATGTATTTACGAAGGGTTGCGACATCTTTATAATCGACCGCTTCGTCTTTTCTTTCGCAAAATTCGCAAACTCTTCTCCTTCTTCTGAAGGGTGGTCTCATTCCCATATTTTCCTCCTCTAGTGATAGGTCTTCTAGGCTTGGCTCAGCGCTGTCCTTTTAGAAGGGAACATCGTCGTCATCGCCCAGAATTTTAAACTCGTCATCGAAATCGTCCATTGGAAGACCGGATGACGCGGGTTCACGCTGTGATGATACGTCGTTATCCCGATAGCTGGAATCTCTTGCGGAACCGATAAAGGTAAATTCTTCCAATACCACCTCGGTTACATAACGTTTGGTGTTGTCCTGTGCTGTATAAGATCGGGTTTGGAGACGTCCGCTAATTGCCAATTGACGTCCTTTGGAAAGGTATTGACAAATAATTTCCGCCTGTTTACCCCAGGCCACGATATTGAAAAAATCTGCAGTTGGTTGCCCTTCCGATTTGAAGCGACGATCCACTGCTAAGCTAAAGGTCGCCACACTTTTTCCGGTTCCGGTTGTTTTTAATTCGGGATCTCTGGTCAACCTTCCGACTAACATTACTTTATTCACGGTATTCCTCTACTTTTCTCGTTTAATCTCGTTTAATGACAATTGAGCGAATAAAAGCGTCATTCACTTTGTAAATGTGATCTAAATCTTCCAACAAAGCAGTGTCATCGGTCTTGAAATGTATCAAGTAGTAATGACCTTCTGTGTATTTGTCGTCGATCATATAAGCTAATTTACGGCTGCCCCAATCGTCTTCCATCTCTACTTCTCCGACTTTTTCAATCATCATCTTCAGAGTGGATACGAGTTCAGCGACAGCTTCCTGCTCTAGATCAGGACGAAAGACCACTAGGGTTTCATATGCTCTCATTTTTTTACCTCCTTATGGACTGTTGGCGTATCTCTATACAGATGCGCAAGGATACAGCATTGTTCATTATATCGATTACCGGATTAAAATACAAGTCAAAATCACAACAAAATATTCTTTTTCACCATCATTGCATTTTTTTAAGGGTCGTCCCCTAAGCGCAGAATCCGACTTATTTGACTTGTTTTAAGAATTTGATTCTCGGCATCATGATCACATGGCCACAGCCATCGCATTTCAGCTTAAAATCGACACCGGTACGGATAATTTCCCAGCGGTTGGCACCACAGGGATGGCCCTTTTTCAAGGTGACCATATCTCCTTTTTGGTATGTTTTTCTATTGTCCATGGGCGTTTCCTTTATTTCCTTCTTTATCCGGTTCCTGTAGGGTGATCACCTCGTAGGGGAAGGCGATGTTCTCTTCTACAAAGGTTTCCAAAATTCTCTTTCGAATGTAGGCTTCACAGCGTATTTTCAAAGCAGCAGTACATTGTGCATAAATACTGATTTCCAAGCTGGAGGGTTTGGTGTCGCTCACGCCGAAGACTTCCGGTAGTTCCATAAAAAGTTCCGGACGTTCTTCGTACAACCGCGGCATCAAATGATCCAAGATTTGAAAGACCTGGACCAAGTTTTCATCGTAGGAAACGTCGATGCGCACGGTTCCCAAAATAGCACCCTTGGAGTGATTGAGAACCCGATCGATTTGACCGTTTTGAATGATAAACAACTCGCCGGTTGTTTTTCGAATGGTGGTGGTGCGAATACCGATGCTTTCAATCATCCCGTATTGAGATTCTATGGTAACGTAGTCCCCTACGTCGAAATAGTTTTCCAAGATGATGACAAAACCCGCCATCAAATCCTCCACCAGCCCCTTGGCGCCAAGACCGATGGCCAAGGTACCCACACCGGCCACTGCCACAATGGCGCCCACATCGATAAAAAGAGATAGGGCGATTAAAACAGCTGCCAAGAGGATCAGCGATCGGATAAAGGTTTTGGTACTGTTGTTCAAGGTGACGGTACGCCTCATTTGTGAACTGTCCACATCGGTTTTTTTCTTATCGAAAACTCTGTCGATGATGTGTGTGGCAATTTTCAAAACGACAACCGTCAACAAAGCGATGACCAACAGGGAGATCGCTTTCTCTAAAATCAACCAAGGGTCGATTCTCCCTATCAATTGTTGTAAAAATCCGGTTGCACCTGTCGCTTCAGCGACAATGCCCATGGGGGAATCCTTCTGTATTGTGTTCAAGTCAACCTCCTTATGTGATGAATTGGGACAACCAGAAAATAACCGGCCCCGTCAGCTGGCCTTGCTCCAAGGTGGTCAGCATCGGTAAATTCTGGCCGATGAGGGCGCCAAAATAAAGAAAGGCCAAGCCCACAACCACCAGGGCCATTCCCTTGATGCCTCCTAATACCATGCCCAACCCGCGATTGACAGCACCGATAATGGGCAAGTCGTTGGTTTTTCTCGCCAGACGTCTCAAAAAAGTCATGACAAAACCAAACACGATAAAAACAGCGCCGAATACCACCATCTGTACTGCGATACCGGCTAAAGGAGACATATAATCTTTTAGGACTAGGGCCAGTTCTGGTTCTCCGATGCTTTGTCCCGATTGCAGCGCATTGAAGATCTCCGGAGAGAGAACACTGGACAAAAAGCGGTTACCTTTGCCGGCTAAGAGCAATTTGGCTACGATGGTCGCCAAGGCGCTGTGTAGCTGTAAAGACCACTGGGGGTGATCCAAGACCCACCGGGCAATGACCGGTGCCACCGTGATGGCCAGGACAAAAGAAGCAATAAGACCCACCATATCGATGAGAGTTCTTATTGCTCCTTTCCAATAACCCAATAAAGCGTAGCCGATAAAAACACCGGCACAAATCAAGTCGATGGTGCTCATTTTAATTTTCCGCAGTTGATCAAGTCTCGGATTTTATCCAATTCCGCTTGAATGTTTTTGCTTTTCATTTTCGATTCGTCCAGTTGTTCTTCTATGGGACTGTCGGGAGTTTCCTGCTTGTCCTCGGTATCCGAGGCTTCGGGCGCTTGCTCGGCGTTGTCCTCACGTTTTTGAGCAGGGACGAACATTCCCTCCGGCAGTGCTTCTGCATCTTCTTGGGACTGCACCGAGGCTGCGTGATCCGAGGGTATAAAATGTTCCCCGTCGGGTCGTGAAGCATGGGACGGTTCCTCCGGAACGGTGGCCTCCGGCAAGGGCGTGTCTGCCTCTTCCACTTCCACAATTGCCTCCGGCTGCTCTTTTTGTTGTTGATTGTAAGCTTCGATCATCTCGTCTGTGACGAGATCAAAGCTTTCCGTATAAACGATTTGGGTGCTGTCTCTTTCCCAAACGCGGCTTTTATCGATTTTTTTCTTCTTTTTCTTTCGATCTTGGTGGGCAATCTGTTGCAATTGAATGGCTTTAGCTGTGAGCTGTGCATAGTCCGCCGCTTCTTGTTCCTCCAGTCGTTTGAGGCGTTCTTGCGTAAAGTGCAAAATTTTACGTCTGTATTGCCCCGTCAGGGCGATACCCAAGGACTGAAAGAGCAGGATGAGCAACAATGCGAGGTAAGGATACACCCACAACGGCAAGGAGATCGTATCCCAGACATAGGTGACGGCACCAAAGGGTAAAAACCAAAACAAACTGGGTGCAACGACAAAGTTAAAGGCATTCCAATTGGCAGAAAAGCCTTGAACATCCGAATAATAGGTTAAAAAAGTGGTTACACCTACAAAAATAAAAATAGGCAGGTTCGTTAAAAAGATGTATTTAAAAAAACCGCCGTGGCGTTTATCGATGATGTTTCGCGTTATATAGGCAAAATACAACATCCAGAACAAAAGGGCAATGCCCATGGCCACCAAATTGTAGATTAAATTAACTGTGCCGCCGATTGGAAAGAATTTTCCGACTTCCTTGATGCCCAACACTAAAAGTATGTACAGAACATTGCCCAATAGTGCAGCAGCAATGGGATTCATCCATTGATTGACTTGATAATTGCTTCTCATATTATTCCTCATAACCCAATAAATCCAGTAGATTGTTGAGTTCATCTAAAGAGTGGTAAGACAGGGTAATTTTCCCCTTGTAATTGCGATCCGATATTTCGACCTTGGTGTTGTAATGATGAACCAGCCAATTTTCCAAGTTTTCAATATAGGGGTCCTTTGCCTTAGGCTTAGACTCGGCAGGCTCTTCTTCCTTTAAGGTTTTCATTTTTTTAACCAAGGCTTCCGTTTCTCGAACGCTCAATTGCTCTTGGATAATTTTTTTTGCCGCTTCCAAAATCTCTTTTTCCTCTTCCAAACCCAAAAGAGCGCGACCGTGGCCGGCCGTGAGCGCCCCTTGAGCGATTTGGTCCATGAGGGGTTGCGGTAAGTTCAAAAGCCTTAAGCTATTGGTAATGGCGGCTCTGCCCTTCCCCACCCGTATGGCGATTTCCCCATGGGTTAAATTAAAATTGTCCATGAGGGCGGCATAGGCTTGTGCCTCTTCGATGGCGTTCAAATCCACCCGTTGGATGTTTTCGATCAGGGCGATTTCCATGATTTCCTGAGAGTCCAGGTTGCGCACCATGACCGGAACTTCCTTGATACCCGCCATTTCCGAAGCCCGCCAACGGCGTTCGCCGGAGACGATGGTATAAGCATTATCCTCTCGAACAACGGTTAAGGGTTGGATGATGCCCTGTTCTTTAATGGAGGCTGCCAGACCTTCCAATTCTTCCAGAGCAAAATCCCTTCGCGGTTGGTTGGGATTGGGGCGCAAGCGATTGGTCGCCACTTTGACGATGAGTTGCTCCTCATCGCTGTCTTCGATGGTTGTCATTAATGAATCGGGGAGTAAATTGCTGAGTCCGCGACCCAAGCCTTTTCTTGCACTCATGGGCTTTGCCTTTCCATAAATTCCTGAGCGAAGGCCGCATAGGCCTCCGCACCCTTGGACTTTTCCGCGTATTCAAAGATGGTTTGCCCGAAGGACGGCGCCTCCGCCAATCGGACATTTCGCGGAATAAGGGTATCATATACCTTGTCTTTAAAATAAGCCTTAACTTCGTCCACCACCTGCACAGATAAGTTGGTTCGACCGTCGTACATGGTCATCAACACCCCTTCTATCTCCAAGCGGGGGTTTAAACCCTGCTTCACCATTTGGATGGTGTTCATCAATTGTGCGACTCCCTCCAAGGCGTAAAATTCGCATTGAATGGGAATGAGCACGGAGTGGGCTGCCGCCAACGCGTTGACGGTGAGCAACCCCAAGGAGGGCGGGCAATCGATGAAGATGTAATCGTAATAACCCATTACCGGCGTCAGAATTTTTTTAAGGCGCAGTTCCCGATTGGCCATGGCGGTCAAGTCGATTTCTGAACCGGCCAAATCCATATTGGCAGGTAAGATATGAAGGTTTTTATAATTGGTGGTCAAGATCAATCCCTTAACATCCTGCCCTTCTATCAAAGCGTCGTAGATATTGTTCTCCAAGGCGTTTTTGTCGATACCAAAACCCGAGGTCGTATTGCCCTGAGCATCGATATCCACTGAAAGCACCCTTTTACCAAGCATGGAGATGGCTGTGGTCAAATTCATGTTGGTGGTGGTTTTACCCACCCCCCCTTTTTGATTAAATATTGCAATGATTTTTGCCATGATCGCCTTCTTACTTGGGAATGCTGATTCTAATTTCGATAGAATCTTTCTTTTCGACTTCTTGATAGGTAGCGTCTTTGCGACTACTTTTTACCGCTTTAAAGGCGGTTTTAATGGTATTGATGTAAATCTGTGCAGAAATAAAGGATTTGACCCGCGCTTTTTTATCCGGCGTGATGGGCTCTTCGTAGTTATTGACCAAAATACTGTTCCGAATTTTTTCGATGATCCCCTCGGTGGATTTGACATTTAAGTCTTTGTTGACAACCTGTTCCAACACTTCTTTTTGTAATTGAGGGTCCGGCAGTCGCAAAAGCGCTCGGGCATGGCGTTCGGACAGCCCGTGTTCATTGAGTAAGGCGATGATCTCCGGATCTAATTTGAGCAAACGAATCTTATTGGCTATAAAAGATTGGGATTTTCCCAACACTTTGGCAATTTTTTCTTGGGTTAAGTGATAATAATTCATCAATTGCACATAGCTTTGAGCCTCTTCCATATAGGTGAGGTTTTCCCTTTGAATGTTTTCCATGATCGCGATGATCGCGGAGTCCTCGTCGGTCACTTGCACCAACATAGCCGGAATATGGGTAAGCCCTGCAATTTGCGCCGCTCGCAAGCGACGTTCTCCCGATACCAATTCGTAAAGATCATCGCCAATCAATCGGACATGGAGTGGCGTCAAAACTCCATAGGTTTTAATGGAGTCGGCCAACTCATCCAACAAAGTAAGATCAAAATGTTTTCTTGGTTGGTTGGGATTCGGTAATATTTTATCAACCGAAAGAGATAAAATTTCGTTTTGGATGAGTTGGGTCATGTTCGCCTCCAAATACATCGCCACCTGTGGATGCTCCGAACAAGAAACCATCTAGGAGAGGGTTCCGTATTGCTCTTTTATTTTCTTAAAAGGACGGGGATAACGCGCCGGTGTTTTTTTTTCTTTAATCACCCGTATTATAACATGAAGTACTTCCCTTTGCAGTAAGAAATAGGGTGTGATTTCCTCTAGCCTACCGCCGTTAATCGCGATACTTTTATCGCCAAAGGCCAACTCTTCTCGATAATTTTCACCTTTCATGGCAAAGAAAACACCACCTTTGCGCAGGAAGGGCAAACAGATTTCGGACAGGATGGCCATATTGGCCACAGCCCGCGCAGCCACCCAATCGTAGCGTTGACGGTGTTTTTTATCGTGGGCCAGCACTTCGCCTCGGGCGTGAATGGTCGACACATTGGACAGGCCAATTTGATCGCAAAGCTCCGACACGGCTCGCAATTTCTTGGCGGTACCGTCCACCAAGGTCACCTGGGCTTGGGGATAGTAAATGGCCAGGGGCACCCCCGGAAAACCGCCACCGGTCCCTAAATCCAAAATTGTTTTGGGCTCCGGTGCGGTCTGCACAGTCAACATCAAGGAATCCACAATATTTTTTTCGATGAATTCATCCTCTTCTACAATGCGAGTCAGGTTGATGGATCGGTTAATATCCAGAAGCCCCACCATGTAGTCTGCCAATTGTTGCCCCTGTAAAGGGCTCAATACGATGTGTTTGGCCTCACAGGCTTGCATGATTTTCTCAGCTGTGGTCATCGCCACTTCCTTCCTTTAATCGTTTCTGCTGATCTAAATAAACCAATAAAACGGAAATATCCGCAGGGGATACCCCGGAGATTCTGCCAGCTTGCCCGACGGATTCGGGGCGGATGCTGCAGAGTTTTTCGATGGCTTCAATGCGAAGGCCATGAATGGCGCGATAATCCAAGTCCGTGGCCAAACGTTTGTTTTCCAGTTTTTGGAATTGTCGCACCTGTCCAATTTGTTTGTCGATATAGCCAGCGTACTTGATTTGGACCTCCACTTGCTCCCAAACCGGTTGGGGCAACTCCGGTCGCTGGGGGTCCACCAAGCGGCTATTGGCATAGGTAATTTGGGGGCGTTTTAACAGCTCCGCCAAGGAGAAGGTATTTTTTAGATTCGGTTGTCCCAAGCTGGCTAGCCAGCTGTTGACTTCCGTTTCCGGTCGCACCAACACCTGTTGCAGGCGCTGTTTTTCCGCTTCGATCTGTTCTCGTTTCTTTAAAAAACGCTGATACCGCTCTTCGGAAATCAAACCGATGTCATAGCCCGTGGGCGTCAGGCGTAAATCCGCATTGTCTTGACGGAGCAACAATCGGTATTCGGAACGGGAGGTCATCATGCGGTAGGGTTCGTCGGCACTCTTGGTGATGATATCATCGATGAGTACGCCGATATAGGCTTGGGAGCGGTCCAAGATCAGCGGTGGTTTGCCCTGAATTTTATGTACGGCGTTGATTCCCGCTATCAACCCTTGTGCGGCGGCTTCCTCGTAACCGGAAGTGCCGTTGATTTGTCCCGCGCAAAATAAACCCTCTATTCCCATATATTCTAGGGAGGCGGTTAAATTTCCCGGAATAATGCAATCGTAATCGATGGCATAGGCAGGGCGCATGATCTCCACCTTTTCCATACCGGGTACCGTGCGGTACACAGAAATTTGCACTTCTTCCGGCAGGCAGGAGGACATGCCCTGAACGTAAAGTTCGTTGCTGTAACGCCCTTCCGGCTCGATGAAGACTTGGTGTCTGTCCTTGTCGGCAAAGCGCTCCACCTTTGTTTCGATAGAGGGGCAATAGCGAGCCCCCACGCCTTTGATATCCCCCAAGTGCAGAGGCGAACGGGTGATGTTTTCCCGAATAATTTGGTGCCCTTCCTCGTTGGTATAGGTGAGGTAACAGGGTATCTGCTCGATGTCGATGGCCTCGGTATCAAAGGAGAAGGGCACGATGGGAACATCCCCTTCTTGGACGCTCATTTTAGAGAAATCCAAGGTCCGTTTGTCCACCCGTGCCGGCGTTCCGGTTTTAAACCGCTGCAGAGGTATGCCACACTTCTCCAAACTGTCTGAAAAGGCCATGGACGGCGCTAACCCACCGGGGCCGCCGTAAAATTGAGTTTCTCCGATAAATATTTTTGCCCGTAAATAGGTACCGGTACACAAAATAACGGTTTTGCCGTGATAAACGGCTCCGGTTTGAACCCCAACGCCCTTTACCTTACCCCCATCTACGAACAACTCCACAGCTTCTTGTTGTTTTAAGGTCAGGTTATCTTGGTTTTCAATGACCGAGCGCATGGCATTTTGATAATCCCACTTATCGGTCTGTGCGCGCAAGGAGTGTACAGCCGGGCCTTTGCCGGTGTTCAGCATGCGGCATTGGATCATGGTTTGATCGATGATTTTCCCCATCTCACCACCCAGTGCATCGATTTCCCGCACCAAATGTCCCTTTCCCGTTCCGCCTATGGAGGGGTTACATGGGAGCATGGCCACCGCATCGAGATTGATGGTTAACAGAAGGGTTTTTTGTCCTAAACGAGCGCTGGCCAAGGCCGCCTCGCTGCCGGCATGGCCGGCACCGACAACGATGACATCGTAATTTCCCGCAAAATAAGTCATGGTTCGTCCTACTTTCCTACACAAAAGTTTTCAAAAATACGGTGGATGACCGCTTCATCGATTTGCTTTCCGGAAATTTCTCGCAAATAAGCGAGGGCATCCTGTAAATCGATGGAAATCATCTCCAGGGGCATGCCCGAATCCAGCGTCTCCAAGGCTTGCTCCAAAGCCCTTTGAAATAATTCCAACAGGCGAATGTGGCGCACATTGGTGATGAGAAAATCGGACTCAGCGCTGACCTTTCCACTCAACACCACCGCAGCCATCTGTTCTTTTAAGCGATCGATGTTGTGACCCTCTAAAACAGAGATGGGCATCCAAGGGGATCCGAGTTTGCCTTCATCTGCGGTATTCAGATTGTCCGCTTTGTTGGCGAGGTAAAGGGTTTGGCGATTGGCTACCAGGTCCAAAAGCGCTTGGTCTTCTGCATCGATGGGCTTGTTGATATCGTGCATGAATAAAATTAAATCCGCCCGTTCTATCCAATCTACCGCCTTGTCCACACCGATCTGCTCCACGATATTGTCCGTTTCACGAATGCCTGCGGTGTCGATGAGTTTAAAGGGAATGCCTTGAATGGTAACGGTCTCCTCGATGATGTCTCTGGTGGTGCCCGGAATTTCCGTGACGATGGCCCGCTCACTCATGAGCAAGGCGTTGAGTAAGGAGGATTTTCCCACATTGGGCTCTCCCAATATCAAGGTGGCGATGCCTTCTTTATAAATTCTACCGGTTTGTGCCCCTTCCAATAAGGCCTTGGTCTTTTTGACAAGCGCCGACACCGTCTCAACCAAACGGGTTTCGCTCACTTCTTCGATATCGTATTCGGGGTAGTCGATATTGGCTTCGATGAAGGATAGCAAATCAATGAGGGTGTCTTCCATTGCGTCGATGCTTTTAGAAAGCGCCCCTTCCAATTGGTATAGGGACAGTTGTAAATTTTTTTCAGATTTTGCGCCGATGATGTCCATCACGGCTTCCGCTTGGGTTAAATCCAAGCGGCCGTTTAAGAAAGCCCTTTTGGTAAATTCTCCGGGTTCTGCCAAACGTACCCCTTCTTGCAAGACCAGAGCCAAGGTCTTTTGCATGGGAACGATCCCCCCATGGCAGTTAATTTCTACCACGTCTTCTCTGGTATAAGTGTGGGGGGCTTTCATTTTGGAAACCAAAACTTCGTCGACCCTTTGGGCGGTTTGAGGATCAACAATATGCCCGTAAAGCAGTTTATGGCTTTCACAGGTTTCTAGGTTTTGAGAACCCTTGGGGGTAAAGATTTTTGAAGCCACAGAGACAGCTTCGGGACCGCTGATGCGGATAATGCCGATGCCCGAACTGCCCATGCCGGTGGCAACAGCGGCAATGGTATCCTCTGAGAGGTATTGTCGATGCATATTTTTTTTCCTTTTTCTAATAAAAAAGGGCTGTCGACAGCCCTTTACGACGCCACACGGCGATCTTTGTGATATTACTGTCGCTCGTCCTTTAACATCACGACAACTTTTCTATAAGGGTCTTCCCCTTCGCTATAAGTGTACACTTGCGCATGATCTTGTAAATGGGAATGGATGATCCTTCTTTCGTACGGGTCCATGGGTTCCAAGATCATTTTTTTACGGTAACGAATGGCCTTGGAGGCGATTTTATCCGCTAGGTTTTCCAAGGTTTTTTTGCGCTTTTCACGGTAGTTTTCCGTGTCCAGCATCACTCTGGTATAGGACTCGCCACCTTTGTTAACCACCAAACCCGTCAAATACTGCAAAGAATCCAAGGTTTGGCCTCGACGTCCGATTAAAATACCCATTCTCGGGCCGGAAAATTCAATATTTAAAACCCCTTCTTCCAGTTGCGTCTCGATGTCGCAGGTAACATCCATAGCTTCTACGATTTCCGTTAAAAAATCGTAGGCTATTTTTTCGGGATTGTATAAATCCAGCAAGGTCACTTCGACAATGGCTTCTTTTTTTCCAAATAAGCCCAATACACCGGCTGTGGGTTCTTGGATGATTTTTACTTCGACTTCTTCCTTGGTAACGGCTAATTGGGTCAAACCGTCGTTGACAGCGTCTTCCACGGTTCGGCCGGTACCGATCACTTTATCTATCATTGATTTTCTCCATTAGTGAATCTCTTTTGCAAAAGTTAATCCCTATCTTTTCTGCCCGGTACCTTGGTAATGGTTTTGCGTTTTGTCTGCGGATTGCTCCTTTGGGATGGACGATTTTTCTTTTTAGTGGGCATGCCCATGGCTTCTGCACGCATTTCCTGTTGTTGTTTGCGCTGATCCCGTCTTTGTTTTTTCTCTTCCCTTTTTGCCGTTTCCAACTTTCTTTGGGCTTCTAAGGGGTCAATTTGTTCGTAAGGGCGTCTCAGCATGATAAATTGTTGCACCATGGTGAAGATGTTTTGCACCACCCAGTACAAGGCCACCCCTGCGGGGAAACGAATGGCCGTCACCCCAATGATGATCGGCATCATGTACAACATGGTTTTTTGCGTTCCCGCCGTAGACTCGTCCATCGTCCCTTCTTGTGCGACCATGGTCAATTTCTGGGTCAGAAAAGTAGCCAATACGGTTAAGATGGGTAAGATGTAAAGGGGATCCGGTTGTCCCAGGCTTGGTATCCACAAAAACTTCTGGACGACGTTTGCCATGTCTCCATTCAAGAAGATCCATTTATCCGGATTTCTTAAAATTTCAAATAAGGCAAACATAATCGGCATTTGTAAAAGCAAAGGCAAGCAACCGGACATGGGGTTGACGTTGTAAACTTTATACAAATTCGTCATTTCCCGATTCAATTGCTCCGGATTATTCTTATACTTTTTTTGCAGACTTTTAATTTTCGGTTGCAGGGCTTGCATTTCCCGCATGGAATTGGTTTGCTTAATGTTGAAGGGTAAAAGCACCAATTTAAACAAGATGGTAAAAATAATAATGGTCAAACCATAGTTTTGCACCACTTGGTAGAGGTGATAAAAAACAAAACCAAAAGCTTGGTACAATAAACTCATAGATTCTCCTTTAAGTTATCATTACGGTACCGGGTCGTACCCACCCGGGTGAAAGGGATGACATTTGATGATGCGAAAAAAGCTCAAGGTTAGTCCTTTAACAACACCGTATTTGTTGACGGCTTGAAGGGCATATTCTGAACACGTGGGTACAAACCGACAGGATTTCGGCAATAAAGGGGACAATCCCCTCTGGTACCCTCTGATCATGGACAGTACAATTGTTTTGATCATCGAAACAAATCCTTTTTATACATCAAGTGATTCAAAGCTTTTTCTAGTACGATATAGGGTTGATTTAAACAATTTTTTTTAACAATAAAAATGATATCGTACCCCAGTTTTAACTTGGCTTCCATGTGACGGTAAGCCTCTTTGATCTGTCTGCGCAATCGATTGCGATCCACAGCCCGATTGGATACTTTTTTGCTCGCTATTACCGCTATGCGATTCATTTCTAAATTATTTTTTTTATAAATCATGACGAGCTGTCGATTTCCAAATACGGAACCGTTTTGATAAACATTTTGAAAGTCCTTTTGCTTTTTAAGACTGTGCATGATTACAAATTAAAAAAGAAACGACCGTTTACATTCCTTGCAAAAACGGTCGGGAAATTAGGCACTGAGTCTTTTTCTACCTTTTCTTCTTCTGTTTTTGATGATATTGCGACCGCTAGCGGTGGCCATTCTTTTACGGAATCCATGTTCTTTACTACGTTGTCTTCTTTTCGGTTGGTAAGTCATTTTCATATTCTACACCCCCTGACTATTCTAAACTTCAAATTTGTCAAGCATTTGGACTTTTACCTTAAAATTATAAGTGAGACTGGATATAAAGTCAAGCCAAAGCTCGGGTTTTAAGTACTAAAAAATGCATGCCTGCACATAAAATATTGCTTTACATTTTCGCCAGCTCGATGATGCCGACTTCAGGTCGATTCAAAAGCCTTTGCGGAAAAACCGATGGGCCCAGTCCCCGGGATACCACCATCGTGGAATGTCCCAACGTGTAAGCCCCATGGGTATAGCGAGGGAAAAAACCTTGCCCCGGAGCATAAAGACCTCCGATGCCGGGCAATTGTATTTGCCCTCCGTGTGCGTGGCCGGATAGGATCAAGTCTGCCTGTAACCGGTTGTACAGTGGTAAATATTCCGGGCGATGGGCCAGAAGGACGGCAAAGTCTTCCGGTGCTGCTGCAATGGTCAGGGCATCTTGTACGTAGGCACCCTTTGCCCTCTCATAGCCGTAGCTGTAAGGGTCGGGTAATCCCATTAATACGATGCGCTCTCCCTTTCTTTCTAAGAAGATCTTTTGATGATCCAAAATCTGCACGCCGGTTTTTTGAAGCGCTTGTACGAAGGTTTTGCCCCCTGTACAGCGGACTTCGTGGTTACCGCTGACAAAAAAAACAGGTGCCACCGATAGCCATTTTTCCGCATAATGTAAAGCTTGTTTAAATTTGGGCTTTCTCCGTTCGATTAAGTCGCCGGTGATCAGGATATAATCGATGGGAATTTGAGAAAGGGCCCGACGCCACCGGCGCTCCTCTCCTCGGGGAAACTCACCGTTATGGATATCCGAAAGGTGGAGAAAGGTAACCCCGTTAAAGGCCGCGGGAATGTGGGGGCGCCGAAGCACATAGTGGGACAATTCCACGCGATGATTTTCTAAATACAACCATCGAGAGAGCAAACACCCTCCTCCAATGGAGAGCAGGGGGTGTCGGCATAGGGTTTTTTTTATGGATTGATACATAGACATGCCTAGCGCTCTATTCGAATTGCGCGATAATTTCCCTAAAACGTCGAATGTTTTCGTGCATATTTCCTTTGAAGAGACAGGAGCCCGATACAATGGTATCGGCGCCGGCTTCCAGAACGACGGGAAGTGTTTCCATGTTGATACCCCCATCAATTTCCAGGCGCACGGGTCTATCTCCGATCATTTTTCTAACTTCTCGAATGCGGCGAGTACTTCTTTCAATATAGGACTGTCCGCCAAAACCCGGGTAAACACTCATTAAAAGCACCATATCGATGCTGTCCATATAGGGTTCTAGAACACAGGTTTCCGTATCCGGCGACAAAACCAGCCCCGGACTGGCACCGCATTGTCGGATCAATTGGATACAGGCGTTTGTATCGTCCTGCACTTCGTAATGAACGGTAATGATGTCCGACCCCGCTTCAGCAAAGCGCTCGATGTATTGTAGAGGGTGGTTGATCATTAAGTGAACATCAAAGGGGATGTTCACCACTTTTCTAAGGTCTGCAACTTGATCCGGCCCAATCGTGATATTGGGGACGAAATTGCCGTCCATGACGTCTACGTGGAGCCATTCGGCACCGGCATCCTCTACTTTTTTTAAATCCCTTTCTAAATAAGCAAAATCTGCCGATAGCATGGAGGGTGATAGTATGGTTTTCATCTCAATCTCCTTAAATTCTTAGGCAATATGATCTTAACTACTCCTCTTCGTTTTCATCGTCTTCTTCTCGATAGACCTTTGCAATGGTGGCAATGGCCTCGTCTTTTTGAAGTTTCATCAAACGCACACCTTGCGTGTTGCGCCCCACGGTGGATATATCCTTGGTTTCGATTTTAATGACGATACCCTGGTTGTTGATCATCATGATTTCTTGTTCGCGATCCACAACGCAGAAGCCCACCAGATCGCCGGTTTTAGCGGTAACCTTATAGGTTTGTACCCCTTTGCCGCCGCGTCTTTGAGCGCGATATTGGTTTTCTTTGGTTAATTTTCCGTAGCCGTTTTGCGATACGTTCAGGACAAACTCGTCCAGTTGAACGATGTCCATACCGACGACAATATCGCCTTTGCGGATATCAATCCCCTTAACGCCGATGGCGACCCGACCCACAGGGCGGATCTCTTCGGTATTAAAGCGGATGGCATACCCTTTTTGAGTTCCCAACATCACGTCGGTCTCAGCGTCTTTATAGACCAAGCGGACGTCGATGAGTTCGTCTTCCTCTCTGAGGTTGATACCGATGATACCCGTCGTGCGATTGGATTCGTATTGGGTTAATTCGCTTTTCTTAACCATCCCCTGTCGCGTCGCCATCACCAAGAATTGGTTGTCCGTAAATTCTTTGATGGGAATGACGGTGGTTATTTTTTCGTCCTGATCCAAGGGCAGCAGGTTGACGATGGCCGTACCCCTTGCGGTTCTGCCCCCTTCGGGTATTTCGAAGGCTCTCAGGCGATACATCAGACCTTTATTGCTGAAAAACAGCAGGTGATGGTGGGTGGTGGTCGTGTACAGATTTTCGACAAAATCGTTTTCCCGGGTGCTCAAAGCGGTAATGCCCTTACCCCCACGTCTTTGAGAACGATAGGCATCGGCTGTAATGCGTTTGACGTAGCCCACATGGGTCATGGTGATGACCACTTCTTCCTCTTCGATCAAATCTTCTAAGGAGAAGGCTTCGGGATCGATATCAAAATCGGTCCGGCGGGCATCGCCGTGTTTGGTTTTGATTTCCGTGAGCTCTTCCTTGATGATATTGAGAACCAATTGTTCATCGGCTAAAATAGCGCGCAATTGGGCGATCAATGCGAGGATTTCTTTGTATTCTTCTTCGATCTTGTCTCTTTCTAGACCGGTTAACCGTTGCAAACGCATGTCCAAAATAGCTTGAGCTTGTATTTCGGATAATTTGAAGCGGTTCATCAAGCCTTCTTTGGCTTCCCTACCGTCCTTGGAACCGCGGATTAAAGCGATAACTTCATCGATATGGTCTAAGGCAATGCGCAGTCCTTCCAAGATATGAGCTCTGGCTTCCGCTTTATTTAAATCGAATTGTGTTCGTCTGACAATGATTTCTTTTTGATGGTCGACATAATGCCCGATCATTTCTTTTAGGGAAAGAACCTTGGGTTCTCCCCCCACCAAGGCGAGATTGATCACGCCGAAGGTATCGTCCAATTGCGTTTGCTTGTACAATTGATTGAGAATGATGGTTTCGTTGGCATCCCGCTTCAGGTCCATGACAATGCGAATGCCCTGTTTTAAATCGGATTCATCTCGAATGTCGGAGATACCATCGATCTCTTTTTCCTTGACCAAATCGGCAATTTTTTCAATTAATCTGGATTTGTTGACCATATAGGGAATTTCCCTGACGATCAATTGTTTTCTGCCATTTTTTAAGGTTTCCACATCCACTTTGGAACGCATTTTAATGCGCCCTCGGCCGGTGCGGTAGGCATCTCGAATGCCGCTTTTACCTAAAATGGTCGCTCCGGTTGGAAAATCGGGACCCTTGATGTGTTTCATCAAGCCTTCCAAGGTGATGTCGTTGTTATCGATATACGCGATGGTACCGTCGATGACTTCACCTAAATTGTGGGGCGGTATATTGGTGGCCATCCCCACGGCAATCCCTGTAGAACCGTTCACCAATAAATTTGGAAAACGGGCCGGTAAGACCTTGGGTTCCATTTCCGATTCATCGAAGTTAGGTGAGAAATCTACGCTTTCTTTGTTGATATCCCGCAGCAACTCCATGGCAATTTTTTCCAGTTTGGCTTCCGTGTAACGCATGGCAGCTGCGCTATCACCGTCGATAGAACCGTAGTTACCTTGACCGTCTACCAAGGGGTAGCGGAAGGAGAAATCCTGTGCCATTCGCACCATTGCATCGTAAACTGAAGAGTCGCCATGGGGGTGGTATTTACCTAAAACGTCCCCGACCACTCTGGCGGACTTACGAAATGCCTTGTCCGGTGTAACCCCCAAAATATACATGGCGTATAAAATCCGACGATGGACCGGCTTGAGCCCGTCCCGCACGTCGGGCAAAGCCCTGCCGACGATAACGATCATGGCGTAATCGATATAGGAGGTTTTCATTTCCTTTTCAATGTTAATGGTTTGATAGATGTTGTTGTTTTCTGTCTCGTCCATGAGGCCTCCTAAATATCCAAGTTTTTAACGTTGCGCGCATTGCGCTCTATAAATTCTTTACGCGGTTGTACTTTCTCGCCCATGAGAACGTCAAAGATTTTGTCTGCATTGGCGGCATCATCGATGCGCACTTGCAGTAAATTTCTGTTGGTCGGATCCATGGTGGTTTCCCATAATTGAGAAGCGTCCATTTCCCCCAGCCCCTTATAACGCTGTAAGTTGATGCGGCTTCTGTCTTCAACATCCATCAGTTGAGCTTCCAAATCCGCATCGTCGTAGGCATAAGACACCCTTTTACCTCGCGTAATTTTGTATAAAGGGGGTTGAGCGATGTAAACATAACCCCTCTCGATTAATTCTCGCATATAGCGATAGAAAAATGTCAGCAACAAGGTGCGAATATGGGCGCCATCCACATCGGCATCGGTCATGATGATGATTTTGTGATAGCGCGCTTTGTTGGCGTCGAATTCTTCGCCAATCCCGACACCGAAGGCGGTGATCATGGAACGAATGGTATCGGTGTTTAAAACCCGATCCAAACGGGCTTTTTCGACGTTTAAAATTTTACCTCGCAGGGGTAAAATCGCTTGGATTTTAGAATCCCTTCCGCTTTTGGCAGAACCGCCGGCGGAGTCCCCTTCCACGATGAAAATTTCGGATAAAGCCGGGTCTTTCTCACGGCAATCCGCTAATTTCCCCGGTAATGAGGTGGAATCCAAGGCAGATTTACGACGCGTTAAATCTCTGGCTTTTCGTGCAGCCTCCCGGGCTCTGGCAGCTTGAAGGGCTTTTTCCACAATGCTCTTGGCAATAGCCGGATTTTCTTCCAAATAGGCCGTTAAACAATCTCCAAAAATGGTTTCAACGATACCTTTGATATCCGGATTGCCCAGTTTTGTTTTCGTTTGACCTTCAAACTGGGGTTCTAACAATTTAATGCTTAAAATAGCGGTCAAACCCTCTCGGATATCGTCCCCGCTAAAATTCTTGTCGTTTTCCTTTAAAAACTCGTTTCTACGTGCGTAGGTGTTAACCGTCCGCGTTAGAGCGGATTTAAAACCGTTGAGGTGAGTCCCCCCTTCGGTGGTGTTGATGTTATTGGCAAAGGCATGGATATTTTCCGAATAACCTTGGGTATATTGAAAGGCTATTTCCACGGAGGTATCCCCTTCTTGTTTGTCGTAATAAGCCACATCTTCATACAAGGGCTTTCGACTTCTATTCATGTATTCCACGTAGGATTGGATACCGCCGGCATAGTGAAAGGTTTGATCTTCCGTTTTGGGATCCCTCTTATCTGAGAATTTAATTTGGATACCTTTGTTTAAAAAGGCCAGTTCTCTTAAGCGGTGCTCCAAAACGTCATAATCGTATTCCGTCACGGAAAAAATATCTGCATCCGGTTTAAAATGAATTTTAGTACCGGTGCGGTTGGTATTGCCGATAATTTCTAAATCGCTGGTGGCAAACCCTCTTGAAAAAGTTTGCCGATAGGTTTTTTTATTTTGTTTGACTTCTACGGTGAGTTCTGAGGATAAGGCGTTGACGACGGAGACACCGACCCCGTGAAGCCCACCGGATACTTTGTAGCCGCTGCCGCTGCCACCAAATTTACCCCCCGCGTGTAACACCGTCAAAGCCAACTCGATACCGGTTTTACCGGTTTGTTTGTTGATACCCGTGGGAATGCCACGGCCGTTGTCCACAACGGTGATGGAATTGTCCTTTTCGATGGTCACATCGATCTGGGTACAATACCCCGCTAAGGCTTCATCGATTGCATTGTCCACCACTTCGTAAACCAAATGGTGCAAGCCTTCGGTACCGGTGGATCCAATATACATACCGGGGCGTTTTTTTACCGCCTCCAGTCCTTCCAATACCTGCATTTGGTCTGCACCGTAAACACCTTCTTGGTGAGTTTCTGCCATAAATACCTCCTATTGTCTATCTTGATGAATCAATCTCTTGATCACTTGTTAAATTTGTTTGCCACCTTCAATTTCAATGGTGTGTACCGGTATTTCCTCTGGAATAAAGGAGGAATCCGTACAAGTAATAAATGTCTGAGTGTTTCGAAGTAAAGATAAAATGCTCTGTTGCCTTCGGATATCCAATTCCGACAACACATCGTCTAAAAGCACCACCGGTTCGGTGCCGTAAATATCTTTGAATATTTCTATTTCGGATAAAATCAAAGCGATGGCTACCGTCCGCTGTTGGCCCTGGGAGCCGTACAAACGGGTATCCCGATCGTTGATGGTGATGGAAAAATCATCCAAATGGGGTCCGATGCCCGTGGTCAACCGCTCCAAATCCCTCCCTTTGCCTTCATTGAGGCGCTGGGTGTAGGTGGCTTCCAATCGGGATAAATCCCGCTTGTCTTGAAGAACATTGCTGATGTAATGCAATGTGAGTTTTTCGTTGTCATCGGATAATACGCTGTGCAGCTCACGGGCTTTCAGATTTAATTTTTGCAAATAATCCATGCGATGGCGAATGATGCGCGTTCCCGCCTGAACCAATTGCCCATCCCATAGAGACAACATGTGGGGATCTGTTCCCTTGTAACGGATATCTCGTAGCAAAGCCCCTCGTTGACTGAGAATATTGCGATACTCTCGAAGGACAGCAGCATAACCGGGACGGAAAGCTGCAATTTCTGTATCTAAAAAGGCGCGTCTTCTGCTTGGACCTTCCTTGATCATTTTCAAGTCGTCGGGTACAAAAAGCACGGTTGGAAACACCTTCAGTAGTGCTTCCCGACCGGGACCATCCTTCCCATCCAATTGTACCGTTTTCTTACCTTTGACGTATTTTAAGACGATCTGGTGGTGGATGTCCATCAACTGCGTGGTCGCTCGCAAATAAAATCCCGGAGATTCAAAATGAACCGCATCTTTTAAACTTTTTAAACGATGGGCATAACCTCTGGACAATAAAAAAATGGCCTCTAACAGGTTGGTCTTACCCTGAGCGTTTCGGCCATGGACTACATTTATCCCCTGTTGAAACTGAAAATCGTGTTCGCCTAAATAATTGCGATAGTTGACTAAGCGCAGCGTTTCAATTTTCATCTACGATTTTGAAGGTTCCGATGTCGCTTATGAAAACTTCATCTCCTTCTTTTAATTTTTTTCCCCGCATCAAACAGATTTCTCCGTTGACTTGAACTTCTCCGTTCTGAATCAACCATTTCGCCTCTGAGCCACTGGCTGTTAGACCTATGAATTTAATAAATTGATCTAATTTGATGAAGGGTGTGTTAATGCTAATTTCTTTCATATTACCCCTTAATTTTTCTTTGTATCCCTTTTAGTCTTTTGAGAGCAAATTTGCTATAAAAAACACAAATTGAGGGAGTTTGTTTAAAATACAAGGGTTTAAAAAACCTCTTGAACAGTATATCATAGTTTAGATGTTATTGCTTGAAATAAGATTTATTTTTTTAGTTTTCTAAACGGAGTTCTCAACCAAAAAATCATCCCTTCCAAGTCGATTGCTCATGGAAGGGATGATGGACCTTTGACCCTATTTTTTTATAAGTCCGACATTCTGACAGGTAAAATTAAATACAGGAAATCACCTTCTTCGTCGGTCTCGGTCGTTCTCAAAACAGCCGGACCGGCTGCTGTCGTTAAATGAATGCGCAACCGTTCTTCTTCGATGACTTTTAACGCATCGATAACGTATTTCGAATTAAAGGCGATGCGCATGGGTGTTCCAATATTATCGATGGGGACGGTTTCGAAAACATCTCCTAAATCCGCATTGGATGTAATTTGTAATTGATTTTCATTGAAATCCATTTTGATGAGGTTGTTTTTCCCCACTCTGGCCAATAGAGCGGCACGTTCCACAGCATCTAAAAAGTCCTGACGCTCAATCGTGATATCGTTGTTTTTTTCTTTGGGGATGATTTGCTCATAGTTAAAGTAGTCACCCTCCAGCAAACGCGTCACAAATTCGGTGGGCCCCACTTTGAAATAAATTTGAGCTTCAGAAAACCGCACGACGACCAGTTCTTCGTCGTCTCCCATTAAACGATACAATTCGTTAAGGGCTTTTCCGGGAACAATAACAGAGATGGGACTGGAGATGGGTGTTTCTATTTTCCCTTTTCTAATGGCCAATCGGTAACCGTCCAATGCCACCATTTTAATCTGATCTTCTTCGATTTCAGTCTTGACACCCTTCAAAATTGGGATGTTTTCATTATCTGCAACCGATGAGATAACGCCTCGAATCATATTTTTAAGGACACCGGCTTTCATTTGAAAGGAATAGGCCTCTTCAATTTCCGGAAAATCCGGAAATTCCTCGGCAGATTGTCCCTTAATCGTGAAAGAGGCTTGCAGACAGTCTATTTTTAATTGATGTAAATCATCCTTTTCAAAAAAGACGTCTTCTCCCGGTAAATGTCTGATGATGTCAGAAATTAAACCGGCTTTCAAAACAACTTCACCATCGGTTTCAATGAAAGCAGGTACTTCCGTTTTGATGCTGATTTCTAAATCCGTCGTGTTGAGTACTAAACGGCTATCGTAGGCTTGAAAAAAAATCCCTTCTAAAATCGCCATGGGCGTTTTACTGGATACGGCTTTTAAACATAGGGTGATGGCATTTTGCAAATCTGTTTTGGAACAGGAAAATTTCATGGGGTTCCTCCGCTTGGCTGAATTCTATATATTATAGTTATAATATAGTCGTCGTCGTAATAGGGGGTGTTGATAGTGTGGATAAGCCCTAATCTCTCGAAAATACGATACTTTAGAGAAAAATCCTTGTTAAAAAAATGTTTAAATTTAAGCTAAAAGATGTGGATATTGTGTGGATAAGATCCATTTTTTGTGGAAAACCCGATATCTTTTAAGCATTGACCGAAGGGTTAGGATTTAATTTCATTCATGATGCGCTGAATCAAACTTTTGAAGTTTTGGTCTGATTTCATTTCATTGAGAACTTTATCGCAAGAATGTAAGACAGTTGAGTGGTCTCTTCCTCCAAAGTGATCGCCTATTTTAGGTAAGGATAAATCGGTCACCTCTCTAATAATATACATGGCAACTTGCCTTGGCACCGTTACTGCCTTATGGCGTCTTTTGGATTCCAAATCTTCGGAGGTGACGTTAAAATACTGGGCGGTCACTTCTTTGATGTAGTTGGGGGTCAATTCTTTTTTTTCTTTATTTTTTAAAACATCTCTCAGCGCTTCTTGGGCAGATTCCACGGAAACGGGAATATTTCTAAGTTTGGAATAAGCTTCGACGGTGGTCAGGGCACCTTCCAATTCTCTGATATTGGATTGAATGGTATTGGCGATGATCACAAAGACCTCTGAGGGGATAGGGGTTTCGATGCTTTCCGCTTTTTTCTTTAAAATAGCAATTCTGGTTTCTAAATTGGGTTCAGAAATATCGCTGGTCAATCCCATTTCAAAGCGACTGCGAAGCCGTTCTTCCAAATCTTTGATTTCTCTGGCAGGGCGGTCCGAACTTAAAACAATTTGTTTATTGTCGTGATACAGTGCATTAAAGGTATGGAAAAACTCCTCTTGAGTTCCTTCACGTCCTGCTAAAAATTGAATATCGTCGATGAGCAATACATCCACCTTACGGTATTTGTTGCGAAAGGCATTGTTATTTTTATTTTGAATGGCCTCAATAAAGTCGTTGGTAAATGCCTCTGAAGAGACATAGACAACTTTTAAATCCGGTTGGTTGTAACAAATATGACTGCCGATGGCCTGCATTAAATGGGTTTTTCCAAGACCGACGCCACCTATCAAAAACAATGGATTGTACACCACAGAGGGTTTATCCGAAACAGCGCGACACGCGGCATAGGCAAAGCGGTTGCTCTCTCCGGTTACAAAAGTATCGAAGGTATATTTAGGGTTGAGGGTGGAGGAAATGGGTCCATTATTGCCGTTGTAAAAATTTTCTTGGGGCAATTCATCATTAACGATGGGTATGGTTTCCGCCGGCTGCATGTCTTCCGTATTCAATAGAATCTGAACTTGGCAAGGCGTTCCAATCGTTTCGGATAAAGCGTTGTTGATGCTGTCCTTATAGCGATTTTCTAAAACACCTTTGATAAAATTATTATCCGCCAAGATATAAAAAGTATCCTCATGATACCGTAAGGGCTCCAATCCTTGAAACCATTGTTTGTAGCTTATATCTGTTATTTGGTTGTCTAGACATATTTTTTGTAGGGTTTTTTCCCATAAAGTTTGTATTTGATTCATAAAACCTCCGAAAGCTATAGGGGGCATCTATCCTGACTTGTGGACAATTGAATAGAATTCTTTAATCTGTTGTCAGTCAATCTGTGGAGGGTGTGTTGCGAATTAAAACTATAAACAGTAAAGAACCCCGATATATCGGGGGAATTACAGTAGTTTTCCACAGAAATTGCATAACTTATCCACAAAGCTCGGATTTTTGTGGATAAGTATCAAAAGTTATCCACAGTGAGTTTATATAGTATATCAAAATGTTTCTTAAAAAACAAGGAACGCTTTGGGGGGAGGTTCTCATTTTTATTTAAAAATTTACAAATGGAGCCCCTTCAAGTCTTAGGCAATTTTATTGGTGAAAGTCTGCGATTTAAAATAATGGATGAATACGATGACGAAAAAGTTAAAAATTAGCATTGATAACCTTTACTTGGCAAGGTTCCAAGGCTTTTAAAGCAGTGCGATGGTTTTCCTCTGTGGTCCCGGCACAACAGGAAGCGTCTACGATCACATCGACTTGTGGTAAAGCGGCTTTTAAAATCAAAGCGTTGGAGATCACGCAGATGTCCGTACAAAGGCCTACCATTTCAATACACTCAATTGGCACATCTTCTTGAAGTGCCACCAAATACTCCGCTAATTCCAAGGAACCGAAGGCAGGTTTATCTATGATTTTGTTGGCATAGGGTGCAAGTTCGGGATGAATTTCCCATCCGGGGGTATTGACGATACAATGAGGTACCGGTAAATAATGACCTTCCAAGGAATCCATATAGGAATGGTCGTGGGTATCTCGGGTGAAAAGAACCCGTCCTTCAAAATTTTTTATTTTATTTAAAACATTCGGAAGTATTGCCGCCGCTTCCGCTGTGCCTAAGGCACCGTCTATGAAATCCCTTTGCATATCCACGACAATTAAAATTTTTTCCATTTTTAACTCCTTCATTTTAGATTAATGCATCAAAATAGATATTGTAGTACAATATCTTCTCTTACTTTTATATTTAATTATAAGGCATCTTTCTTTTAATTTGATCAAAATCATTTTGACCAATGACACTTTAAAAGAATAGAAAATGGTCAGCAGTTTCTTTTATTTCAGGACTTAGCGATCAGTATAGACAGGGTTTGACAAGTTCCAGCCTTCCTGTTATAATGAATGCAACTAAATAGATACAAAAAAAGTCATAATGATATACATGAAGTATGTCGTTCAAGCGGAAAGCTCTGATGGGGTCTTTTCGCTTTTTTTGTTCTAAAAAATGAACGAAGGAGATGAATTTATGATTAGTCAAAAGGAATGGGATGAAATCATCGGTTTTCATGGGCATTCTTGTCCCGGTGTCGCTGTCGGTGTCAAAGCAGTGGAAGCGGCAAGAGAAAAAATTGGCATCAATGAGACGGAAGACGAAGAAATTGTCTGCGTCACGGAAAACGATGCCTGTGGCGTCGATGCCATCCAATACATGTTGTCCTGCACCATTGGCAAGGGCAATTTAATTTATCGCGATACGGGCAAAATGGCTTTTAGTTTTTTCGACCGGGTATCCGGTAAAAAAATACGCATGGTTTTAAAACCCATGGATAGAAGCCGGGAGCGGGAAGAGCAAACTCAATGGTTGTTGGAATCCCCGGTGGATGAAGTATTTACGTTTTCGGAACCTAACTTCGAATTGCCGGAAAAAGCGAGACTCTTCGAAACCGTTATCTGTGAAGAATGTGGCGAAGGGGCACCGGAACATAAAATAAGATTGCAAGACGGTCAAAAAGTTTGTTTAGATTGTTTCAAACCCTACGATAGAGGTCGTTGAAGTTTGATTGAGATCAAAGAGAATGGAAGGTATCAAAAGAATGAATTTAAAGAATGTTAAAAGTGTTGTCGCCGTTTTGTTGATCCTGGCGATGGTATTAAGCTTAAGTGCTTGTGGTGGCGGTGATCAAAACAAAAGCACAACCGCAGATCAAGGCGATATGAGAGAAATCACCGATGCGGCGGGCAGAAAGGTCAATATTCCCAAAGAAGTGGATAGCTTGGTTTGCTTGGGGGTGGGTGCTCTACGTTTAACCATTTATAACAACGGTATCCACAAAGTCGTCGGCGTCGAAGATGTAGAAAAAGGTGTTCCGGTTATCAAAGCTGCCATCTATGCTTATCAAGATAAAATCAATACTTTACCCAGCATCGGTACGGCGGCAGAACCCAACACCGAAGCCCTCATTCAATTGGCACCGGATGTCATTATTTCCTCCAATGAAAAGGGCAACGCAGATGCCATTACGGAAAAAACAGGTATCCCCGTGGTGGTCATTCCCATCACCGATCAAGTTTTTGATGAAGAAGTCTACAAGGCATTGTCACTCATCGGCGAGGTCTTAAACGATCAAGAAAAAAGCGACGATATGATCGCATATATCAAGAGCATTGAAAGTGATTTAACAAAACGTGTGGCTTCCATACCTGAAGAAGAAAAACCCAGTGTCTATTTGGGAGCTGTCAATTTTAAAGGTGCCCACGGTATCGAAGGGACTGAAGCGGGTTATCCGCCCTTTGCCGTACTGGGACTTAAAAATGTCGCGGACGAAATAGAACAAAAGGGTGCCTTTGATGTGGATGTCGAAAAAATACACCAATGGGATCCGGATATTATCTTTTTAGATCAAGGAAATATCGATTTGGTTCAGGAAGATTACAATAAACGCCCGGAATTTTATGAACAATTGAGAGCGGTTCAAGAAGACAAAGTCTTCTCACAAATCGGCTACCGCCATAGCGGTACCAATACGGAAATGGCTTTAATCAACGCCTATTATGTTGGAAAAGCCGTATTCCCGGAAGCTTTTTCCGATGTGGACATGGATGCAAAAATCGATGAGATTACGGAGGTCATGCTCAAATATCCCATGAAACAATCGCTGGAAGAAGCGGGTTATGTTTTCGGACCGTTGTCCTTGAAGAATGAATAAACCGTCTCCGCCAATGGATGAGCGCACCTCTTCTTATCGGTCTCTAAAGAAGAAAAACATCTTACTGATCATAAGCCTTTTGCTGCTTTTGTGCATCACCCTTCTTTTGTCCTTAAATGCCGGAGTGTTCGGTATGGATCTTACAGAATTGCTAAAAGCGATTCTTGGGCAATCCACAGCGCAAAACAATATGGTTATGCAAAATGTGCGCTTGCCTCGGGTGGTGACAGCGGTGGTTTGCGGCACGGGCTTGGCGATTACCGGTGCGGTGTTACAAAGTGTGTTGAAGAACCCCTTGGCGGCTTCCTCAACCCTAGGTGTTTCTCAAGGGGCTGCCTTTGGTGCCGCCTTTGCCATCATCGTTTTTGGCGCCGGTGCTCAAGGAGTATCGGCGGCCTCCTCCGTAACGTATCATCCGCTGCTGATTTCCCTTTTCGCTTTTTTAGGGGGAATGGTGGCCTCGGTGGTGGTATTGTTTTTATCCAGATTTAGAAAAATTACACCGGAATCCATGGTTCTGTGTGGTGTGGCCTTAAGCGCCATGTTTACAGGAGCGACCACACTTTTACAATACTTTGCCGACGATGTCCAAGTGGCCACGGTGGTATTTTGGACCTTTGGCGACTTGGGTCGAACCGGTTGGAAAGAAATTCAAATCATCGCCTTTGTCACTCTACTGATGTTGCTCTACAGTTTTTTTAATCGTTGGAAATACAATGCATTGGAAAGTGGGGAAGAGACGGCACTGAGTTTAGGGATCAACGTGACCTCCTTTCGGGTCACCAACATGGTACTCTGTGCCTTGACGGCTTCGGTGATCGTATCCTTTATCGGTATTATCAATTTTATCGGTTTAGTTGCTCCCCACGTTTGTAGAAGGATATTGGGTAACAATTACGTTTACCTCTTACCGGCATCGGCACTGTCGGGTGCCTTTCTATTATTGGTAGGGGATTTGGTGGCAAGGCAAACCATACCGCCAATTATTTTACCCATCGGTGCCATCACCTCATTTTTAGGGGCACCCTTGTTCTTGTATTTATTATTTAAAGGAGGTGCGAGCCGTGGTTCGCGTTGAACAATTAGGTTTTGGTTATACACCGAAGAAAACCATCATCAACCATATAGATTTCTCCGTCAAGAAAGGGGAAGTCCTCGGTATTTTAGGTAAAAATGGCGCGGGTAAAAGTACCATGCTGAAATGCTTGAACAAAATTTTACCGCCCTCCTGCGGTTCTGTGGTCATGAATGGGGAAGAAATCAGCACCATGAGCCGTCACGGCATATCCCGTCGTATCGCCTTTGTGGCTCAAAGCAACGAACGTCAACGCATGACGGTTTATGAAACCATCCTCTTAGGAAGAATTCCCTTTATGAAGTGGGGCGTCACCCCGGAGGATGAAGCCATCATCGAAGACGTGATTCAGCAACTGAACTTACAGGATTACACCACCCGCTATATGGATGAATTGAGTGGTGGGGAGGCCCAAAAAATTTATCTGGCAAGAGCCTTGGCTCAGCAGCCTCAACTCTTACTACTAGATGAACCCACAAGTAGTTTGGACATCAAAAATCAATATGCCACCATGGCGTTGGTGAGACGCATCGTTCAAGAACGACAGATTTCTGCCATTGTGGTGCTCCATGATTTGAATCTCGCCTTGCGTTATTGCGATCGTTATTTACTATTAAACGACGGCGGTGTTCATGCCATCGGTGGCGATGAGGTCATTACCGAACAAGTGATTGAAGATGTTTACGGTATGCCTGTTTGTTTAGGAGAAATAAAAGGGAAAAAAGTGGTTATTCCCCAATAAATTTAAAACATATGAGATCCCCATAGATTGTAGTTTACAAACAATGGGGATCTTTTTGCTGTTTTTTTATTAGAAAGACTTGTATTAAAATAGCTTTATCTTTTATGTTATAATCAGATTAAATGGAGGTTGAAATGAAAGAATTAAATGAGATTTTTGCCCATACCACAGCTCAAAAAGTGCTGGACTTTTGGTTTTCAGAGGAAAACCAGTCTAAGTGGTTTGTAAAAAGTGACGACTTTGATGCGGAAATTAGAAATTTATTTGGAGCTGTATGGTCTGCCGGTTGTGAAGGCTTGTTGGATGATTGGCGTCGAACCCTTCGTGGGCGATTGGCAGAAATCATCGTTTTAGACCAATTTTCTAGAAATCTAAATAGAGATAGTGGAGCAGCCTTTGCTCAAGATACAATGGCTTTGATCCTATCACAAGAAGCGACGATGCATCCGGAGTATGATACATTGAATACAGATGAAAAGAAATTTATTTTAATGCCCTTGATGCACTCCGAATCTAAGGAAATTCACAAAAGGGCTGTTCCGTTATTTGAAGCATTGGGTGATTCCCATACTTTAGATTATGAAATCAAACACAAAGTGATTATCGATCGTTTTGGTCGGTACCCTCACCGTAACGAGGTTTTAGGAAGAGTTTCTACTCAAGAGGAGCTTGAATTTTTAAAAGAACCGGATTCTTCTTTTTAGTAAGAAGGTTTCAACTTACAACATCCTATCAAGTCAATGGATTTAAAAACTGAGCTATGGATCAGTACGAAGGATGAGACAACCAATACCTATTTATATTAACGAAATAAAACACATTGGCTTACCATCAAAGGTCTAGAACAAAAAAAACAAAAGTAAATTGGAGAAAAACATGTACGATAAAGCAAAAACTTATGAATTTTTAAATGAAACTGGTATTGAATATACCGTTTATGAACACGATCCTGTCTACACCATCGAAGAGATGAATGCACTAGATTTGCCGGATCACAACAAAGTTCTTAAAAATCTTTTTTTGAGAGACGATAAAAAAAGAAACTATTATTTGGCGTCGATGTTTGGGGATAAATCGATCAATATGAAGGACTTAGCGGCTAAGATACCCAGTCGCAAACTCTCCTTTGCCAATGAGAAAGAATTGAAAAACTTTTTAGGCTTGGAGCAAGGACATGTAACACCATTGGGTGTTTTAAACAACGAGGACAAAGAGGTCATCGTGGTTTTTGACGAAGCGTTAAAGGGTCAGGAAGTCTGCATTCACCCTAATGAAAACACTGCCAGTATCTACATGAAATTTGAAGATCTTAAAAAAGTCATAGAAGATCATGGCAACGATGTGGTATTTGTCGATATTTAAGATAAAAAGCGACGACTATCTTCAGTGTTTCCATGCTTGTTAAATGATGGATCCCTTCTTGAGTTAAGAGGGATCCTAGGAAACACTGAAATGATGCATTGCCATGGCAGTTTATTCGAAGACCTCCCATACCGTTTGGGTGGTTTTTTTGTGGAGTTGAGGAGAGATTATTTCCCGGGAAATACATCCGGTTAGATTTAAATTTGAGTATTTATGGATTTAAACACAGTGCCCCACACATTGGCTTCGATGGTGCCGATGAGTTCTCGGTTAACTTGCTCTAGTATTCCGATCCCTACAATACGACTCTCTGTAACTTGAGATTTTGATACTTTTAAAACTAATTTTGTGATTTCAAAGCGATATATTTAATTGATCTCAGTTAGATGGCTTGTTGTCTTATTTGCCAACCATCATTTTCTATAGAATCGAAACAATTAAAATGTAAGTGTTATAGAAAGATCTATCGATGACTTTTGGCACAGACACTTTCTAGGGGAGAGGATAGGAAAAAGCCGATCTTAAATACTCGGAGACGCGATGTTGTAACCGATGGTCGACGGAGTTTTGTAATTGTTTTTACCCTTTTTATAAAAGAATCAACCCTTCAGCGATTAGAGAACCGGTTCAATACATCTCTATGCAGACTTGATGGCATAGGACCGATGATCTTTAAGGGATTAAAAAAGCATCAAGATACAATATATAGTTAAATAGAAACAAAATACTCTATATAGAGAAGAAGTTTTTTTATTTGAATGGTGGTCAGAGGTCGTCAAAGTAAGTAAAAGTATCGGAATATTGAGGGGTGAACTTCAAAAAATGATTGATCGATAGGAGTGAAAGTGCATTGAAAAGGTATTGATAGGTGGTACCGTCTTTTAAAAATGTCAAATATGGATAAAGCGATATTCAAAAATGAAATGATAAAGGATCGATTGAATTTTTTCAATCGATCCTTTGCGTTTAGATTAAAAGTTTAAAATCGTCAATCAGTTTGATGGCGTTTTGCACAATGCGGGCGGTCAGCCCCCAGATTATTTCTTCTTGGTGGGGGTAAAAACCGACTTTATAACGACCATTTCGCCAGGGGTAGTCCTTACCCCTTGGAATCCATTGAACCGGAAAGTTATCGTCAATGACGTGTTTCAGGGTAATGTTGAAATTTTGAGGACGGTTTTTTCTAAAATAATCCAATGGCACAGTAAAGGTTTTGGCAACTTCGTCGGTATTATAACTGCCGTCGTAATGATTGATTTTTGCAATGAAGGGGTGCAAAATCAAATTGAAGGGTGATACAAAACGATCAGAGGGTCCCAACAATGTAATTTGGTTTGGCATGAGTAGTAATTCTTCGCAGGTTTCACGGATCGAGGCATCCTCCGGGGTTTCTCCCTTTTCAACACGACCTCCCGGAAAGCATACCTCGCCGGGTTGGGTGTCTAAATGGGATGCGCGTTTTTCAAAAAGAAAATGCCAATGATTCTTCTCCTTGACGAGGGAAACCAAAATACCAAAATGTTGAAATTGTCCTTCACCGATAATACCGGGTTTTCGATTTTTAAATTGTTGGTTCATGTCGGTAAGTGACCTTTCCTTAAAAAGATTAATCCAATTTTTCAATTTCTTCCAGAACGTAGGGTGTCTGCTGATAAACATAATTCAACCAATTGTAGTACAGCAAATTCGCATGACCTCGCCAGCGTACAATAGGTTTTTGACGGGGATCATCTTGGAAAAAATAATTTTTTGGAATGTCGATGGCTTTTCCCTTTTCCAAATCTCGTTCATATTCCCTTTTTAAGGTGTCCGGGTCGTATTCGCTGTGACCTGTTATGAACAATTGGCGACCTTGTTTAGCTTTAACGATGTAAACACCCGCCTCGTCTGACACTGAAACCAATTCCAATTCCGGCACTTTAAGAATATCCTCAGCTCGAATTTCAGAATGCCTTGAACAGGGAACATAGAAGATATCGTCAAAACCTCGGAACAAGGCATTGCTGTCTGCGATGATTCGATGTTCAAAAACGCCAAAAACCTTTTGGTCTAAATTGTATTTTGGAACACCATAATGGTAGTAGAGCCCGGCTTGAGCACCCCAACAAATATGCATCGTAGAAAAAACATGGGTAAGGCTCCATTCCATAATGTCCTGTAATTCATTCCAGTAGTCGACATCTTCAAAAGGGATGGTTTCGATCGGTGCACCGGTAATGATCAGCCCGTCAAAATATTCGCTTTTGAGATCTTGGAAACTTTTATAGAAGGTATCTAAGTGTTTCTGAGAGGTGTTTTTTGAAACGTGGTCGCTGGCACTCATCAGGGTAACATCTACTTGCAAGGGGCTGTTGGAAACCAAACGCAATAATTGCGTTTCTGTAATTTCCTTAGTCGGCATTAAATTCATGATGACGATTTTTAAAGGTCGGATATCTTGAGCAGTCGCTCTGTCTGTTGTCATCACAAAAATATTTTCATTTTCTAATATATTGTAGGCGGGTAAGTTGCGTGGTATTTTGATTGGCATGGTTTTGTCCTCTACTATTACTTAACTATTTACTTAGAGAAAAATAGTTTTAATGTTTTCGATTTAAGATAACATATCATGAGGTTTTCATAGTGTCAACCGGAATAGCTTGTCACAGTGTAGAAGGATCCTATATAATTAAGAATTCATTGGATATGAACGATGCTGGATTTTATGATATAATATAAAGTATAGAAGTCAATATTTAAGGTTTTAAAATTTATATTTTGAGAACATGTGTAATGAAATGTAAGATCGTTTATTGTTCATCAAATGGAAGAATTCAGAAAAAAAGAAGCCTCAGAATCGATTATGAGGCATGAAATTAATTTATTCGATAATTTGGATGTTAGAAAATAAAATCCTCTTAAAACTTGGATATGGGCACATTAATAAGGAATTCTAAAAAATAAGAAGAACCAACTATAGTACAACAAAAATAATAAGAAATATGAAACATATAGTTTGCTTGACATTTCTCAAATAACTTGATAGGTTACTATCATCAATGATGTATAAAATATTTTTTATATTGGAATGATACAGGAGAGTAGTCTATGCGTAAACCAACAAATATGTACCAAAAAGGTATTGATAAGAAACAAGCCATTATCGATGTGTCTAGGGAGCTTTTCTTTGAACATGGCTACAATAAGACGACGGTCAATATGATTAAAGAAAAGGCGGGTGCCAGCCTTTCCGCTATACCTTACTACTTTGGTACGAAAATGAATATTGTAAAATACATTTACAATCAGTACATTGACAACATTTATGACTTCTTGGAGGATAAGTTTCAAGAAGATGATAATAGTTGTTTTCAATTTTTCTGTGTGTCGAAAATTTTCTACGATCAGACTCTCAACAATGCAAATAACAGTCGGTTTTATTACGAAGTAAGCGTGGCACAATCCAACTACCAATTACTAGGATCATTGCTTACCAGAGTGAACAAAGAAACAGCTCACTATTTTAATCTCAATAAAACAGAAACTGAATTTGAATTGATCAGAATGTGTGACTCCGGGGGGAGAAGGGAAATACTGCTCAATTATTATAAAAAAAATATCGACTTGGATTTCATGAGTCTCGTCAACTATATAACCAGTATTTCTCCGAACTTATTGGGGGTGGATAAAAAAATTCTCAGAGAGTATATGGATCAATCCACAGATCTTGTCAAGAACCTTAATTATGATGAATTAAAATTTTTAGTGTAATTTGGAATCTTAAAAGTGATAAAGAGGGCGAAAAAACGCCTTGAATGATGGACAATTTTCAAAGAAGAATGAAAAAACGCAGATGTTTCACGTGAAACATCTGCGTTTTTAAAAGCAAAAGATGATGGGCGATAGCGATGGTCCAAAAGTATACCAATAGTCGAACCAAGGGGCACAGCCAATGCAATGCAGATGGGAGACTGCCTTCAGTAGCAGCACCGATACCGGCCTCCAAGGTTAGCCGAAGGAGAGCCCTAGGGTTTGATAATGAACCTTTTGGGCTTTTTTTATTTTTGCACCCTTCGGTTGTGTAAGTTTTATTTCAAACCACAACACCATTGGCCATTCAGATCAAATTGAGATTGAAGTTTCAGAAAATCTTCTGATCCAACAGTACAAAAGTTTAGAGTAGGGGTAAGGGGAATTCCACATCAAAGATATTGTAATGTGGATGTACACCCATCATTCGTCCACCCCATACACTCTTATGGATTATTGCCCTTCTGTTAAGTCAACTTCCGTCGTTTGTTGGCGATTGTTTCTCAAATAGGTGACTTTTACTTTTTCGCCGGGTCCCTTCGTATAGAGGATTTCTTTCATTTTGAGCATCGTGTCGACTTGAACATCGTCAATCTTTAAAAGGATATCTCCTTTTCTTAAGCCGGCTTGATCCGCACCGGAACCCGGTTCCACTCGTTCTACATAAATACCTTGGTCGAAATCCTGGGGTTCGACTAAATAGGCTGCCACTTGTTTATCGTATCCCACAATGCCGATGATGGTGGGTGTAAAGCTGCCTTTTTCTCGGATAGATGCGATGATGGGCTTGACGATATTAATGGGCAGTGCGAAGCCCATGCCTTCTCCTTGAGAAGTTTTGTAGGTGTTGATGCCGATGACCTCTCCTTTTAAGTTAACCAATGGGCCCCCGCTATTGCCTTTGTTGATGGTGGCATCGGTTTGTATCAGATCCTCTGCAATGGTTTGCTGATCCAAGGCTAAGCTGCGGTTGAGTGCTGAAATAATACCCGATGTAACGCTGCGTTCAAATTGCAAGCTTAAGGGATTGCCCACAGCTACGACACTTTGTCCCACGCGGATATCTTCGGAATCACCAAGGGTGATCGTCGGTAGATTTTGGGCATCTACTTTAAGGATGGCTAAATCTAAAGCGTTGTTTAAATAAACAACCTGGACTTCATAAACCTCCTTAGAGGCCGTAGAAATTTTCACCTTTCCATTGGCTTCACCGACAACGTGCTGATTGGTGACGATGTAGCCATCGGAAGAGACGATAAAACCCGATCCTATCGCTTCTCCTTGAATGGGACCGAAAAGACTTTGCTGAACAACGGTGCTGGAAACACCCACCACCGCTTGGGGTACGACTTGGGCAACCGCCTCAATGGGACTGTCCACAATGGTTTCGTTGTTGACGATGACGCGATGATTTTCGTTATTGCCGTCTAAACAAACCAATTGGTATTTTTTAGTAAAGAACCCAAGGGCGTTGACCATAACAAAAGCGACGATGAGTCCGCCGATGATGGCGCCCAATAAGGCATATCTAAAATGAGATCTTTTTTTGTTAGAATTATTTTCCATAATGTTTTCCTTCTTCCTAAGGTCTATAAAGTAGTGAGTGTGCCGGGTCCGGAACGCTTAGCAACAGCAAGGTTTAAATCCTTACCCGGACGGACTGATTTTTTTTCGAGGGCTGTCGCCACGGTTTGATAAGCTAAAAGTGGGTAATTGTTTTCTGCACTGAGGTGAGCCAATATGATGTGTGCAACGCCTTGATGCGCTAAATAACAGGCGATTTCTGCAGCATCTACATTGGATAAATGGCCAATACTACTTTTAATGCGTTGTTTGAGGGGATAGGGGTAACAACCGGACTCCAACATGGCAAGATCGTGGTTGGATTCTAAAACAACCAAGTCCATTTTGCTCATAATGGTTTTCACATCCTCCGATATCCAGCCCGTATCCGTTGCGATGGCGATATTTTTTTTGCCGTCGTGCAAGGTAAAACCGACGGGATTCGCCGCATCGTGTTGAATAGAAAAGCTGTTAACTTCCAAATCTCCCAGGGGAAAGGGTTGGCTTTCGGGAATGATACGGATGAGTTCGGGTTTTAGTTTACCCAATTTATTTTCCATCGCCTGCCAAGTGTCTTCATTGGCGTAGATGGGCAAGCGGTAACGCCTGGATAAGACGCCTACGCCATGTATGTGGTCTCGGTGTTCGTGGGTTACCAAGATACCTTGTAACTTTTCCGGCTTGAGCTGATGGGCATTCATGGCTCTTTCTATTTGCTTTCCACTTAAACCCGCATCGACTAAAATAGCGGTATCCTTTGCGGAAACATAAAGGCTATTGCCTGAACTACCCGAGTATAAACTACAAAATTTCATCGTTTCTCCTGTCACTTTGCTATGGATTGATCCTAAACGTTATTGCTTTATCGAGGCTTAATTTTTGATTCATGTTCATATCAGATCCATGTTATCGTATGATTTTGACTGATAAAAAAGTCGGTTGCAGCGCAACCGACTTGTAAAATTGCCATAGGATCCATGAGCATCGGATGTTATTGGGATTTAAATGTGTCTGGTATAAGGTAAGTCCGAATCCATGACATAAAAGGAATAACCTTCTTTTAAAAGAATCTCTAAAATGTCAGGCAAGGCTTTGCGAGTGTTCTCTTTCGTTTCTCCGTGGCACAGCACAACGGAGACGTTGTGTTGCCGTACGCCGTTGACGACATTGGCAATGGTCTGGGGTACGGGAACCGGATCGCTGAAGCCATCTCCTGAAGAGACATTCCAATCGACGTAATTGTAACCCCGATCTAAAATGGCTTTACGGCAAGGTGCATTGACGTTGAGAGATCCTCCGGGGAAACGAAACATCCCTTTTCTATACCGCCCCCTAGATGTTTTGCTTAAGTAATCATCTAAAGCATGGACATCAGCAACAAAAGCATCCGTATCGTCGTATAATTTGTAGTTATGGGATTGCGTATGATTGGCTAACAGATGGCCTTTTCTCGCTATTTCCCGATATGTCTGCTCCTGATCTTCATATGTGTTGACAAAAAAAGTGGCCTGAACCTCGTAATGTTCCAAAATGTCTAAGATTTCCTGAGTGTGTTCCGTAGGTCCGTCATCAAAGGTTAAAAACACGATCTTTAAACCATCGGTTTGACCCTTTATAATTTTTTCTTTAACATCTTGGGGTAGCTCTCGTAGGTGTTGGTGGCGGGTCTTCGTATAGTGATGGCGGTAGTTTTGCTCCAGTACTTTTGTCTTATCGATGCCTTCATGTATCGAAGAAAGCGCTTGTTTCGTATCGATTTGATGTTCTTTGTAAGATTTGTCTTTCAATAAAAACAAAAAACAACCAATACCTATTAATAAGAATAGAATCAAGATAATCTTTAGATAGGACTTCGTAGATTGTACTCGCATCGCTTTTTACCAACTTTCTATGCGAAGGTAGGGGCTTTAAGGCGTTTCCCTGCGAATAATACCGCCCAATTCTCGAATATTGCTCTCAAAATTTTCGTAACCCCGATCAATATGTTCGATGTTTGAAATGCGTGTTTCACCATCTGCCATTAAACCGGCTACAACCATTGCGGCACCGGCTCTTAAATCTGTTGCGGCGATTTTTGTACCCGATAGCTTTTCCACACCGGTGATGCTGGCGACGCGTCCGTTGATGACGACATCGGCACCCATTTTTCTCAATTCATCGATATATTTAAATCTATTTTCGAAAATGGTCTCTGTAATGGTGCTGTTCCCGGAGGCAACGGTCATCAAAACGGCCATTGGTTGTTGCAAATCGGTTGGGAATCCCGGATAAGGTAGGGTTTTAACCCGTACGGCCTTTAAGGGCCTTTTACCAATGACTCTTAGGGAATCTACAGATTCTTCTATGATGACACCCATTTCTCGAAGCTTTGCGGAAACGGCCTCCATATGTTTGGGAATTGCCTTCTTAATTAAGACATTACCGCCGGTAGCGGCGGCTGCAATCATATACGTGCCGGTTGTAATTTGGTCCGGTATCACCGAGTATTCACAACCGTACATACCTTGAGTCCCTTTGATTCGAATGGTATCTGTACCCGCGCCGCGGACACTGCCGCCCATTAAGTTTAAAAAGTTGGCTACGTCTACGATGTGGGGTTCCTTTGCCGCGTTTTCAATGATGGTTGTACCTTCAGCACAAACAGCCGCCAACATAATATTGATGGTTGCTCCAACGGATACAACGTCTAGGTAAATATTGGCGCCGATTAAACGGTCGGCTTCCATTTTGACCAAGCCGTGCTCTATTTTTATGTTTGCCCCTAAGGCTTCAAAGCCTTTAATGTGCTGGTCGATGGGTCTGTCGCCGATATTACAGCCACCGGGCAAAGGAACAACAGCTTGTCGATAACGTCCCAACAATGCGCCTAATAGGTAATAGGATGCTCGCATTTTTCCCATTTCCTCTTGGAAATCCGAGCAATCGTGGGCGATGTGCCTGCTGGTATCAATAATCAAGGTGTTTTCTTCTTTGTATATTTCAGCCCCAATTTTTTCTAAAATATCGATTAATTTGTTGACGTCGTTGATGTGGGGTACATTTTCTATCTTACAAGACCCACCGGATAAAATAGCGGCGGGGATTAAGCCTAAAACGGCATTTTTAGCGCCTGAAATGCAGACTTCACCATTTAAGGGATGTCCGCCTTCAATCACAAATACTTCCATAATACATTCCTCTCCATATCACTTCAATGGGATACATCATTTTTGTACGTAATTCTCAAATAAACATTATAACATAATCCATTGATATAACAATCAACATCAGTATTTCTTGACTTTTTAGTAATCGAAGATCTACAAACCTTAGAAAACTTAAGTTAAGATTGGGTGGCCTAACGGTAGTTCGACGCAACAAAAACGTTGATAAAATAAAAGTATCGCAATGATAGTCGGTCTGTTTTTAGATCACGGACAACATGGAGTTTGGTTGGTGTCTACATGAAGATTGAAAAAAAGAAGTTTTGATGGTCTGAAAAGCGATAAAAGATAGAATCGCCAAGCACGATTGGCGCTTGGCGATTTTAAGTGAGTATCGATTTTAAAATAAAAAGGTTATGAAGCGTAGTTGTCGAAGTAACCTTGAATCAAGACGATGGGTGTGCCTTTATCGCCGGAGCCCGAAACCAAATCCGAGAGGCTTCCGAGCAAATCGGTGATTTGTCTGGGGGTGGTACCCAAGGTGCATTCTTCACCCATCAAATCGTCTGATTTTTCTCGAATGGCTTGCTTCATGGCAGCTTTGGCATCTTCGCCTTCCAGATCCTTCAGTTCGTTATCCGCAATGTATTTTAATTTGATTTCGTTGGGGGTTCCTTTTAAACCTTCAGTAAAACCAGGGGATACGACAGGATCCGCCAACTCCCAAATTTTTCCTACGGGATCTCTAAAAGCACCGTCGCCATAAATCATCGCTTCAATAGAAATACCGGTGGCTTCTTTTAACCTTTGGGCTAAAGTCTCTGCAAACACTTGGGTATCCCGTGGAAAGAGTTTCAGACTATTCGGCGTGGCGAGGTTGGATCCGTACAGACCATACTCCGAGTTAAAACCGGAATCGTCAACGGGTTGATTCAATATATCGGCAAGGGTATAGACTTTTTTGGCACCTTTACTTTGATATAATTGCTTGAGGTAATCGCGATCGTGTATGTTGGCGACTAAAATTTCGTCGGCATAATCGAGAACGGTTAATGGGTTATTGGTGAAATAAACGCTGACATTGTCGGATACCGCCGTATCTTTATACAGATCAACGTAATTGATTCCTGTAAACAGATGGACGCCACCATAGTCGCCAATCAATTCTCGATAGGCCCGTTCATCCAAGACATCTTGATAGGGATTGAGCCCTTTCTCATGTAACAATTGGACATCCATGAGGGGATTGCCGACTTCATCGGTGGGGTAACTAAAAAACACCTTGATTTTTTTACCTGTTTGAGCAATGGCTTTCATAATCAAATAAAAGCGATTTCTGGACAAAATCGGAAAGACAACGGCAATCTCATCGTCAAACTTCTCATTAAAATCCTTGATAATCGATTCGATAGAAGCATAATTGTCCTGTACCCTGGCTACGAGGGATTCCGTAACAGCAACGACATCTTTTTCTTTTAACGTAATACCTTCGCCTTGACAAGCATTTAGGACTGTATCGACGATAATGGTAATGAGATCATCGCCTTTTTTTACAATCGGAGCTAAAAGCCCTCGGGCAACGGTTCCACAATATCTGGTCATTTTTGATTCCTCCCAAAACCACCGAGGTAGTCGATGGTTTGAATTACTCTAGTATTATACACCATGTGAACAAAACATACGAGTTTTTTCAAAGTACTTATTTTAAAGCAAAAGTTTTTTTACAACCGGTGCGATCTCCTGACCCAGTTTCCTATGCCCGGATCGATTCAGGTGCAAACCGTCCTCCGAATCCGCTTTTACGATTGCAGTAGCATCGAAGAAGTTGACATCACACAACTTTGCCCAATAGCGATAATAACGGGGCAATAATTTCATTTTTTGTTGAGCATCTACAAAGGTATTTCGAAAGGGACCGCTATCGATATCGCCCAAACCGGGAGGGGAAACAAGTAGAATGTTTGGAGTGTTCACAAATTTTTCCGGCAGACTGAGGGCGCGAGTCACTAAAACCCCAGCACCTCGGGCAATTTCTTCTGCAGAAGCGTTAAATCGGCTTTTCATATCGTTGGTACCCACCATGATGATCAATAAATCCAGCGGGGCATGAACGCTGATGGAGGGAATAATCTGATTTTTGCCGCATCGGTACTCCTCCAAGGGGTCCTCCCAAACGGTGGTACGTCCGTTTAAACCATCCGGCAAAACGATGTACCCCTCTCCTAAAGCGTTCTCTAAAACACCCGGCCATCGGACGCTATCCTCATAGCGATCGCTTCGCAAGGTTGTAGCATTTTCAGGGCAATAGCCCCAAGTATTGGAATCTCCAAAAATTAAAATTCTTTTATCTCTATTTGTCATCATTGGTCTCCTAGATCTAAAATGCCAATTTGTTTTGCACGATAGCTCATCTCCAAGGGGTCGGGTGTGATGTCCAGCAGCATTGGATATTCCACAGAATTGGACAGCCATCTTTCAATGTCAAGGGTGTTTCTTAAAATTAAAGGCATTCTATGGTGAACCGATGCCACCGAAGGGTTTGCCCTCGTTGTGAGGACGACAAAACGCTGTGTATCAGCATAGGTTCGATAGATACCGGCAAAGTATAAAAGTTCTTTGTCTTTTCTGCAGAAGGTGATCTTGTTGTGGCTGGTATCCCACTCGTAATAACAATGAGCAGGGAGGACACAGCGGTTTAATTGAAGGGATCTTTTAAAAGTCCTTTTTTCCAATACCGTTTCGCTTCGAGCATTAATATGCAGTCCTGTACCTTTAAATGTCGGAAAACCCCACGTCATCGGAACCAATGACTTCACATTTTGATGACCTAATAAAACCGGCGCTTGAAGGGAAGGCTTCATCGTACCTGTTGGCGGGTCACCTAAAGGTTTCTTGAGATGTGGGTAAACCCACATCATACGTTCGATATAATCCTCTTCTACATAGTATTGTCCACACATTATCAAACTCCTGTCACAAAAATGAATTGCAACCAGATGGTGTTTCACGTGAAACATCTGTTACAATATTGTTCATCGCTCTGTTCTCTTATTGCTATTTTCTCACTAAATGTAATTTTATGCAATATCCAGGGCATCGTCCCGTCGCTCAAGGCAGATTTGACGAAGGTACTTTTAATACTAATTTAGGAACACTTAGGTATAATATGAGAAAGTTCACCATTAAACCATGAGGTTTTAATGGTGATTGTTGTATGATTTATAAATAAATTAAAGGAACAATATGAAAGATCACCATCTACTTTATATTATATCCACCCATGCCGGTCAGGGGCATGGCCGTTATGCAAGAAAGGCTTTGTCGCGTTTTATAGACATGACGGATGTTTCCAATATGGTTACCATCATCGACACCGAACACGAAAACCACGCCGCAGAATTGGCTAAAACCTTTTCGGATCGTTATGGGGAAGAGGTTGTCGTCTATGCCTGCGGTGGCGATGGCACCATCAACGAGGTGGCCAATGCCTTACAAGGTACGGAAACCCCCATGGGGGTTATTCCCTTAGGTACGGCGAACGATCTCTCAAAGACCTTATATGGTCAGCAGTACCGATTGTTAGATTTATTGGGAGGGTCCTTTTTTTATGAGTTGGACTATATAGATCTCATCAGAATCAACGATATTTACTGCGTTAACGTCATGTCTGTGGGGTTTGATGCCGTGGTGTTGGAAAACACCTACAATGTGTTGGAAGCCGTCCCATCGTTGGGTAAACACGCTTACCCCTTTGGCATTCTTAAAAGTTTGGCAAAGCGCCCTATCAGAAAAATAGCTTACAATTTGCAATTAATGGATGGTAAAATCATCCAAGGAGAGGACGACTATCTCTTTATTGCTGTTGCCAATGGAGGTTACTATGGTGGCGGTTACAATCCATCGCCCAATGCTCAAATCGACGACGGCATTCTGGAAGTTTGTATGGTTTCAGATTTAAAACTTTTAGAGATAGCGCGCTTATTGCCTAAATACAAGAAGGGCACCCACTACGGTCACCCGGCTATTCAAGGCCACGAGGTGGTGTCGGGGTCTTTCAATCCTTTAGATGGACAAAACCTCATAGGCAATTACGATGGCGTTCTCTTTGAATCGGAGTCGGTACACTTCGAAGTGGTGCCTAAAGCCCTGCGCTTTGCGCGCATTCCCTCTTTCTTTTATGAAAAAAATACTAAAACAAAGGACTTAAAACAACAATGATTAAAGCCAAAATTATATCCGCAACGGCTGCGGAAGGACAAATACGTATTTATGCTTGTATCGCCACACAATTGTGCGAAGATGCACGGGCGACCCACCAATTATCAAAAGGTGTGACGGTTGCTTTTGGACGTTTCATTACCGGTGCCGCTCTCATGGCCGGCATGATGAAAAACGAAGATGAAGTTCTGACGCTTCAAATGAAGGGCGATGGACCCGTCAATACAATGACCGTCACCGCCAATCCCCAAGTTGAAGTTAAAGGTTATGTTACACACCCCGATGTGGAAGGTTTCGACACCGATAAAATCGGCAGTTTGATTGGAGAAGGGCAATTAAGCGTCATTAAGGATATCGGCTTAAAAGAACCTTATATCGGGACGTCGCCCATTATCACAGGGGAAATTGCAGAAGATTTAACCTATTATTATGCGATGTCGGAACAAATTCCCACATCCATCGCCTTGGGGGTGCAAGTGTCCGATGCAGGCCGGGTAACCTTGGCCGGTGGGTTTGTTCTTCAACTGATGCCCTTTGCAGATGAGCGGTTAGTCACTCAATTGGAACAACTTCTGGCAAAAAGCGATTCCGTGATCGATATCATTGAAAGTGGCAATGATGCGAAGGGATTGATCCTACATTTGCTAAAAGATTTTGATCCCCAATTTCTCGGTGAAAAGCCCCTCGCTTATGTCTGTGATTGCAGCCATCAGAAAGTCAGCCAAGCCCTTTTAGCCATCGGAGAGAAGGATTTAAAAGAGTTGAAGGAGGAAGAGGAAGTAGAAGTGAAATGCGATTTCTGCAACAAAACCTATACTTTTTCATCGGACGAAATTGCGACGCTTCTGGACTATGCCCTAGATAAGAAGATTCTATGAGTACACAACGCAATTACTACCGGATGACCGGCCGCGTACAAAATGTCGGGTTTCGTTGGACGGTTAGACAGCTTGCGGAATCCTTGGGTTTGACCGGCCGGGTGCGCAACCGACGGGATGGCTCCGTAGAAATGGAACTGCAAGGATCTCCGGCTGCCCTGAACAAATTGATCAAGAACCTAGTAGAGGAACAGACTTTTATTCGCATCGATGACACTTACTCTGAACCCTTACCCCTTGTCGACGATGAGAAAGGCTTGATGGTGCGTTTTTGAAGTCGATGGCGTATAAAAAGAAAGAAAAACAGCTCAAATTTTTAGTGGGTGGGTTGCTGGCACTTCTTTGGTTCTTGGTGGCGGTTTATTCGGTTGTCATCGGCTTTGAGTTTTCTGATTTTATTTCGAGATTGCTCCTAGCGACCGTCTTATTCAGCATCCTTGCAGGGCTTTATCACATTTTTTCCTCTCTTCGTTTTAATATGACCTTACAAAACATTTGGAAACGTGCGGAAAATAGGGCAGATCGCCCAAAGGCGATACAAGAGCTGGAAGGCCGACTGAATACCCATTGGGTACGTGCCCAGTGGAAGGACGCTATGATTCGCCATCTTCTTAGCAATCTCTATGCACAAGATCAAGCTTATAGAGAATCGGCGGCACAATGCCAAGCCATCTTATCTTTGGAAAAATCTTCAGAGGAAACGAAGTTATTGGCTATTCATCGGCAGTTTAACAATTTGTATTTACAGAAAAAGGATCAAGAAGCCTTAACATACTTTAATCGCTACAAAAGCTACATCAATCGAGCCGGAAAATTCAAAAACATTGCCCCATTGTTTAAATTGGATTTGATTTTAGTCACACTTTTATTAAAAAATAAAGCCGGTGCCGAACAATTGTTGGTGGACTTTCAAAAATCCTACCCGATGTATCCGGAAACTTTAATCGCATACTACGAAAAAGAAATTCAAAAACCAGCGCGCAAATAAACCACAAGTTCAGAAACCTCAGGCGATGCCCAGTACCTTTAAATAGTAATCGGCTAAGGTTTCCGGACTTGTTTTTAAATCCTCACGAATCCACCAAAGCACCGTGTGGATAAAGGTGGCGTTGACGTGTTCCATTAAAAAATCCTTGGGTACGGCGATGGTTTTTTCTAGAAATAATTGAGATAAAAGAGGGGAGAAGTGTTGTGTAAAATCCTCCTTGAAAAAATTTAAAAAGGTTCCGCTGCTTTCGCAATTTAAAATACGCAAAATATTTTGATGATCTTCCCGCAAATGATAAAATGTGTGGGCAATCAAGTCGTGGGCATTGCTGTTGGAGAGGGAAAAATCGTGGGTCAACTCATGATCCAAGGCATCGGAAAAAACGTGCTCAAAGAGGGTGCGACACAATTCCTGTAACAGATGGTCTTTCGTTTCAAAATGGGCATAAAAGGTACTCCGTCCAATATTGGCAAGGTCGATGATCTCTCCAACGGTAATTTTATTGTAATTTTTTTGTGACAATAAAGCGCTGAAAGCGTCAAAAATAGCTTCTCTTGTTTTCATTTGACGTCTGTCCATGGTTTTCCTCCGTACAATTTTTGCAAAATGTTCCGTATCTGACATTTCATCACATCTGATTCTTGTTTTTTCTTTTCCAGTCTTTACAATAATATCTAACACAATGTTTTGTAACGAACTCATTGTACTGAATAGAAGGGCAAAATTCAAGTGGAGGTGTGAGATGTTTCACGATTTAAGTGATTTTTTATCAGGCTTTAAAATGACCGTGGTTTCCGGTTTGTTTTTGTTATGGTCATTGTTTTTATTATTGAGCAAAAGAACCGTCGCATTGGATCCCGCGTGGGTAACCTTGGTTATTTCCGGTTACCCGCTTCTGTACAGCGCCACGACCCGTTTAGTGAAACAAAGGTGGCTGTCTTCAGCCTTTTTAATCTCCATGGCGATGGTGGCTGCCTTAGCCATCGGGGAAATCTTCGCGGCGGGGGAAGTGGCTTTTATCATGGCTATGGGTGGACTCTTGGAAGAGAAAACCATCGATCAAGCCAAACGCGGTCTCAAAGGGTTGATTGGCTTGGTACCGGATACCGGTTGTCGTTTAGACAATGAGGGGCAAATCGAAAAAACGGTTCCTTTATCGGAGATTGCGTTGGGGGACCGGTTGAGGGTTCGACCCGGTGAGAGAGTTCCCGTGGACGGGGTGATTGTCGATGGGTACACAGCCATAGACCAATCGGTGATGACGGGAGAATCCCTGCCCGTACAAAGAAGTGTGGGAGACGAAGTATTCGGTGGCAGCATCAATCGCTACGGCACCGTCGACATCCAAGCAACAAAGGTGGGTCAGGATACCACCATACAGCGTCTGATCAGTCTGGTACAGGAAGCGGAAAACAAAAAATCCCATACCCAGCGATTGGCAGATCGTTGGGCGGTGTGGTTGGTACCCATTGCCCTGATCGTCGCCGTCGGCACCTTCGGCATCAACGCTGTTTTGGGTTATCCAACTTTAGAGGCTTTAACCCGTGGTGTGACGGTGTTGGTCGTGTTCTGTCCATGTGCTCTGGCCTTGGCGACGCCGACCTCTGTCATCGCGGCTATCGGTCAGGCGGCCAAATTCGGAGTGATCGTCAAATCCGGAGAAGCCCTAGAAAAAATGGGAAAAGTCGACACCCTTGCCTTCGACAAAACCGGAACCTTAACCCAGGGACGTCTTCAAGTCAGCGATATCTTACCCTTCGAAGAAGGGCTCACATCGGAAGAACTCCTGACTTATGCCGCTTCCGCAGAGGTTAAAAGTGAGCATCCCCTTGGAAAAACCGTTGTAGAGGCGGCCAAAACCGCAGGGCTGCCGCTATTGGAAACCGAGGCTTTTGCCATGAAAGCCGGTGGCGGTGTTTCGGCTGTCTTGTTGGAGCGAGAGATATTTTGTGGCTCTAAGAGTTATCTAGAAGAAAAGGGCATTGCTATCCCTATAGTCTTAGAAAACGAATTAGAAGACCTCCGGGAAGAGGGGAAGATCGTTATTTTAGTCGGAAGTGCCCATGGTGTGATGGGGGCCATCGCCTTATCCGATTGCCTGCGAAAAGAGACCCATCGCGTTATAGCGGATTTGCATCAATTGGGAAGCCAAACCTTGTTATTAACAGGAGATCATCAAAAAACCGCTGAGTATATCGGTAAAAAAGCGGGTTTCACAGTTATGCATGGGGAGCTTTTACCGGAGGAAAAGGTCCATCGAATAGAAGAATTACAAAGAAGAGGCCATGTGGTCGGTATGGTGGGAGATGGCATCAACGATGCACCGGCGTTAAAAGTGGCGGATGTCGGTGTCGCCATGGCAAAAAAGGGGTCGGATATCAGTGTTGAAGCGGCAGACATCGCCTTAATTGGCGACGATATCGGCAAATTGATTTATTTAAAAAAGCTCTCCGAAGCGACACTGCACACCATTCATCTCAACCTGACCCTTTCCATGGTGATCAACTTCATAGCCGTTGCGCTTTCGGCCATTGGGGTACTCAATCCCGTTACCGGCGCTTTGGTACACAATGCGGGGTCTGTGTTGGTTGTATTCAATGCAGCACTTCTGTACGATCGAAACTTCCATGAACAGCCGAGGCCCAAAAAGAGAAAGCAATTTCAAGAAAATACACTCTGGTAAGGGGCTGAGTACAGAGTTTCGATGAAGGCTCCAATGCTGGTAGGAGAGATCATCAACCTAACGATGAATCATGCGGTTGGAATGGCTTAGCACCACTTACCCCTGCAAATCTTATAAGACTTTCCAGTCAAGAAAGCTTTCTTGACTGGAAAGTCTTTTTATTATGTTCAAAAAAAAGAATACGACCAGCAAAGAACACAGGGTGTGGCTAGTCAGAGCCGATTGCAACAAATCTTTTTCTGATAGGAATAGGAAAGGGTATGGGACATCGCTTTCATGTCACATGCTGTCAAAGGTCGTGGTAGTAGCACCATCAATCATCTCCGATATGGGTGGCCATAGTTGAAACGGCATTGTATGATGACATATGTAAAAGTGTTTTCAAAATGTACCCCTGATAACGTTTGTTTTGGGATTTAGTGCTCTAATAATAAAAAATAATGAGAAAACAATGGAAACGCAGCTACGATTTTTTTGTAGGGTGCTATAATAAGATAGAATAGCAAATAGTAAAAGAGGGATAGTGTGAGAAAAGTAGTTGACGATGAACGCTTAATGGTCAAGGTATGTGAAATGTATTACGATCAGGATATGCATCAAAAAGCAATTGCTAAATCGCTGGGTGTATCCCGTCCCACGGTTTCTCGATTAATCAAAAATGCCAGGGCGTTGGGTATCGTAGAAATAAAGATTAAAGCGTTGGAAGGAACCCAGCACATTCCGTTGGAACGTCAAGTTAAAAGACAATACGGTTTAAAAGAGGTCATTGTCGTGGATACCCTCCCGGAGTTGGAAGCGCAAAAAAAGTTGGTCGGCGAAGCGGCAGCAAAGTATCTGCTGAAGACCTTTAAAGACAACGACATTGTGGGCGTTTCCATGGGGAGTACCCTGAGGTGTATTCCGGAATATTTAAAATCCGATACGGCAAAAAACCTGAGTTTCATCCCATTAATCGGTGGAATGGGTTATCTCAAACGAGAGCTCCACTCCAATTACCTGGTTGAGGAGTTTGCTAAAAAAACAGAAGGCACTTTTATGCTCATCTATGCTCCGGCTCGGGTTTCCGGAAAAAACTTAAAGAACAAACTGTTAAAGGAGGAGTCCATCGCCGGGATGATCAACATGATCAATCGCATGCGGGTCGCTGTGGTGGGGATCGGTGTTCCCAACGATCAATCGGCCATTATGGCCACCGGTTTCTACAATAGCGAAGAAATGAGAAAAATGCAGCAAAAACATGTTGTTGGGGATATTTGCATGCAATTTTTCGACCGACACGGCAATACAGATCCCTTCGAAGCGGACAACAACGTCGTCGGAATCGAGATCAAAAGGCTTCGAAGTATCCCTGAAACCGTGGGGGTAGCATGTGGCGTCGAGAAGTGCGAAGCGATTATCGGTGCGATTCAAGGCGGCTATATCAATACTCTGATCACCGACGAAGCTTGCGCAAAAAAAATGTTAGGGAAAGGAAAAAACATTGAACGAAATTCTTGATTTAGAAATTAACGAAATGGCACAAACGAAATTCGATTGCTCCTGTGGTCGCAACCACTTTTTTTCCATACACGATATCGCCATCGGCAAAGGCCAATTGAAGGCTTTAGTTCCCATGGCCCAACCTTTTATTGATGGGAAAGTACTGATGGTCTGTGACAACAACACCTACGAGGCAGCAGGCAAAGAATCCCTCAAGCTCATGGAAGCAGCCGGTTTTGACGTCAAACGATTGGTTTTTGACAAGGGAGAGGATATTTTAATCCCCGATGAATGTGTCGTCGGGCGGGTGTTGGAAGAATTGGATCTAGACATCACTTTAATGGTTGCCGTAGGGTCCGGCACCATCAACGATTTAGTTAAATTTGTCTCCTCCAGAACAAAAATACCCTATATCATCGTTTGTACGGCACCTTCCATGGACGGTTACGTCGCCGATGGCGCCCCTCTGATTTGTGACGGAAAGAAAATATCTTATCCCGCATGTTTGGCTTATGGGGTTGTGGGCGATACCGACATCATGAAACAAGCACCCATGCGGATGATCCATGCGGGTTTTGGCGACGTGGTGGGCAAATTGACCGCTTTGGCGGATTGGGATTTAGCCGTTCAAGTCGTGAACGAATACCGCTGCGATACCTGTGTGACCTTAGTGAACAGAGCCTTGGAAAAATGCTTTTCTAAAACCGATGCCTTGGCCAAGCGAGATGAGGAAGCCGTCTTGTATCTCATCGAAGCCTTGACCTTAACCGGTGTTGCCATGGGGTTGGTCGGTGTGTCCCGTCCGGCTTCGGGTTCTGAACACATGCTCTCCCACTATTGGGAAATGGATTTTATCGCCAAAGGGCGTTACCCTGAGCTCCACGGCATTAAAGTCGGAATAGCGACACCCATCATAGCTGAAGTTTTTGAAGAGTTATCCGATTGTCTTCCCGAAGAAACGGCAAAGCTCAGTCCCTCTCGGCTGGAAGTCGAAGACCTGTTAAGACGTGCGGGATGTCCTGTTTCTCCAAAGGATATCGGCATCGATCGAGACTTATTTTATAGAAGTTTAATGGAAGGTTATGATGTGCGGCCCCGTTATTCTGTTTTGCGCTATGCAAAAGAAAAGGGACGCTTAAAGGCTATTGCGGAAAAAATTACCGAGCGCATCTACGGAGGTCAGGCATGAGTGTAACAAAAGACAAAGCATTTCAAGGCGTTTCGCTATTTGTATTGGATATGGACGGCACCATTTACTTAGGGGATCATCTGATTCCCGGTGCCTTGGATTTCATCCACAAATTGGAGGAAAAAGGTGGCGACTATGTTTTTTTAACCAATAACGCTTCCAGAATTCCCACCTATTATCAAGAGAAATTGTCCAAAATGGGATTGGAGGTGCCGGTTTCAAAAGTTATCACCGCCGGGGATGTGACCATCCAATATCTTAAGGACTTTTACCCCAATCAAAGGGTGTATTTAAACGGCACTCCCTTGCTGGAGGAAAGCTTTCAAGACCACGGCATCCAACTGGTGGAAGAAGATCCCGATGTCGCCGTTCAAAGCTTTGACACCACGTTGACCTACGAGAAATTGGATAAAATCTGTCGTTATGTGCGTGAGGGTGTACCGTTTATCGCTACCCATAAGGACATCAATTGTCCCATTCACGGTGGCTTTATGCCGGACAGCGGTGCAATTTGTGCAGCCATTACCGCCTCCACGGGGGTAGCGCCGAGGTTTTTAGGAAAACCTTATAGAGAAACGGTGGAGATGGTCTCCGCTATAACGGGGTACCTACCCGAGGAAATGGCTTTTGTTGGGGACCGCATCTATACGGATGTGGCTACCGGGGTCAACAATGGTGCTAAAGGCTTTTTGGTGCTCACCGGCGAAGCCGATAGGCAAACCGTTGCGGAAAGCGATATCAAACCCGACGCTGTTTTTGAATCCTTGCAGCAAATGAGCCAATATCTGTAACCAAATAAGTACAGTGTATGCCATGGAGAAAGGAAGGTGAAGGATGGATCAAAGTGTTTTGTTTTTATTCGGGTTGTTGATTGTCATGATGATCCTGCGCAGTGTTTTCACCTACCTTCAATATAAGAACTATCGACAAACTAAGGAAAAATTAGCAGAAATGGGCGGCATTTTAGGTGTTGGTGCTCGAAAGAGCCCGCCGTTTCAATGGACCGCCTCATCTGCTATCGTTTTGTTGGTTTGGGACCCCGATACCGATAGGGTGGTGGCGTGTTCTGCCTTAAAGGGCGCTTATTTATGGAATCGTTTTAAGTCTATGGAGGTCGTCGGATTATCCCTAGAAGAGATTAAGAAAAAAGCCATAGACGATGATTACCGGTTGAATAAAAAGGAGCGGGAGAAGACGCCTTACACAGCGCATACGGCAGATCCGAAACGCAGAAAGGGGGCCTTGTTACAAGCGGTGGAAGCCATTGAAGGGTATTTAAAAAATCAGAGCAAAGAAAGGCCAAACGCAGCGTTTGACCGAAACAAAATGAGAGAAGCCGTGGAAAAAAGAAAAGACCAATTAAAAAGCTAGTGGTTGTGTTGGGATCAAAGCAGCTATCATCGTTTTGTTGTGCAAGCGTTAGAGCGCTTGTCCCAACCTCAGATTCAAAATGAATAAGGAGTATTGAATGGAAATGTTTACGAGAGGTGTCGCCTCCTTTGGACAGCACTTTATAGGATTGTTTCAAACCGGTGCGATGTACTTTTTAAATTTGTTTTTATTTCAACTATTGCCGTGGATCATCATCATGATGGCATTCATGAACATTGCATTCAAGTTGATCGGTTTGGAGCGTATTGAAAAATTGGCGGCTGTTTTAGGAAAATTTCCCTTAACCCGTTGGACTTTGATGCCGATGTTGGGCATGATGTTTTCAGGTAATCCCATGACTTATCCCTATGCTCGTTTTTTACCGGAAAATCAAAAAGTTGCATTTTTTGACGCAGCCATCTCCTACTGCCATCCGGTGACGGGCTTGTTTCCCCATGCCAACCCCGGAGAGCTCTTTGTGTATTTAGGTATCGCCGGCGGTGTTTTCTTCAGAATGTCTATGGTTTCCGGAGTCACCATGAACCGCGCCTTGCCTTGGCTCTATTTAGGATTTTTGGCTGTTCAATACTTTTTAATGGGGCTGATCATGATATTGATACGTGGAATCGTCACGCAAATCATCTACAATATCAAAGCAAAAAAGTTTTTGAAAGCCAAGGTCAAGAATAGGAGATTATAATGTATAAAGCAGTTAAAATCATTAAAAGTGCAAGCGGATGGGGTGGTCCTTTAACGGTCCAACCGACGGAAGAGCGCAATAAAATTGTATCGATAACCGGCGGGGGGATCGACCCGGTTGCTAAAAAAATAGCGCAGTTAACCGGTGCCGAAGCCATAGACGGTTTCAGCACAGGGGTACCCGATACTCGGATCGCCTGTGTCGTCATCAATTGCGGCGGTACCTTGCGATGTGGTGTTTATCCTAAAAAGAATATTCCCACTGTCAATTTGACACCGGTGGGGCAATCCGGACCTTTGGCGGAGTTTATACGGGAAGATATCTATGTTTCCGGTGTTGTGGAAAGCGGTATTGTACCGGTGGATCTCAGCGAAGAATTGGTACAGGTCGAAGCAGCATCGCAAGAGGCGTCGCCGGCCGAAGACAAACCCGAAGCACCGGTAGAAGACAGCAAAGAAGACAATTGGGTTACCCGTAGCGGCAAAGTCTTGGCAGGATTTGCGACCACCTGTGTGCAGGGAGCCAAGCAAGCGGTGGACGTCAGCATCAAAGAGGTGATACCCTTTATGGTCTTTATGTCTCTCTTGCTGGGCATTTTGGAATACACGGGTTTGGGTGCCTTTTTAGGCAGAACCCTTTATCCTGCCTTGGGGACACTGCCCGGCCTGCTGGTCTTGGTAATCATTTGTGCTTTACCCATGATCTCGCCTTTGGTGGGATCCGGTGCACTCATCGGACAGGTTTTGTCCGTGATAGTGGGTTACGGGATCATGATCGGTCAATTTCCAATCTGGCTCGCGTTACCGGCATTTTTTGCGGTGGATGCCCAAGTCGGTTGCGACTTTATCCCTGTGGGTCTATCCATGGGAGATGCGGAAAGTACGACCATCGATGTCGGCGTACCGACGATTTTATTATCCAGACTCTTTACGGGTCCCATCGCCGTCATCATTGCGTTTTTCTTAGCCCAGGCAATGCACCCGTTTGCAGAAGTTCACTTTCAAATTGAAGGTATTTTTGATATGATAGGACAAATGATGCCGTAGAATTTACAATTAGGAGGGGAATATGGAAATATACAGAACGACAATTACAAGTATCGGCCCCATTGCAAAGGAAATGCTGGAAGCTAAAATGCTCATCATTTTTAACAACAATGCACCTGCAGAGCTTGGAGAAATGTGTTATTTGCATACGATCGATGAACTTAAGAGCGACATTAAAGTGGGGGATCAGGTACATTTAGGGGATACCTTCTATACTGTCACAGCTGTAGGAAGCGTGGCCAACCAAACCATGCGTACCATGGGTCATTGCACATTGTGTTTTAACGGTGCAGAAGTGACCCAAATTCCGGGGCAAATTGAGCTGGAAGCCAAAGGTATCGAACCGAACCTATCCGTAGGTGATGAAATTCGAATAACCAGAGGAGAATAGTAAATGTACGAAAAAGAAACGACGATCATTAATAAAACGGGTTTACACGCACGTCCTGCATCGGAATTTACAAAACTGGCCAGTCAATACGAATCGGAGATTTTAATTAAAAATTTAAATACCGGCAAGGAGGGCAATGCGAAATCCATCATTGCCGTGATGTCCATGTGCATGTCAAAGGGGACCCAAGTCACCATAGCTGCCAAGGGCAATGACCAAGAGGAAGCGGTAGATGAATTGGTTGCATTGATCGATTCCGGTTTTGAGGATATAGATCTTTAAGCCGGTAAAATTTAAAAAGTGTCATAAAAAACGAAATTCCCCAACGTTGGGGAATTTCGTTTTTTAATCTTAGGTTGCGTCGATTCTATTGCCAACATCGCAAAAGGGATTGCATCCATTGGTGAACATCCATCCGATACACCGGGTTGACACAATCCGGTTCTAAAATCTCTTCAATGCTTCCGGTGGCAACGCCTTTGCCTTCGCCCAGCAATAAACCGTGGGTGCCGTAAGCCCTTGCCAAGAAGAGGTCGTGGACGACGGAAATAACGGCTCTATCTTCAGTAAGCCAATCTTGGATAAGCTCAAAGAGTTGTTTTTGATACAACAAATCCAAATGATTGGTCGGTTCATCTAAAATTAAAAGCTTGGGGTCTTGGGCAAAAACCCTTGATAAAAAACAACGCTGAACCTCTCCACCGGATAGAGTTAAAATGGTTTTGTGTCGCAATTGACCCATACCGGTCATATCCAATGCACGATCGATCATGGCTCGATCGTCTTCGGTTAAACGGGGAAAGAGTCCCTTACCGTGGGCATAACGCCCTAAAGCTACGATGTCTTCCACTTTAAAATCGTAGTTGACGTAACGGTTCTGGGACAAAATGGCAATGTCTTTTGCAATATCCTTGGGGTTTAAGGTCGCTAAGTCCTGACCGCCATAAAAAATCTTCCCGCTATATGCAACCCCTTGAGAGATCGCTTTGACAACCGTGCTTTTTCCGGCACCGTTGGGCCCGATAACCATCAGCCATTGTCCTTTTTGGACATGAAAGCTCAAATCTCTTAAAGCGCGAAAGTCACCATAGGAAACGCCAACGTTTTCTGCATAGATCATGATGTTTTCCTTCCTCTGTAAAAAATAAAGACAAAGACCACTGAGCCGATCAAAGAGGTGACCACCCCTACGGGTAATTCAATGGGGCGCACGATGATGCGGGCGACTAAATCCGAGAGCATGAGAAAACAGGAGCCAAAAACAATGGTTGACGGTAAGAGACGATTGTGGTTGGGGCCGACGATGATGCGCATCATATGGGGGACCACCAAGCCTACAAAGCCGATGCTACCGCCGATGGCAACACAAACGCCTACCAAGGCGGAGGAGGCGATGAGAACGGTTAGCCGCGTTTTTTTCACGTCGACTCCGATGTGGCGGGCATCATCTTCGCCAATGGCAAAGGCATCCAGCTCCCTGGCATTGGACAGCAAAAGAGATCCGAAAAGGAGCAATGTCACCGCTAAAATGGCCACATGGGTGTAATTGGTACCGGATAGGGAGCCCATGGTCCAGAATACAATGTCTTTGACCTTTTCATTGGCAAAAACCAACAGCAATGAGACCAAACTCTGGACAAAAATACCGAAAATAATACCGATGAGAATGATGGTATGGGTCGCCAAAGAGCGATCTAATTGATAAGCTAAGGTCAAAATAAACACCAAGGAGAGAAAGGCCGATAGTACAGCAAAAAAAATGGTGGAAGCCAAGGGAAACCCGGGAACTTGTAAACCCAGTGCAATGGCGAAAACGGCCCCCAAGGTAGCCCCGGAGGATACCCCTAAGGTCGAACCGTCTGCCAAGGGGTTTTTGAGAGGCCCCTGCATGGCAGCACCGCTGGTAGCTAAGCAAGCACCGACCAAACCCACGCATAGTACGCGAGGGACTCGCACCATCAAGATGATAGCGGACAACTGGGAAGACAAATCCGCTTTCCCTTGTAGACCTTCACCCAAAGTAGCCAACACATCTGCAATGGGGTAGGATACGGAGCCGAAAGCGATACACACTAAAGTGGTTAACAGGAAAAAGCTCAGGTAAATGAAGCTGATGGTTGTGAAGGAAACATTTTTGATATTCATTGATTTTCGTTTAAATTCCTATTATATTTTAATAATGTTCAATCATTGATCAAAAAAGCCCTGTGATGGTAGGGCTTTTTTCTGGAGTTCACCTTATTTTATTCATTAACGACAGCGTATAGTTCAATTAAAGCGTCTTTGAGCCTTGGACCGGGGCGGGTAAAAGCGTCATTGTTTAAACGATACACGCGGTCATTCTCGACGGCTTTTAGATTTTTCCAAGAAGGCCGTTCCTTTAATTTATCCTCCGGTTTTTCTCCGGTACCCATGTACATTTCCACGGATACGATGATATCCGGATCTCTCTGTAAGACCTGTTCTTCCGATACTTGGGACCAACCGTCCACATCGGAGAAAATGTTTTCAAGTTTAAGGATTGAGGCTATTTCATCCATAAAGGTGTTTTTCCCTGCGGACCACAGGCCATGTTCTAAAGGAGAAATTTCAAAATAAACTTTTAAACCCTCATCCTTTGCCTTTTCACCGTACTCTTTAAAAGCTGCTTTCATATCGTCGACAACTTCAGCTGCTTTATCTTCCTTGGCGACAGCTTTTCCGATCAATTCAATGGATTGATAGACACCCTCTAAATTATGGGCATCCGCGACAATGACTTGAATGCCGGCCGTTTCCAATGCTTGAATCTGCTCTTCCGATTGTGCCATGGTGCTCATAATGACCAAATCCGGACCTAAAGCGATAATTTGTTCGGTATTTAAATTATTACCGGACTCCACCTCCGGTAAAGCTTGAACCTCTTCGGGGTAATCGCAATAGGTGCCTCGGGCAATCAAGGTATCTTGCGCGCCGATGGCATAGAGAATTTCGCACGCTGATGGATTGACGGCCACTATTTTTTCAGCGGGTTTTTCCATGGTAACGCTACGGCCTAACATATCTGTCAATTCAACAACTCCTGCTGTATCCTTGGCCTTGTCATTTTTTCCATTTTGGGTTCCACATGCAGTGAGCAGCACCGTAAGAACCAAGAAAAAAGTCAGTAATAGAATTCCTTTTCTTTTCATCAATAAACTCCTTTTTCTATCATAGAAAGATCTATCTATGATGTGAATCAAACATGGGGTATACCCCTTTAGGGTTCAAGAAACCTCTATTTTTAAAGGATTCTAAAAGATATCAATCCGATACCCCCTCCATTGTTAAGAAAATTATACATGGATCAACTAGGACTTACCTTAAACTTTTTTGACTATCGCAACATCCAATTGAGTATACTAGCGCTTCAATTTTTTCTATGTAGTTGATTTGGTTCTAATCAAAATAAATATCCGCAGAAGCACAAAAAATTACTTGGTTTTAACACGTATTTACTAAAAAAAAGCTTAAATGTCTATTAATTAACAAATTAGCACAAAAATAGTTGCCAAATTTACTGGAAGATATTATAATAGAGAATGATTTTATAAAATGCCTGAGGAGGTAATGATATGTGGCCAACACCAGAAGAAGCAGCTCGATTACGTGAAGAAAGAATTCAAATACATTCGGATATATATAACAATATTATCCCGAAAAGGGTACCGATTGCCTGCAATTTACCGAAATATTTAATTGCTGAATATGCTGGCGTGGATATTTTTGAATTTCAATACCATTTAGATCTTATCCATGACGCAGCCTTAGAACTTTCATCTAAATTAAACACCGACGTCGCACCCTACGCGCCGGCCCAACAAATAGGCGACCGCCCTGTGGGGTTCTTTCAACTTTTAAAATCCCAATCCTTTGTTTTAGGCAATAACGGGGTAGTGCAACATCCGGAAGTCACCGCCATGAACGATGACGAGTACGACGAGCTCATACAAAGACCCTACAAATTTTTAGTGGATACGGTTGTACCCCGTCAATATAAAGGGATCGATTGGTCCAAGCCAGTTGAAACCGTTCGCAATATCGAAATGGCCAAGGACTTCTTGCAAACAGCCGTCGAACAAACCCTACCTGCTTTTTTAGAGGTAATGGAAAAAGGCGGATTTTACCCCGGAGCGCCAGCAAGCGGAATGGGTATGACCGAAGCGCCTTTCGACTTTTTAGCCGATCAACTCAGAAGTTTCTCGGGCTCTATGATGGACGTGCGCCGTCACCGAAACAAATGTATTGAGGCCTGCGACGCCCTACTACCCTTACTTTTTGAAACGGGTATGCCCGCTGAGCCCCATCCATTAGGCACGATCTTTATTCCGCTTCATATGCCAACCTATATGAGAGAAAAAGATTTTGTTGAAGTTTGGTTGCCAAGCTTCCAAAAGATGATGGAACAATACGCTGCCAGAAGCGCTCGCATCAGCCCCTTCCTGGAAAACGATTGGGACCGCTACTTGGATATCGTACACGACACCTTCCCGGCCGGCTCTGTCCTTTGGGTAGAAAAGGGTGATCCGAAACTGGTTAAGGAAAAACTGGGAGATAAATTTATAATCCAAGGAATGTTCCCGATATCGACCATGAAGCAAGGAACCAAGCAAGAGTGTATCGATGAAACGAAGAAGTTTTTAGATATTATGATGCCCGGTGGCAACTATATCTTTAATTTCGATAAATTGCCGATGTCCCTCAGTGACGTCAACTTGGAAAACTGGTTTGCGATTTGCGACACGGTTAGAGAATACGGCGTTTACGACAACGCAGGGGAGAAAGCCAACGGACAATTGCTCAACTCCGAAAACTTTGCCGTCGATAACAGCATCGAATTGGATTACTCCGACGGTTACATGTTCGACTTCGGTATCTTTAAAGAAGAAAACCCATTGGTACCGGATTCTGCAAAAGAAGATATGATGTCTTACATGAAAAAAATGCTAACCTTCTATATGATGCTGTTGATGTAGGTTCCGGAAAGCAAGAGAAGGATAGGAGATTTCTGATCTCCGCTAATAAGATTATATAAATATGTACAAAGACATCTTGAAGCTTGAGTTTCAAGGTGTCTTTTGTATTTGTCGATCTTGTATTGAAAGCTTTTGTATTAGGAGAGCATGTGGGTAGTTATAAAAATCCCTGTAGAACATGGCATGTATAGAAGAAGACAAAGGCTTTTTAAGGATGATTGCCATGTATCGCTGAACCGATAAACTGTAAAATAATAAATAAAATTAATTATAAACAAATAAACACCCTAAAAAGCCCCTATAATTAATAAACATATACATAAATACGAAAAAAACTTGAAAAGCCAACTATAAAACCTTATAATGAGATATGGTTTACAAAAAATTATTAGAGGAGGTAATGATATGTGGCCAACACCAGAAGAAGCCGCCAGCTTACGTGAAAAAAGAATTCAAATGTATTCGGATATACACAATAATGTTATCCCGGAAAGGGTACCGATTGCCTGTAACTTGCTGAAATATTTAATTGCCGAATACGCAGGGGTGGACATTTTTGAGTTTCAGTACCATTTAGATCTCATCCACGATGCAGCCTTAGAGCTTTCATCTAAATTAAACACCGACGTCGGACCTTATATGCCCGCCAATCAAGTCATGGATCGCCCCGTTGGGTTCTTTCAACTTTTAAAATCCCAATCCTTTGTTTTAGGCAATAACGGGGTAGTGCAACACCCGGAAGTCACCGCTATGTACGATGACGAGTACGATGAGCTCATCCAAAGACCCTACAAATTTTTAGTGGATACGGTTATACCACGCCAATACAAAGGGATCGATTGGTCAAAACCCGTTGAAACCGTTCGTAACATGCAAATGGCCAATGACTTCTTGCAAACAGCCGTCGAACAAACCTTGCCTGCTCATTTAGAGATAATGGAAAAGGGTGGATTTTATCCCGGAGCGCCACCGACCGGAATGGGCTTTACCGAAGCACCCTTCGATTTTTTAGCCGATCAACTCAGAAGTTTCTCGGGCTCCATGATGGACGTGCGCCGTCACCGCAACAAATGCATTGAAGCTTGCGATGCCCTGTTACCTTTACTCTTTGAAATGGGTATGCCCGCTGAGCCCCATCCATTAGGCTCAACCTTTATACCACTTCACATGCCGACCTATATGAGAGAGAAGGATTTTCTAGAAATTTGGTTGCCGAGCTTCCAAAAGATGATGGAACAATATGCCGCCAGAGGCGTTCGTTCTAACCCCTTCCTGGAAAACGATTGGGATCGCTACTTGGATATCGTACACGATACCTTCCCCGCCGGCTCTGTCCTTTGGATGGAAAAGGGCGACCCTAAACTGGTTAAGGAAAAACTGGGAGATAAATTTATCCTTTACGGTATGTTCCCTGTAACAATTATGAAGCAAGCAACCAAGCAAGAATGTATCGATGAAACTAAAAAGTTTTTAGACATCATGATGCCGGGCGGCAACTATATCTTTAACTTCGATAAGTCGCCCATGTCCATGCAAGATGTTAACCTAGAAAACTGGTTTGCGATTTGCGACACGGTTAGAGAATACGGCGTTTACGACAACGCAGGGGAGAAAGCTAACGGACAATTGCTCAACTCTGAAAACTTTGCCGTCGATAACAGCATCGAATTGGATTACTCCGACGGTTACATGTTCGACTTCGGTATCTTTAAAGAAGAAAACCCATTGGTACCGGACTCCGCAAAAGCCGATATGATGTCCTACATGAAAAAAATGCTCAGCTACTACTTGTTACTGTTGATGTAATTCTACGAAAGCGGAACAAAGGATCGAGAATTCTGTTCTCCGCATATCAATAGCGTATAGATATTGACAAAGACACCTTGAAACCTAAGCTTCAAGGTGTCTTTTGTATTTGTCGATCTTGTTATTGAATATAAAAATTAAAGGTCGGCGATGGTTTCGTTGAATAGAGCTTTCTTTCAACAGAGCATCGAAAAGAGTCACTAAAAAAACACCTTTTATGTTTACCAAATCTTTCTGTGGTAAACTAATACCGTATCGTCGTATTTTGATTACCGACGATATGAGAAAAATTCGCTAATGAAAGGATTGTTATGAATAAAGACTCGGAAAATACCCCCATCAAAAGGCGATATCGGACAGAATACTTGATTCTTTTAGCAGGAATCGTTCTACTCTTTGTTATGAACTTTTCGACGGTGCGAGTAGTCTTGTCGCGGATTTCAAAAGCGCTTTATCCCTTGCTTTTAGGTGCAATCATTGCCTTTGTATTGGATATTCCCACAGATTTTTTTGAGAGAAAGCTTTTTGAAAAAGTACAGCAGCCTGTCGTCAAGAAATACAAACATGAGCTGAGCTTTGCTTTGGCATTGATCATCAGCATTGGTGTCGTTGTGACAATACTCAATCTCATTGTACCTCAAGTTGTTGAGTCTATGACGGTTTTTATCGGAAAATTACCGGAAGCCTATGAACTGATCCTCAAAGGAATGGAACGTGTTCTGAAAGAATATCCGGAAATACAGACACGGATTGCTCAAAGTGTTCCCAGTGATGAGAGCATACCTAAAGAACTGACCGCAGCCTTTACCAATTGGGCAGGTGGTGCCGCAAACTTTTTAGGGGCCACGCTTTCCAATATCTTCAGTTTGGTGTTTGCCTTTATCTTTTCTATTTACATCGTTCTAGGGAAGAAAGATTTAAAGAATCAAATGGACAGATTGCTCAATTGGCTGATCAATCCCACCAGAAAAAACAAGTTGTATCGTATTTTACGGGTCGTAAATGATACCTTCTCTGATTTTTTTGTCGGCCAATTGATCGAAGCCGTTATTTTAGGCGTCTTATGTACTGTGGGATTGTACATTTTTCGTTTTCCCTACGCCCTCATGATCGGTTCTTTTATAGGGTTGACCGCATTGATCCCCATTGTCGGGGCTTACCTCGGTGGTGCCTTCGGTTTGATTATGATCGGATCGGAAAACCCTGTTCAAGGTGGTTTGTTCGTTATATTTTTAATTGTTTTACAGCAGTTGGAGGGTAGTTTAATTTACCCGAAGGTGGTGGGAGATAAAATCGGCTTACCCGGCATTTGGGTGATGGCTGCCGTTGTCGTCGGGGGTTCCCTTTTCGGGATCAGCGGTACCTTGTTGGGGGTTCCACTCGTTGCGACCATCTATAAATTCCTGGTCAAGAAGACCCTTCAAGAAGAGGAAAAAGCCAACGCTTTACAGGAAAAGGTTGATGCGAAAAAGTATGTTTAGCCTTATCAATAGGATATTATTATTTTTATTGGACAATATAACGTAACGAAAGTTCGGTTGAGATACAGTTCAGGTAGCGATAATGTCGATCATGCAAGGGGCAAACCCTCCCATAAGCACATTCTCGTGTATACAAACGATCAGCAACTGCCCTGAAGGACTTTGTCGGAGAGAAGCAAAGCGCTACAAGACCAAATAACGCGGTTTTAAAAGTCGCTGCAGTTGATGGAAAAATTTATTCAAAAAATCGGATTTTTGAACTTTTTTTCTATTTTATAAGCCAAAGCTAAGAATGTTATGATACATTAAAAAAAACATTAAGGAGGATAAAGAACTCGCGTTCTTTGTTTGAGACAATGAAAATTACAGATATCATGGATAACAGAATGACTCTATCGTTTGAGGTATTCCCACCGAAGATGGAGCAACCCGTCGAACCACTCTTGGAAACATTGGAGCATTTGTACAAATTCAATCCGGACTTCGTCAGCTGTACCTACGGCGCGGGCGGAACGAATGCGGGACGTAACTTGGAAATTGTTACCGCGATTCAAAACAGTGGAAAAGCGATTCCCGTGACGCATTACACCTGTATTGGCAATACAAAAGAAATCATCTCCGAAGAATTAAGAAATTATTTAGCAGCGGGTGTCGATCATATTTTAGCCTTAAGAGGGGATTACCCACCGGGTGCAACCCAAACGGGAGGCGATTTTGATTTTGCCAACGAGCTGGTAGCATTTATCAAGGAAAATTTTCCGGAATTTACAATTGCCGTTGCCGGTAGCCCGGAAAAACACGTTCAAGCATCGAGCCTTGAAAAAGATATTGCCCATCTTCGCATGAAACAAGATGCCGGTGGCGATTTCATCATGACGCAATTGTGCCACGATGTAGATAACTATATTGAATGGGTGGATAAAATTCGCTCTGCCGGGGTTTATTTACCCATCGATGTCGGCGTGATGCCGGTACTGGCAAAAGATCCTACCATCCGCATGGCTCTGATGAATGGTAGCTCCATTCCTAAAGATTTAGCGGAAATCATCGGACGTTACGGTGACAACCCTGAAGACTTTAAAAAAGCCGGAATCGATTATACCGTCAATCAGATTTATCAATACATGAATGCCGGTATCGATGGCTTGCACATTTATGCTCTCAATAAATGGGAAGATGTGACGGAAATATTGAAACAAGCCGGATTTGCATTGGCTAAATAATAAAAAAATCTAGAAACAAACAAAAGCCTCGAATGATCGAGGCTTTTTTTATGTACGTGAGTTGTTCAAGAAAAATCACTTGCCGATTAAAGCGTTGAAGAACCCTTGGTTGCTGTTGTTGTCGATGAGCCAACGGTGGTCTTTTTTGACCAAGTAAACCCTCAGCCCGGTATTCATGCGTTGATGGTCACCATTTTTTAGCAGTTTATTCAAGACGGGATCAACTTGGGTATCCAAAGTGATCGCATCTAGGGGGGTGTCGGCTTCTTTTGCATCGTCAAATATTTTAGATTTGACTAGGTCAAAGGTGTGTTTCATATCATAACTGTTAATGGAAACATAAACGGTAGCGCTTTGATCTTGTATCGTTTCAGCTTGAAGGCTGAAGATATAATCGGCAAAGCTTTCATCGAGTTTTTTTAGGGTGTCTTCAGAAAAATGAAAATCCTGTGTTTCTTTGAAAATACCTTGAGCAGATAACAGCAGATAGCTGTCTTGATGGCCGAGCAGATAGGTATCCGCTTCCTCAAAACGTCGATTTTTAACGGCGATGAGAAAAGAGCGAACCACGTCGGTGGGGGTGTTACTCTTGTGCATGGGTGCTCCTTGACAGCCGGTACCCAACAAGCAAAGGAGCGTCAACAATATGGCAATGCCTTTGTACATTTGACTTCTCATAGTGTTCCTCTTATTTTTCGATGAAGCTACGAATGCGGTGGTGGAAGAAAAATACTGCGGATAATAAAGCTGCGATCAACACCCACCAAAAAATCCAAAATCCCAGAACACCTTTGTTGGGATTTGTCCCTTGGGACAAATCCTCGATGGTTTGTTCGCTGTTAAAGACCATGGTTTTAATTTCCCCATCTCGGATTTCCAAATAGAGGGTGCCTTGTACCGTGGCGGGAAGATAAGAAAAAGTTTCTCGGGTATATTCATCGATATCCCTCATGGTCTTCTTTGTGGCGAGATGCAAATCCTCCAATAAGAAATGATGCCCCATAAATTCCAAGTACTTTGAAGTATGGTCCTCACGGCTGATTTCGTGCCAAGTTCCCTCTTTCTTATTCCTCAAGTCTTCGTAATAGGCATCGCTCCCGTCGGCAAACTTTTCAGGTACTTTATATTTTTCAAGCAAGACTTGGGCAATTAAATATTGTTCTCCGGTGGTTTTGTCGCTGATCGGTGAGATGGCCTTTAACAGCCCTTGTGCTAAAATATGACCATCTCGTTGAATGGCTTCGTCGAAAGTGCGTTGTTCATAAACCTTTGCAGCATCTTGATAGGTATGGTTATCCAACCGATTTCTTTCCTTAATGGTGCGGGATATAAAAGAACCGATGACCAACATGACAATGAGGATGACCCCCATCACCACGTAGTGGGAAGGTATTTCTTTAATTTTATGTTTTAATTCTCTAATAAAATTCATTTTTAAACTTTCATAATGCTATTGTTACTTTTAGTATATCTCAAATGATTTAAATTTTAAATCATAATCCCGACAATTCTATGAACTAAGGCAAGGGTGTGTTTTTTATCCTGTCATATTGGGCTTGAACACGTCAAACACTATAGTTTTTGACAAGTGTCCGCTTAATTGATAAAATAAAGCGTCTGAAGAGCGTAGGAATATACAATTTCCTACACCGTTTCAAACTATTCCAGTATTTGGAGATCGACTCTAAATAGGGAATTTTGTGTGGATATAGTGGAATAAAGGTTAATTCCTTTTATAGATTTAGGTGCTATACTGCTAGGAAAGGAGGGTCAAATGAAAACAAAAGGTGTTGCGGAGGGAGGCATTGTCTCCGGGTTGGTCGTCGTCATCGCTTTGATATCGATCTATTTTCCGTTTTCCATGACGTTGACCTTGTTGTTAACTCTGTTTTTACCGGTACCCATCGTGGTGCTGGGCAGGCGTCACAATTTGATGACCTCTGTGATCTCAGGGGTAACCGCCATGTTGATTATGTTTTTGTTTGTCAATCCAATCTCTGCTTTGAGCTTGGGCGTTTATTTTTGTGCCATCGGCAACACTTTGGTGTACGGTCTGAGCAAGGGTTGGAATACCGCCCGTCGCATCATCACCGTTGGGTTGGTCTTGGTTTTTATAATCTTTGCAGGCATTGGTTTGTTTGAGATCATCACCGGTCAACGTTATATCGAAATGATTGCATCGGAGGCCAAAGTGGCCATGGATGCGGTCTTAGAAACCTATCAGAAATTAGGTGTCTTTGATGCGGAACAAGAAAACCTGATGGGTGAAGCGGCACAAGTCTTTATCAAAACAATTCCGATGACCATTCCGGCGATGTTGCTCATTTTACCCTTTGTGATGTCTTGGTGGATTAACCTCTTAACCGGCTTTACATTTAAAAGGCTTAGAATGCCCATAGCGCCGGTATTGCCGTTGTCCTACTGGAAAGCGGATATGCCCCAAAAGGTTTTTGTGGTCGTGTTGTTTGTTGTGGGATGGTTGCCGATCGGCGAAGTCTATAAAATGACTTTTAATCTCATCATGTACACGATTTACGGCGTCATGGGATTGTCCTTTATCTATCATTTAATAGAGACAAAAACTAAGAAACCCAGCATGTTGTTAAAAGTACTGACGGTGGTGGCCACAGTTCTTTTTCAGCCCGTCACACTCTTGTTGACGATGGTTGGCATGTTTGATTTTTTTATCGATTTGAAAGGGAGAATAACGAAATAGTATGGAAGTACACTCTAAGATCTACTTGGTATTGTTGCTATTATCCCTAGTTCAAGCCCTCATTTTTGTGGTGAAGGGTAAGATCCTAATCGGCGTGACATTTATTTTGTTATCAGCGCTGACCTTGGTCTTTTACCGTTTTTCCCGTATGTTGGACGTAGAAAAAAAGTACCAAGATATGGATAAACTGTACCAGGATATTGACGATGCAAGTAGTAAAAAAATTTTTGGTTTATCGGTTCCCTTGGCATTAATCGGTTTGAAGGGCGATTTTTTGTGGTTTAATCAACAATTTGAACAACATTTTTTAGAAGAAAGAAACCCCGACGTCCCTTTAAAAGATTTATTGCGCAAAGAATTGGAATTGGATTTAGATCTCGTTTTAGTCGGAAAGACTTGCGAAACTTCCTACAACGATCGCCACTATATCGTAGAAGCTTCCGGTATTTCCGAATCCGATCAAGATATGCTGCTCCTGTATTTCTTCGACGTGACCAGCCAAAAGGAATATCAGGATGTTTATAAACAAAACGAACCGGTTTTTGCTTATTTGACCATCGATAATTACGATGACATCATTGAGCAATTGCCACCCCACGAGAGGGCAACGGTTCTTTCAAAAATAGACGTTCGATTAAACGAGTGGGCCAAAGCTTTGGACGCTTTGCTCATAGAATACGAGAAAGACCATTACATTGTGGTCTTCGAAAAATACAAATTGGTAGACTTGGAAAAGGATCAATTTAAAATTCTCGATGATATCAGAAGTATCGATGCCGGCGAAAAATCTCAAGTAACCTTGAGCATCGGTATCGGTGTCTCCGAAGAAGTGACGGGAATCAGCAAATCCAATGACCTGTCCTATGCCGCCTTGGACATTGCCTTGGCACGAGGTGGTGACCAAGCTGTGGTTCGCAAGGACGAGGTGATGTTCTTTTATGGTGGTAAAACCGAAGCAACAGAAAAACGAACGAAGGTCAAGGCCAGGGTTAAAGCTCACGGCTTAAGAGAATTGATTCGCGAAGCGGACAATGTATTGATCATGGGGCATAAAACACCGGATATGGATTGTATCGGGGCAGGTATGGGCTTAGTGGGCGCATGTCGTGCACTGGAAACACCGGTCAACTATGTTTTGGAAGCAGTCAATTACAGTATTGAGATGATGCTCCAGTACATTGAAGAAACGGACCTTTACGAAGATATTTTTATCGTACCGGAGGTAGCGGAGGAGCGCATCGGGCGCAACACCTTACTGATTGTCGTAGATACACAAAATACAGAAATGTTGGCAGCGCCACATTTGGCAGAACTCACCAATAAAGTGGTTGTCATCGACCATCATCGCCGCTCGGGAACGACGATTTCCCAAACGGTTCTCAATTATACGGAACCCTATGCGTCCTCGACCAGCGAACTGGTAACGGAACTGCTTCAGTATTTCGACGATAAGGACATCCTAAACGAAACTGAAGCCAATGCTTTATTGGCCGGCATTTGCATGGATACAAAAATGTTCACCACCAAAACCGGGGTTCGAACCTTTGAAGCCGCATCCTACTTAAAACGACAAGGAGCCGATACGCAGATTGCCAAGGTTCTTCTGCAGGACGATTTGGACACTTACCTTCGTCGCAGCAAGGTGATCGAGAAAGCAGAAATCCTTCACAACCGCATCGCGGTAACGGCCTTCCAAGACAATGGTGCCGGCGGTCGGGTTGTGGCAGCTCAAGCTGCAGACGAGCTGATCAATATTAAGGGTATTCAAGCTTCCTTTGTTTTACTTAAAAGCGAAGGTGTGATCAAAATATCCGCCCGTTCCAACGGCGATGTCAACGTACAATTGATTTTAGAAAAATTAGGTGGTGGCGGTCACTTGACCATGGCCGGTGCACAATTAGACGACATAAACGATTTAGACGAAGCACGGACCTTGATCCTGAACGCCATCGATGATTTTATAAAAGAAGAAAAAGAAGCTGCAGAAGCAAAAGAAAAATCTAAAGGAGAAAATGACAAATGAAAGTAGTACTGTTACAAGATGTAGAAAAACTAGGCAATGCAGGAGACATTGTGGATGTTAAAATGGGTTATGGTCGAAATTACCTGATACCCAGCGGTTTGGCTCTAGAAGGGACCAAAGAAAATATCGCCAATGCAGAAAAGGCAAAGGAAGAAAGAGCGGCACAATTAGAAGCGGAAAAAGCAGCCGCTGAAGATTTGGCAGCACAAATCAACGATATTACGTTGAACATTTCTAAAAAATCTTCCCCGGAAGGTACCCTCTTTGGCTCTGTCACCAATAAAGATGTGGCCGAAGCTCTGAAAGATCAAAAAGATATTGCCATCGATAAACGCAAAATCGTTTTAGTCGACCCCATCCGAAACATCGGCAGCTTTACCATTCCCGTTAAAGTGTACACAGGGATTGAAGGACAATTAACCGTTAAAGTCGAGGCGGAATAATCCGTTAACAACACAAATAAGACCCGAACCATGTAAAAGCCCATGATGACATTTTTATCTTTTGTGAGATACGGTCCATGGGCTGTGTTTATGTAAGATTCAAACCAACGAGGAAAGCACAATGGTACAAAAAGGAAAAGCCCCCTACAGCAGAGAGGCTGAAAAATCGGTTTTAGGTGCCATTCTCATGAATGAGGAAAACTTAGTGACGGCGATGCAAATTCTCCGTGCCGATGATTTTTTCGACAAAGCAAACGCGACGATTTACCAAGCTATGGTAGACCTCCATGAAGATGCAAAACCCATAGATCCCGTCACCCTGGTGGCGTTGTTGGAAAGCCGCGGTGTCCTGGAGGAGGTGGGGGGTGCCGAAACCCTAGCGGAGCAAATCTACCAGGTGCCCTTGGAGCGCAATTGCGAGCATTATTGCGAAATCGTCAAATCGAAATCGGTTCTCAGAGCGATGATCGCCATGGCGCAAAAAATCGTAGAAGATTGTTATACCCGCCCGGAAGAACTAGAGGACATCATGGAAGAGGCGGAAAAAAGCATTTTCTCCATCAGTCAGGGCACCTACAACCGAGATTTTAAAAGCATCCAGGACGTCTTGGGAGAGACTCTGCAAAAAATTGAAGAAATTTCAAAAAACAAAGGGAAGCTGACGGGATTGTCCACGGGGTTTTCCGAATTGGATATGTACACCGCCGGCTTGCAACCCTCCGACCTTATCTTTATTGCGGCAAGGCCTTCTATGGGTAAAACGGCCTTGGCGTTGAACATCGCTACCAATACAGCTTTAGCGGAGGGCACCAAGGTGGCCATATTTTCCTTAGAAATGTCGGAGATTCAATTGGTGCAGCGTATCTTGTGCTCTGTTGGCCTCATCGACAGCAATAAATTGCGAACCGGAGAGCTGGAAGAAAAGGATTGGACCGATTTGGCCAACGCTTATACCAGATTGTTTAAAACCACCATCGAAATCGACGATACCCCGGGTATTTCGGTGAGTGAGATACGCAGCAAGTGTCGCCGCATGAAAATGGAAAAAGGATTGGACTTAATTGTCATCGACTACTTGCAATTGATGGCTTCCAAGAGTTTTACGGAAAACAGACAGCAAGAGGTGTCGGAAATGTCCCGAGGACTTAAAATTTTAGCCCGGGAAATGCAATGCCCCGTGGTGTGTTTGTCTCAACTCAGTCGTATGCCGGAGGCCAGAAAAGACCACCACCCCATGTTGTCCGACTTAAGGGAGTCCGGCTCTATCGAGCAGGATGCCGACGTCGTTATGTTTTTATACAGAGAACATTACTACGATAAAGAAAACGGCAATCCCTACCTGGCAGAATTAGAGATCGCCAAACAGCGTAACGGTCCCACCACCCGTTTTAAATTGGGTTGGATGCCTGAACATACGCGTTTTAACGACTTGATTTTAGAAGAATATTGATGATTAGAAAGCCAAAGGAATATAAAATGAACTCTTACGATGTGATCATTATCGGTGCCGGCCCTGCAGGTATCTTTGCAGCTCTGGAACTGAAAAAAAACAAACCTGATTTAAAAGTACTGATGTTGGAAAAGGGCAACGCCATGAAAAAGCGGATCTGTCCGAAACGCAAAACCAATGTGTGTATCGGCTGCAAACCCTGTAACATTACCACCGGCTTTGCCGGTGCAGGGGCTTATTCCGACGGTAAGTTGTCCTTGTCTCCCGATGTAGGTGGCGAACTGCCTGAAATCATCGGATACCAAAAAACCAAGGAGTTGATCTCCTATGTCGACGATCACTACATTCAATTCGGTGCCGACCCCAAAGTACATGGACTGGACAATCCGGAAAAAATCCGCAACATCCGTACCAAGGCCATTAAAGCCAATTTAAAACTCATCGAATGCCCGATCCGCCATATGGGAACGGAAGTGGGTTACGAGATTTACGGCAGCATTGAAAAGCACCTCATCGAAGAATTGGGCGTCGAAATTCGTTTTAGAACCCCGGCTAAAAGCTTAATCGTCGAGGGGGGACAAGCGATGGGGGTGATAACCGAGAAGGATGAAGCCTTTTACGGCGACAATGTGCTGGTAGCCATTGGCCGAGATGGCTCCGAGTGGTTTAAAACCATGTGCGATACCTACGAGATTTCGACGGAAGTCGGCAAAGTGGATATCGGTGTTCGCGTAGAAACCCGAAACGAAATCATGGAAGAAATCAACGAATCCCTCTACGAGGGCAAACTGGTGTACTATACCCCCACCTTCGACGACAAGGTGCGGACCTTCTGCTCCAACCCCGGCGGTGTCGTCTCCACAGAAATTTACGACAACAATCTGGCGGTGGTAAACGGACACAGCTACAAAGCAAAAGAATTGAAGACCGATAATACCAATTTTGCGCTTTTGGTCTCCAAAGGGTTTACCAAACCCTTTAACGCTCCCATTGCCTATGGGCAACACATTGCCAGTCTCGGCAACATGCTGACGGGCAACAAAATTTTGGTGCAACGCTACGGCGACTTTATCCGGGGAAGACGAACCGACGGCGAGCGTCTTTACCGAAACAATATCGTACCGACCTTATTGGACGCAGTTCCCGGCGACTTGGGCTTGGTCTTGCCCTACCGCATCATGAAAGACATCGACGAGATGATTCAAGCCCTGGACCAGGTATCTCCGGGTTTGGCCAGTGAAGAAACCTTGTTGTACGGTGTGGAGGTTAAATTTTACTCCAATAAAGTTCTGATCGACGATCGTTTCGAAACCAACATTCAAAATCTCTATGTATTGGGAGACGGTGCAGGTATCACCCGTGGGTTGATGCAGGCCTCCGCCAATGGTGTGTACGTAGCCCATTGTCTCTTGGAGAAATGAGCACCGGAAAGTTGTATCTGGTCGCCACACCCATCGGCAACCTAGAAGACATCACCCTAAGGGCTTTGCGCATTTTAGGTGAAGTCGATGTGATTGCGGCGGAAGATACCAGACAAACCATCAAACTACTCAACCATTATGAGATTAAAAACAAGCTCATCGCCTATCAAAAATTCAATGAAGAGAAGGCCATGGTGCCCTTGATTCAACGTTTAAAAAAAGGGGAGAACATCGCTTTGGTTTCCGATGCTGGTATGCCCCTTATTTCGGACCCGGGCTATCGCTTGAGCAGCAAGTGTATCGAAGAGCATATTCCCATCGAGGTGATTCCCGGTGCCAATGCGGGTTTGTGCGCCTTGCTCTTGTCCGGTCTCAGCACGGAGAGTTTTTTATTTCTCGGATTTTTGCCCAAACAGACCAAAGGTTTTAAAGAAGGGATCCAGCGGGTAGTGTCCTGTTGCGACACGGTGATTCTCTATGAAAGCCCCCACCGGCTTTTAAAAACATTAAAGGCTTTAGAAGCCGGAATTGGAGAGCGGCGCATCAGTATTTCCCGGGAAATAACCAAACGCTACGAGGAGACTTTGAGAGGATCGGTGGCAGAACTTTTGGCCTACTTTACGGAGAAAGCGCCAAGAGGAGAATTTGTCATCGTGGTGGAAGGGGGGACAGCCGGTGAAAAAACCGATCCCCTTGCCGGGAAAACCATCGAGGAGCAGAGGGACTATTATTGTGCCCAAGGCCTGACAGAGAAAGAGGCGATGAGGCGCATCGCGCAAAATACCGGACGCCCCAGACGGGAAATTTACAAACAATTAAAATGCTAAATGCTCCCTCAGCCTTTACAGGTTGCGATCTATCCGTTATAATGAAGCACATAAAGGCAGAGAAGAGAAGAGTAAAGTGGGTGGCATCTCCAGAGAGTCGACGGTCGGTGTGAGTCGATGAGTAAACCCCTTGAACATGGTCTTGGAGCTGCCCTTTCAAGCCGATCCAAATAGGAGCGGTGAGGGAGGGACGTTGGCCGACGTTATGGCATGAGGTGGCGCAAGCCACAAAATAAGGTGGTACCACGAGACCTTCGTCCTTTGTTGACGGAGGTTTTTTATATGAAGGAAGGAATATCAGAATATCATGGCAGAAAAGAAAACATTTTACATCACGACGCCGATCTATTACCCCAGCGGCGATTTGCACATCGGACACACCTATACCACGGTGGCGTCGGATTCTATTTGTCGTTTTAAAAAACTATTGGGATACGATGCGTATTTTTTAACCGGCACCGATGAGCACGGACAAAAAATTCAGCAAAGTGCTGAAGAAGCCGGCAAGGATCCCCAAACCTTTGTGGACGAAGCGACGGTCACCATCAAAGCACTTTGGGAAAAATTGGATATCGACTACGATCAATACATCCGAACCACGGACCCGGAACATATTAAAACGGTTCAAGCGATTTTCAAACAATTGTACGATCAGGGAGATATTTACAAAGGTCAATACGAAGGGGCTTATTGCACACCCTGCGAGAGTTTTTGGACGGACGGCCAATTGGTCGACGGCAAATGCCCCGACTGCCATAGAGAGGTGCAACAAGCATCGGAGGAGGCCTACTTTCTAAAACTGTCCAACTACGCCGATCGCCTCTTAAAGCACATCGAAGAAAATCCGGATTTCATCACACCGGAATCCCGAAAAAATGAAATGATCAACAATTTCATCAAACCGGGCTTGCAAGACCTTTGCGTTTCCCGTACCTCCTTTAACTGGGGTGTTCCCGTCAGCTTCGATCCGGGCCACGTGGTTTATGTTTGGATCGACGCTTTGCCCAACTATATTTCCGCTTTGGGTTATCGAAACGATAAACCCCAACTCATGGACAAGTACTGGCCGGCAGATATCCACATGGTTGGTAAAGACATCATCCGTTTTCACACCATTTATTGGCCCATCTTGTTGATGGCGGCGGGCTTGCCCTTACCTAAAAAAGTGTACGGCCACGGCTGGATCTTATTGAAAGGCGGCAAGATGTCAAAATCCGTCGGCAACGTGGTGGATCCCGTGGTATTAGCGGATAAATACGGGGTCGATGCCTTGCGCTACCACGTATTGCGCGAGATGACCTTTGGCTCCGACGGTATTTACAACGAGGACTTGTTGGTCTCCCACATCAACGCCGACTTGGCCAACGACTTGGGAAATCTGTTAAGCCGTACGGTTGCCATGACGGTTAAATACTTTGAAGGGACCATTCCGGAAAAACGAACCGGTGGCGACTTCGATGAAGACCTACAGGCATTGGCACTTCAAACACCGAAGTCGGTGGCGGAAGCCATGGAGCTGCCGGACTGCAGCAAAGCCTTGGAACATATTTGGAAACTGGTGTCCAGAGCCAACAAATACATCGACGAAAATACACCGTGGCTCTTGATCAAGGAAGAGGACAAACACCCCCTCTTGGCCAACGTGATGTACCACTTAACCGAGACCCTGCGCATGGTGGCGGTTTTGCTTCAACCCTTCTTGCCTCAAACCGGCAGCGCGATTCTGGAGCAACTCGAGGTTCCGGAAACAGCACAGACTTGGGAAAGCCTACAAAGCTTTGGCAGGTACCCCGAAGGGGTAACCGTTGTCCGACACGATCCGCTCTTCCCCAGGGTGGAGTTGCCTAAGAAAGAAAAGGAAGAAAAGAAAAAAGCACCGGCTCCAAAAAAGCAACCCACATCTCAGGATCAAGGGGAAGGTAAAATTACCATTGACGATTTTGCCGCTGTGGAGATGAAGGTGGCAGAGGTATTGAGCTGTGACCAACACCCGGACGCCGATCGCTTGCTGGTTTTCCAATTGGATTTGGGTTCAGAAAAACGTCAAATTGTTTCCGGCATTGCCGAGCATTACCAATCCTCAGACCTCATCGGCAAAAAAGTAATCGTCGTGACCAATTTAAAACCGGTCAACTTAAGAGGCGTGCGTTCCGACGGTATGATTCTCTGTGCAACCAAAGGCAAGAAATTAACCGTCTTAACTGTGGACGACCCAGAGATGAAAGTCGGCGCAAAAGTCAGCTAAGGTTACCGAATCAACCTCCTTTATTCTGGTGTGTTGATGTTTCGGTTTGCATCTGGAGTGATGGCCATGACGGTCTATCAAAAAGGAAAAGATGAAAATTTTAAAAAGAATTTTACTCGTTTTATTGCTGTTGATTTTAATTCCCATCGTCATCATTTTTGGATTAAGAGGGGTCAATCATTGGCGATATAAAAAGTTAGCAGCAGAGCAACAGGCTGTGGCGGATCCACAAACCTTTTTAAGTGCCGAATCCGGATTCACAACGACGTCCATCCAAGAAGGTACTTTAAACGGCTATCATTTAAAACCCACAGATCCACAACACGTCGGCTTGGTGGTTACCTTCGGTGGTTCCGAGGGCTCACCCAACCAGATGTTGGCTGCGGCTATTGCCAAACAGGGCTACGAGGTGTTGGCGTTGACCTTTTTTGGACAACCCAACCAACAAGCAACCCTTTCCGAAATACCCTTGGATTTTTTCAGTGAAGTTTTGGATTACGCCCAAGCCCATGGGTTGAACACCGAGACCCTAACCGTGATCGGCAACTCCAAAGGCGCGGAACTCACCGCTAATTTGGCGATCCTCTATCCCGAAATTGATAATATCGTCCTTTATGCACCCTCGGCTTACAACTACACCGGTCTGGATTTTGAAAAACAAGCCGGGTCTTGGACCTACGGTGGCGAGGAATTGCCTTATCTCAATTTTAGAGATGGCGATTTCGGCGCTTCGATGAAAATGATGTGGCAAATGATGACCGGTGCCCCCGTGGCCTACCGTCCGACCTACGAAATCCTGTCGGAAAAAGCCTCCAATCGAGAGGCGGCGCGCATTCCCATCGAAACATTTAAAGGCAACGCCCTCATTTTTGCCGGCGGAAAAGATTTGATGTGGCAAAGTGAACGTGCGGCAGAAGAAATCGGTAAAGCATTGGGAGATCGGGCAGAAGTGCATATTTACCCGGAAGCGGGACACATCTTTCGACCCTATACGGTTGTCGCAAGCGACTTCGGTGTTTTGGCTATAGGTGGTGATGAAGAGGCAAACCGCAAAGCCGGAGCAGAGAGCGATCGCATTCTCTCGGAACGCTTAGCCCTGTGGCATTCAAAATAAAAAACAGATTAGATTTCAAACGGTGGGTGAATCGAAAGAATCTCACTAAAGCAAACGCCCTTTCCCGGAGTGCTGTGTAAAAGCACCAGCCTCGGGTAAGGGCGTTTTTATAATGGTTTTTTTCTTAGATTTAACCTAGTATTAAAAGGATCTGTTTATTGTTGTTGTAAGATAAAAACAAGGTTGGAGCTGAATTACAAGAATAGGAGGCACACCTTGAACTTTCCAACACATATACAAATGGCAAAAACACTGTATCGGCAATTGTCCCATGCCATCGATTTAGATGCAGATGCTTTTATTTACGGCAATATCAAACCCGACTGTACACCGAAGGCCCTGCTGCGCCCCCATACCTTGAGCAATCACTTGGACACGGTTTTGGATTTGGTGGATCAACTCGTCAACGAAGCGTGGTCTAGGGCGGATTTTTCGGAAAAGCTGGGTGAATGCTGCCACTATCTTTGCGACTTCTTTTGTTTTTACCATGCCAAGGAGGAGAAATTCCATCGATTGGTCAGCCACTGGGTTTACGAGGCGCGATTGAATAAACATCACGCAAAAATGACCGACCTGCAATCTGTTTTTTCTTTTCATCAAAATCCGATTGGCGATTTGAAAACATATATTTGTGACAAACAAGAGTCTTATCTTTCTGAAAAACATCAATTTGAATTGGACATCTTCTATGCTTACAGAGTGTGCAAGGTCGCCTGCGAATCCATCGCCTATTATGCGACAAAAAGCTATGTTGGTTGCGACCCGTACCTTGCGCAACCGGCTTTTGTCAAAGGTGGAGGTTTTCGATGAGAGTGGCACTTTTCACTGACACATTTATGCCCCAAATTAACGGGGTCACCAATACGATGGCAAAGATGCTCGACTATTTTGACCGTCAGGGCATTGCCTATCGCGTCTTTGCACCCAAGTACGAAGACGCGGTCGTACCGGAAACCGTCAGGCAATACTACAGTTTAAAATTTTTTCTTTATCCGGAATGCCGCTTGGCCCTGCCGAATATTTTTAATATCAACCAAATCTTCGAAGATTTCAAACCGGATATTGTTCACAACATGACGGAATTCGGTATGGGGCTGGCGGGGCTTAAGCAGGCACAAAAGTGCGGGTTGCCCTCACTTTCCACCTACACCACCCATTTTTCTCAATATCTCAGATACTACAATCTCGAATGGTTGGAGGGTTTTGTGGATGATTATATGAAATGGTTTCACGATCAGCACGATCGAACCCTATGCGCCACAAAAGGCACTCGAGAAAAATTAAACCAATTGGGTATTCACAGAACGGAAATATTCTCCCGGGGAATCGACACGGAGCTTTTCAACCCTATGCAAAGAAATCAATCCTTCAGAGAAACACACAAGCTGACGGACAAAGTGGTCTTTGCCTATGTGGGGCGCATCTCCGCGGAAAAGGGACTGGATGTGTTGATAGAGGCCTACAATACGGTGTACCGCCGTTATGGCAAACAAATAGCCTTGGTGATGACCGGCGAAGGCCCTTACTTGGATTTTTGCAAGGCACATTTACCCGAAGATACCGTTTTTACCGGCTTTAAGAAAGGAGATGCTTTGGCAGAATGCTATGCCTCCTCCGATATTTTCATCTGCCCCTCCGGAACAGAAACTTTCGGCAATGTGATTCAAGAGGCCATGGCCTCCGGATTGGCGGTGATCGGTGCCGATGCCGGCGGTGTCGGCGAAAACATCAGCCATGAAGAAACCGGCCTGCATTTTAAAAGCGGCGAGATTTCCAGCCTGATTGAAAAGATGGAAGCACTTTTACAACATGGGGCCTTTAGAAAACAATTGGGAGTCAATGCACGGGCCTACGCCCTGACCAGAAGCTGGGATCATATCTTTGAAGAATTGGTAGGCCACTATCTGGTACAAAAAAGCATGAAGGCCGCTTAAATTAAAGGAAAAAATCGGTTTTGCACAGATCGTTCTGAGGCTCTGATATGGAGGAACAGTCACATCGCAAGGGGTTGCCCCGGCGATGTTTTTTTAATGCCTTAACTTAAAACTTTTGTCGATCAATCTGGGAGAGCCAACACCTTTTTCCACCATCCCCACCTGTTTGTGTTAGAATAAAGACATCAACGGAGTAAATGAGAAACCATGTCTGAGGGAAAACATTTAATCGAAAAAACTTTACAAAACAAAGATAAAAATCGTCGTTTTTATATGCCCGGTCATAAGGGACGGCCACTTTTAACGGAAGTGGGGATGACGGCTCTGGACGTAACGGAGCTCTCCGATACCGATAACCTTTACGAGGCCGAGGGCCTTTTAAAAAGAGTCGAAGAAAAAATAGCCCATACCTACGGAGCGGAGGCTTCCTATATGGGCATCAACGGTGCCACCGGTGGGTTGCTCACCGCTTTACATGCCTTGCTCAACCCCGGAGATCAAATCCTCCTTCCCACAGACAGCCATCGCAGCGTATACTCCGGTTTGGCGATGTGTGGCGCCAACCCCGTTTTCATTAAACCGGACATCAGCCCTTTGGGTTTTGCAAAAGCCGTTTCGAAAAATACCGTTACCGAAGCCTTGGGTCGCCACCCCGATGTGTCGGGCATGGTGCTGACCTCGCCCACCTATTACGGGACGGTGTCGGAGGTTCGCGCCATTGCCGATGTGCTCCATGCACACAATAAGTGGCTGTTGGTCGACGAGGCCCACGGCGCCCATTTGGCTTTTTATCCGGAAGGTCCGGAAAGTGCTTTGTCTGCCGGGGCGGATATCGTAGTGCAATCGGTTCATAAAATTTTAGGTGGTTTCAACCAAACCGCCCTCATCCACCTCCAAGGCAATCGGGTAGACCGAGAGCGCCTAGCGCTTTATCGCGCCATGCTCTCGACCTCAAGCCCCTCTTATTTGCTGTTGGCTTCCTTAGAAGCTGCAGTTGATCAAGGTAGGACTGAGGGTCCTATGCATTGGAAAGCTGTAGATGCAGCTCACCGCCGAGCATGTGAACGCTTAGGTGAGGCTTTGTATGCCGAGGAGCATTATGACAGAAGTAAATTTCTATTGGTCTTCCCCGGAGAGGGCAGAGAGATTTATCGCCACTTGGAAGCCGAGGGCTTTCTATGTGAATTGGCCTTGGAAAACGTCGTCCTCGCCATGACCGGTATGGGCACGGACCCTGCGGAAATCGGCGATTTAGTCGAAACCGTCGCTCGGTTAAAAGACAAGGGCTTCGGGCAGAAAGAAATTGCAAAAAAAGAAAGCTTTTTCTTTTCCGTGCCACAGCTTATAATAAGTTTGGAAGAAGGTTTGCGCCGACCTAAAAAAAAGTGTTCTTTTGGGGAAGCTGTGGGTAAAATCAGCGCTGATTTCGTCATTCCTTACCCCCCTGGGGTTCCCTGCGCTGTGCCCGGAAGTCTGCTCACCGAAGAGTTGGTTGCGGGCATACAGGGAATGGTGGCCCGGGGCGACACCGTTTTAGGTGTTCACCATGGGCAATTGATGGTATCCGTGCCGATAGGATCAGAAAGCAGGTCAATGGATGTTAGTGGTGATTGAAGGATTGGACGGCTGTGGCAAGCAAACCCAGAGCATGTCCCTCTATCAAAGACTTAAAAAAGAAGGGGTTCCCGTTAAACTGGTGTCCTACCCCCGTTATGACAAACCCTCCTCTGCGATGGTCAAGGCTTATTTGGCCGGAGACTTCGGGTCGGACCCCGACGCTGTCAGTCCCTACATCGCCTCGACCTTTTACGCCACCGATCGTTACGCCTCCTATAAAGAGGAGCTGGAAGAATTTTTAAAGGCGGGAGGTTTGGTCATTGCGGACCGTTATACGACGGCCAATATGGTGCATCAAGCGGGAAAAATAAAGGACGCTCAAGAGAGAGCGGCGTTCATTCGCTGGCTTGAGGATTACGAGTACAACCTGTTGGGTTTGCCCCAACCGGACATTGTTTTTTTCTTAAACCTTCCCTTAGCGGTGAGTTGTCGATTAATGGCGGAGCGTGCCAATAAAATAACCGGCAAAGCCGATAAAGATATTCATGAAAATTCACAAGCCCACTTGCAGGCATCCAGAGAGGCTGCCTTGGCCATAGCGGAAGAGAAACAATGGGAGATGATCCATTGTGCTCGAAACGGCAACATGAGAGGGGTCGAAGAGATCCATAAGGATATTTATCAAAAAGTAACGGAGGTGCTCAATGGATAAAGATTTAAAAGAAGTGGCCCGCGCAACCGATGTCATCGATGCCTCGGTCCTTCAAACCTATTTGGAAGCAAATGGCATTCCCGTTATTCAAATTGAAAAGGGGTTTGCCGGAAAAGTATATATGGGAGATACGGGCCTGACGGATATCCGACTTTTGGTTTCGGAAAAACATTACGAGGAAGCCCTACGTCTATTAGCTGAAGACCACTCCCAACTGGTAGAGGATCAGTGGAAAGAATAGAACGGACAGGCATGATCGGACAGGAAAAACTGCTCTCCTATTTGGAGATGACCATTGCTGAAGACCGACCGAGCCATGCTTATTTACTGTATGGGCCAAAGGGCTGTGGAAAAAAAACCGCCGCCCGTTATTTTGCTAAGGCTCTTTTGTGTACGGGAAGTGAAGAGAAACCCTGCGGCCGATGCCGAAGTTGCACGCTGTTTGAGTCAGGCTCCCATCCGGGATGGGCTGTTATCGCCGCCAAAGAAGGGGAAAGCGCCATCCGTATCGGGGCTATCCGTGAAATGATCGCCACCATGGTGTACAAACCCTTTGGTGACCGCCATGTACACCTCATCGAAGAAGGACACACCATGACGGTGGAGGCACAAAACGCCCTGTTAAAAACCTTGGAAGAGCCGGGTAGGGGGCAGGTCATCCTCATTACCAGCGAACGGCCGGATGCCCTCTTGGCAACCATTCGTTCACGATGTCAAATTTTGAATGTTCCACACCTCACCGACGAGCAGATGGGACAATTTGTACAGAAATATTTTCCAGAGGATTTGCAGAGGGCAAGGGCTCTTTTACAAAGGGCTAAGGGATCTCCCGGTTGGCTGGTCGAAAATTTAAAAGATACCGCTGTCTTAGAGATGAGCAATCGCATCTTGGAAGGATTGCTGACAGCCTTTAAAGGTAAACCCTCAGTTCTTTTTGCCTTGGGGGAAGCTATCGCCAAGGACAAAGAGCTGTCGGAGCCTTTAACCGACGAGTTGCTCTATTTCTTTTTAAATGCCCTGCGCCGTCATTATCGAGGGGAAAGCCAACCCCATCAGCAAGATTTATTGGCGATTCTGAGCCGTCGTCAACTGCAGTTGATCAGCGAAACTTTATTTGAATTGAAGAACTGTTTAACTTATAATATGAACCAAAGACTGGGGTGGGAAGCCACCTTAATGAGAATATACGCAATAGGAGCGAATATAGATGTCAAATAGTATAGTTGGTGTTCGGTTTCGTCCGGTTGGCAAAATTTATAATTTTGATGCCAACGGATTGGTACTGGAACAATACGATCATGTGATCGTGGATACATCCAAGGGTTTAAAATATGGAGAAATAGCCATTGGTCCCCGCGCCTTACCCGAAGACTACGAGTATCCGACACCTTTAAAACCGGTGCTGCGTCTAGCCACCATGGAGGATACTGCCCATTGGAGCTGGTTAAAGGAGAAAGCGGAAGAAGCCCGGGAAGTCTTTAATGCCAAAGTCAAAGAAAATAATTTGGATATGAAACTCATCGAAGTGGAATATACCTTTGACGATAAAAAAGCTATTTTTTATTTTTCTTCGGAAGGTCGAGTGGACTTCAGAAAATTAGTTAAGGATTTGGCTGCAGTATTTCGGATGCGCATCGAACTCAGACAAATCGGTGTACGGGATGAAACCCGTAACTTTAAAACCTTAGGCTGCTGTGGTCGAACAACCTGCTGTGCCCAATGGATGGGAGATTTTTCGCCTATCTCCATTAGAATGGCCAAGGAGCAAAACCTTTCGTTGAATTCCACTAAAATTTCGGGCGTTTGTGGCAGATTGTTATGTTGCTTAAGCTTTGAAAAAGAATTTTATCAAAGCGTTGGCAAACGCATGCCGAAAATTAGAAATTATGTCGAAACGAAAGACGGCTATGGCGAAGTTTTAAAACAATACTTTTTAAAAGAAACCGTGTCCATTCGCATGAAAAACGAAGATGGGGACATGGAGATCAGGCAGTACCCTTTAGACGATATCAAAGACTTGGGCAGAAGACCTCCTCAAGAGGTTTTGGATTCCTTTCAAGATCAAGGAGCACCAAGAAAAGAGGGAAGGGAAGTGGTCGCAGGGAAAAAACAAAAACCGCAGAGAAGCCGCGAAACAGCTCAGCGAAGAGAAGAGAAACAACCTCAAAATCAAGACAAAAAAAGAAATCGCAGTGCCAGAAAGCCCAGATATCGTCGAAAAGACAAATAAAGCACTGGAAAAACAAGTTTTTTGTGTTTGTTTCTTGAAATAATTTTATATTTGGTTATAATAGTTTTAACTAGTAGTGAAAGGAGACACAACCATGGCATATGTAATTTCTGATGAGTGTATTGCTTGCGGTACATGCTTAGATGACTGTCCGGTAGATGCAATTTCTGAAGGAGCAATCTACGAAATCGATCCGGATCTTTGCACTGACTGCGGTAATTGCGCAGAAAATTGCCCGGTAGAGGCTATCAGCGAAGAAGATTAATAATCAGGCATTCACAAACCTCGGTAAGGAGACACAATCCTTACACGAGGTTTTTTTGTATATTCTATGTGCCACGATGGGGCGGTCATTCTTAATGGTTATGTTCACTTCGATGTAAAGATGTTGCTGAACAGTTCCTTAAAACGCGACTTTAAAAGGATTGAAATGACGGCAGTCGCAAACAATTTGTTTATAAAAATTGGTTATTGTTTCCACATCCCTTGGCAATGCTTGTATACCAACATCTTGAGGATACCTCTCTACTTTAAAACAAACGATAGGTGAGAGGCGTGTGTATTTATGAAAAGAAACAGTGGCGAAATTTTGTCTGATAGAATGAAGATCAACAACCGATGGCAAGGGCCAAAGCTCTTCACTTATACTTAAAAAAACCTAAAAAACCGCTATATTTTTGACAAATACCATTGAACACGGTACGATAAGAAAACAAAACAATCTAAAAACTGGAGGTTGTGATGAAAGCATTGAGATGGAGCTTGCTGTTAGGGGGCAACGGTATAGCGCTGATCGGAGCATTTCTTCTATTGATCTATCCAGCCATTGTAGGCACAAGCCATCAAAATGAAGATTCATGCAGCTTTTGTACATGGCAGGGTGCACCGGAAGACTATCGCATCTCGTCTTTAAAAGGAGATTCTTATGAAAGCATTCTATTGGAGTTTCCCTATCGGTCAACGGAAATCGAAGTCAACCATCGGCACATAAAAGATATTGCCCGAGCTATTTTAGAACAATACAAAGTAAACCTTATAAAAGATGGCAACAACGAAGGTTATGCGGAGTTGCAAGATGACCACATCGTGATGGTTGCAGGGTCGATCGACGACTTTATTATCGATGTTTCCTTTGATCCTGTATCGGTTAAACCGACAAGAAAAATTTTAGATGGTCAAAGTCGTGCAGATCGGGATTTACGCATCCATCAAATGTTCCATATTAAAAGAGTGCGGGACAATCGTTATAAATTGTTGGAGGTCGGCAGCAACTTGGATTTGCGCTATATGCCCGCTATGGAACACCGCCCGACATTAAATCTGACAATAGATAAAAACTGAATGAGAAAAGATACAAAAAGGCTGATTCCGGAAAGAATCAGCCTTACTATCTTACTATTTTTGATAGAATTAAACAAAAGCCACTGATTTCTCAGTGGCTTTTGTTTTCTCGTTAGAGTTGTTAATATTATTCTGCCCAGCCTTGGCAAATTTTTACGCCTTCTGCAGCATTGGTTGTAAATGCGTCAGAGCCGACATATTCCATAGCTTCTTGAGTAACAGGGTTTCCACCGATGATCATTTTAGCTTCAACGCCTGCGCCTTTGATAGCTTCTGCGGTTTCTTTCATGGAGTCAATCGCTAATGTTAAAACGCCTGACATACCGATGATATCCGGTTTAATTTCTTTTGCTTTTTCAACAAAAGTATCTACTGCTACGTCAATGCCTAAGTCTACAACTTCAAAGCCTGCAGCTTCAGACATACTTCTGAAAATGTTTTTGCCGATATCGTGAAGGTCACCGTGTACGGTTCCTAATAAAATCGTACCAACATTACCAGCGGTATCTCCACCTAAAGCCGGTTTAACTACATTGATAGCATCTGTTAACAATTCGCCAGCGAAAATTAAGTCTCCTACGAAATATTCGCCTTCTTCGAAAAGATCACCAACAATTCCCATACCTGCTTGGCAAGCTGCTACAACTTCTTGTGCTTCTTCTTCGCTCGGGTTTGTTGCCATGAACTCGTTAAGGATATCTAATACATCATCCTCTTCCAAATCGCCAACTGCTTGTGTTAATTTTGTCCAATCTGCCATAAATAATTACCATCCCTTCATTTAATAAACCATTTTTAAAACACATGTGTGCACATGTTGATTAACCTTATCATAAAGGAGATTGCTCAAAGTGTCAATACATTCTGTTCAAATAACAAAAAATTACCCTAATTCTTAAGAAATTAAGAAAGCAAAGAGGTTTTATAAGAGTAACGCAATAATTTCAAGAAATGACGGTTTAAGTGGCCAGACAGCTTAAAATGGGATGAATCGTGCTGATAGTATTTATTTTTTGGCAATACTTATTATGAAACATACAGATCTTTACGAAAAAAAGGTAAGGTTTTATTTTGTATGGTTGGAACAAGTACCTTAGACGAGGAGACAATCGTGGTTGGGTCATCTAAGTTTTGACAGAAAGTTGATAAAAGTTTATAATTAAGTGACAAAAATTGTCTTAAAACATCTATAAAGGATTTTTAAATATGAGTAAAGAATTGCTATTGGAAGAAACAGCAGACTTTTGGGACTTACGGGCAGAAGAATTTGAAAAAACCCGTAACTTAAAAAGGGTTCAAGAAGAAACTGCTGAAGTTATCGCTTATTTGGAAAGCAAAAATGTCTTAAAAAAAGATTATAAGGTTTTGGAAATTGGCTGTGGCGCCGGCAGAATTACCATACCCGTAGCCAAACGGGTGCAATCAGTTGTTGCCGTCGATATATCGCCCAAAATGATTGAAGCAGCTCAAAGATATGCCCAAGATGAAGGCGTCGACAACATTGAATTCATTCAAATGCCTTGGGAAAAGCTCAAAGAAGACTGTTCGCAGTATTATCAAAACTTTGATTTGGTTATTTCTTTCGAGTGTGGCGCCATAAAAAACAGGGATTCTTTTTATCAATTGAGTGAGCTCGCAAAAAAACACGTTTTTGTCAGCATTTATGCCAAACGAAAAGATGAATACCAATTAAAGGTTGCGCGAAAATTATTTCAAGTCAAAAAAGATAAAAAACGAAATTTTGTTTTTAAAATTTTCGAATTTTTGTGGAATTACGGATACTATCCCGAAATCAGCTACCATGATAAAGCATACGATAAAGTACTTCCTTTAGATATTATTTCCCGGGTCTATGGGGAAGATTTTATAAAAGAAAAGGATGATAGGCAAAAACTGCGTGAAGCAACGGAAAAAGTGCGCAGCTTTTTGGAACCCTACGTCATAGATGGGATGATAACGGAAAAAGTAAAGGCAAAGGCTGTGTGGTTTTTTTGGGGAAAGAATTCTGAATAAAGTTAAGCCAAGCAAAGAAAAAGTCATGATCGTCCGATCATGACTTTTAAGGTACCATCTAAAATAGTTTTGTACAAACCTTATAAGAACGCATTCAAGACCAATGACATATGTGCCGTTTATCATCAACTCGGCTATCTTAAAAAAACACGTGAAAGACGTGTTTTTTTAACTGAAAATAAGCGATCACTGTATTGATGAAATCTTTACTTTTCAATCTTAGATGACTTCAGGACAAGACTCGTGTTACAATTAAAACTGTTAAAACGACAATGTAGCTTTTTTATAAAGGAGGATAGAAATGAGTGAACAGATGCAAAGACTAGATGAAGAAACCCTTGACGATTTATTAGAAAAAAAGAATTATGCAGAGATTAAACTTCGATTATCCTCAATGAATGAAGTGGATGTAGCGGAACTTTTAAATCCCTTAGATACGACTCATACATTATTGATTTTCAGAATGTTGCCGAAGGATTTGGCGGCGGATACCTTTGCGCATATCAATAAAGACCGACAATTGGGCATTATCAATGCCATTACCGATACAGAAGTAGAAGAAATTGTTCAAGAATTGTACTTTGACGATATGATCGATCTACTAGAAGAAATGCCGGCCAATGTCGTCAAACGGGTCATTAAAAACACCCCCATACAGGAACGAAAACTGATCAATCAGTTTTTGTGCTACCCTGAGGATTCCGCCGGGAGCATTATGACCATCGAGATGGTACATCTCAAAAAAGAAGATACGGTGGGCCAGGCGATTAAACATATCAGAGAAACAGGTTTAACCAAAGAAACCATTTATACCTGCTATGTGACCGATGCTCAACGCCATTTAGAAGGCATTGTCTCTTTGAGAAAACTCATCACCTCCGATGAAGATGTCAAAGTAAAAGATCTCATGGAGACGGACATCATTTACACCAACACCTTTGCCGATCAGGAAGATGTCGCGGCCTTATTTAAACGCTATGGTTTTATCGCCATCCCGGTAGTCGATAACGAACATCGATTAATAGGGATCATTACCGTTGACGATATCATGGATATCATGGAACAAGAGGCAACGGAAGACTTTCAACTTATGGCAGCCATGAGCCCTACGGAAGAGGAATATCTAGATACTTCCGTTGTCACTCTGGCCAAAAACCGTTTGCCTTGGTTGTTGCTGCTGATGTTGTCGGCGACTTTTACCGGGCGCATCATGATGCACTTCGAAAGTTTATTGTCCCAAGTAGCCGTACTGGCGGCATTTATTCCGATGTTGATGGATACCGGCGGTAACAGCGGCAGCCAATCCTCCACTTTAATGATTCGGGGTTTGGCCACCGGCGAAATCACCTCTAAGGATTGGCTTAGAGTATTTTGGAAGGAAACGCGAATTTCCCTACTGGTCGGTACGATTTTGGCCTCCGTCAATTTTTTGAGACTTTTGGTTTTGGAACGGATTCCCATGCCGATTGCAGTGACCGTGTGCGCAACTTTAATCTTAACGGTTGTGGCTTCAAAATTGGTGGGTGGTCTTTTACCCTTGCTGGCTCACAAATTAAAGATGGATCCGGCTATCATGGCGGGTCCCTTGATTACCACCATCGTCGATGCTTTGGCTTTAGTGGTTTATTTTGGAATCGCACAAGCGATTTTGGGCATTTAAACTTGAAGTATTAAAAGGAAATGAACTTTGTGCAAGTTCTTGCGGTGATTTCTATGCCTTTATCACTCGTTATTTTTGTCATGTATCTGACTATTTTCGGTCTGGGTACATGGTTGGGAAGTTTTATCAACAAGGCGGTTTACCGCATTCCCTTAGGGCTCCCTCTATTAAGAGGACGCTCTTTTTGCCCCCACTGTGGCAAACCCATCCCTTTTTACCTTCGCATACCGGCTTTGTCTTATTTTTGGTTACGTGGGCAATGTGCACGGTGTCAAGAGCCCATTGCGTGGCGTTATCCGGCGGTAGAATTGTTCACGGGTCTTTTAGCCGTTATCCTGGTTTATTATTATAATTATGACTTTACTTGGGATATGCTCTGGATCTTTGCTGTTTCGTGTACCCTGTTGACCATTGCATTGATAGACCACGACCACTGCATCATACCGAATTCATTGGTAGCTTTGTTGGTTGTATTAGCATGGGTGCGTTTCTATTGGATACCGGAGTTTGACGGGCTTTCCTATTTAGTAGGGGTAATTGCCGTATCGGGACCGATGATTTTTTTTCACGTTGCCTTTCACGGATTTGGTTTGGGAGATGTTAAAGTGGCCGTCGCTGCCGGAATGCTGTTGGGCTTTCCGAAAGTACTTTTGGCCATATTTGTTGCTCTGATGACCGGTTCTCTAGGTGCTATTTATCGCCTTGTCAATCAATACGAAGAAACCTATATGCCCTTTGGGCCGTACTTAAGTTTGGGTATTTTTGTCGCCCTGATTGCCGGGGATCAAATTATATCCGCTTATCTGGGACTCATTCGGTAAATAAATCGGCCCTTCCCTTGTCAACAACGGCGGGGTTTGTGTTAAAATAAGCTTATACAGAAGAAAGAAGGAAGATTCATGCATTTTGAACGAAAGCTGCAATTAGCAACAGACCTCTATCAACTTTCCATGGGCAATGTTTATCTAGCAGAAGACAAAGCGAATGAAATCGCCGTATTTGATATGTTTACGAGGCGCAACCCCTTTAACGGTGGTTATACCATCTTTGCCGGGTTGGAGCAAGTCATCGAGTATATCCAAAAATTAAAATTTGAAGAAGAAGACATCCAATTGTTGAAAAAAAATCATCCCGATTTTACAGAGGATTTTTTAAATTATTTGTTGAACTTTAAATTTGAAGGACAAATTGATGCCATACCCGAGGGAACCGTATTTTTCCCCTACGAACCGATACTGCGCGTCAAAGCGCCATTAATTCAGGCACAATTGATCGAGACCACCATGCTTGCCATCATCAATCATCAAACCCTCATCGCCACCAAAGCCGCTCGTATTTGCGAAGAAGCCGGCGACGATCCGGTGATGGAGTTTGGTTTGCGCCGTGCCCACGGTACGGAAGCAGGGTATTTTGGTGCACGTGCCGCCGTCATTGGTGGATGCGTGGGTACATCGGTGGTGGAAACCGAAGAACTTTTAGGCAGACCTTCTATGGGAACAATGGCCCACAGCTATGTACTTTCCTTTGATGATGAGAAAGAAGCCTTTGAGAAATATATCCAACATAGCCCAAGCTCCGCAACCCTCTTGGTTGACACCTACGATACTTTAGACATTGGCATTCCCAATGCCATCGAAGTTTTTAAAAAAGCATTGGCGGAGGACAAAATTAAAGGTACCTACGGAATTCGTATCGACTCCGGAGATTTAGCTTATCTGTCGGCGGAAGCGCGCTGTATGTTGGATGAAGCCGGACTGAAGGATGCCAGAATTGTAGCTTCTTCTGACTTAGATGAATATTTGATTAAAGATTTACGTGCTCAAGGGGCTAAAATCGACTCTTGGGGTATCGGTACAAAACTGATTACCGCTTACGATTGGCCGGCTTTAGGCGGGGTTTATAAATTAGTGGAAATCGACGGCAAACCGAGGATCAAAATTTCCAATGATCCTTGGAAAATTACCAACCCGGGCTTTAAAAAGATCTCTCGCATTTATGGTAAAAGCAACGATATGGCCTTGGCGGATTTATTGATGTTGGATCACGAAACCATAGACGAAAGCGCACCGCTTACCATCTTCCATCCGGTGCATACTTGGAAACAAAGAGAAATTAAAGATTTTTACATCAAAGAGTTGTTGCAACCGATCTTTAAAAAGGGAGAACTGGTCTACGATCAACCCGAATTGGAGAGCATTGTTGCTCATCGAGAAAAGGAAATGGCAACCCTCTGGCCAACCTTTAAGCGGATGATCAACCCTCACGTTTATCATGTGGATCTCAGTCAAGAACTATGGGATTTAAGACACAATCTATTGCCAAAGGGTTCTGAATAAAGTGGATACGGCGGTATTTTCGATCGATTCCAAGCATCCTGATCCGCAAGTAATTGCTCACTGTGCAAAACTGATACAAAAAGGGGAGACGGTTGTATTCCCTACAGAAACAGTCTACGGTTTGGGTGCGGATGCACAGAATCCCAGCGGAGTTGAAAAAATTTATAAAGCCAAGGGCCGCCCCGGCGACAACCCGTTAATTGTGCATATCGCAGATACGGACGCACTGACATCTTTGGTGGAAGAAATGCCGGAGACCGCCAGGAAGCTGATGCATGCCTACTGGCCGGGACCACTGACCATCATCATGAAGAAAAACGCTCTCCTGCCCAAAGCCGTTACGGCCGGGCTTGAAACTGTGGGAATACGTTACCCCAGCCACCCTGTGGCACAAGCCTTGATCAATGAAAGCAGTTGTGCCATTGCAGCACCCTCTGCCAACTTGTCCGGACGTCCCAGTCCCACAACGGCTGATCATGTTTTGCAGGATATGAAGGGGCGCGTGGCAGCGATTATTTTAGCCGAGGATACGCAAGTAGGCTTGGAATCAACGGTGTTGGACGTTACAAAAAAGCCTCCGGTCATCTATCGACCAGGTGCGATAACCCTAGAAATGATTTCAGAAATAATTGGCGATGTGGTTTTAGATGATGCCATTCTTCGAGAGAGTGATGAGAAGCAACCGCTCTCTCCTGGTGTTAAATACAAACACTACGCTCCTGTAGCGGAAATGGTTGTGGTCAAGGCATCTTCCGAGAAGGTGACAGAAAAAGTAAAAAAAAGCACCCGGGGTTATCAAAACTTTGGAATTTTAACCGTCGATGAACATATGAAAGACTATGACGATGGCTTTATTATTTCTTTAGGTGCATTAGCAGCCCCTGAGGAGATGGCGCACAATCTCTACGCAGCTCTTAGGCGTTTTGATGATGCCGGTGTCGATATTATTTTTGCAGAAGAGATTCCCATAAGCCCGGATACTTTGGCTTTGATCAACCGTTTGTATCGAGCCTGTGGCTTTCAATTTTTATAAATCAAAAACCTCTAGATACATCTATGGATGTTGCCTAGAGGTTTTTATATTTGCTTAAATTTCATCTAAAGTTTTTATTTCTACAACTTCCAGTTTAGACGGTTTCACAACAAAAGCCACCATAATTAAGCTATTGGTTGATAGTTAAGGATGGACATTTCAATTAAAAAGAAAAACCATCTCAAAGTATACTCTGAGATGGTTAGAATGCTACAAAACTTGATATGATGTTACGGTTTTTAAATAAGACCGATAAACATCCAATAGGGAACGGCGATGGCTAGGAGGAAAACGATACTCATGGCCATCTTTATCCCCCAGATTTTGATAAAGTCTTTTGTAGCCACCAGACCATAACCAGTAAAGATCAAGACCAATGCCCATTGGTATGGCAACAACAATTCCGATGTTGCGACATTTACGGCATAATAAACCGGTAATGGATCGATGTTTAAACTCAATGCAATTTCAGTCAGTGGTACAATTAGAGTTGCATAAACCGCCAAAGGTGTTAGGAAGAACTTTGCAATGACAACCGTAACCCATACGGCAGCGAAGACGAAAAACGCGCTTTTCCCAACTAAGATGGGCATCAAGGCCTCTGCAATCATGGTACCTAAGCCCAAGTGGCTGGCTGCTTGCCCAATGCCCAAGGCACCGGTAGAAAAGATAACCATTTGATAATTAATCGTTCTCAAGTCCTCTACTGTACCGATTTTAAATCCGGGTAAAAAGAATAAAAACGGAATAAAGGCAAATCCCCAACCGATATTAATTTTATGAATGTTCGTTGTTAAAAGGAATAAGAGCAAGATTCCGGTTACTGCTATACCTTGGTATTCTTCTACAGTGGTCTTTCCTAACTTTTCATATTCTTCGGCTACAAAATCTTTAACATCCAACTCTTGTTTTGGCTTGGTGATTTTTGCGATCATCCATAAAACTAGAAAATACCAAATCACATAAGGTACATTATGGTATAAGTACTGAATGTAAGTAACAGGAATATCCGTTACAGCTGAACCGATACTTTGTATGGTTGCAAAGTTTGAATTATATAAGAAAAATGTGGGGAACCATGAGGATATAAATCCAGTCATCATAATTCCGGCGCTTTCTTTTGAAATGCTTAAATTGAGTGCACGACAGATACCATAAGCCAAAGCGGCAAAGGCAACGTACACACGTCCTGGCGCCAGTATATTCAGGATGATACCACCAAGTCCTAAACCGGCAATAATTCCGTTGTAGGTACCTCCGGTTTTCAGAATACTCCAATAGGCGATGCGATTGAGCAATCCTATTCTGTCAAGTACATTTGCTAATAGAAACCCACCGATAACCATCCAAGGTATAAAGCCCGTCCATGCGGCAAAGGCAACTGTGCTCGGAACAACGTTAAATACAGTATACAGAATCATCAATCCGATTGCAGTAACTGCATTTGGGATAATATTAAACACAAATAACAGAATCGATGGCAAGGTAATTGCTGCATATTTTCGCAGTTCCGGTGTAAAGCTTTCCGAAGTTGGTGTCATCATAATGATAATCGGTATAATGATAACGACTGCCCACATGATGATCTCTTTTCTCGAGGTTTTAGTTTTTGAGATTTCTGACATAGTAAAACTCCCTTTCTAATATTTATCTGAGATGATAAAAATCATCTTGATAACAACTTAATGATGTCGTCCGCATTTTATCGAATCGGTATCGATATTATTTTTTGAATAAAAAAAAGTCTTAATCTATTAAAAGAGATGTACTATCTTAAAAGATTTGGTTTTCGTGGGCGACTCGTTCACGACCCTGTACTATGAAAATAATGGAGGATATGATTTCAAATTGACCAGTTAGTGTCAAATTTTAAAACACAACAATAGTGGTAAAACAATCATTCAACATTAACAGATCATCTAAAAACCAAATTCATTTACAATTTTAATGCTCATATAAGCCGTGAAAGGGCGCCTCTTTTAGTAAATTGCGAAGCATCCAATTGTTAAAGCGATTATATAGGAGTATTTGTAGTTAAACAAGAGCTTGGAATCAATTGTCAAGTTATAAAATAGACATAAAATTGACACCATTTTTCTTGTGTGCTAAAATTGTAAGAGGTGAGTAAAGTGCAAAAAAATAAATCAAAACTAGGTTATTTAATGGATTTATTTCGAGTAAAAGGCATAGATATGGCAAATTATCTTCATGTTGACGATTCGTTAATTAGCAAATGGAGAACCGGAAAGCGTCGATTAACACCAGATAATCAAGTTTTGGACGCGATTGTTAATTTTTTTATTGCCTTGGATTCTAGTGTAGAATATCAAAATATTCTAAGTATTTTGCGTACAGCTTATCCTTCCGTCAATATAGATGTTTCGGACGAAAAATTAAAAATTTTATTTAAAAAATGGCTGTTAGAGGAAGAAAAAAAGAATTATTTTTTGTCAAAGCGGATTAACAACCGGAATGTAAATATAACTCAAAATGTTTTGTATAAAGGTGAAGATGGTCGACAAAAAGCAGCGCTGGATATCGTAGATTTAATGTTGGAGTCGCCATATCAAGAAGAGCTGATGATTATGGATTATGATCGATTTTCATAGAAATATAAGGACCAGGAATATCATGAAAAATGGTTTCAAAAGTATGAGCGAATTATTGAAAAGGGTCACAAAATAACAACTTTAAGTTATGTTGATCGAAAATTAGAGGAAAGACTACTCAATATTAAGGATTGGTTGGAGTTTTATCTTCGAGGAAAGGTAGAAGCTTATTGCATCAGCCAAGAAGGCTCCGATCTCTTTAAGCCAAGTTTATTGGTTTTAAAAGGTAAAGTTGCATTATTTGGTATGTCTGCAAGAGGTTTTACAAGTAAGATGAATGTTCAAATCACCTCTGATCAAACACTTGTCGATCATTGTACTACCTTATTTGAAGCCGCAAAATCGCAATGCAATCCCATGTTTGAACATATAAAAAACATGGATATTCACACATTGATCGACAAAGATTTAAATTTATATTTACATACGGGTGAAGTGATCTTTAAATGTGAAGTTCCTTTCTGGTTGTTTTCATCTAAAGAGATCCTGGTGAGTATTTTACAAGACAATGGTGTGCCGGAAGAAAAAACTCAAAAGTTGTTATATCATTATGAAGGCTTTAATAGGTTGTTTGAAAAACATATCCGTCATTTTAGACATCGTATTTTTTTAGATGAAATTTTCATTGAAAATATATTAATTAATCAAAAAAGCCTGATACACAAACACCTTTCGATACTCGTGGGAGAGCCTGTATATGTAAAAAAAGAGTATTATTGTTATCATTTAAAATACATGGTAGACTTAATGAATTCTTATCAAAATTTTGAATTGGGTTTCGGAACTTATCGCAAAAACGATTTTTTTAATCAGATGTGTATCTTTATCAAACAACATCGGGCATCTTTTGTAATGGGTGAAAATTTTGATGCCATCCACAGCAATCAACCGATTTTACACAGCACACTCTACGCATATTATGATGAGTTGTGGAATAAAATGAGTCAATATGAAAAAAACAGAGAGGTTGTTGAAGAAAAAATCAATCGATTGGTGCAATTCCACATTCAAGAAAAAGAATGACGATCAAAACATAAAGCAAATAGGGATGTCCCCCGGGTTGTGACTTGAGTCACAACCCGGGGGACATCCCTATTTGCTATTAATTTTATTGCCTTGGTGCCACGGATACATCAATGAGCCGATTACTATACGATAAGACCGATGAGCTTCCAATAGGGAATCGTTATTAATTGCAAGAATACGAAACTCAATAGGGTTCGAATGCCAAATAATTTTACAAAACTTTTGAGATCGATCACATCGAAAGAAAAAAATAGCAATGCGAGGGCCCACTCATAGGGAAGAATAACTTCTGTTCCTAGTTGCATGATGGCATAGCTGATGGTTAGAACGGATACACCCATGGTTAAGCCGATCTGTGCTAGCGGTACAGTGAGAGCTGCATAGAGTCCAAGAGGTGTCATAACGAAATTGCCAAGAAATAACATCGCAAAGATCATGGTAAAGAAACCAGCTGTACCTAAATTTTCGACAACAGGGATGAGAGTATCGGCTAAGACTTGACCAATACCGACATAATTCGCTACAACACCAATACTGATACAAGATGCGCAAAAGATAATCAAACCGTAGTTTACATTTTTTAAGTCGTCGCTTGTACCGAGAGCGAAGCCTGGTAAGAAAAACAGGGCACCTGCAAATAAAAATCCCCAAGCTGGATCTATACCGTGCCATTGCGCTGTCATCAAGTAGGCTAATAATAGAATGGATATCAGCAGACATTTTTTTTCTTGAACACTCATTTTTCCCATTTTCTCCAGTTCCGTTTTAGCGTATACGCTTGGGTTTTCATTGTGGTTTTTCGGTTTACACACTATTCCTACAATAAATGTTAAAATGAATACGTATAAGATGGTAGGAAGGTTATGAAAAAGATACTGAAACCATGTAATGGAGGTGTCGCCAACTGTTGCAGCGATACCTTGAATAATACCGTAAGTAGGGTTATAAATAAAATAATGGGCACTAAATGTGGAGAACAAGCCGGTCAGCATAATTCCGGCGGATTGTAAGGATTTACCATAATTGAGGGCAACACATAGCCCAAAGGTAATAAAAGCAAAAGGATAGACTGCTTGTCCCGGAATTAAGATATGACCGATAATACCGGCAATCGTAAGACCAAATAGTAGACCCATGTACGATCCACCCGTTCGTACGATGATCCAATAAGATAAACGGTTTAAAATGCCGGATCGGAGCATAATTTCGGCCATGAGCAAACCACCCAACACCATCCAAGGAACTGAGCCTGTCCATCCTGCAAAAGCTGTTTCCGGTGGCGCTATATTTAAAATAATGTAAAATACCGGAAGTATGGATGCCGCGATAACGTTAGGTATGACTTCCGTTCCAAAAACAGCGATTACAAATAAAGTAACGATTGTAAATTTTTTAATGACAGAAGTATAAACACCACTTGTTGGCACAAAAAAAGCTATGAGGGGTAATCCGATTACGATTAGCCATTTTATCGCGTCCGATGTGTTGAATTCTCTTTTAGACATTTCTTAACCTCGCAGAAATTATTTTTGACAATTTTCGAACTTACTGCACTTATAATTGTAAATTACTATCAAGCAATTCAGCATCACAAGTTTACAATATTTGGTTAATTATAAATACTTACGAAATACAAAGCAATACGATCCAAAGAAGTGTCCATTTTAAAAATGGACACTTCTTTGGACAAATTCTTAAGAAGAATATAAGAAAAGAACTCAATCCACAAAAAAAACTACGAGTTGTGGCGATTTATCGAACTCGTGTTGGATGACGATAGATAGTCACACTGATGATTATACATACTAATAAAAAGAAAAAAGAGTATTTTCTTTTTATAATAAGCATAAAAGACGAATTTACTAAAATATTGGATACAAATAAATTACGAAAAGCATAAGAAACTCTAAAGTATACGCAGCCTTCAGGCTTCATAAAAAATATGTGTTTACAAAACTATTTAAAATTCATATTAAATAGGGCGTTCAAAAAACTGTCCATTTTTGTAATGGACAATGGTTGACCTTGCATTGAGATCTCAACATTGGCTAGGTATAATAGCATCAAAACAGGCATCAATGCCGAGAAGGAGAGGTTCAGAGACAATGAGTTCAAAACAAAAAGAAAGAAACCAAATATTTAAGGATCTTTATACGGGGAAAAGACCGACAAGAATACCCACAACTATTACGATGAATATTGAATCAGCGTTAGAACACTATGGTTATTCATTACTTAGAGAACAATACAGCATAGAGCATTGTTATGAAGCAGCGGATCGTATAGCAGAAGAGTTGGACAGTGACCAAATACCTGTATCTCCAGCGTCGACGAATGCAGCTGTGCATCGTTATGTTAAAAATTCATTTATGGTTCCCGGTGCGGACGGTTTTTTTCAACATCCGGACATTGCCCCAATGGAAATGGAAGAGTACCCTGAATTTAATGAAGATCCACTGGCTTTTATCGTTGACAAGGTAATTCCAAGAGTCAACAAAGTTTTCGATACAGAGCCGGAATTGGGATATGTCCGAATGATTGCAGCAAAGAAGGTAGTACGAGAACTACACGACGGTATGAATCAAAAGCTGATGGATAAGCACGATAGAGCCGATATAACGCAAATTGTCTGTCGTGGGTTTGCACCCTTTGACTATATTGCAGATTATATCCGTAGCTTTTCCACGATGCTTATCGATATGAGAAGAAAGCCGCAATGGGTTCTGGATGCATGCGAAGGTGCTCTAGCTTATGAAATTGATAAAATCAATGCACTGCCGGATCCCAATCCAGAAAAATTGGAAGAAGTATTTATGCCCTTGCATATGGCACCCTATATGAGAACGAAAGATGTTATCAAATTCTATTGGCCGACTTATAAAAAATTTGTCATGGCAATTCAAGAAAAAGGGTTTACGCCTTATGTTTTCTATGAACATGATTGGAGTCCACACTTAGATTTATTGGAAGATATGCCTGGAATGCACGTAGCAAAATTTGAAGCCCCCACAGCTGAGTTACTTAAAGAGAAAGTACCTTCAAGAAATGTAATCGCAGGGGTTTATCCATTTGATGTCATTCGATATGGTACTAAAGAAGAAGTTGTAGATGAGGCGAAACGTATCATTGATATTCTAGGACCTGAAGGAAACTTAATACTCAATCCGAATAAACGTTTCATTCGCGACAATGATTTAAACTTAGAAAATCTAAAAGTATTTATCGAAACTGTACAAGAGTATGGGAAGTACTAATTAAAGGAGATATCAACATGAAGAAGAAAATAGTTCGAACCAGAGAAGAATTGATCGAAGCGTACGATCTCACCGAAGATGATCAGGTTTATTTGTTAGATATTTTTGAAAAAATTGAGATGGAAGTTTTCAAAATGGTCTCTGCACATCTGTAAATCTTCAAGGTTGGATGTTGATTAAAGTAAAAATAGGTTGGAAAGTAAGTACTTACTTTCCAACCTATTTTGTTTGCTTAAATCTCATCTAAAGTTTTTACTTCGATCACTTCCGGTTTGGACAACTCTTCCGCACAAACCGCCATGACGAGATCCTCACGCCATGTCCAAGAATGGAGCTGGATATCCTTTAAAGGATTGCCATCTTGCAGAAGAACGTGCTCGCCGCTGTTGTTGGCGATATGGATATTGTTTAAGGGTAATACCCGCCCCAAACCGGTGTATTTTAAATAACTTTCCTTTTCAGCACATAATGAACAAAAATACTCGTTCTGAGATGTCGGTGAAATTTGGCAAAGATTTTTGTATTCATCTTTAGTCAAGAGATCTTTTGCCGTTGCCAAAACATCTTCATCCTTTTTTTGATGCATCAGAGTGTAGCCAATGGAGCGATTGGAGATGGCAATGCCAACCCATGGTGGCGCTAGGCTCATATTAAAGTGAAAATCCGGATCGTTTTCCACAAAGGGTTTGCCGTAAGGATTTGCTCTAAGAATGGGCGTATCTGCCTGCGAATACTTCTGAACCAATTTTTTAAGCATGGTATCCGCCATTTTTTCAATGTTTTGGCCGTCTTGTGTCTTTAATAAATAAACTTTAATCATCTTTCTTATCTTTAATGGTTGTTTGATTCTATTTTATCGAAGTGCGATGTGATTAGCAAGTTTTCTTAAAAAGCAGTACATACTTTTTTATTTTTTGATCCACGGAGTGATATCCGTCATGGTACAGCCCGGATGTAAATCTGCAGCGCGCATTAAGAAATTCAATTTTTCAATGCGTTCTCCCGATCTGGGGCAGCCGTTTTTCTGGAAAGGCACACCCAATCCGACGGAAAAGTCCATGACCACGTCGTCGATCACACCTCCGGAACGTCCGGAAGGAATGGCCACCCAATTTTGCTCTTTGGCAAAGTTGTAGGCATCCATGGCTTCGGTAATGGTGCCGATTTGGTTCGGTTTTAAGATAAAGCCGTCAATGGCATTTAACTCTTTGGCCTGACGTAATTTTTCAGGGTTGGTCACAGTTAAATCATCGGCAATAATTAAAGTATCTTTTAAAGTGAACGAAGTCTCCTTAGAAAACAAAGAAAAAATGAGAAAAGCTACTCAGCCGCAAGTTCGTGAAATCATCGAAGGCGAAATTGGAAAAGAACCGATCGATCTGTTTTTAGGTGGAATCGAAAGGGTTCAAAAAGATGTTTCGGCAGGCTTGGACAATTAGTGCCGACGGGGCATTGAGAAAAGAGGTTAGCGATGTTATATCAAAAACTTAACGCATTTGCGGAAAAATTGAGACAGGTTTCGATGGGTGTCATTGTCGCCATGGGTACGATTATGTTACTGATCACCTGCATTCATATTTTCTTTCGCTATGTGCTGAACAATTCTTTAACCTGGTCGGACGAATTTTTAAGAACGTCTTTGGTGTGGTTCGGTATGTTGTCGATGAGTACCCTCTCGGCAAATAAAGACCATGTTGCCATTACCATTTTCAAAAGCAAGCTTCCCGAGAAAACGAGGGAAGTCGTAACCGTCATCGTCCAATACGTCATTGTCATTTCCGTGGTAACGGTCTTCCTACTGGGGATTAAATTGGTACTCAGCGCCGGAAGCCGCGTGACACCATCTATGAATTTACCCTATCAGTTTACCTATTGTGCCGTACCCTTGGGTTTCGCCTTGGTATCGATCTATGAAATTAGAAACTTGGTCGGTATCTTAACAGGACAGATCCAAGAAAACGAAGAAGAAGGTTCTCTTGAAAAGTTAAGAAAGTGAGCAAACGCATAGATAATGATTAGAATCAACAAAAGGACGGGATTTCTCCCGTCCTTTTATGATTTTAAAGATGAGCATATCGCAGAGATATTTTATAAAAGAATTCCTCTAATCTCCTCAATGCTCTTTAAACCTTCCTCTTCACAGTAGTTTTTTAAACCTTCAATGATTTTGATCGGTCTGTAGGGGTCGATAAAGTTCATCACGCCGACTTGTATGCAGGTAGCACCGACCATCATCATGGCCAAGGCATCCTCCCATGTGGCGATACCGCCGACCCCCATAACGGGAATGTCGACAGCTTTGCATACTTGATGCACCATGCGCAGGGCAATGGGAAAGACCGCCGGGCCGGAAAGGCCGGCATAAATATTGTCGAAGACAATTTTCTTTTGATGTACATCCACAGCCATGGCCTGAATGGTATTGATCAGACTCAAACCCACCGCGCCGGCTTCTTCGCAAGCTTTTGCTATGGACACAATGTCGGAGACGTTGGGTGTCAACTTGACCATAATGGGATGACGCGAGACGGCCACAGCTTTCGCCGTTAAATTTGCGGCGCTGTCCGGCGAGGTGCCGTAAGCCATGCCGCCGGCTTTCACATTGGGGCAGGAGATGTTCAGTTCGATCAGCGGTACATCGATGGCATTTAAACGCCTCAGGGCTTCTAAGTAGGAGTTCTCATCGCTACCGCTGACATTGGCAATGGTGACCGAGGGTAGGGTTTTTAAATGAGGCCAAATGCGCTCAACAAAATGATCAATGCCCGGGTTTTCCAACCCGATGGAGTTGATCAGGCCGCTGGGAGTTTCGTACAGGCGTTGGCCTTTGTTGCCTAATCGCGGTTCCAAGGTAAGCCCCTTGGTGCAGAGACCGCCCAATTCGGTTAAGTCGTAAAAGTTGGCGTATTCGTCTCCGAAACCGAAGGTTCCGGAGGCAGTAGTTACCGGATTTTTAAAAGGAATACCGGCAAAGGTCGTGGCTAAAGGATTGCTCATCGGTAAATCACCTCTCTGTTAAATACGGGGCCGTCCTTGCAAATGCGCACATTTTTACCCTGGGCGCCTTCGCGACTGCAGCCCAAGCAAGCCCCAACGCCGCAGGCCATATGCTCTTCCAAAGAGACGTAGACGGTGTTTTCTTCAGGGATTTGACGGCACAGGGCCGCCATCATGATCTCCGGGCCACAGGTGATGACGACGTCATCTTTGCTGACTTGAACGAGGTCGGTAATGCGACCGCCGACATCGACGTGTACGTCGTCGGCAATTTTTTCAAAGGCTTCGACCATGTAGGGTTGATCGGAAAACCCTAAGTATACGGTCAGATGCTTTCGGGGGTATTTGTCTTTGATGCGTTTGCAGGCGAAGTAAAGCGGTGCAATACCGATACCGCCGCCCACAGCCACATAGTTTGAGCGGGTTATGGGAAACCCTTGGCCGTAGGGACCTTGCAGTTCGATCCGTTCTCCCGCTTTGGCATTTTTTAACAAACGGGTACCCTCACCGACCTTCTGGTATAAAAATTCGATGACATCTTCGTTATAATTGAAGACGGAAAGGGGACGGCTTAAAAGCGGTTCCTTGAGCCAAGTGCGCACCATGAAAAATTGTCCGGGTGCAACATTGCCGGTGTAGGCAACCTTCATATGGTAAATGTCGGTGGCGACGTATTCGTTGGATAAAATTATAGCCATTGGAAAATATCCTCCCTCATTGCCAGAGTTTTCTCGCGAACGATGTGCACGAAACCATCGTCTTCGCATATCTGACAATGGGCGCCGATCAACCCTCTGGAGCTGTTGACCACTGCACAGCGGGATTGTTTAAAAATGGCGGCAATGTCCTTGCCCGTACCCCCTTGGGCGCCGTAACCCGGTACCAAAAAGAAGGTGTGGGGCAGACGTTGCAAGAGTTCGAGAAAGGCTTCGGGATAGGTTAGGCCCACCACTGCGCCGATGGCGGAAAACCCTTCTTCACCCCGGGTGGCTGCACCCCATCGGTCGATGGCATCGGCCACCATTTCGTAGAGCTTTTCGCCATTTTTCATTTCCTGTTCTTGGAAATCCCGGGCGCTTTGGTTAGAGGTGTGCAGCAACACAAACAACCCTTTGTTCTTTTCGGTTAAATAGGGGTAGTAGGGGCTGACGGCATCTTCACCCATATAGGCGTTGACGGTGAGCAAATCCACCTCGAAATCTCCGGTAAAGTGCCCTTGAGCGTAGAGCTCGGCAGTGGAGCTGATATCGCCCCGCTTTGCATCGCCGATGGCAATCTTACCTTTTTGTTTTAAATAAGCCAAGGTATCTCTGTAACTGGTTAACCCGTCTAAGCCTAAGGCTTCGTAACAGGCAATTTGCAGTTTGTAGCAGGCGACGATGTCCTCGGTGGCATCGATAATGGCTTTATTAAAGGCGGTGTACTTTTCGCCGAGGGACCAGTCCTTTGCTTTTAAGGTTGCGGGCAAAAAGTTTTCCTTGGTATCCAAGCCCAAACAGACCGGGCTTTTCAGTGCTTCTCTATAAAGTTTGTCCATAATCATAGCGAATGGCGCCTCCCTTCATGGTCCATAATACACGCCCTTGTAAGTGTTCGCCGGCAAAGGGGGTGTTGTTGCTTTTTGAAACGAATGTGTTGGGTTCTACAATAAACTCAGCCTGTGGATCGACTAAAACCAAGTCGGCGACGCTGCCTTCCGCAAGTAGGCCGCCTTGCAGGCCGTAGCGTTTGGCCGGTGTGGCGCTCATCATCTCCGATAGACGGGTTAAGGGAATGCTGTGGTCAGAAAATACTTTGTGGTACATGGCAAAGGCGGTTTCGAAGTTGTTGATCCCCGGCGATCCCTTTGCCTTGTCTTCATGGCTGTGGGGTGCGTGGTCGGTGCCGCAGCAATCGATGGTTCCGTCGGCACAGCCTTGGATCAGGGCCAAACGGTCCTCTTCGCTTCTAAAGGGTGGGTGGACTTTGTAGTCGACCCCCGATGCGTAAAGGTGGTGCGGGGTCACTTCGCAAGTGATGTCCAAGCCTTCTTTTTTTGCTTTGACGATGGCATCCAAGGTCGCTTTTTTGGAGATATGGCAGACGTGTAAATGACCGCCCTTTTCTTTTAACAGTTCGATGTCCCGCTGGACGGTGGCTGTCTCCGGTTCGCAATGGGTGGCCAATATAAAGTCGTAGGTTGTCGATGCTGCAAGCCCCTTGGCCATGGTGTCGGTATCGTCGATATTGAGGCCGTCGTTGGAATAGGCCTGCGTGTACTTTCGGGTACTTTCAAAATCAACCAATCGGTCCTTAGAGAAGTTTTCAGTTAGTGCGGAGTTTTGCACCAAAGTACATAAATCCAAAGCCTTTGCTTTATCGAGATTGGCCTTGAGTTTGTCGGCATTGTCCACGACAGGTGCGGTGTTGGCCATGGCTACAAGGGTGGTAAAGCCGCCTTTTAAAGCAGCCTTCATGCCGCTTTCCATATCCTCTTTATAAGTGAGTCCGGGATCGCGCAAATGGCAGTGGGTGTCGATAAAGCCGGGCATCAATACATGGCCGCCGCCGTCAATGATGGCAACACCTTCTAGGTGAGGATTGGTTTCGTTGTAATAAATTTTAGCGATACGTCCATTTTCTATCAATAAAGCGCCGGGGCTATCGGTGGATGCATCCACTAAACGGACATGGGTAATGAGTTGTTTCATAGATACTCCTATTTTTCCATATAGGTGGTGTAGGTGTCGCAATACTCGCAACGGTAGGTTTTTTTATCTTCATCGACTAAATAAAAATCGATGGAAGGAATGTACTCCGACTGGGTAATGCAACGGGGGTTTTTGCAAACCAGCAAACCGCTGACTTTTTTAGGAAGGGTCAATTTAAATTTTCGGACCAACTCGCCATTTTTGACGATGTTGATGGTCGCATTGGGATTGATCAACCCCAGAGCGTTTAAATCTAAATCCAAGTCGGTTTCAATTTTAATCAAGTCTTTTTTACCCATTTTTCTGGAGGGAATATTTTGCATTAAAACCACCGGATCTTTGATTTCGTTCAGTTTTAGTTCTTTAAAAATGTAGTAACCTCGGCCTTCTTCGATGTGATCGATGACGATGCCTTTTTTTAATTTGGATACATTGATCATGAGAGTACTCCCAACAATTTTGCAATTAAAGCCATGCGCACGTACATACCGTAGCGGGCTTGCTCAAAATACACCGCCCGAGGATCCGAGTCGACCTCTCTGGCAATTTCGTTGACCCGGGGTAGGGGGTGCATAACGATCATGTCCTCCTTGGCAAGGGACAGCTTTTTCCTTGTCAGTATATAATAATCCTTTAAGCGCATATACTCCGCTTCGTTGACAAAACGCTCTCTTTGCACCCGAGACATATATAAAATATCCAGATCGCTTATGGCGTTGGCCAAATCGTCGGTTTCAACATAGGCGTTTTTAGGCAATAAATTGAGAAAATGCTCCGGCATCTGCAATTCCTTGGGACTGATAAAAACAAATTGGTTGTCCGGATAACGATTCATGGTCTTGACGAAGGAATGAATGGTCCGACCGAAGAGAAGGTCGCCGCATACACCGATTTTCAGGTTGCTGAGCCGCTTCTTTTCGTAGTGGATGGTCAACAGGTCGGTTAAGGTTTGTGTCGGGTGCTCGTGGCCGCCGTCCCCGGCATTGATGATGGGCATACCGTTTGAAAATTCGGATACTAATTTGGCGGTACCTTCCCGAGGGTGACGGATGACTGCAATGTCGGCGTAACAGGCGACGGTGCGAATGGTATCCCCAATGGTTTCCCCTTTAGAGACGGAGGAGTTGCTCGGATTATCAAAGCCAATGACTTGACCGCCTAAGCGGAGCATGGCGGATTCAAAGGAAAAGCGCGTTCTGGTGGATGGCTCGTAAAAAAGACTGGCTAATAACTTTCCTTTGCAAATGTCAATAAAACGACCTTGTTCTGCAATGATAGTATCAGCCAGCCTAAAAATCTCATCTAATTCTTGTATAGAAAAATCACCCGGTTCTATCAGGTTTCTACCTTTTAACATGCATACCTCCTTGTTTACGTTTAGGAATAAATGGGTCCAGTAGAGTGATCGAAGAGAGGATTTTTTTGTGCACAAAATCGGCATTCGAAAATCTGCCCTATTCTCTAAATAATACTTGAACCAAAAATAAATGTCAAGGTGGGCGCAGACATAAGAAATGCGAAACATAAGAAAAGTAAAACCGTTGTGCTTGCACATAAGGGATTACTTTTTCGCAATGTTTCATATGGCGTGTCCGTCAATGAGCGCAACGAAGTGGAGCGAATGCTCGGACATGCTGCATTTCTTATACAGTGCATTGAACAAACAAGCCCCAAAAAGAGTAAGAATTATAGAATTCATATAGGTATCCGTCAATGAGCTCAAGGATCGTCTTTAATGTTCACAGTGCCTTGTTTTTTATTTGATCATGATGGTTTCAAAAACCAACGCACTGTGTGCCGTTTTGCCGCTTGTCTTCGTTCAGGCATTCACTGCGACTTCACTACCCCTTCGGTGTCACTCATTAGCAAAACGGGGGGGCATCGATGGCTGAGATGAAGTTTGAATGGGTTTAACTATTGCAAAGGATTAAAATGTGATAAAATAAAAGAAAACCCAAGGAGGAAACCATGTACTTTGTCACTTATCAATATGCCTCATTTTCTGAAGCCGGAGTTCTTAGTGAAGACAGGCAGAAGGTTATTCCCCTATCCACAATAGGGATGATGTTGGGCAGAAAATTACCCGAAACCATGGTTGAATTCATTCAATTAGAAAACGAAGCACCCATTGCCGCAATCGCGGAAGTCTTAAGAGAGCACCCCAATATGGGTATTAAAAAAGAAATGCTCAACCTGTTGGCGCCGATTCCCAAACCGGAGAGAAATATCTTCTGTCTTGGAAAAAACTATGCGGACCACGCTCAGGAAATTAAGCACCTGGCCACTCAAGAAGATGTGCCGGAGAGTCCTATTTATTTTTCCAAACTCTCATCGTCTGTTACCGGACCCGATTCCATCATCATGTCCCACGTCAATGCTACGAAACAAGTGGACTACGAGGTGGAGCTGGCCATCATCATCGGAAAAAAAGGGGAGAACATCTCCAAACGCAAAGCAGAGGAACACATTTTCGGTTATACCGTTGCCAACGATATTACGGCCAGAGACCTGCAGCGCAAACACAGCCAATGGTACAAAGGTAAATCTCTGGATACTTTTTGTCCCTTAGGCCCGGGCATCCTACACAAAAGCGCTTTGCCCTTGCCCTTTAATTTAAAACTGGATTGTCGCGTCAATGGTGTGACCATGCAGTCTTCCTATACAGATAAAATGATCTTTGATATACCCACCATCATCAACGATCTCTCCCAAGGCATGACTTTATACCCCGGAGATATCATTCTAACAGGAACCCCCGCCGGTGTCGGTGCGGCCCAAGATCCGCCCCTCTTTTTAAAACGCGGGGACATCATCGAATCGGAAATAGAGAAAATCGGTTTGTTGAGAAATAGAATTCAATAAAGTTTTGATAATTCGATTGGACTAAGCGCAATCAGATTAACCAAAAGGTCGACAGGTTGTCGTTCGGTTTGAGCGTAGGACAAAAACGCCAAACTCATGCATGTGTTGCATAGATGAGTTTGGCGTTTTTAATTTAATCGTTTCTTGGATGATAGATCAATTCGCCATCTAAGAAAGCCTGAATTTGTGCATCCGCATCTCCTTGAAGACCGGGATAGACCATGATCACCGATTCCGCTAATAAGATGGAGGCTGTTTTACTGATGCCACCACAGAGCAGAGTTTCTACATCCAAACCGCTCAGCAAGCGACCTAACGCTTCGTAATCGACGGATCGGGTGCGCACCTCCCCTTGATAAATGGGATAGCCGTTTTCTACCTTATATAATCTGTAGGTGTCAGTTGTATACAAGTTATCGGAAATTTGCTTTCCATCCTGACATGCGACGGCAATCTTCATAGTTTCACCTTTCGGACCCTCTCCATACATAAAGACTGGCGGCGACAATCAAACCCATAGCGACACCACTGGCAATGCCCACGGCAATAAGAGACATATTCTTTTTACCTCTATTGGTGAAAGACTTGACATCATCGACGACATCATAGGCAAGATTTGAAGCTCGACTTTTAAAATCGTCAAAGGTATCTATGGAATCCTCAACGGCGTCCTCAAGAGCATTGTACACAGCACGGCATTGACGTTTACTCACGCCGGTTTTTTTTGAAATTTCTCTAATTAATTTACGTTTATTCATCCCGTTACCTCCCTTTACAACAGTTAAATTTTTAGACAATTGATTACAATGGTTATATTATCATAACATGAAAAGGTCCTTTCTTCCCTTAAAGCGGTTGATAGGACTGAGGTCCAAGCGGCCTGTTTTTTTTAAAGATGATGGGCTGTGCAGTCAGAAAAAGTTTCAAGCATTAAAGATCTATCTCGAAACTTCTGATACAATGGTAGGAGCAAAATTAAAATCATAACCATTGATAAACAATAAGGAGAAACGATGAAATTTATACAAGAAAAAACAAACAATACCCCGGTGTACTTGGTACATGAAGAGAGTGCCTGCGAGTTTAAACCCCTACGCAGAGTGATGGATAGCGGCGTCTTCAAAGGAAAAAGTGGAGAAACCTATCATCACTTATTGGAAGACGGCGCCATGCTTTTCATCGGTGTCGGTCCAAAAAACAAAGACACCACCGAGTCCTTGCGCCAAGCCGGGTACCATGCGGGTGTCGCCTTAAACAAAGCGAACATCGATAAAGCCAATGTGAAATTCAACACCTACAACGACATACCCCAGCATCAAGCTCTGAGGGCATTCATGGAAGGGCTTTACCTGTCCATGTATCGTTTTGACAAATACCTCAGCGACAAGGACCCCTTAACCTTAAAAGAAGTCTCCTTTCAACTAAAGGACACAATGGCCGATTGGGAAGCCTTCACCAACAGTGTAGGTATCGATATGGAAGCGGTTGCCCTGACCAGAAACTTAATCAACGAACCGGCAAGGGTCATCTATCCGGAAACCTTGGCTCAAGCAGCTCAAGAAGCTTTGGAGCCCCACGGTGTCGAGGTACGCGTATACGATGAAAAACAAATTGAAGACATCGGTATGTCGGCTTACCTATCCGTGGCAAAGGGTTCTGCAAAACCGCCGAGGTTCATCGTGATGACCTACAATTTAAAAGAGGGCGTTGCACCCTTGGCGTTGGTGGGTAAAGGGATGACTTATGACTCCGGCGGTTACAGTTTAAAGCCTTCCGATTCCATGAAAACCATGCAGAGTGATATGTCCGGTGCTGCAACCGTCATCGGTGCGATGCAAGCCATTGCCAGACATGGCATCGATCGCCCTGTGGTAGCGGTGGTAGCGGCTTGTGAGAACATGGTCTCCGGCGATTCCTACAAACCCGGCGATGTGATCCACTCACTTCTCGGTAAAACCATCGAGGTGGATAACACCGATGCCGAAGGTCGTTTAACCTTAGCTGACGCTATTACTTATGTGACCGACAACTACAAACCCGAAGCCGTGGTGGATTTAGCCACCTTAACCGGTGCTTGTGTGGTAGCCTTGGGTGATTTGTACACCGGTATGGTTGCAAATGACGAAGCCCTCAAGGACAAAGTATTGGCAGCGGCAAAACAAGTCGATGAAAAACTATGGGCTTTCCCCATGGACGATGCCTATAAAGAACTGAACAAATCCCAGGTAGCGGATCTTAAAAACACCGGCGGACGTTGGGGCGGTGCCATTACCGCCGGGTACTTTGTCGGTGAATTTGTCATCAATAACACCCCATGGGTCCATTTAGATATTGCCGGAACTGCTTTTCTCGATAAAGCCAGGGACATTTACCCCTTCGGTGCCACAGGTCACGGTGTTAAAACCCTAGTGGCCTTGGCGAAAAAATAAAATTCCGCTGTTTGAATCAACCTACGTCTCAATAAATTAACAAAGAACAAGCGCCTCTGACCGTAGCGGTCAGAGGCGCTTGTTCTTATCTTATTTATTTTTTTAACAGAGTTTTAAAAGTGTTGACATCATCGACAAAATCTTGAAAGGGCCCGCTGTAGTTGGCGGCATATTCAAAAATGACGTCTCGTCCCGGGGTGTGGGTTTGATAGAGTTGTACGAAGTGCTGAAAGTCCAGAGTTCCGTCTAGAATGCGGTTGTGGCTGTCGGCGATGCCATCGTTGTTGTGGAGATGGTAGGAATCGATTAAGTCCTTTAAATCCTCCAGTAGGGTATCGAAATGCCATTGATTGCAATGGGCATGTCCGATATCGATCAAGATAGGCCAGTTGTTTTTGAGAGCGCTTTCTGTAAATTCCGCCTGGTCGTAGAGCAAATCGCCTCGGTGGCCGATACCCACATTTTCTACGAGGAGGGTCACACCGTAACCATCTGCTAACTCCTGAAGCTCTCGGTAGTTATCTAAGGCTTGTTGCCGCATAGCGCTGACGGGCTTGGTCAGGTTGCAATTGTTAAAATGGTGCACTACTTTGGTGATGCCCAGTCGTTTGGACCATTGGAAGGTTTCTAAATACAATGCCTTCATTTGATCGTAGGCCGGGGTACCCTTGGGGGCGGAGGGCTCACAACCGTAGTAGGGGCCGTGAAAGGTCAGCGGTATGGCGCTTAGGGAAGCCTCCAAGTTTTCCAAGATTTGAGGATAACCTTCCTTTCCGTTTAATGGGAAAAGTTCGATGCCGCAATCCTTGGGAAGAAGGGGCATCAGTTCCAAAATTTTAGGCAAATCCTCGGACCGGGTATAAATATTGGTTGAAATATAAATGGTCATATCAGCCTCTTAGTGGAAAGGGGATCCCAAATTGAGTTCCGTTTCCGGATGGAAGAAGTGCATTTTCTTGAAGTCGGGCGCTAAATAAACGGTGCTGCCCTTTACCGGCACGTCTTCTTTCATAACGACGATCCAGTTTTCGTTGTCGATATCGATGTGAATGCCCCAGCGGCCGCCGTAGTTTTCAACGGTGGTAACTAGACCTGACAAGCTGTTTTCCGTCGGCGTATCGCTGATCCAAACAGTTTCCGGATGAATGCCGATAAACATTTCCTCCATACCCGTGGCGGTCAGATGGGCTTGCCAGACTTCCGGTAAAACCAAGTTTTGGTTGCCGATAAAAACACGACCGTTTCGGAAGGTGACATGAGAGATATTGGCAGAAGGCGATCCGATAAAGGTTGCGGTAAAGACATTGGCCGGTTTATTGTAAAAATCCACCGGTGTACCGTACATTTGTAAATCTCCATTGTAGAGTAAAGCGATGTTATGACCTAAGGTCATCGCTTCGATTTGATCGTGGGTCACGTAGATAAAGGTTTGTTTGTAGGTTTCGTGGAGATTTAACAATTCCTTACGGGCATGGACACGCAATTGGGCATCCAGATTGGAAAGCGGTTCGTCCAATAAAAAGTAGTGGGATTGTTTGACAACGGCTCTGGCTAAGGCGACCCTTTGGCGTTGACCACCGGAGAGCTCTCGTGGGGTTCTTTTTTCGTACCCCTCCAGTTCCAACATTTTAATGGCGCTGCTGACCCTGTCCTGACGTTCTTTTTCGTTCACTTTATGAATTTTCAACGCGTAGCCGATATTCTCTTCGACGGTCATATGGGGAAACAGTGCGTAGTTTTGAAATACCATGGCGACATCTCTGTCTCCGGGTACCACGTCGTTCATGCGCTCGCCGCCCATCAACAAATCTCCTTCGGAGATGTCTTCCAAACCGGCAATCATGCGCAGGATAGTGGATTTTCCGCAACCGGAAGGTCCAAGTAAAATGGTTCGTTTTCCGGCCTCAAAGTCTAAATTTAATTGACTGACAACCGTGTTGTTGCCGTATCGTTTAACAATATTTTTTAATTGAATAGATTTCATGGTTCACCTTTTATTTAACACCTGAAGTTGTAAAAGTATCCAAGATATAGCGTTGGAAAATCAGATAGAGGGTAATGGGAATGATCATCGTCATAACGGATACCGCCATGGCAATGGTAAAATCCGTTCCTCCTTCGGAGCTGATAAACATTTGCAAGGCCAAAGACAAAGTAAACTTGGATTTGGTTTTTAAAATGAGTACCGGCCACACGTATTCGTTCCAAGAGTTGACGAAAAATAAAATTCCCGTAGAGATGATATTGGGACGAATTAAGGGAATGACGATACCCGTTATAATGTTATAAGTACTTGCTCCTTCTAATTGTGCGTATTCGATCAAGGATCTCGGAATACCTCTCATGGATTGTCTCAGCAAAAAGATACCCAGTACGTCCGCCAATTGAGGAATTAAAACCCCGATAAGGCTGTCTCCTAACCCCCAAGAGGAAATGGTTAAGTAGTTGGGAATCATGGTAACGGTAAAGGGGATAAACATCGTACTCAGCAGTATAAAGTATAGCGTGTTTTTACCTTTAAAGTTAAAAAACACTAAGGAATAAGCCGCCAACAAGGAGGTGATGATTTTAAAAATAGTAACCGTGGTCGAGATAAAAAAGGTATTGCCGACAATACGCATAAAGTCTAAACGGGTAAACACGTGGATGTAGTTTTGCAAAGTGAATTCCCTGGGAATGAGAGAAAAGACATTGTTAAAAGCATCGTTGAGTGTTTTAAAAGAGTTGGACAAAGCGTAGACTAAAGGAAAGAGCAACACGAGCACCGTCAGGATAAACAGAAAGTGCAACCCCAGTTGGTGTTCTTTAATTTTCATAGTACACGTTCCTTTCTACGAAGTAAAACTCCAAGGCCAATAGAACCATAAATAAGACCATGGTTAGGACGGATAATGCCGACGATTTGCCGATGTGGTAAAGGGTAAAGGCCTCGTGGTAACTTTGGTAAGTCAATGAGGCGGAGCCGTAGTTGGGTCCCCCTTGGGTGACGACCTTAATCGGCGTAAACCCTTGTTGCAACCCCTGAACAATGGTGATAATTAAGACATAAATACCGGTTGCGGAGCTCATGGGTGTCACGATGTCCTTAAAGATATGCCAGTTGGAGATCCCATCCAGTTTTGCCACTTCTATGATTTCCTTCGGGATGTTATTGACTGCCGCAAATAGGACAATAAAGTTGTACCCGAAAAGTTTCCAAGATGTAATCAAGGATAGAATAAGCAAGACCAAGCCATCGGTTTTAGACCAAATGGGCAGCCGAATACCGAAAGTACGGGCAATCAGTCCAATGGGTCCGGACACGGGATTTAAAATCCATAAGTATAAAATAGAGCCGACGACGAGGGAAATTACATAAGGTAAAAAGATGGCGCCTTTATAAAAATTTTGTCCTTTTTTAAGCATGATGGCCATCATATACGACATGATATAGGGAACGATAAAGTTGACAACCAACATAATCAAAATATAAACAAAGGTGTTGCTCAAAACTTTAACTGTAACGGGATCTTGAAAAAGGGCGATATAGTTGCTGAGTCCCACAAAGGTTTTTTTTGGACTGATGAGGTTCCATTCAAAAAAGCTTAAGTACAGCGTTTTGAAGAAGGGTGTAAACACAAAAATTGTAAAGACAAGGAGAACCGGTATAAAAAAACCGAATGCTTTGATATGATCCCATTTTCCTTTTTTAGTTCGTTTCTGCATAAAAAAACTCCTGTTTAACAGCTATCATTAAAAATTAGAAAGCACAGTTGACTTAATCGGAATATGGCACCGAGCACGATAGCTACCCGATGCCATATTTGAATAAAATGGAAGAAGGGCACCGCCATGCAACTAGGGGCAAAGCGATGCACTGTCATAGATAAAATTATTTCAACAATTCGTTGATTTTGTTTTGTGCGTCCGTCAATCCTTCTTCGGCACTGACTTGACCGCCTAAAATTTGATCTCGAACGTCCAGTAGAATTTGTTCCGCTTGTAAGCCGGCATCTCCGGGGAAGCTTGCCCAAGGTACAACCTTATCCATTTGATCGGTTGCGGCCTTCATCATGTGGTTTTCTTCGTAGAACTTCTTTAAACCGTCTTCCGCTGTGTCAACACCGGTTCTCGGTGGTACATAGCCGGTTCCCATGGTCCATTTCGCAACGGATTCCACAGAGTATAAGAATTTTTCAAATTTCCAAGCTGCTTCGATTTGTTCGTCATCTACAGCGGTAATGCCCAAGAAGCAACCGCCGGCGGGAATATTAATTTCTTTGCCTTCCCAAGCGGGAGAGGTGGTGGTGGCAACATCAAATTGGGCACCTTTTTGAACGGATTCCCGACGAGCAATGGTGGTATAAGCCATAGCGACATTGCCGTCTACAAAACTTTGCATCCCTTCGTCCCAAGAGGTATGAAGTGCGGTACCGTCTGCAACCATGTCTGCCCAAAATTGGTAAGCGGCAATCCCTTCTTTTGAAGCGATGGTAGCTTTACCGTCGGTGATAAATTTTGCACCGTTACTTTCGAGTAATCCTTGAGTAGCCCAGTTGTCTGCAGGTTCTTGGAAGTAAAAACCGTATTTGCCGGTTTTTTCTTTGATGGTTTTAGAGAATTCGTTCAGTTCTTCCCAAGTTTTCGGACCTGCGGGATCCAATCCGGCTTCTTTTAATAAATCTCTGTTTAAGTAGAGCACAGGCGTGGATAAAGAGTAGGGAACACCTACTTGGTTGCCTTTGCTGTCTTTAGCCAAATCCAAAATGTTCGGCATAAAATTGTCTTTTAAGAAAGTGGGATCTTCTTGATCGTACTTTTCATTGACTGCAACGGGATCCTGGTATTCGAAGTTATTGGAAAAATAATCCAAAAATGCCCAACCGACTTGTACAATTGCGGGGTGGTTTCCGGCAGCAATTTCCGCTTGAAGGTTTTGCATTAAGCCTTTGTACATGTCCGGGTTGTACTTAGCGACCACTTCGATATCGTCTTGACTTTCATTAAATGTTTTGACCAATTCGTCAACGGTGATTCCCCCTTGGGTTTCAGCATTGACATGCCAGTATTCGATTTTTATTTTACCGTCTGCCGATGTGGTAGCATCCTTTTGAGATGAGCCACCTCCACAGGCACTTAATGTTATCAATGCTACCATCAGCATCGATAGAATTACCGCAAATTTCTTTTTCATTTTCTTTCTCCTCCGTATTGATTTTAACTAGCTACACCGCTCATTATAGAGAATGATTGGTGTAGAATGATTAAGGATACGTAAAATAAATGTTAACAATTGTATCCTATTTAAATAAAGGATAGCACGGTATTAGAAAAAGGTAAAGTTAATGGGATAGGAAAAATGTTTTTATGCAAAAATGTACAAGAAATGGGACATTTTTTAAGTGCGTAAATTGGGAAATCAACAGATATAAAAACAAAAAAATTAGTAAAAAAATAAAAACCACTTATAAAAGTCTGTGAGACCTTTTGAATCGATATTGATGTGTATGAGATAAGTTTTGATTTTAAGGATTACAGCCAGTCTTTTAAAGAAAATCTTGACTAGGCTGACGTACGCTGACAACGAATCGGATTGAGTGACTTAGCGAGATGGAACAGCTCCACGATTGATGAGCAAATCTCAATACCAATCGTAGAAGGGTGCTCAGTGGGCTGAGCGATCAAGAAGATGGACTAAAAAAACACAAGCAACCGTAAGCTTACGGTTGCTTGTGTTGACAATTTTTAGCGGCACACCATCTTTTTCAAGTTGAACACTAAAAGCAGACAACAGACACCGGTCAACACGATGGCACCACCGGGGCGTAGAGCGGCATAAAAAGAAATCGTCAAGCCGATCAGGGTAAAACTCAACCCGAAGAGAACCGAAAACCAAACCGTTTGCCGATAACTTTTTGCTATCTGTAAGCTGCAGGCAACAGGCAATACCATCATGGAGGACACGATCAATGCGCCCACCGTGCGGGCAGCGATGGCGACGGTAACAGCTGTCAACAATGTAAAAATAAAATTAACGGTGTTGATCGGTACGCCGGACAAAGTCGCTGAGCGCTCATCCAAGGCGATGTAAAACAATTCTTGGTACATCAAAAAAAACAAAATAAGCACTAAAAGAGCAATGGCTACGACGGCGATCAACTCCGCGTTGGAGATGGCCACAATGCTACCGAATAAAAAGGCATTGAAGCTGGTGGCATTTTGAATAAAGCCGGACAGGACGCCGGCCAACCCCACCCCGGCAGAAAGAACAATGGCAGTGGACATTTCCGCATATTGTGGCAATTTTTTTCGAATCCATTCGATGGTAAAGGCTGCGCCGATACAGGTGATGCCTGCACCAAGAACCGGGTTGATATTCACCAACAAGCCACCGGCTACTCCGGCTAAAGAAGTATGGGCAAGGGCGTCTCCTATCATGGATAGGCGTTTTAAAACGACGATGACCCCAATACAGGGTACGACAATTCCTAAAGCGATGGCGACGATAAAGGCGCGTCGCATAAAATCATATTGAAATAAGCTCATCAAGGTCATGGCAGGCTCCCGGTGTGTGCACGTGTCGGTGCAGTCTTTCTTTTTCCAATACTTCTGGTGTCAATTGGAGTAAATTGCCTTCTTCAATGCAAAAGTGCTTATTTGCCAAATCAACAGCCCCGAGGATATCATGGGTCACCATTAACACGGTCAGACCTTCTTCTTTATTTAAACGTTGCAACAGCCGATAAAAAGTAGCGGTGTTTGTTGCGTCGATGCCGGTTACCGGTTCGTCTAAAATGAGTAGCTTGGGGTTTGAAATGAGGGCTTGGGCTAAGAGTACCCGTTGTCGCTGACCACCGGAAAGTTCTCCGATTAATCTTCTGGCGTAGGGTTGCATCTCGACGGCTTCTAAAGCATGGCCAATCCTTTGCTCTTTCTTTTTACTCTGAAAGCGGAAACGCCCTGACCGGCTGTATGAACCGGTAGCCACGATTTCAGAAACCGTCGCCGGGAAATGCGCCAGATGATCGTAGCCCCTCTGCGGCACATAAGAGATTTGATTCCAATTCTTGAAAATTTTCACGTCGGTGTTAAAAACAGAGATATGCCCTTTTAGGGGGGCCAACTCTCCCAATATCAGCTTTAAAAGCGTGGATTTTCCGGCGCCGTTGGGACCTTGTAAGAGAACGAAATCTCCTTCTTCAATCCTTAAGTTGGCCTGGTGCAGTATCTCTAAACGGTCGTAAGCAAAGCATACATCTTTGATTTCCAAGATTGTCATTTCACACCTCAATCGGAGAGGGCTTCCTGCAAGCCCTTTAAGTTGGCTGTCATAATCGAAAAGTAGTCTTCGCCTGCGTCCAATTGCTCTTGGCTTAAGCTTTCCAGAGGGTTTAAGACCATGGTCTTGGCGCCGGTATCTCTAGCGATAGCTTCAGCAACCTTTGAAGATGTGTTTTCTTCATAAAAAATAACTTTTGTCTGGTGTTTGTTCATAAAATCGATGATTTCTGCCATTCTAGCGGGATTGGGTTCGCCTTCAGGCGACAATCCCTCTATGGCAATTTGATTGAGCCCATAGGCGTTACATAGATAGCCAAAGGCTTGATGGGAAACTAAAATATCCTTGTGGTTCAAAGGACTTAAAGTTTCTCGATAATTTTGATCCAGCTCTTCGCATTTGTTGGCCCATTTTTCGTAATTGTCTTGATAGGTTTTGCTGTTTGTGGCATCAAGTTCTTTTAAGGCCTCCATGATCATCGACATTTGCTGTTTAGCGTAGAGGGGATTTAACCAAACGTGGGGGTCCTGATCGCCATGATCATGACCGTCGTGGCTTTCGTCATTTTCCAATAGGTCCAGTCCTTCAGAGGTGTTGACGACCACCAAATTTTTGTTGGATAAAGTTTGCAACAAATCCGTTGCCCAAGGCTCCATTCCTGCGCCGTTAATAATGAAGAGATCGGCCTCTTCTAAGAGTGCGATGTCGGCTGTGGTAGGTTCCCAATCGTGGGCTTCCATTCCAAGCGACACTAAGCATTGCACCGCAATGTTGTCGCCCCCAATCTTATCTGCAAAATCTGCCATAGGGTAAAAAGAGGCGATGACTTTTAATGGGGAATCATCGGTGGATACTTTTTCAGGTGCTTTCATAGAGCAACCAGCAAGACACAGCATTGCCATACAGAGGGTAAGGACAATTAAACTTTTTATTTTCATGGTCTCTCCTTAAGGGATGCAAGAGGCATTGGATATTTTGCGTTCGCTTTACTCATATCGGTTAGAAACAAGTATCGCAATAACCGTAAAGAACAATATCTTCAACATTCATTATAAAGTGATGTTTCGTACTTAAATGTTTGGTAAAGGATTCAATTTCATTGCAGTGCAAAGGGGTAACGGTACCGCATTTCTTACAGTATAATTCGCCCTTGGGCGCATGTTGAGAAGTAATCTCGTATTTGTATTGGGTGGGTTTGCCGTTAATGCCGGGTATTCTGGTAACAATGCCTTTCTCGCTAAACTTTTCAAGAGACCGGTAAACCGTCGTGTGGCCGATGGCTTTATGGGCAGCCTTCAGTGCTTCATAAACATCTTGAACGGTATGATATGCCTCGGCATTTTCTTTTAAAAAAATTAGGATTGTTTGTTGCTGCTTGGTATGATAGGGGCCTCTTTTCTTCATCGTTACCTCCTTGGCCAAAATGAAAACAGATTTCAAATTCAATATAATGTTTTCAATGAACTTTGTCAAATAAAAAACCGCTTTTATTGATAAAAGCGGTAATCGTCAATTTATTCCGACGCTGGAGGTGCAGGCATGGGTGCCGGGCCACCATCTTCGAATTTTTTCTCATCTTCTTTTTTCTTCTCATCTTCTTCTTTTAAACGTTGCTCTTCTTCTAGACGTTTTCGCTCTTCTTCTTGGCGAAGCCATTCCCGATACTGGCGTTCCTCTTGTTCTTCAATCATGGATTTTATCCGATTGATTTCCGTGTTCAACTCCTCTTTTAAAGTCGGATTTTGTACATCGTTTAAAAATTCTCGCAACGCTTCGCAATCGTCGGAGTCTGCATGGTACAACAATTCTTTTCGATTGGCGCCATCTTCAAAGAAAGCATCTAAACCGGCATTGATGTGTTGGCGCGCATGGTATTGCTTTTCCGCCGGAGAGAGCAACTCCCGATGTTTGGTTACAAAAGCTTCCAGCCCCATGTTTTGAATCACATCTAGTTTTTGATTGATGGCAGACATTTGGTTGTCCGTGATATCTCTGACCAAGACGCGTTCGTTATTAACGGTTGTATACATGGCATCGATGGCGTTAACGATATCCGCCATTTTTTTTGCAGTATCGATACGTTGCAATTGCTCCGACTTGAGTTGCGGATCTCGGATGCGGTTAGCAGATTTTGTAGCTTCAGCAAACAGTCCGGAGTTTTGAATGGCTTTTTCAGAAACCGATTGCCCGTCTTCGGTGTATAACGCGTCCACCAATTCAAGGACTTTTTCGTAATTGGACGAAGGGGTATCGACAAAACTCAATACAGTAAAATAACTGGTAAAGAGAATAATCATAACTAAAAATAAAATGCGCAGCCTTTCTTGAGGAGAAGACCGTTTTAAAATGTCAAATAAATTCATCATATTTCCTTTTTAAATGGGTACACTTATCTATTTTATTAAGATAGTAATCAATATCATATCACACTCAGAAAAAAATAAAAATATTAAAAAAATAAATTGTGCAAAAAATCCGAAACTACACTGGATTTAAAGAAATAAATAGGATACAAAAATAAAGCTGAGAGCACTAAAATAGTATATATGGGAGAGTGAGTGCACCGTGAAAAAAGGTTTATTTTAAGCATTGAACCTTATAATAATGGTAAGGCTCAAAGGCATAGACAGGTTCGCAATAAATTTAAAATGGCAGATGCAGATAACGTGTGGTGCATGATTTCTCTTAAAAAGCGAAAGTAGGTAATTAAACAATAGCTAACAAATGGCCTGTGACGCAATAAACATCTACAAAAGATATAAACAGTAAACGTTTGTGGAGTCATGCTTTCAATTCTTGATATCATAAGCTAAAATTTTAGAAGTAGAACGATTTTTTTATTGGAAGAGAGGATAGAAGTATGACGGGAGAATTTATTATAGCAATTCATGCCTTGGTGTTTTTAAACCATCGCAAGGAAATATTGTCCAGCGAACGTTTGGCAGAAAATATTTGCACAAATTCTGCCCGTGTTCGCAAAGTGATGTCGCAATTGAAGAAGGCAGGTTTGGTAAAATCTAAGGAAGGTGCTGTAGGTGGTTACTACTTTGATGGTGACCCCGATCAGATTAATCTAGCTATGATCAGCAAGGCGGTCGCCGACAAACCGATTGCCAAGGTGTGGCGCTCCGGTAATCAAAAAGATTTGTGCCTGCTCGCTATTTCGATGAGTACCATCGTGGACAACTTAGTGGAGGAATTGAATGTTTTGTGTGAGAAAAGATACGAGGAAATTACCGTTGGCGATATCAGCAGAGATATTTTTGAGCGCAAGGTACAACACTAAACACATCTTTTAGTTGGTAAAGAAAAACCTGCGGCAAGCAGGTAAATTTTAAATGCAGCCGTGCCGGTCGCATTTTTTTTATGCAGTAGAACCCAAAAATCCTTGTCCCATTATCTTTTACCATCGCGTTGTTAACGCAGGCCATATCCATGATAACAAGCTGCCACCAATCCAAAATCGACCGGATCCAGCGTTATCCCGACAATGGCCAGACACTTTATGCGCATTGCCAACCGGTGCTGCACCGGTGGCTTGCAACATTCGCTCACCGACAATTTATTCAAAACGCACAGAAAAAAGGAGGAGATGCCTTATAGATAATGGATAACAATGGAGGGAGCACCGGTATGGTGTTCATTTTTTTCAATTAAAACTTCCAAATAATTCTCACAGCGATCAAGACAAAATAAAATAGAATAGAAATCATCACACCGGGATTTGAGAAAATTGTTTTAAAACGATGGCCTTTCTTCAAAGGGGTTTCGCCGCGTTCCAATTGGATCTTCTTACGGTTTCGCAGCAAAATGATCACAGCGCCGACAATGGAAAAAATCGTCAAGAAACTTAAAAACAACAACCCTAATAATGGAAGGATATTGTCCATGAGTAATTCCAGGCTTTCCTTCGGTGCTTGTTCCATCATTTGAGAAAAAGTTTCCATACGATCTAAAAATTGATCGTCGATCTGTTTCATCAGTACCAAGGGAAAGACCCCGCCGGTAAAATTAACCAAAGCATGTACGGCGATAACATCTCTTAAACGACCGCTTTTAACGTATAGATACCCTAAAACACAACCCAAGCCAAAAGCATAGATCAATTGGTAAAGGTTGCCATGGACAAGTGCGAAGAACAGTGCGGAAACGAAAATGGCTGTTTTTTCACCATAGGGAAGCAAAAGAGACATCATCCCTTTTCTAAAAATAAGCTCTTCGGCTATGGGAGCCGCAATGACCGTATAAAAGGCAGCTTCCCACATGTTGATAGAACCCAGCAAGGCTTCCAAGGGATTCACTGAGGGCAAACCAAAACGGGCTAATAAAGATGCCAACCCCAAGGATAGATAGTTGCCGACATATACCGTTCCAAAGGATACGATCACCACTTGAATATAAAAACTTGCAGACAAATGCTTTTTTTCGAGAGGTCGGGTTTCTTTGCGACGCAGCTTCCAATAAATAAAAGGAACGGTGACAACATATAAGGGGATAAAAGTGGTTACCATGGCATGACTTAATAAAGGTGGTAAGGATTTTGAAATATAGGGAAAAACAAGTTCAGCAAGAGAACCAACGATTAACGAGATTGCAGTAAACATGAGGGTTATAAATCCTAAGTACGAAAATACACGCCCTTGGGCATCATGCCATTGCTTGTTATCATTCTGATTATCCTTATTATTAGGTATGGTGTTTTCTTCCTTCGCTTGTATAGACATAACGGTTCTTTCCTTCCTGTGATGCGTTGCCAAAAACTTCTATTTGCCAGTTCACCATAAAACCGGCAAGGTAGAAATGAGAAAAAGATCCAAAATGACGCTGGATTATCAAGAAAAATTATAAAATTAAAATAAAGTAAAATATAAGTAAAAAAACCTTGACAAACCTAGAATACCCATGTATACTGTGTAAGCTTTCAAAAACTGAGAGCGAGGCCAACCAACTCAATCCTTAAAAAGTTTAAAAAAGCACTTGACAAGGCGAGGTCAGTTGGTTTATACTTAAGAAGTTCACCCATTGTGGTGGGCATGAGGTCATAGAAAAGAGAATAGTACCATAAAACCAAGTTAATTCAAGAAGTGAGCGAACACTTCTAAAACAAACGAACCAGAACT
>JAAYJS010000015.1 GCA_012522805.1 Eubacteriaceae bacterium | reverse complement strand
TGGAGAACATTTAACGAACTACCAAACTTAGATACCGTTATCTTGGAATCCAAATTCCCAACGGACAGCCCCTTCGGTTCTGTAGGGATCGGTGAAATTACCGGTGCTAGCGGTCCGGCAGCTGTTATCATGGCGATCGAAAATGCTTTGGGTGGAATAGAATTTAACGAATATCCGGTTACTCCGGACAAGGTGCTTGAGGCCCTTGGGAAAGCTTAATGGAGGTAATATAAATGAAGAATTTTAATCATATTGATGCAAAAAGCTTCTATGACGCCACAGAGAGCATACAATCTTGTGAGGCAGCATGCCCGATTGCCGGAGGTACCGATCTCATAGGAGTTCTAAAACAACAGATTTTAGAAGACTATCCAGATACCTTAGTCAATTTGAAAAGCATAGAAAATGCTGATTATATTAAGGATGAAGGCGATGTCATTGCCATCGGTGCCTTAACAAAACTGAGCAAAATAGAAGAATCTGAACTAATCGGAAAAGAAATCAAAGCTGTTGCCGAGGCAGCAAAAAGTGTTGCTTCACCTCTCGTACGCCACGCTGCAACAATTGGCGGTAATATCTGTCAGGACGTACGTTGTTGGTACTACCGTTACCCACACTCTGTAGGTGGAAGAATCGATTGTGCCAGAAAAGGCGGCGCAGAATGTTATGCCATTCGTGGTAGAAATGCTTTCCATGCAGTAATGGGTGGTGTTGCGACAGGATCTTTATGTTCGCAAGAATGTCCGGCTGGAACAGACATTCCGGGATATATGCAAAAAATTAGAGAAGGCGATTGGGATGCTGCAGCAGAAATCATCCTGAATGCAAACCCGATGCCGATGCTTACAGCCAGAATTTGCCCACATAATTGTCAAAATGTTTGTAACCAAAAATTCTATGGAGACGCTGTCAGCATTCATTCCGTGGAACGTACATTAGGCGACTACATTTTAGAGAATGCAGACAAATTCTACAAAGCACCGGAAAAAGAAACCGGTAAAAAAGCTGCGATCATCGGTGGTGGACCTGCCGGTTTATCAGCAGCCTACAACCTACGCAAAGCAGGTCACACGGTAACCATTTACGATAAAATGGAAGAAGCCGGTGGCGTACTCATGTATGGGATTCCCGAATACCGTATGCCCAAACACTATGTGCGTAGCTTAGTAAAAGCGATTGCAAACATGGGTGTAGAATTTAAACTCAACACGGAAGTCGGTAAAGACATTACCATCGATGAGATTAAAGAAGCCAGCGATTCAGTGTTCCTCAATACAGGTGCATGGAAACAACCTATATTAGGGATTGATGGAGAAAACTTAACTCAATTCGGCTTAAACTTCTTAGTAGAAGTTAAAGCATTTATCGACAGACAAATCGGAAAGAGCGTCTTAGTTTGTGGTGGCGGTAACGTAGCCATGGACGTCGCATTGACCGCCGTACGTCTGGGCGCACAAGATGTAACCTTAATTTGTCTCGAAGAACGTGAGGAAATGCCGGCAATTCCGGAAGAAATTCATCGTGCAGAAGAAGAAGGGGTTAAAATATTCAACGGCTGGGGTCTCAACAAAGTTGTCACCGCAGCAGATGGCTCTGTAAAAGGTCTCCAAGCGATCAAATGCGTCTCTGTATTTGACGAAAACAATCGCTTTAACCCGGTTTATGACGTTTGTGAAAGCAAAACTTTCGAAGCCGATTCTATTATTTTGGCAACAGGACAAAAAGTGGATTTGGATTTCTTAGGTGAGAAATTCAAAGATGAAATCAAAGATGCCCGTGGTTTAGTAGAAATTGGTGAACACAAAGAAACCAGAGCGCCCGGCGTCTATGCAGGTGGCGATATGGCCGGTCCTTCGATCGCAATTGATGCGATCAGAGATGGTGTTATCGCAGCCAGAAACATGTCTGCATACATGGGATTCCCGACAGAGGGTAAAGTTGCTTTTGAAGGTTTCTTAAAACAAGATCTCGGCGGTGTTGCAAAAGCAAAAGCTGATGTCGAAGTCGACACGCCTGTTGCTGAAAGAACCTTGGAAAAAGAAGATACTGTCAGCTTGGATATGAAAGACGCTGAAGTGGAAGCAAGACGCTGCATGAACTGCGGTTGCTATTCCGTCAATGCATCGGATTTGAGCCCGGTATTAATTGCCTTGGATGCAACCATTGTAACGACTTCCCGTGAATTTAAAGCTGAAGAATTCTTTAAAGCAATGGATGTAAAAGACGCTCTAGACCCAGGCGAAATAGTTAAAGAAATTAGGATTCCTAAAGCTACGGACTATCGCTGCGGATACCTCAAATTACGTATGCGTGATTCTATCGACTTTGCCATTACATCCTTAGCATATGCTTACCGCGAAGATGGCAATGTGATAAAAGATGCACGTTTAGTAGCTGGTGGTGTTGCACCAATACCTGTAAGGCTCACAGCAGTCGAAAATTTATTGGCAGGAAAAACAAAATCTGTAGAACTTGCTGAAGAAGCAGCTGACCTTGCAATTGAAGGTGCAAGCCCACTAAGGGAAAGCAAATACAAATTGAGTGCAATGCGCTCTCAGGTTAAAGAGTCTCTAGAAGTATAAAGCAATAAAAATTGTTTAATAATTCTATAGAATGATAGTTAGAGTAAAGTTGAGGTGGTTTTTCTACCTCAATTTTTTTAATTTGCAAAGCTAATGTTAAACATCTAACAAGTAAAAAAATTGACAATATGTCTAAACAATTAAGACTATTAGTAAATATAAACGATTTAGATAGTTAAGTCCTTGAATTTAGTCTTAAATAGACCCCTGTCATATCGTTAAATGTTTTTCTTTACAAATTTTAGTATAAAATTAAAGATTTTAACTTGAACTCTATTCATATATATTGTATAATTGTCTAGACATAGGAGATAAAATGAATTATAAAATTAACAAAGCGAGTAAAATTCCGCTTTATTATCAATTAAATGAATATATACTAAGAGACATCAAAAACGGTATTTATAAACCTGGAGACTATATTCCAACCGAAGAAGAGCTATGCAATACGTTAGGCATCAGTCGCGGTACCGTTAGGCAGGCAATTAATCTTTTGGTAGACGAAGGCTTTTTAGAAAGAATCAGAGGCAAAGGTTCTCTAGTGAAAGCGCCCTCGCTGAATCATGATTTGTTGGGAGATTTTAGTTTCGGTCAGGGGATTGAACGCCAAGGTATGAAACGCTCCGTTATTCTCGTCAGTTCTGAAGTGACTGAACAAAAACATAGCATTAGAAGTCGTCTCAACTTAGCGAAAGGATCAAAAATCATTAAAATCAGAAGAATTCATTGTGCCAACGAAGAACCGTGGATTTTAGAAGACTCTTACTTAGATTACGAAAAATTTAAAGGATTGGAAGATTTAGATTTTACAAAAGATCATATAACGACTATTTTACCAAGAAGATACGATACAAAATTACATCGAATAGAAGCATTCGTTGAGCCGACATTGGTTGACGAAGAGCGGGCACAATTATTTAATATGAAACCCGGAATACCTGCATTATCGATGGACAGGGTATTGCTGGATGAATCGGATACACCGATTATTTACAGCCATGCCTTTGTAAGAGGGGATCGTTGCAGATATTATTTTAATATTAAGTCCAATGTATAAGTCGCATATAAGTTGATTATATGCATGTAGCAGTTCTCTATGGGTTTGTTTATGCATATGTATAAATGTATAGACAATAAGACATATAGATAATAATAAGAGGAGGAATAGAATGGTGAGTGGTTATGATTACACGCAAATGATTCAAATGGTTGTTGACGGAGAGGGGGATGATGTACTGGATTTAGTGGATGAAGCTTTAGAAAGTGGGGAAAGTGCTGATGCTATCATCGAAAAGGGGTTAGTTGAAGGTATGAAAATCGTATCCGATAAATACGATAAAAAAGAATTCTTTGTACCGGATTTGGCAGCTGCCGCAGATGCTATGTCCGATGCTTTAGATGAACTCAAACCGCATCTTGAACAAAGCACTGAAGAAGTTAAAGGTACGATTGTTATTGGTGTTGTACAGGAATGTAGCCAAGAAATCGGCAAAAACATTGTATCCGCTATGCTCAGTGGCGGCGGATTTAGAGTTCACGATATTGGTATCAACGTAACGCCGAAAGAATTTATCGATAAAGCAAAAGAAGTTCATGCAGACATCATTGCTTTAGGTTGCCCGATGCTGCAAACTGTAAAATATATAAAAGAAACTGTCGACTTAGCTGTAGAGGAAAATATTAGAGATCAAGTAAAATTCTTAATTGGTGGTGCCTCTACAAATCCCGGAACCGTAGCAGATCAAGGTGCAGACGGTTGGGGTAAAGATGGTAGCGAAGCTGTTGATGTTGCTCTTAAATTAATGGAAGAACTTAGAAAGTAAGATTAGCAAGGAGATAAAATGAAATCTACAGAACTTATAGATCAACTATCGGAAAAACTAAAAGATCAAGTAAAGAATAGTGGCGATTATATGACACCTTTGGAAAGATTCCACTGTGTCAATACACACAATCAGGTGCCGGATAGATTAATATGCTGGGCATTTTATAGAGAATTTCCCAGATATTTAGTTAATCATACCGTTAAAGACTTGGAAACCAGCCATTTTAATCAAACTGAAAACTATTTGGCAGGCTTGGTAGAATTCGGTTATGACACCATTTGGACCAATGTAGACCTTTATTCGGTAACACCGGAAATTTATGGTTGTCCTATCGATATGAAGGAGGATGCTATTTCCGTACCGATGAAGGGGGTTATCAGAAAACCTGAACAGTTAAAAGAATTAAAAAATGTTAACCCTGAAGAAGATGGCAGATTACCTGTTGTCTTAAATACAGTCGCTTTATTAAGAGAAAAAATCGGTGATATTTATCCGGTAATCGGTCATTTGTCCGGCCCAATCTCCTTAGCATCTTCCTTACGGGGTGCGAGCAAATTTGTTGCAGATATTAAAAGAAACCCGGAATTTTTAGCAGAATTATTAGATTTTTGTGCAGATCAAACAATCTTGATTGGTAAAGCATTACTGGATAGAGGCGCTATTGGTATTTCTATGGCTGACGCAACCGGATCACCAAATATGTGTAGTCCACAACAATATAGAGACTTATTTTTGCCTGCATACAAAAAAATCCAAAAAGCATTGGCACATATGACTCCTGTAGGCGTACGTTGGCATTCACAATCCGGTATTGATGAATTAGACGACATCGAAACTTTTGTTCGAGAATCCTGCGAAGCTGGCAATACAGTTTTCCATGTTGCGACACCATGGTCCCTAAACATTGATTTGAGAAGTGTTTTAGAAATTTTAAAATCCTACAATGCCTGCTTATGGTTTGGTATTGCACCTGCTGCTTTTGCAACTTGGACAGAAGAAGAAATGGATGCAAATGTAAAAGGTTTCATTGAAAAATATGCCAAAGGATTCGAAGGCAACATTTTAATGGGACCCAATATGTTAAACGATACAACAAAACCGGAATTGGTTAAAGCTTGGATGAAAGCGATGAAAACCTACGGTAAATGCTATTGATTTAAGCATGCATAACGACCGATGCTTTAAACTAAGCATCGGTCGTTAATCAGAATTTGGAGGAAGAATGAAAGATCAATTTGCAAGTACTATAAAAATATCGGACTTTGAAATAGGCGGTTTTCCAGGAGAAAACCCACCGGTATTAATTGGCAGTATTTTTTATATGCGCCATAAATTAGTACAAGATGCAGAAAAGGGAATATTTGATCAAGAAAAAACTTTGAAATTAATTAAGAACATCACGGATCTTGCAGATAAAACCGGTGTTTCCTTTATGTATGATGTTGTTGGCAATACATCCAAAGCACTGGTTAGTTACATTAAGTTTTTGAAAGACAATTCAAAATTCCCTATGCTACTCAATGCAACCTTACCGGAGGTTAGAATAGGTGCGGTTCAAGAGTTGGCAAAATTAGATTTATTAGATGACGTTGTTTACAACTCCATTAACCCCTTTAGTACAGACGAAGAAGTAGCCATTTTAAAAGAGATGCCTATCGACAAAGCCATCATACAAGCCTACAATCCGGGTAGCAAAAAAGAAGACGGCGCATTAAAAGCACTTCTTGGTACCAGAAGACTGCCAAGTTTATTAGAAAGAGCTTTGGAATGTGGCATTGACAAAGTCATGATAGATGTTCCAACTTACGATATGTACAGTATCGGTACTGTGATAGCAGGAGCAGATTTAATAAGAAAGGAACTGGACGTGCCGGTTGGTACCTCTGCCTCCAACGCAACTTATTCAAGTGAATGGATTCGTAATAAAGACAATTTAACTACAGAACAATTCCATATTGTAGATGCAGCAGTTAACGGTATGATGGTCTCTCAAAATTGCGATTTCTTGTTATTTGGACCAGTCGAAGGATACAAATGGGTTTTCCCGGCTTGTGCAGCAACCTCGGCAATTCATGCTTTCAATTTAAGGAAAAATAATATCCAATTTATGGACAAAAGACATCCGGCAAATAGAGTATTATAAAAAGGTGAAAAAATGAGTAATTACGCAGTATATTTTTTTGTATTTCTAGTAATTTTTGCGGGTTCCTTTGTACAAGGAATCGCTGGATTCGGATCGGCCATGGTATGGATGTCATTCCTGCCTTTATTTATTGAGTTTAAAGAAGCATCCGCTCTTGTTCCCTTTATGTTGACCGGCATCGGTTTACAAATGACATTAAAACTATACAAAGATATTAATTTTAAAACAGCAATTGTACCCTTAGCGGTATCAATAGTTGGTACTTTTATCGGTGCTTGGATCTTAAACTTTACTACCACACATACCATGCAAATTGTATTGGGTATCTTTTTAATCTTGGTAGGCGTTTATTCTTTTGCAACTTCCAAAAACCCGATTCAAATAAAAGCCACACCACTCAATGGTGGAATAGCTGGTATGACGGCAGGTATTTTTACAGGGTTATTAAACATCGGAGGACCGCCATTAGGTCTTTATTATAATGCAGCAGCAGAATCCACAATGGAGTTTAAAGCAAATATCGAATTTAACTTTTTGCTGATGTACGGTTGGGCAGCAATACTGAAATTTTTTAATGGTGAAGTTACTAAGGGTTTATTACAGTACTTTGTTCCTGGTTATATCGGCGTTATTTTAGGCGGTATTTTAGGGTTATATTTCTTCTCAAAATTTGATAAAAAGAAAGTATCTTACATTGTTTGGACCATGTTAATTATTATGGGTACCTTCCAATTAGCAAAAGCTTTTAAGCTCTTTTAATGGATTGTAGATTGTAAGGTGTCAGAATGCTATTTGTTCTTATTGGTTTCTTTGCTACTTTCATAGGTACGATTGTCGGAGTAGGCGGTGGTTTTATCATTAGACCGCTTCTGAATGTAGTGGGTATTGCAAAGGGATTGGCTTCTTTTACATCTTCTCTTTCCGTGTTTACGATGTCTTTGACAAATTTAATTATTTTAAAGCGTCAAGGAAAAGAGATAGATTTTAAAAACATTATTTTTGTCGGTATAGGCGCTGCAACAGGCGCCTTGATCGGCGGATCTTTGGTCCCCAAGGTTACAACGGAATTTATCAACCAAGCTTATTTAGTTGCCATCTTTATCATGTTTGCATCGGTGGTTGTCAGAGGAAAGGTTAAAATTGAACCGGTTAAAAATCCATTGATAAAAATTGTTTTAGGCATGATGTGTGGTACGCTCTCCAGTTTTTTCGGAATCGGAGGTGGGCCTTTCCTCATGAGTGTGTTATTGATATTCTTTGATTTAAATCCTAAGGATGCTGCGATACAAAGTGTACTAATTACGATGTTGTCGACATCCAGTTCTTTGATCTCTTACACAACAAGTGGATATTTGGACTTCTCGTTAGCAATATACTGTGTACCGGCTGCCGTGTTAGGTGGCATTGTGGGTAGGAAGGCAACGGAGAAAATTAGCAACAAAACAGTACGTTATTCTTTTTATGTTGTTTTAATCGCAATTTTTGCAGTACAATGTTACACAGTTTTCTTTTAAAACAGGTTTTAAAATATGTTGATGCTGGAACACTTTACGATACAATTTATTACCATTCTCATCTATGTCATAGATATTATCGGAGTAGCAATTGTTTTTATCGGTGTTACTAAAAGTTTTATTGGGTATGTAAAGGATACTATTCTAAAAAGAAATTTAAACTCGAAAGTTAAAGTCGAATTGGCACAATCGATGGCTTTAGGATTAGAATTTAAAATGGCTGCGGAAATTCTTAAAACCGTATTGGTTCAAAGTATGAGCGAATTGGCTATTTTAGGAAGTATCATATTATTGCGAGCTTTGTTGACATTTTTAATTCATATTGAATTAAAAAGTAACAATAATACCCTAGTTGAATAATTTTTCGCAAGAATAATTTTTCATTAATAAACCAAAGCAAAAAATCTCTCGAATCAACTTCTGAGAGATTTTTTGTGTTGTGTTCTATCTAAAGTTCTAATAAAATAGCCATAAATATGGCTATTGCGGTTGGAATTCACTTAGAATGACGGAACCGTCCTTACCGCTTTGAACAACCGTTAAATTTCTAACAACATCATGTTGATCTGTAAAAGAGATACCGTAGTTCGGAATCGTACCGTAAAAAGTCATATGCACTAATAATGGGCGCTCGGGTGTCAAAATATCAAGATGATACAGCTCCGCGCTCGAAAAGGCCGTGTTGCCATCTTCTTCGATATTTTCTAGAGTTAGGGACAACACTTTAAAATCTTTAACTGCTTCCTGAGTTATAAACATGACACTTTCTCGAGAGTCGTCCTCATCAGCAAAAAATTCTTCATACTTAGGGTAGGAGTGTAATACATCCTCTGCCCAGTATGCCTGAATCGAAGTACCGTTGTCATCGGTCGTTATATCCCTCGTCTTGTATTTTGATAAAGGAGTCAGTTCAAGATTTTCTATTAATTCTTGTAGGTCTGATTCTATTTGCCAAAATTCTTGATCAGTGAGTGGTAACTCTTTAGAAACTGATGGATCCCATTCTCCTGAAGTATTGTGATAAAATCCTATATCTTCAAAATTGTCTTCTTTTTCATGGGTAAAATAATAATCCTTACAAGTTAATGCTTTTCCATCGGGGGAAAGGGTATATGTTCCAAAGATAGAATATAAGGCTCCGCTTGAACCTTGATGTAAGAAATTTTGTCTACCTAGGTAACGATAACTATTTCTTGCACTACCTTCAAAAATAAAAAGGGGAGTATTGTCTGTGTAAGTATAGGCAGCATATATGATGTTGCCGTAAAATTTAGAATTGATGTTTTCAGAAATAGCACCAATCATTAATTCCGGAATCCCATCTCCGCTGATATCCTGTATGGTATAACCGATCATCTCCAATGTTGCGTTAGTTCCTTCTGTCGAAAGGACTTCAAGGATACCTAATTCGCCCTCATTGACTTTATCAGTCTGAGATCCATATACAAGAAGATCGTAATAGTTGTCTAAGATAGTGCTGTAAGCTTTAGAAAAATCCGTTGGTGGTGGCTTGTTTTCAGTGTGTTTCTTCTGAGGAGATTCGATATTTTTATCATTACATCCGGAAGTTGGCAGTGCAATAAACAAGAATATGAAAATGAATAGGATTATTTTATTTTTCATAGTGACCTCGCAATCTTTCCAAGAAAATCCCTAACTTAACTGTAATCAATTACAGTATACCATTGTTCTTTGATATAGAGATAGACTATCTGAAAAATTGTTTGTATCAAAGATATATTTGGATGATCAACTATTTGGGTATTTGCTTGCTACGAAACTCTTTCCCTCAATACCAATAACAGCGGAAAAGTGTTTTTTGCCAAACTAGCATAAAAGGAAAACAACGCAATTCTAAAAGGTTGCAACGTATCTCATTCCATATTTTGTTGTTTGGGGATACTTATGTTTCGACCTCCCTAATCTCCCTTGTGGTGGCAGTAACAATTCGTAGTCCTTTACCGCTCATATCGTCGAGCAGACTGTCAAGTAAAAGAGTACTAGTAAATATAAGACTTGTAAGCTTGGTGCTGTTCACTATTTTCAAAAGATGCAATATATCGAGGAGCAATGCTCATCTTATCCGCTAACTGGTTTCTCGATATTCCCTTTACATTCGTGCTTCTTTTATGGCTTGAACCAATGTCTTAAAATCGAATTTGTTCATTGTACGCTTTATTTTATTCTATTCTATTACATCTTACTGATCGCCTTCTGCTTCAGATACGAGTACATATAGCATTAAATTGATTTAAATAAATTATAATACACTTGTTTATTGTTCAGCCGGCTGTATATAATTTATAGTGATATTGTTTACAAACGAAAAGAGAGTCAAATCATGGACTATTTTCAGCTCTCGAAGTCGCAAAAAATGGGGTGTTTTAAAGCGGCGAGTACAAATACTTTGTGAAAAAAACCGCATACCTGGTGTGGTTTAGCCATATGTGGCTGATACCCAAAGACACAGAGAAACCAACCAGTGGACTCTATAAAAACAACACGCTTTGAGAAAATCTTGAGATTTGTGTGTGAGTATGAAAGATACTAGTGAAAGGAGGTACGGTCATATGAACAAAAAGATATTATTGGTAGATGACGAAAAAGGGGATTGTTACCATGTCATTTTTTACTTTCATTCTAATTTTTTTATTAAAAAAGCCTGCAATCGTAGACTGCAGGCGGGTTTGCATGGCGGAAGAGGTGGGATTCGAACCCACGTGCCCCGGAGGACAACCGCATTTCGAGTGCGGCTCGTTATGACCACTTCGATACTCTTCCATGTAAATGCAAAATAAAACTAATTCATATCATAGACTTTTTTATAAGAATTGTCAAACAATGACTTCAAAACTGTCAGCACAATCATCACTCTATATAAAATGGGTATGCTGTGCATTATGAGTTTGGACACATAAAAAAAACTTTTTTGAAGCATCTTTCTCTAACCATATGGAGCGTATTTAAAAGGTCGAAGAGCAGAAGACTTTGATATGCGTAATAGTTCGGATTACTATCGAATTTAATGAAATAACGATGAACTAAACCTTATCTCAAACCCATTGATAATTTATAAAGAAGTGTTATAATCATATAAATAATGAATGGTTTGACAATTTATTTGTAGGGAATCAATACAATAGGTGGAAGTAAAAAGATGACACTATTAGAAAATTTTACCATAACGTTTATTACGACTTTAGTGTATATCATTGATATTATCGGAGTTGCCATCGTATTTATTGGTGTTTTGAGAAGTTTTATCAGTTATGTCAGAGATACACTCAAGAAACAAAAAGAGTCGCGGGTAAAAATTGAGTTGGCTCAAGCCATGGCTCTTGGTTTAGAGTTTAAAATGGCTGCGGAGATATTAAAAACAGTTTTAGTTCAGAATATGAGTGAACTTGCTATTTTAGGCAGCATTATTTTATTGCGTGCCTTGTTAACGTTTTTAATTCATTTAGAATTAAAAAATCAATTGTAATGTTTATTAAAGACAGTGTCCGTATCGGTAATACGAACAGCTTGTAAACGAACAACCTCTTCTATTTCACATGAAAGCGAAGAGGTTGTTCGTTACAAACCATTATCGGTAATACCTATCTAAAACCACTAGTATTTCGTCAATTTTTTCTTGTTTGGCTTGCTCAGTACCATGCTCAAAGGCATCAGCAACACAGTGGCTTAAGTGCTTTCGAAGCACTTCCAGATTGGCTTTTTTCAATAAGCCTTGTACAGCTAATATTTGCTTTGAAATGTCGATGCAATAGCGGTCGTTTTCTATCATTTCTAAAATACCACCTATTTGGCCATAAGCGGTTTTTAAAAGATTGAGTTCTTTATTGCGCTGAATGGTCATTTTTTCGTCGTCGGGTAACCGGCTTCGGTTAAATCTTTGCAAATTTGATCGATAGAAACATTTTCTTCCGCCATAAAATGGGCTTCTTTTTTATCAAGATCTACGGAAATATCTGTAAGACCTTCGACAGAATTTAAATATTTTTCTACGCGGCCGACACAATGCATGCAACTCATATCCTCTACATTTAAAGTAATCATAGTTTCTTTCCTTTCTTTTAGTTTTTTTGGCAAGAGTTTTTCTTCATGAAACGTTGCTTGCCCAACCGGAGATTTTTTTATTCGGATATCAGCGGTTTTAAATCTCTTCAAAGAGAGGGCGTTTAAAACAACGGACACCGAACTGAGGCTCATGGCTGTAGCAGCAATCATAGGATTTAAGGTTATACCGAAGGGCAGATATAAAACACCGGCTGCAATAGGTATGCAGATTGCATTGTATATCAATGCCCAGAATAGATTTTGTAAGATATTTTTCTTAGTACTGCGGCTTAAGGCAACCGCATCGTTGAGCCTTAGAATATGATCTTGCATTAAAACAATATCTGCAGATTCAATGGCGATATCCGTGCCTTGACCCATAGCAATACCGATATCACTTTGTGCTAGGGCAGGGGCATCATTGATACCATCGCCTACCATTATAACAGACTGACCTTTTCTTTGAAAAGATGCGACAATCTCGGATTTATCTTCTGGTAGAACATCCGCCACAACGTCGGTTATACCGATAGATTTTGCTATAGCGTTTGCAGTTGTTGCATTATCGCCGGTTACCATCGTAACGGTAATACCTTTTTCCTTTAAAGCGTGCACAGTTTCAACAGCACCTTCTTTCAAGGTGTCGGCAACTGTAAGAATACCGATAACTGAAGTTTCGTCTGCTACAATTAATGGGGTTTTGCCATTCTCAGCAAGAGTTTGATAGGTATCTTTTACATGATGTGAAGAGATGTTTTTTGAATTTAAGAAAGATGGATTGCCGATAGAAAACAGACTGCCGTTAATGACACCTTCAATGCCCTTGCCGGGTATCGCTTTAAAATCGCTGACATCGTAAAGGGGTATTGTACTATTGAGCGTTTCGTATTTTTCTAATATAGCAAGGCTTAGAGGATGTTCTGATTGATGTTCAATCGATGCTGCAATTCTCAGCAATTCTTGTTCGTTATAGGTTAGAATACTTTTAATATCTGTAACTTGTGGTTTTCCTTGGGTTAATGTGCCTGTTTTATCGAAAACCACCACATCTGCTTCGCCCAAACGTTCTAAAGCACCGCCATCTCGAAACAATATGCCGAGGTTTGCACCCTTTCCGGTACCAACCATAATGGCGGTAGGGGTTGCTAAACCAAGGGCACAAGGACACGATATAACCAGAACGGAAATGCTCATTGTCAAAGCAAAGGAAAAATCACCTTTCAATAAAAACCATAAACCAAAGGTTGCAGCAGCTATCAAAATAACAGCCGGTACAAAATAGCGACTGATTTCATCTGCGATGCGTGCTATCGGTGCTTTCGATGATTGCGCTTCTTCAACTAAAGTGACAATCTTGTTTAAAGTCGTATTTTTTCCAACATCAGTTGCTCTGAAGGTAACATATCCGGTTTTATTGACCGAGCCGGATATCACGCGGTCATCCGTTTGTTTCTCGACAGGTAAGCTTTCACCGGTTATTAAGGATTCGTCAATGCTGGTGTTTCCGGTTAAAATGATACCGTCTACGGGAATGCGCTCTCCCGGGCGAATAACGACCGTATCACCAATCATGACACTTTCTGTCGGTATGGTAGTTTCAACACCGTTTTTTATGACTTGGGCTGTGTCCGGTTCCAGCGCCAACAACTTTTCGATTGCACTGCCGGTTCGACCTTTCGCTCTAGCTTCAAAATATTTTCCCAAAGTAACTAAAGTCAAAATAACAGCGACACCTTCAAAATAAAGCTGGTGCCCATAGTGATGAATTCGTGGAAGATCGCCATAAGTATACCCCAAAGCCAATTGGTATAGGACAAAGATGCCATAAATGAAAGAGGCGGTTGTGCCTATGGCAACGAGAGAGTCCATAGTGGGGATTTTCTTCCATAACGTTTTAAAACCTTGAATAAAATAATTTCGACCGACGATCATAACCGGTATCGTTAAGAGCATTTGAGTAATGGTCATAATCAGATAATGCTTTTCACCAGCTAAAAAACTCGGGATGGGCAAGCCCAGCATGCCTCCCATAGATATATAAAAAAGGGGAAGGGTGAATAAAGCGGACAATAAAAGTCTGTTTTTGTAGTCTAGAATATGTTGTTTCGCAGTTTCTAAGACAAGATTTTTCTCTTTGGTTTTCTTTAAGGAATGAAGAGTATCTTCGTTTTTAAAGCTTGCACCATAACCCAGTTTTGTTATAGTTTCTTCTATATTTAACGGGTTTACGAGCTCTTCTTGATACGTTACATTGAGTTCTTCAGTAGCAAAATTGACCACAGCCGATTGGATACCGTTTTGTTTAGACAGTTCACGTTCTATTGCAGCGGCACAGGCGGTGCAGGTCATACCTTCTATTTTAAATTGGGCTTTCATAGGAGCTCCTTTCTGCACCCCACATGGGGAGGGGTATGAGTCTATTTTATCAAGAATTGAACGCGTGTCAAGTGTTTTAATGAGTGCTAATGAATGTTTTAATAAATCGCAATCGGAGGTAAAAATGGAAAATATCAGTGCTGTCATCCAAGAAATTATTCGTGTGGATCGACTTGTTGCACAAGAAAACCAAGACGCAGAAGATGCAGCTGAAAAACTATTATCCGATAAAACGGAAGAATTGAAAAAATAAAAATAGAAGCAATCCAAACCTATAAAGATCGTAATAGGGAAGCGTATCTTAGTGTGATGGAAGAGGCAAAAAAGATAAGTCGTGATGTACTGGTCGATCAAAAAAATAAAAATGACTCTATCAAAGATCAATACCATCGATATAAAACGGCCTTTGCCCATCAAGTCATGGCCGAATTATTAAAAAATGAGAGAGATGAGGGGTAATGGTTGCTCAAAATCATGATTGCTTAAACGCTAAGCTCATGGCAGCGAATGCAAAACGACTGAATAGTAAAGATTACCAGCATCTCATAAAGGCAAAGACAATCGATGAGATATGGACTTATTTACGGGATAATACGGTCTATCACAACGTTGTGCAAACCATCGATGGACAAAGCTCCCGTCGCATTGCCATCGAAAGGGGTTTGCGATGTTTTGTTCCCAATGAAATTAAAAGATTTTCTTATTATGTTCGGGGACAGGAAAGAGTTTTTTTACGTATTTACGGATTAAAAGAAGATCTGATAAACCTTAAGTTTTTGATACGAATGTTGACACAAGGGGTTGAACCCCAAAACCAACTTACTCAATGGTATCAAAATGCGCACAACTCTATCTTACCTGTTCAAAAATGGTCGGAGATTCAAGATTGGGATAGTTTTAAAAGAGTCATCTCGCAAACGGAATTGGAGCGAGTTTTTTCTTCTTACCATGACTTAGATGATGAAGAAAGTGTTTTTTCGATAGAAAAGGCGATTGAACGTTTTTACTACGATAGATTGATGGGAGAAATTAAAAAGCTTCCTAAACGGGAGCATCTGCAATTGATAGAAATTTTTAAAAAAGAATATGACTTGTTGAATTTGATATGGTTTTATAGAGGCAAACGATTTTATCATTTGACCAGAGAAGAATTGATCGCCTATTCCTTTAAAGGAGGCGCAAAGGTAAAAATACCGGATATTGAAAAATTAAGCGACGCACGAACTTTGGACGAGTTTTTAGATGAAGTCCAAAACTATCCGGATTATAACTTTTTATTTCCAAAGGATGAAGCCATCGATTTACATATGGAAAAACGCTATGAACGCTACTTACATCGACATTTTGAAAGGTTGTTTTATAGAAGTCAAAACGGTTTTGATAAATTAATTGCATACATCGAAATGCTTTATATTGATGTTAAAGACATCACATCGATGATTGAGTGTAAAAGATATCAACTAACAGAGGAGGAAACAAGAAAATATTTAATTAGATCCATAAACGGCAACAGGAAAGGAATAGAAAATGGCAATTGATAAAGTTGTAATGATGAATATAGTAGGTCGGATAGAGGATGTCAATTCCTTTGCAAATCAGATCTATCAATTCAATGACTTGCAAATGGTCAACGCAATAGATGAGATTGAAGCAGGGCGTTTTATTGTACCGATTCATGAAGATAATATCGAAGAGTTGATCGGTATATCATCTCTCTCACCCGGATTCGATCATGACCTTCAAAAAGATGTTGATGATCTCAAAGAAAGATTTCAAAGGATTTATGACGACACTTTAGCTCAGAATCAAGAGATGACCTATCAAAATGAAGAAATTGAAAAATACTGGGACTTGATATCGAGAGCAAAAGCTTTTTACGAAGAATTTGCGGAGGAACTTTTTCACATCGAAGAAATCAACGAAAAGCAAAAAAGAATTGAAACGAGCTTGCACTCTTTTTCTTATTTGAAAGAAATCGATGTAAAAATGGCTGATTTAAAAAACTTGCAGTATTTTAATTGCAAAATCGGATCGGTCACCAAGGACAACGCCCAAAGACTAAAAAGTATTTATGCCGGTGTGACCTCCTTAGTATTTCATGTAGGCACTGATGGTGATGAAGAAATCTATGTGATTTTATCTCCCCTTGGTTTGTCGATAGAAACGGACAGAATTTTAAATGCATTGAATTTTAAGCCCTTAACGGGTTTAGATGTTTCTTACGAAGGAACACCTTCCGAAATAATAGAAGCACTTTCATTAGAAAACAAGCAATTAATAGCGGATAAAACGTCTCTTGAAAAACAATTGGCCGAGAAACGTCAAGCGAAGAAACATGAAGCAGTAAAAATTTACAATCTGCTGTGTTTACACTCAAAACTGAATGTGATTAAAAGAAATATTGCTTTTAGTGATGATAACTTTTACTTTTCCGCTTGGGTGGCAGAAAACAGTCTGCATGTATTGAAAGAAATTGCCGATGCGCATCAAGACATGCGGTTAATTGAATCGATGATGGGAGAAGACAGGCAACCACCAACTAAATTTAAAAACAATTGGATTTTACGCCCCTTTGAATATTTGGTCAGTATGTATGGAACGCCTTCCCACAACGAGTTGGATCCGACCCCTTTCCTAGCTATTACCTACTTGTTTTGTTTCGGTTATATGTTTGGAGATGTAGGGCAGGGGGCTTTGCTGATTTTAATCGGCTTTCTCCTAACAAAAAAGGAAATAGCATTGGGTTCGATTTTAACCAGAATGGGTATTGCCTCTACCATCTTTGGGTTTTTATACGGCAGTGTCTTTGGAATCGAATCTTTAATACCGGCCATTTGGATGAAACCCTTCGATGACATTAACAGATTATTACTAACCGCCATTGTAACCGGTGTGGCCATGTTACTTGCCGCCTATGCTTATTCCATTATCAATAAGCTAAAAGCAAAAGATTGGACGGAGGGCTTGTTCGGTAAAAACGGTGTAGCCGGGTTGTTGTTGTATTTAACTTTGTTGATTTTACTGTTGGGATCGACCGGGTTGGTACAGGTGCTCGAACCCTTTGTGTTACCCGGAAAAATTATAGCGATTTTTTTAGCTTTAGTGATCTTGGTACGGGAGCCTCTCTACAATGCTATCCAAAAAAGAAAACTGTATGAAGAAGGCGCCGGAGATTATTATGTAGAAAATGTTTTTGAAGTATTGGAAACATTTTTGTCTATGTTTTCCAATACGGTATCCTTTATACGTATCGGTGCCTTTGCATTGACCCACGCCGGACTTTTTATGGCCTTTGAAACCTTGGCACATATGGTTGGAGGTGGCGTCGGAGGAACTGTTGTCTTTATCCTAGGCAATATTCTAATTTTTGTATTGGAAGGGCTCATCAACTTTATTCAGAGTTTAAGGCTACAGTTTTATGAACTTTTCAGCAAATACTATACCGGTAACGGGTACGAGTTTGTAACGATAGACAACGAAATTAAAAATACAGATCAATAAAAGGAGTAAAATGATGAATTTATTAACTTTAATTACCATTTTTACAGGACTATTGGTTTTGACGACCATTTCTCTTGGTGTTTATTATGTGAATAAGGACGCAGAAACGAATCAAAAACATCTAAAAAAATGCTTGCGCGTCAATTATGCTGCCTTTGTACCTGCTATGGTCATGGCTCTGATTATTTTTGCACCGACTTTTGTCAGTGCTGCAACTTCTCCCCAAGGTTTGACCGACACCGGTTTAGCTTATTTGGGGGCTGCCTTATCCACCGGTTTGGCTTGTATCGGTGCCGGCTATGCGGTTGGTGTCGTCGGTTCTGCAGCATTGGGCGCAGTATCTGAAAACGAAAAAATTCTAGGTAAGACATTAATCTATGTGGGACTGGCAGAGGGTGTTGCGATTTATGGTTTAATTATTGCCATTATGATTATTGGTAGACTTTAAAATGTTGTCTTTTGTTATCAGTGAAAATCGTGATTCCTATTTAGGGTTAAAACTGGCCGGTATGAAGGGCGTCTACTCGAAAGATCCTGTGGAAATCGAAAAAGTT
>JAAYJS010000014.1 GCA_012522805.1 Eubacteriaceae bacterium | reverse complement strand
TCATTTACGGCCACGCCCTATAGAGCATATCGAAAAGGCAAAAGTAAAAACCGGTCTTACAATGGTCCGCACATGCAGCAGCCATCAGAAATACCGTGCGTGTTCTCATTCGCTTTACGCCCTTCGGTCGTATCGCTCATTTACGGCCACGCCCTATAGAGCATATCGAAAAGGCAAAAGAAAACCGGTCTTACAATGGTCCGCACATGTAGCAGCCATCAGAAATGCCGTGCGTGTTCTCATTCGCTTTACGCCCTTCGGTCGTATCGCTCATTTACGGTCACGCCCTATAGAGCATATCGAAAAGGCAAAAGTAAAAACCGGTCTTACAACGGTCCGCACATGTAGCAGCCATCAGAAATGCCGTGCGTGTTCTCATTCGCTTTACGCCCTTCGGTCGTATCGCTCATTTACGGCCACGCCCTATAAAACACATCGAAAACGCAACCCCTTATGTGCAAGCACAACGGTTTTGCTATTCTCGTGTTTTGCATTTCTTATGGCTGCGCACAAAAAAACCGGCGTTAGCCGGTTTCAACATACAAATATGGCAGGGGCAGAAGGATTCGAACCCTCGGCACGTGGTTTTGGAGACCACTGCTCTGCCAGCTGAGCTATACCCCTTTGTTAAGACTCATTTAGTATAATGAATAACAAATGAAAAGTCAAGGGTTAATCTTGGCAATCAATTGATGAGGAGGAGAACAATGGCAAGAATTGACTTATTTGAAGCAGCAGTGCTTTGCAACGACGACATCTGTCAAAGAGATACGGGAGATGTGGCACGCATCGATGCGATGGTGCGCAACTTTGCCGCCGATGGTTTCGATATTGTCCGTCACAATATGACGATGGATCCCAATGCCTTTGTGGAATATAGAGAAGTCGGCACCTTATTGGTAGAAAAGGGAGAATCTGTTTTACCCATCACCATGGTCGACGGTAAAATCGTTAAAACCGGTGTGTATCCCACAGCTTTAGAATTCGCTAAATGGTTTGCCCAATAATTCAACAATCCCGGGCTATCTATCGTACCGTACAAGCTTACCGTCCCGTCGACATACAGGAAGCATACGACAAAGAACGTATGCTCACCTTGCTCAAAACCTATGGTGACCGTCTCTTAACTAGAGATCAAACAACGGCGCATTTTACAAGCTCCGCTTTTGTTGTGGATGCATCCTTCGAGCGGTGTCTCATGGTCTATCACAACATTTACGATTCCTGGTCTTGGACCGGTGGCCATTTAGATGGCGAGACCGACCCTGCGGCAACTGCCATCCGCGAAGCATGGGAAGAAACCGGTATCCGCACTTTAAAGCCCTTCAGTCCGGAACCCATCGGATTGGATATTTTACCGGTCATCAGCCATCTTCGGAAGGGGGCCTATGTCGGAGCGCATTTACACTTGTCCTTGGCCTATGGGTTTATCGGAGACCCCACAGAACCTCTGAGGGTATGCCCTGAAGAGAATCAACAAGTGGGTTGGATCCCCGTACGAAAATTGGAGGACTACTGTTCCGAGCCACACATGCTGCCGGTGTATCGAAAATTGATCAAAGCGCTCAAAAAGTAGCGCGAAATTAGTTTTTCAACACTCTAAAAGTTCGATTGAATGTCTTTTAGAGTGTTTGTAATTGAGATGGCTATCGTTTATAATATATCTATCTCATTATCTGAAGGAGTCAGAGAACATGTTTAGAAGAAGTCGAAGAAAAAGAAAAAATGAAGTGATTCAATTCATCCGAAAAGATGCGAATTATGACGAACTGGTCATGCTGCAAGAGTTGATGGACGAACGCAAAGGAGAGGTCAAAAAACCCGGTTTATTGAAGAGGCTCATGGGTAATTTGGTAACCATTGCAGGCATTGCTGCTGTAGCGATGTTGGACAGAAAGCGCAATCAAAAAGAGGAAGAAGACCAACCACAGGCGGTTTACTATTACGATGAAGACGGTCAATTCATCACAGTACAATACGAGTAAGGTTATAATCTTGAATTTTATTAAGATTTAAAATTAAAAATCGCAGTCCGTAGAGTTTCTTCGACAAAAGACTTGTAAAATGTAACTTATAATGTTATATATAGATCATAGTAGAGTAGTTTACTGGGATATAAAGAAGATAGAAGGAGAGTGACATGTTAAAGGTAGAAAATCTAAAATTTAGTGTCCCCGACGGGAAAGAAATTTTAAAAGGTGTCGACTTAGTTGTTGATGACGGCGAAACCGTCGTGATTACCGGTCCCAACGGAAGCGGTAAAACCACCTTGGCTAAAGCAATCGCCGGAGTGGAAAAGGCAACGGAAGGTCGCATATTTTTAAATGATATAGAGCTGACCGATATGGACGTCACCGAGCGAGCAAAAAACGGTATCGCCTACGGTTTTCAACAACCGGTGCGTTTTAAAGGGATTACCGCTCGAAATCTGGTGGAATTGGCAGCACAGAGAGAACTGACCGAATCGGAATTGTGCAATATTTTGGGCATGGTCGGTTTGTGCACCAAAGACTATATCGATAGAGAAATCAACACGGCTTTGTCCGGTGGAGAGATTAAAAGAATTGAAATTGCCACGGTATTTACCCGGGAAGCGGAAATTTACATCTTTGACGAACCCGAAGCGGGTATCGACTTGTGGAGTTTCAACAACTTGATTGAGGTCTTTCAGGAATTGAAAGAGGAAAAGAAACGCTCCATCCTCATCATTTCTCACCAAGAAAGAATTCTGGAAATAGCAGATAAAATTGCCGTGATCGACGAAGGTCGCATCACAGGTTTCGGCCCCAGAGAAGAGATTTTGCCCAAATTGTATCAATCCGATATCCACTGTCCCGGAGAATGCGATTTGCCATATAGCGTCAAGGAGGTTCTGCAATGAGTCAAGAAATAGCAAAATTAACTGATAACGAAATAACGAGAGAATTGTTGAACATCGTTTCCGACATCGACGGCGAACTCCCTGCAGATGCCGCCTACAACATCCGGGAAGACTCCGGTTGTGCAGCAAGGCATTCCACGGACAACATTGCCATTGTCGGCAAGACAGACGGGCTTTCCGGGTTGGATATTTTTGTTAAATCCACAACCCAAGGGGACCGGGTCTTCATACCGGCATGTATCACAAAAAGCAACATCGACGAGTTGGTTTACAACGATTTTCACATAGAAGAAGGTGCCGATGTCACCATCGTCGCCGGCTGCGGCATCCATACCGACGAGGACGAAAGCTCCAAACATTCGGGAATCCACCGTTTTTTTGTCGGTAAAAATGCCAAGGTTATTTATTTGGAAAAACATATCGGTATCGGATTGGGAGAAGGCAAGCGCATCATCGACCCCGTTACCTATGTGGAACTGGAAGAAGGCGCTTATTTGGAAATGGAAACCTCTCAAATTGGCGGGGTAGACCAATCCGTGCGTAAAACCGAAGGTCAGTTGGGTGAAAATGCCAAACTCATCGTTAAGGAACACATCTTAACCGAGGGCGACCAACTGGCAACGACAGATTTTAAAGTGGATGTCAACGGCGAAGGCGCCGGGGTAGATTTAATATCCCGATCTGTGGCTAAAGATACATCCCACCAGGAATTTCGTTCCGTCATCGTGGGCAACCAACGTTGTACCGGGCACTCCGCTTGCGATGCCATCATCGTTGGAGACGGTACCGTGTATGCGGCACCGGAATTGGAGGCCAATCACCCCGATGCCATGTTGATACACGAAGCGGCCATCGGCAAAATAGCCGGGGAACAAATTGTCAAATTACAAACCCTCGGTTTAACCGAAGAAGAGGCCGAAGAAAAAATCATAGCAGGATTCTTAAGCGACCACTAAGTCGTGTAAACACCTACGAAAATTATAGAGCAATCCTTGACATTGATTTTGATGTTTAAATGAAGCCATTGTCCGAGAAGCCATTTCCGGACAATGGCTTTTTTATTATAGGATTCCTGTGCTTTTCCCAAATACGCTACTTGTTTTTTTAAGAGCTCCTGTCTCGGCCTCTCTAGGGCAAGCACCCTTTTGTAAACCATTCAGTACAGTCCTGCCTGTCTGCCGCCGAGATCCTATCGGTGAAAATTTTTCCGATCAATTTTGTGAAAGCTCGTCAACATACAAAAGGTTAGCGTAGGCATCTGCTTACACCCAAGCGGTAACGGTACCTAGAGCATTATTTTTACCGGCAACGATGGCACACCCATGTCGGCTTATAGATAGCATTTTTTATCTCATCACTTTGAAGAGCAAAAGAAAAGGGATAGGCTTTTTAAACTATGGTATAATTTGTTCGATTATGAATAGATAAATATCTTAAAATGATAGTTTCAGTATTTAGAATACAAGGCACATTATTTTTTGCATAAGGAGAGACAGAATGAAGGAGACAGATTATTCGGATATAAAAAACTGGGGGTTGTGCGGCTATACGTCGGCACAAAACCCCCTTGTCGATATTTTTTATGTTCATCCCACCACCTACATTTTTGAAGAATATATGAACGGCACCATCAGAGATATGGACAATTTAAGGGAATTGGCGGAAAAGGACCGTTCCCCGGCCAATGCCTCTTTGGATGATGAAAAAACAAACCACTACACGGACAACGTCTGTATGTCCGTTCAAGGGGCATTGTACGGGCAGGTGGGACGTGTTTTTGCACCCCGCTATCGACAAACCCATATGCGCCTTTTTTATCTGGGATTCGATCGACCGGAACTTATAGCAGCCAACGCCATTGCCGTCGCCGATATTACCACCGCCTTCTTACATTATATGAAGTACGACAATCAAGGCAGACCTTTTATACTGGTAGGGCACAGCCAAGGCAGCAACATGCTCTTGCATCTGATGCAAAGGTTTTTTGACGATCCAAAATCTGGGTATCGAGAATTATTGGTGGCTGCCTATTTGCCGGGCTTTCCAATTCAAGAAACGGATTTTAAAAACATTCCCTTTATGGATCAACCTAATCAGACAGGCGGTTACCTCTCGTGGAATTGTTACAAAGAAGGGGGCTATCCGGAACATTTCGTGGATTACGTGGGGAAAAAGGGCCAAGGGCTCAACCCCATGACCTTTACTCAAAATCCGGATTCCGTTACCAAAGCACACCCCTTTAAGAAAAAGGTGCCCTTAACTTTTCGTTATGACCCGCCAAGCAGCTTGGTCATGGTATCCGCCACAGGAGGAAAGGAGCCCAGACGTTTTCAGGGTATTTATAATTTGCACCCCTACGACATTTCCTTTTTTAAAGAAGAAATCGTCAACAATATGCAACTCAGAATTCAAACTTATCAAAACAAACGAGGTTTACCCCATGTGGAATGAAAGAAAAAGTATTTTATTATCTAAAATTGTGGTCATCGCCATCATCGTAACCATTCCCGTATTGGGCGGCTTTTTGCCCACCCTCATTCAGCAACTCTTGTGCAGTGGCTCTGCCTGCCCGATTCAGTCGGACTACTACACCGTGGCCATTCTCATACCCTATGGGGTCATGGCCCTTCCCGGTTTGGTGCTGATGGCTTTTCTCTACAAACTTTTGCAAAATATTGACAACCATCAACTCTTTATCGAGGACAATGTTTCCTTGCTCCGGCGCATTTCCTGGTTGTGTTTTTTAATAGCCGCCGTTGCGATCCTGGCAACAGGGTTATGGTGGGCATGGAGCGTTTTAGCCATTGCAGCCGTACTGATCGGTTTGCTGGTACGCGTCATCAAAAATATCTTCGCAAGGGCCATCATCATTAAAGAAGAAAATGATTATACCATCTAGGAGGAACCATGGCGATTATTGTGAACATCGATGTCATGTTGGCTAAACGTAAAATGGCTGTCGGCGCCTTGGCGGATGCCATCGGCATTACGCCTGCCAACTTGTCCATCTTAAAAAACAACCGTGCTAGGGCAATCCGTTTTTCAACTCTAGAAGCCTTGTGCCGAGAATTGCAATGTCAACCCGGAGATATTTTGCAATACCTTGAAGAAGAGAACTCTGAAAAAGACCTTTAATATATCGATAAACGATAAATAATTATTGTTGAGCAATAGAAAACCTGCTATAATTCTTTTTATGGAGGTTCTTTCAATGCAATCAACAAAAACGAAACAATCCGAGGGTTGGGCAAGTCCTAGCTCGGATACCCTTAACATCACGGTCAAAGAGAAAGCCCTAGTGCCCCTGTCCATAGCCATTGGTGTCATGATGACCTACGCTTTATGGACAAAGTCCATGGCGATGCCGGGTTTTCAAATCACTTTTTTAGCGCTGCTCTTGGTAGCGGTGGCCCTTTGGTATTCCGACAAAAAACTGTGGGAGTGGGGAAGGGAAAATATACTGCGAACTGTGGCCATGGTGCTCATCGCCACGAGTTTTTCCCTTTACGAACAATCCTCAGTACAATTGTTTTTAAAAGCATGTCTCTTTTTATTGACAGGCTATTGGTTTTTATCTATTATGGGAAACCGCATGGACAATCCTTCAGAAAGCACCTTACTCAGCGACGGTATTCGCAGCGCTGTCATCAACCCCTTTCGCTATGCCCTTTACTTTTTTAAAAGTTTGAGATTGGGTGTGAGTACCACGACGGACAAAAAGAAAATGCTGGATATCTTAGTGGGCTTGCTCCTTGTTTTACCGGTAGCTTTGGCCATTATTCGATTGCTCGGTGCATCGGACCATCGGTTTCAATTTTTAACGGAACAAATTTTTAGAGGTTTCATTCCAAATGGAGAATTGATTGCTAGATTGGTATTGGGCTTTCTGTTTGCCCTGTATTTTTACGGGTTATTTTTTGGCGGAAAATTAAAAATAGAGAGCGAAAAAAGATCGAAATACCTTGAAAAACAGCGGGCTTCGAGATTTATGACACGCGTGTCAGTTTTGGTGATCCTGAGCCTGCTAATCTTGATTTACGTGGTTTACACCGCTTTACAATTGGATACTTTGTTGTCCGTGTTGCAGGGTCGCAGCCCATGGGTTCTCACCATTTACGCTTATGCCCGACAGGGTTTCTATGAGCTTTGTCAAGTGGTTCTCATCAATGCCGGGGTCCTGACCTTCGTCACAAAGTTTTTAAAAGAAGAAGAGAGGGGCAGGACCTTGCGCCCCATGCAGACGCTACTGTGTATTCTGACCTTGGCTCTCATTGCCATCGCCCTATTCAAAATGGGGTTATACATCAACCAATTCGGATTAACACCCAAACGTCTCATGACCTCGTGGCTCATGGTAGCTATGGCCATCGCCTTTGTCGTTGTGATCCTCAGCTATTACAAAACCATACCGTTGGGACGCTGGTTGGTGCGCATTGGGCTTACAATGCTGGTTTTCCTCTCTTTAATGAATGTGGATGGCTTAGTGGTCCAATACAACATCAACGCCTATTTAAAGGGCAATATCGCCGATTTTGATGTAAGTTTTCTGAGTTCACAGTCCGATGCGGCTGTTGTCCCGGTTCTCAAAATCTACGATACAATCGAAGACCCCAAATTAAAAAGAGAGCTGAGAGAGTATTTAAACCAACAAAAAATAGGGATAACATCGGTTTACAATTCCGAACTTCCCAATTATAATAGAGAGAGCATCCTCGCTAAAAAGGCCATCCTCCAATGGCATGAGAAATAATCGGAGTATCTATGATTCATAACAGTCAACCCGTTGTGGCGTTTGCGACCCTAGGTTGTAAAGTCAACACCTACGATACCGAAACCATGACGGCATTATTTGAACAGGCAAATTATCGCATCGGTCACTTCAACGAAATGGCCGATGTTTATGTTGTCAACACTTGCACCGTAACGCACCTAGCAGACAGAAAATCCAGAAATATGTTGCGAAGAGCAAAAAAAAGAAACCCAAAAGCCATTGTGGTGGCGGTGGGTTGCTATGTGCAGGTGGCTTCCAAGGAGTTGGAATCCTTAAAAGAAGTGGATATTTTAATTGGCACCGGCAATCGCAACCGCATTTTAGACTATATCGAAACCTTTAAACAGAAAGGTCAACAAGCCAATTACGTCATACAAGAAGAATCAGCCACGGATTTAGAGGAATTGTCCATCACCGAAACCACCGGGCGCACCCGTGCCTTTCTTAAAATACAAGAAGGGTGCAACCAATACTGCACCTATTGCATTATTCCCTTTGCCCGGGGTGGTCTCAAAAGCCGTACCCCGGATCGTGTGCTGCAGGAGGTCATCGGACTCTGCGAAAAGGGCTACCGCGAAATCGTCTTGACGGGTATCCACTTGGCATCCTACGGTTATGAAACCGGAAATAGAGATGCTTTGATCGAATTGATTCAAACCTTAGACCGCCGCACCGACATCGACAGGATCCGCTTGGGCTCTTTAGACCCCAGAATGATGACAGAAACTTTTTTTGAGAGATTGGCCAAAGTCGAGAGCTTTTGTCCCCACTTTCATCTTTCCTTGCAGAGCGGTTCCGATACGGTTTTAAAGAGAATGGGCCGCTATTATACGGCTCAGGCGTACCAAGGCATTGTGGAGATGAGCCGCAGGGCTTTTCCCATGGCCGCCATCACCACGGATGTTTTGGTGGGCTTTCCCGGAGAAACCGAGGAGGAATTTCAAGAAACCTTGGCCTTTGTCGAGACAATCGGCTTTTACCAAATTCATGTTTTTAAATACTCTCCCAGACAGGGAACCAAAGCGGCCTCTATGCCGAATCAAATAGCTGAGGAGATCAAAAACAGACGCTCTCAAACTTTAATTGCAGTGGGCAAAAAGCTGGAAGACGCTTTTTTAAAGCAACACCATGGTCGAGTGGAAGAAGTGCTGGTCGAAAAAGAAGAAAACGGACTGTTTTTAGGTTATACAGCCAATTATATTCCCGTCGTTATAGAAAATAATGAAGATATTAAAGGCAAAATTTCTAAATATGTGTTATTATATAATAGAAACGCCTTAGAAATGAAAGGTATTAAACCTTAAGGAGGATCTGTCATGTCAGATGACTGTATATTTTGTAAAATTATAAGAGGAGAACTACCCTCTAAAAAAGTTCACGAAGACGATACCGTCTATGCTTTTGAGGATATCAACCCACAGGCACCGGTACATGTGGTTATCATCCCTAAGGAACATTATGATTCGGTTTTATCCGTTCCGGCAGGAAGCGATATCATCAGCCATATACACACCGTTGCCAACCGCATCGCCTTAAAATTAGACGTTGCGGACTCGGGGTTTAGATTGGTCAACAATTGTGGTGCCGACGGCGGTCAAACCGTACCCCACTTGCACTATCATTTGTTAGGCGGAAGAAGTTTACAATGGCCACCAGGCTAAATATTAAGAAAGAAGGCTTTATAAGAATGACAATTTATGATTTTAACGTTAAAAACATTAAGGGAGAGCAAGTCTCCATGGAAACCTACAAAGATAAGGTAATGTTAATTGTGAATGTGGCGAGCAAATGCCGTTTTACACCTCAATACAATGATTTAGAAACCTTATACAAAAAATATAAAAACAAAGGCCTTGTCGTTTTAGGCTTTCCCTGTAACCAGTTCGGTCAACAAGAACCGGGCAACGAGTACGAAATCGCATCTTTCTGCAATATCACCTACAGGGTGAGTTTCCCCATGTTTTCTAAAATAGAAGTCAATGGAGAAAACGCAGAACCTCTGTACACCTTTTTAAAAGAACAAAAAGGTTTTGAGGGTTTCCCCTCCAGCGAAGAAGTAGCTGATATCGAAAGCCCCGCAGAAAGCGAAGACGTCGAGCACAAACCTAAGGAAAGAACTAAATCCTACGTGGATAACATCGAAGGCTCTGTGGTGGAACCGGCTCAGAGTTCCTATGTCATCCCCGGAAATGAAAGCACGGAGCAATTGATCCAAATCATCTCCGATGAAGATCCGGATTACGCAGAAAACAGCGATATCAAATGGAACTTTACCAAGTTTTTAGTTGACAAAGACGGCAAAGTAGTTGCGCGTTACGAACCCATGGTCAGCCTGTTGGAAATCGAAAACGACATACAAGCATTATTGGATCAATAATCCACTAAACTTTTAAGCAAACAACCCTACGGCCAAGATTAATTTTAAGCTGAACAGTAAAGCATATGATAGAAGAAAAAGTAAGAGTATGGATTAAAAGAGGCATCACGGCATTGGAAATCGCCTTGGCGATGATTTTACTGGTGGGTATCGTGTCCGGTATTCCGGATTTATTTAAATACATACCGGGCATCTACAGTACCTCCAGCGAATGGGGTTATGTTGTATTCGGAGATTTTATCCGACATGTCTTGCTCTTAGTCGTAGGCTTAGAGCTCATGTTGATGATTACAACCCACTCCAACGAATCCATTTTAACCTTGGTGCTCTTTGTCATCGCTAGGAAATTGTTGGTTTACGCAGAGGGCATGACCGATATCCTCATCGGTGCCATAGCGGTTGCCATCATTTTTGCCGTCTTAATTATCATGTCCAGGGATAGCAAACTGTCCATTCATTGCGATTCGACCTTTCCCTCGGGTATGACAATTAAACTTTTAACCGAAGAATACGGCTACAAATTTCCAACTCTCGATACCCTAACCCTCGGCGGGTTTATGGTCAAATTGGCTGCAGAACAGGGGATCGACATCAAGCGCAACACGGTTATAGAGCACGCAGGCTATCTCTTCTCCATCGAAAAGCTTCGCAATGGGGTTGTGGAAAAAGTAAAAATTAAAAAAATAGAGAATTAATTAAACATTCAAACCGTCTGGAATTCTACAATTCCAGACGGTTTTTTTTATTTTGTGCATAATAAAAAAACGTCACACTACAAAACGAATCCGTTTTGCAATGTGATGGGACCGATCAAAAAATAAAAAACAGGTCCGAATGGTTCGGACCTGCATAGGTCTGTTACTATTTGCGTGCGGTAATGGCATTCACAATAGCCAACAAAATAACCGCACCTAATAATGCAATTAAGAAGGATGAGAGACTGAAGGTATCAACCGTTCCGAGTCCTAAAAAGGTTCCTACCCATCCACCAATAACAGAACCGACTAAACCAACAATGATGTTCGCGATCAATCCCATACTGGCGTTTTTCTTCATAATGATACTGGCGACCCAACCTACGAGTGCACCAAAAATAATCCATGTAATAAAACCCATAATGATTCTCCTTTCTTCTAGTCTAGTCATATTATACCGATTTTTGGAGAAAAAAACCTTAAAAGAATAATTTACTGAGTACCACTATAGATGATACTTGCTTTTCGGGTTCTGATGGGCGAAAAGTCTCAGGAAATGGGTCCATTCTGCCGGAGTCCTAAAGTTTCGGTATTTTTTTAACAAAACCTCAGTCAAGTCCAAAATTAAGAAAATCGGATAGAGGCGATCCGCCTCAGGCAAACGCTCCAAATCGTAGCTCAAACCCAAACACGATATGCGAGAAACGGTGTTGACGGCAGTAGAAGCGATAGCATCCTGAAATTGCCGGTTCAAATAAGCGTCGATATCTAAGTTGCGCAAGGTATAATGATCTTTCTGATAGTACAAGCACAAAGCTCTAAATTCCTTGTCGAAGTGTGTAAACAGATTTTCGATGGTGGTCAACAAATGGGCTCTAAAATAAGCGGCATCGATATCCGACACGCTGTTGTCCCCATACCACGAAAAGAAGTTTAACAAATAGGAGCCCAGCAATCTGCCAATATCCTGACACAGGGGGCCGTATCCGGCAAACTCCGTATCGATGATGCATAGTTTTGTTTCGTCCACCATAATATTGGAAGAGTGCAAATCGGTGTGTATCAAACACTCCCGATCCTGCATAAACTTTTCTCCCAAGCGTCGAATCTCCCTTTGAACGATCTCGTCAGCTATTAAACGCCGGCGCAAGGGGAGGGTTTCCTCCGGAATATCGTGCTCTAAGGAAGAAACATTGCATCTGTTAAAAATAAAATCGTGTAAGGTTGCATATTCCGGATTATAAAAGGTACGTTCCATCTGACTTTTTTTATAGTCTGACAATGATAAAGAGGAAGAAAAGAAAAGGTTTCTGGCAAAAAACTGCCCCATCCTGTCACCGACATGGGGAAACCGCTTCATTTTACACAGTTCATAGCGCAATAAACCCAAGTGGCTTAAATCCTCCATGATGATGATATCCCGCTCTTCTTCAAACAAAAAAATCTCCGGTGTGATACCGGGAAACAAAGTATTCCAAAAGATTAAAACAGAAATTTCCGAACGCAAACGCTCCGTAGCCATGGTGACGGTTTCTCCCAAATCTTCGCCGTTTTCCTCTGCCAGTTGACGAAAATAGGGGATGTTCATCACTTGTTTTAACACAACGGATCGTCCATTCTTTTCCCGTATTCTGTAAATTAAATTGACATACCCCTCTACGCTTTCCTTAATGCGTCTCATATCTTCGATGGTCAAAACCGCATCCGGTGCAAAAATCTCTTTTTCTTTTACAAAGCTTTCTATTCTGTCTGTGGTCAAATAATATTGTTGCGCGTCCAATGCACTCATCTCCTGTTTCTCTTAGTAGGGGCTGTCTTCTTAAGTAGGTCAGCGATTCGATTTTGCAAATGTTCGATCCCTTCGCCGGTAATCGCACTGACTTCTACAATTAAGTGGGGGCGAATCCCGATATAGTCCAAAAAACGGCGAGCTCGTTTAATATCGGCTTCGGGGTGGTCTATTTTTGTAACGACCCCCATAAAAGGGATGTTATAGGTATAGACGAAATTTGGAGGGATGGTATTCTGCCAATCGGTGGCGGAAACCAACACCAATAAAAGCCCGGCATCGCAGGTGATATTGATGGCCTGATGTGTAAAAAAGGGCAATTCAACAAACTCTCCGGGAGTATCAATAAACCGATCTGTGTAAGTGACCATCTGTGTCTTTAAGTATTCAATGGGATCGTCGGAGAGTCTTTGCATCAAGGTCGTTTTTCCGCAGCCTATTTTTCCCACCAAAGCAACGCGATTTCTATTACTGGCCATATTAGGAATAAGTTATTTTAGGAATGTCAAACCCTAAAACTGTATTCAGGGTTACATTGATGGCACTGACAGCGGTTTTAACATCGCTGACACGTCCGGTAATAATCAAAGACCCGCTAAAACGATCTAAAAAGCCGATTTCTACCGGGGCAGCCTTGGTCGAAGCATCTGCTGCGATGATAGCGGCTTCGCTGGGTGTAATGGTTAAAATGCCGATGGCATCGCTGGTTTCGTCGTCGAGTCCCAGTTTAATAAATACATCGGGTTTGGGATTGGCAATGATGTGGGCCATGGTAACCTGTTTACCGGGAACGTATTCTTGGATGGATCGGGTTTTCTTTTCTTCTGTCATCGTAATCTCCTTATACTTCGCTGAAAACGATTATTGACCATTATTATAACATGTTTACCCCCGCAAACAGCCATTCATACTATTATTTATATGAAGTGATTAAAAAAACACAAGAAAAGAGAGGATCGATCAAAAATTCAAGGCACTTCTTTTCAATCAAACCAAAACATGTTAAGATGCAAGAGTGTACAGTTGTCGTTGCCAAAATTTTTCGCATTGAGAAGTAAAAACACCGGAGGTTTTTTATGAATTGGACAGAGGTACAAGTCACAACAACCGCAGAGGCGGAAGATGCAGTCGTCAATATCTTTTACGATGCAGGTGCTCAAGGCGTCGCGGTAGAATCCTCAAACAACTTGTTGGTCATCAAAGACGACCCGACGGTTAACGCCGTAGACGAATCTATTTTAAATATGGATCCGGAAATTTCCGTTGTTCGCGGATACTTCAGCGAAGAATGGGGTGTCGATGCATGTATCGACAAATTGTTGGACGGCTTGCGCTACTTGCCCGAAACCGGGTTGCACCACGGGGAATGCGAAATGTCGATTCGAGAAATGGCCGATGAAGACTGGGTCAACTCTTGGAAAGAATTCTTTAAACCCACGCGCATCGGCAAAAGAATTGTCATCAAGCCCAGTTGGGAACATTTTGAAAAAAAACCGCAGGACATCGTCATAGAAATGGATCCGGGTATGGCCTTTGGCAGCGGTACCCACGAAACCACCCAACTCTGTGTGCGCGCCTTGGAACAACACCTCAAAGAAGGGGACCACGTCATCGATATCGGTTGCGGTTCCGGGATCTTGTCCATCGTTGCGAAAGAATTGGGAGCGAAAAAAGTCATCGCCATCGACTTGGATCCGGTAGCGGTCGACGTGGCAAAAACCAACTTTGCCCACAACCAAATGGAAGGCGTCATCAGCTTAAGACAAGGGGACTTAACCGAAGTCTTAGGCCCCGAGGACCAAGCGGATATTGTGGTGGCCAATATCATGGCGGATACCATTATCACCCTTTCGGAAACCGTATCGGACTTTTTAAAACCCGGCGGGCTGTTCATATCCTCCGGTATCATCAACGAATCGATTGGAAAAGTACTCATCGCACTGGAAGAGAAGGGCTACGAACTGATCAGTTTGGAAAGCATCGGAGAGTGGAACGTCATCGTAGCGGGAAGAAAGTAACCCGTGACTCGGCTTTGGTTTACACCGAGCCCTTTCATGCAATCCAAGCACTATAGGGCGCAATGCCAAATATATGGAAAGTATTGTACTTCAATCAGAGAGACCGGTCAAAACAATCAACCGATCTATGCAATGGTGCTCATTGCACAGGTATTTTTAAAAGACTATAGCCGGTAAAAGCTCCAAATCGAAGGTTTTATACAAAAAAGCAATTAAAGAATACAAAACAAATGCCCCAAGGGTTCGAACCCTTGGGGCATTTGCTATTAATCGAGTTGAGCGTTTGTTTGATTGGCCCTATGAAAATAATAAAAACCGACCACAAACATCAACACCAAAGATCCGATGGCCAATTGTTGCATGCCGGTAATCTGGGTAATAACCGAAACCAACAGCGTTCCCGTTATAGATGCACCCTTACCGCAAATATCGTAAATGCCAAAATATTCGCCGCTCTTTTCTGGGGGGATAATCTTTGCAAAATAAGAACGGGAAAGCGCCTGAATGGCACCTTGAAACATCCCGACGGCCACCGCTAAAATCCAAAATTCGTACAATTGATCCAATTGAATACCATACAGGGCAATCAGAGCGTAAGCCGCAATACAAATCTTTATCAACCGGTCTGTGGGCTGGCTTTTGGAGAGCTTCGAAAAAAACAAAGCAAAGGGAAAAGCCACAATTTGCGTCACCAACAATGCCAAAATCAACCCCGTCGATGACAACCCCAAGGATGTCCCATAGGCGGTAGCCATATTGATGATGGTATACACGCCGTCAATATAAAAGAAAAAAGCAATTAAAAACAACAACACCTTGCGATGGTTTTTAATTTCCTTCAATGTTTGCCACAATTGAGAAAAAACTTGTGCCGGATATACTTTTTTATTTTCCACGTAATGGATTTGTCGGTAGCTTTTTAAAAGGGGAATCGTAAACACAAGCCACCAGATCCCTGTCAACATGAATACAATTTTCATGGCAAGGTCCATGGGCAAATTCAAACGGTCTTTAAAAAAAACCAACCCGATGGATACCACAAAGGGAATACAGGAGCCGATATACCCCCAAGCAAATCCGTGGGAAGACACCGCATCCATCTTATCCTCGGTGGTTACATCCGTCAGCATGGCATCATAAAAAACCAAGGATCCGTTAAAACCGACCTTCGATAGGACATATACCCCCAAAAATACATACCACAGGGTAAAAAAGGGCATCAGCATACAGCTGACAATACCCACCAAAGCAAAGGCGGCAAAAAACTTTTTCATGCGCCCCTTGCCGTCGGCAATGGCTCCTAAAATCGGTCCCAAAATGGCGACGATTATTGTGGACAGGGTTACGGC
>JAAYJS010000013.1 GCA_012522805.1 Eubacteriaceae bacterium | reverse complement strand
TAAAAAATGGTCGATGCCTTCAAATTTGTCCGTTACATGACCACTCTGAGAGCCAAAATGTTTGACGATGTCGTGATTGTTTTGACCTAAGATGGAAACCGCAAATTTCTTAGTGTTTTTGATCATTTGAGCGGTTTTTCCGCCTTTGTTCATACACACGACCGTGCGAATTGGCGTATCCGTTACCTGCATAAAGGTGTTGGAAATCATCGCGTTGATTTTATCACCTTCCACAGCGGATACAGCGTAAAGCCCATAGGAACAATTAAACAAATAGGTTTGTACAACTTGTTTGATCTTAGGATCTAAGGGATCGCTATTGTCTTCCAACAATTCAAATAATTCCGGACCGACACCGCATGCCGGGCATACTTCCGGCGGCTCATCCCCTTCTGTGACAAAACCGCAAACGGTGCAACGCCATTTTTTAACCGTAGCTTTGACCTCCTCAAACAATTCAGGGCCGACACTACAAATTGGACAGATATCCGGTGGAGTATCGCCTTCATGTATATAACCGCATACTGTACAACGCCATTTTTTCATGTTACTACGCATCCTTTCATCTTATACCTTTATTGTATAAGCTGTAAAGGAACTTTGTCAATATTATTTATCGAACTCAGCGGTTATTTTGGTAATTTTGCTTATTTTATCGACTTTTTTTCTAAAAGACCTTCACCTATTCATAATACAGTTCATCGATTGGGTTTCCGGCTGCAACCATGGGGTAAACGCCTTCTTCTTTGGAGATCAAACATCTAACAAAGACCGGTTCGTTTTTATCTTTTATTTCTTCTAAAACTTCGTCCAAATCATCCAAATTTTCTACCGTAAAACTTTGAATGCCGCTGGCTTCCGCTAACTTGCAGTAGTCGGTGGTACCCTGATCTAAATCCGTTTGTGCATAGCGCTTGCCATGGAAAAGTTTTTGCCATTGTCGCACCATTCCCAGGGTTTGATTATCAAATAGGAAGATCTTAATCGGCAATTTATAACGCGAAACGGTAATCAGCTCTTGGCAGTTCATTCTAAAGCTGCCGTCCCCTGCAATGAGAACGACATCGCTATCCGGTTTTGCCAATTGAATACCGATGCTGGCCCCTAAGCCATAGCCCATGGTACCCAAGCCGCCGGAGGTATTAAACTGTGTGGGATATTTAAACTTCCAATATTGGCCTGCCCACATTTGGTGTTGCCCAACCTCTGTGACCACGTAGGCATCTTCGTAAGCTTTGTTGAGTCGCTCTATGATGTTTTTAGGACAGTACTCATCGCAATCTCTGCCTTTGACCGGCCATTGATCGATTTGTGCATACCAGTCAGGATAGGTTTTTTCTTCAACTAGGGGAAGCATAATTTTTAAAACTTCTTTGACATCCGCTTGAATGTGCACATTGGTGGGTACATTTTTTTCGAATTCTGTAGGGTCGATGTCGATGTGTATGATTTTCTTATCTCTCATAAATTCATTGATGTTCCCTGTCACCCGATCCGAAAAACGTGCGCCGATGGCGATGAGGGTATCGCAATTAATAACAGCTAAATTGCATTCATGGGATCCGTGCATGCCAACCAACCCCAAGGATAAGGGATCGGTTCTGGGAAAACTGCCCAAGCCCATTAAGGAATTGGCAACGGGTATACCGCTTTTCTTGGCAAAGCTTATCAGCTCTTCCGAAGCGTTGGATTTGATCACACCGCCTCCGGCATAGATAATCGGACGCTTTGCCGCATTGATAAATTCCGCCGCTCGCATCACAGCATCTCTTTGCGGTCCCGGCCTTCTGGGTGCATTGTGTTTCAAAGTCTCCACATCGATGGGTGTGTAGTCGGCTTCGGTCATAAAGATATCCTTTGGGATATCCACGACCACCGGTCCCGGACGTCCACTTTCCGCAATGCGAAAAGCTTCTCGCAGGGTCGTTGCCAACATGGTAACATCGTTGACCTGAAAATTATGCTTTGTAATTTGCATCGTTACGCTGGTTATATCTATCTCTTGAAAGGAGTCCTTTCCCAATAACGCTTGCGCAACTTGCCCGGTAATCACAACTAGGGGTACCGAATCTAAATAAGCATTGGCAATACCGGTAACGGCATTGGTGGCACCGGGGCCGGAAGTGGTAATGGCCACACTGGCACGACCGGTGACACGCGCGTATCCATCTGCTGCATGGACACCGTTTTGCTCGTGGCAAGGTTCAATTTGTTGTATATCGTGATCCATGCGGTAAAAAGCATCGAAGAGCGGAATCACCACACCTCCGGGGAAGGAAAAAACATGCTTGGTACCTTGCTCTTCCAAGCATTTTACCACTATTTCCGAACCTAATAATCGTTGGCTGCTACCCATAGTTGTCTCCTCTCTATTTTAACACTGCTCCTTCATTTGCAGATCGAACCATTTTCATATAACGTTTTAAATAACCTTTGTTGATTGCCGGTTCTTGAGGTACCCAATTTTCTTTTCTCACCTTGAGAACTTCTTCATCCACCAATAAATCGATGGTTCCGGCCGGAATGTCGATACGAATGAGATCGCCATCTTCAACCAATCCGATCGGGCCACCGGATGCAGCTTCCGGTGATACATGACCGACACAAGCGCCACGGGAAGCACCGCTGAAGCGTCCATCGGTTACCAAAGCTACAGAAGAACCTAAGCCCATTCCCATAATCGCAGAGGTTGGATTGAGCATTTCCGGCATACCGGGCCCGCCCTTGGGTCCGACATAGCGAATCACAACGACATCTCCTGCAACAACTTGTCCTGAATTGATAGCCGCTTGGGCTTCTTCTTCGGAGTTGTATACTTTTGCCGGCCCTTCGTGTACCATCATTTCAGGTAATACCGCTGAAGCTTTCACAACGCCGGTATCCGGTGCTAAGCTACCTCTTAACATGGTGATGCCGCCTGTTTCACTGAAGGGGTTGTCAATGGGGCGAATGGTTTCTTTGTCCAGTATGACGGCATTTTCAATGTTTTCGCCAACTGTTTTTCCAGTAACCGTCATACAATCTTTACGGATTGCGCCAATTTTGTCGATTTCTGCCATCACTGCATAAATGCCGCCAGCGACATTTAAATCTTCCATATAGGTGTTACCCGCAGGGGCTAAATGGCAAAGGTTGGGCGTTTTTTCAGAAATTGAATTGACTAAATCCGGATCGATGGTCACAGCGCATTCCGCGGCAATGGCCGGTAAGTGGAGCATGGTGTTGGTGGAACATCCCAGTGCCATATCCACTGCCAAGGCGTTTAAAAAGGCATCTTTGGTCATAATATCCGAGGGTTTGATGTCAGCCTTTAATAATTCCATGACCTGCATACCGGCGCGTTTGGCCATGCGTACTCTTTCGGAGTAAACAGCCGGCACGGTGCCGTTGCCCTTTAAGCCCATTCCAATTGCTTCTGTTAAGCAATTCATGGAGTTTGCCGTGTACATCCCGGAACAAGACCCACAGGAAGGACAAGCGTTATTTTCGAATTCCCGTAGTTTTTCACCGTCTATTTTACCTGCATTAAATGCACCGACGGCTTCAAACATAGAGGATAAACTGGTTTTTTGATTGTTGACACGACCGGCCAGCATAGGACCGCCGCTGATAAAAATCGTCGGTATATTGACTCGCGCCGCTGCCATCAATAAACCGGGTACGTTTTTGTCGCAATTGGGGATCATCACCATGGCGTCAAAAGCATGGGCTAAGGCCATGGCCTCTGTCGAATCGGCGACGAGCTCTCTGGTTACTAAGGAATATTTCATGCCGGTATGGCCCATGGCAATGCCGTCGCAAACGGCAATGGCCGGAAATTCCAAGGGGGTACCGCCGTTGATACGGATGCCGGCTTTGACCGCTTCCGTCAATTGGTTTAAATGAATATGACCGGGGACAACTTCGTTATAGGAGTTGACGACCGCTACCAAAGGTCTGTTCAGCTCTTCTTCCGTTAAGCCCAAGGCTCTCAATAATGATCTGGAAGGTGCGCATTGAACACCCTTTTTAACACTGTTACTTTTCATCATCTATACACACCTCACAAGCCTGTTCGTTATAGATTTTCCACAACTCGGTTGGCCATTTCCTCACAGCCGACAACCTTCATACCCGGGCTCATAATATCCACAGTGCGGTAACCTTGTTGCAAGGCTTTTCTAACAGCATTTTCAATTTCCAAAGCTGCTTTTTCCATATTCAACGAATAACGCAACATCATGGCCATGGATAGGATGGTGGCCAAGGGATTGGCTTTGTCTTGTCCTGCAATATCCGGTGCCGAACCATGAATCGGCTCATACATACCTAAAGTACCCTCGCCTAAGCTTGCGGAGGGCAACATGCCGATGGAGCCGGTTATCATGGATGCTTCGTCGGATAGAATATCTCCAAAGAGGTTTCCGGTTAAAATCACGTCAAATTGAGCCGGATTGATGACCAATTGCATGGCCGCATTGTCGACATATAAGTGATTTAAAGTAACATCGGGGTATTCCTGTGCCACCTCTAAGACAACACTCCTCCAAAAACGCGACACTTCCAAGACGTTGGCTTTATCCACGGAGGTTAAGATTTTCTTTCTATTCCGAGCGATTTCAAAAGCGACGCGGGCTATTCTTTCCACTTCCGGACGGGTGTAAATCATTTTATCCCACGCAGCATTGTCTTCTTTGACTTTTTCGCCAAAGTAAACGTCGCCGGTTAATTCCCGCACCACCAGCACATCCAAGCCTTCACCGATAATTTCCGGTTTTAAAGGCGACGCGTCTTTTAATTCATCAAATAAAATAGCGGGACGCAAGTTTGCAAACAAACCGAGGGATTTTCTCAACTCCAATAACCCGGCTTCCGGTCGTTGGTCTCCGGGCAAATTGTCCCATTGCGGACCGCCTAAAGCGCCTAAAATCACTGCATCCGATGCTTTGCATACATCGATGGTTTCTTGAGGAAGGGGGCTGCCCTTTCTGTCTATGGCTATACCCCCTGCCAATACTTCGGTATATTCCAGTACGAAATCGTGTTTTTTTTGGACCGCTTCCAGTACTTTTAAAGCGCCGTCTACGATTTCCGGACCGATGCCGTCTCCTTTTATCAATGCAATTTTAAAATTCATGCTTATTTCTCCAAGAGGTTTTCATTGATATAGGGCACCAAACCTCCTGCAGAGATAATTTCCTGCATAAAGGGTGGAAAGGCTTGTCCTTGATAGGATTGACCCTTGGTAACATTTGTAATGGCACCGGTATCAAAATCTACTTCTACTTCGTCGCCGGCTTCGATGTTCGCGACAGCTTCGGGACTTTCCAAAATCGGTAGTCCGATATTAATGGAATTGCGGTAAAAAATACGTGCAAAACTTGCAGCGATGACACAGGAGACACCGGCGGTTTTAATCGCCAAGGGCGCGTGCTCTCTGGAAGAGCCGCAACCGAAGTTGGCGTCGGCCACAATGATGTCGCCCTCCTGTACTTGTTTGACAAAGTCTTGATCGATATCGCACATGCAATACTTTGCCAATTCCATCGGATCGGAGGTATTTAAATAACGTGCCGGTATGATCACATCGGTGTCAACATTATCGCCGTAACGAAATACTTTTCCTTTTGCTTTCATGATGATCTCCTATAGTTCGTCCACTGAGGCTATTCTTCCCAAAAGTGCCGATGCTGCCGCAACTTCCGGACTTGCCAAATAGACTTCTGAATCCACATGTCCCATTCTACCAACGAAATTACGGTTGGTGGTGGAAACACAGCGTTCGCCTGCAGCTAAAATGCCCATATGGCCGCCTAAACACGGACCGCAAGTCGGTGCTGATACGGTTGCGCCGGCCTCGACAAATTCTCTTAAGTATCCGGCTTCCATGCAGTCTAAATAAATTTTCTGGGTAGCGGGAATAATCAATACCCGTACACCCTTGGCTACTTTTTTACCACGCATGATATCCGCTGCTTTTTTAAAATCGGAAAAACGGCCGTTGGTACAAGAGCCGATAACCACTTGATCGATGGTAATGGGTTCTGTAATTTCATCCACTGTTTTTGTGTTTTCCGGCAAGTGCGGGAACGCCACAGTCGGTTTGATATCCGCCAGATTGATCTCATACACTTCATCATAATCTGCATCTGCATCTGCGGTATAAACCTTGTAAGGTCTATCGCTGTGAGCTTTTAAGTACTCTTCTGTGACGGCATCGACGGGGAAAATACCATTTTTCCCTCCGGCTTCAATAGCCATGTTGGCAATGGTAAACCTGTCGTCAATGGTTAGGTTGGCGATGCCCTCTCCTGTAAATTCCATGGATTTATATAAAGCACCATCCACGCCGATCATGCCGATGATGTGTAAAATTAAATCTTTCCCAGAAACACCTTTGCGAAAAGCACCACTTAAATTGAATTTTAAGGCCGACGGCACTTTAAACCATGCTTTTCCGGTTGCCATGGCCACTGCCATATCGGTAGAACCGACACCGGTGGAAAAGGCGCCCAAGGCACCGTAGGTACAGGTGTGGGAGTCGGCACCGATAACGGCGTCTCCCGCTACAACCAAGCCTTTTTCCGGTAACAATGCGTGTTCGACGCCCATTTCACCGACTTCAAAATAGTTGGTAACATCTTTGTCATGGGCAAATAATCTCATTTTTTTACATTGCTCCGCTGCTTTGATGTCTTTATTCGGTGCAAAGTGGTCCGGTACCAAGGCGACTTTATCTTTATCAAAAACACTCTCTGTATTTAATTTTTTAAAAACATCGATGGCCACAGGAGCGGTAATATCGTTTCCTAAAACCATATCCAAATCAGCCATGATTAAGTCTCCGGCTTTAACGCTGTCGCAGCCGGCATGTGCCGCAAGTATTTTTTGCGTCATTGTCATTCCCATAGTTTACTCCTTATAATAATTTATACGTTTTAAGGGTCTCTTCCATATCACGCAACAATTTAAATTCCAAAGAATCCACCAAGGCGATTAAGCTGGCCTCGATGATGTCTGTGGATACACCGACATTGGTCCAGATTTCTTTACCGTCGGTACTTTCTATTAAAACACGAACTTTGGAGGCTGTCGCACCTTTGTCGATGACGCGAACTTTAAAATCCACCAGTCGCACTTCCTTTAATTTCGGATAGAAGACTTCCAAAGCTTTTCTCAGCGCTTTGTCCAAGGCATTGACAGGGCCGTCGCCTTCTGCAGCGTTGATTTCCGATGCGCCGTCCACATTGACTTTTACCATGGCCGATGCACCGGTATTTTCTGTCTTAGGTTGCGAGCCGATAATCTTGTAGTCTTCAATCGTAAAGAAAGGTTTGTATTTGTTGAGTTCTTTTCTAATCAACAAGCGTACGGAGCTTTCCGCCCCTTCAAATTGATAACCTTGATGCTCCAAATCTTTGATGCGATTCATAACACGGGTGGTCTCTTCGGATTTCTTCGTCAGATTAGGGTTAATTTCCTGCATGAGGTTGACGATGGTACTGCGACCTGCCACCTCGGACATGAGGATGCGACGTTCATTGCCAACCAACTCCGGCTTAATATGCTCGAAGGACTCCGGTGCTTTTAAAACCGCATCGATGTGCATCCCGCCCTTATGCGCAAAGGCGGATTTACCCACAAAGGGCTCTCTACCGGACATGTTATAGTTGGATATTTCCGCTATTTTGATAGCTGTACCGGTTAAGTTTTTCATATATTCTTCCGGTAGACAATCGTAACCCATTTTAAGCTGAAGGTTTGAAATGATGGACGCCAAGTTCGCATTGCCACACCGCTCGCCAAATCCTAAAAAGACACCTTGAACTTGTCTGGCACCGGCATCTACAGCCATTAAACTGTTGGCAACGCCTAAGCCAGAATCGTCATGACAATGAATACCCAAAGGGGTGTTGAGTTGTTTCTTTAATGATTTGACAATGTTATAAACATCAAAGGGTAAGGT
>JAAYJS010000012.1 GCA_012522805.1 Eubacteriaceae bacterium | reverse complement strand
AATGACATCATGGTATGGCAAGGATGACAACATAGCACCAGTAGCGTGTGAAGAAAGCAAACAAATGTGGAGGGACTTTCCCAGTTTATTAAAAAGAATTGAGAAAGAAAAAGACACTTATTTCCCTTCAGGTCTTGTAGGTTGGATCAACACTTTAGAAGAGAACGACTATTTAGAAGAAGGTTTAATCCAATTCAATGAAATTGGGATGAGCTACAAAAATAGATCTGCAATTGATAATGTTATATTTGACGATATGAGCTTCAGTAAAGATTTTCTGAAAAATAACCAACGATCTGATGAATGGCTTGACGAAATCTCTATTGAATTAAATCGTATCGAAACCGTAGTTAACGCTTATGGGTACTTATATAAGGATATAGAAATTGCAAAGGGATTTAAATACAACAAGAAGACTAGAAGAACTTTTGATAAAAGAATTGAATTGGAAAAGCTGAAATTGTTTTCTGAATTAGATCTACCTTTTAGAACCTGGTTAGCAAATATCAAACCGGATAATTCTAGTGTGAAAAAAGAAATCCAGAAGCTTGATGCTATGCTTTTAAACATTGTAAAAACAATGGCGAATCAACTCGTTAAAAATGCGGGACCTGAAGCAATTATCGGTACAATTGAAAAGGAAAAGGGTAAGAGTAAGGGGAAAATCTACTCTTCAGCGAAAGCATTGAATGCTTTTAATGCGAAAATCAAATATAGGAGGTAACGATGAATAGTGCTCAATTTGTCAAATACTATGTTAACAATAGAATACAATCAATCATTGAAAACGATCATAAGAGTAAAGCCATATTAGCGGAGTTGCGAAGAGGAATTGGCAAAAAACCCGGTGAAAACCCTAAACTGTGGGAAATAACTTTAGCTAATATTCCTGAAGAGTATTATAGCAAATATGGGGAACCAACTTATGTGGAATGGGCAATTTATATCTCATTGACATTATTTGCTTTCCATCAGCAAGGCAATAGTTTGGAGACTAAACTGATGCATCATAGAGACGTTAATATTGGTGCTGCCCTTGCCCAACTCGTTAAAGAAGATGAGGATGAATCCAGAATTAAAAGATATTTAGACCGCCTAGTAACAGCCAGCGATGTCATTGAAATGGCTAGACACTTACGCTCCGCTGTTTCATTATTAAAGGGTGAAAAGATTGGTCTAGACTATGCTGGATTGGCAGTCGATATTTTTAGATTTAATTTCATTGAAGGAAAACAAAGTGTAAGCCTCTTATGGGCACAAAGTTTTTATTCACAGCTATATAAATCACAAAATCAAAAGAAAAGTAACAAAGGAGAAAAATAATATGGACAAAAAAAGAATTTATTTAGATTTACACGTTTTGCAAACAGTACCACCTAGTTGTTTAAATAGAGACGATACAGGTAGTCCTAAAACAGCTGTATATGGTGGTGTAACACGGGCGAGAGTTTCATCTCAAAGTTGGAAAAAAGCTATGCGAGACCATTTTGTTGAGCACTATGAAACTGACAACCGCGGTCATAGAACGCTAAGAGTTGTAAAACTTATTTCAGATATGATTTCAGAAAAAGATCCTGCTGCCAAAAACACAATGAAACTTGCAGAAAATATTATAAATTTTGCAGGCCTTAAAACTAAATTTGATAAAGATGAGGATGAAGCAAAGATGCAAGCTTTGTTTTTCATTAGTGATAAGCAAGCAAAATCTTTAGCAGAGATAGTATTAGAAAATCCAAAGATTTGTAATAGTAGAAAAGCCGCAGACAAAAATTTAGTAATAGAAGCATTAAACAAAAATCCAGCTATAGATATTGCTTTGTTTGGAAGAATGGCCGCAGACGAAATAAAGCTTACAACAGATGCATGTGCTCAAGTTGCTCATGTTATTTCGACACATAGCGTTAACAATGAGTACGATTATTTTACTGCCGTGGATGATTTGAGTGCTCAGTTTGATGCTGGGGCGGGTCATTTGGGAACCATAGAATACAACTCCGCCACTTTATATCGTTATAGTACTTTGGCAGTACACAATCTAATGGAGCATTTAGAAGAAGAAACTAAATCAGCGGTATTGGAATTTGTAAAAGCCTTTATCCTCAGTCTTCCAACCGGAAAGCAAAACACTTTTGCTGCACAAACTTTACCGGACGCAGTGTTGGTAACTTTAAGAAACGACAGGCCCATTAATTTTGTCGGAGCTTTTGAAGTGCCGATAAAAGCCAGAGATGAAGGAAACGTAATACTCTCTAAAAAAGCCTTAGTCAAACATATTAAAAATATTGAATCCGATTTTCTCTCACCGCCTGTTCAAGCTTATACAGTAGGCGAAGGTCTAGAAGAAGTTGGTACAAGATATCGCTTGGATGAAATGCTCAATCAACTAGAATCCGATTTAACTCGTTTGTTGAAATAGAGGTCGATATGCCCACTTTATTATTAAGATTAGCAGCGCCTTTGCAATCTTGGGGGGTAAGCTCAAAATTCGATACACGCAGCACTGAAAAAATGCCAACTAAAAGCGGACTAATTGGAATGCTTGCTTCAGCACTAGGCTATGATAGAGGTTCTGACTTAACAGAATTAAGAGAAAACTTCATCTATGGTTTTCGAGCAGACAGAGAGGGATTGATACACAAAGACTTTCATAAAGCACAAGTACCAGGGCTAAAAAACGCTAATATTTCCGACAGATATTATCTTGCCGACGCTTTATTTCTTTCCGGCATTGAAGGGCCTTACGATAAGTTGCTATTGATCAAAAACGCATTACTATCCCCTAAATATCCCTTATATTTAGGTAGAAGGTCTTGTCCACCGGAAGGTCGTATTGTTTTAGGGATAAGAGATGTTTCTCTTCTTGATGCACTTAAGTCAGAGCCGAGATTATTCGATAGTATTAATAGAACCTCTGAATCTTTACTAAGAGTTCAAATAGAAACGACCAGTGATGATATCAACTCCTATACCCTAAAGGATAATCCTATAACCTTCAGTCATGAGTACAGACAGTATGGTTATCGTTCAATTAGAGAGCTTTGGGTAAACCCACCATATCCAAATCCAATAAAAGGTAAAGCGAGCGAACATGATCCAATGAAAAGCTTGGCGGAGGTGACAGACCATGTATATGAGTAGAGTAAAGCTTAATCATCATAATAGAAAAACATTAATGGCCTTTAATAATCTTAACCTCTTTCATGGTGCCATTCAAAATGCCTTGGACTGTTCAGAAAAAAGATCTCTGTGGAGAATCGATCAATTAAAAGGTAATTCCTATTTATTAATAGTCAGTTCAGAAAAACCTAAGCTTGATGTATTAATAAAACAATTTGGATATAGAGAACTCAATCGAAATCAAGGACTTACAAAAAATTATATCGCTTTTTTAGATACATTAGAAAAAGGGCAAGTTTGGCGCTTTAGATATAGAGCTAATCCAATTGCTTCTTCTTCAGACAAGCCCTACGGCGTTCGCGGCAAAAAAATTCCTGTAGCCATTGACAAACAATCTGAATGGCTCTTGAATAGAGCTGAAAAGATGGGTATCATCCTTAAGAATAAAAAGGATAAACAAACTTTTGATATCATAGCCAGAGGAACAGATGTTGTTAAAAAAACAAGAACATTCAATATTAAAACTGTAACTTATGAAGGTCATTTACAGATTGAAAATATTGAAAAATTACGTGAAGTATTGATTAACGGCTATGGTAGAAGTAAAGCTTATGGTTGTGGATTATTGACATTGGCATAGGAGATCATCATGCAAAAACAAAAATCCGGCATTATAAAACCGGAACTAGCTGCGCTACCTAGAATCAAAGATCGTATTACATTTTTATATGTTGAAAGATGTAAGATTAATAGACAAGACGGCTCTATTGTTTTTGTGGATGAGAAAGGATCTGTACACGTACCGGCCGCAACAATTAATACTATTTTATTAGGACCGGGTACAGACATCACACATCGTGCGGTCGAACTCATTGGCAATTGCGGTGCCTCTATCGTATGGGTTGGAGAAGAAGGAGTGCGTTATTATGCACATGGAAGATCTTTAGCTAAATCATCACGGATGTTAATATCGCAAGCAAAACTTGTAACAAACACGCGTTCAAGACTTGCTGTCGCCCGAAAAATGTATCAAATGCGTTTTGACGAAGATGTCAGCAATCTAACCATGCAACAGATACGAGGTCGTGAAGGTTCTAGGGTAAGAAAAGAGTATTCGAAAAACTCAAAAAAATACAACATAAAATGGGAAAAAAGAGAATACGATTCAAAAGACTTTGAAGGAGGAACACCTGTCAATCAAGCTCTTTCTGCTGCTCACGCTTGTTTATATGGGCTTGTGCATTCCGTCATTGTAGCTCTCGGGTGTTCCCCCGGTTTAGGTTTTATTCATACCGGCCACGAGCGTTCCTTTGTATTCGATATCGCTGATCTCTACAAAGCTGAGATCACAATACCAATTGCTTTCGAGGTAGCATCCGAAGATACTGATGATATTGCTGCCGTTGTCCGAAGAAGAACTAGGGATAGGTTTAAAGATACGAAATTATTGACAAGAATTGTCAGTGATATCAATCATTTATTAGATAATGATGATAGCGATCTTGAGATCGATATTGTCTATCTCTGGGATGACAAAGGATCATTAGAGGCTAGTGGAACTCAATACTTTGAATTCAAATCATCAAACGCATGAGTGAAAATAATTTCCAACAATTGAAAGTGGTTTTAAGATGGTAGTAATAAGTCTCACCAATTGTCCAGCGAATTTACGTGGAGATTTAACTTTGTGGTTACTTGAAATCGACCCGGGAGTTTATGTCGGAAAGATTTCCGCTCGTGTAAGAGATAATTTATGGGAACGCATAGTAACAAATTTAAAGAATGGCAGAGCAGTGCTAGTCTACTCAAGCAATACAGAACAAGGTTTAAAATTCAAAGTGCATAACTCCTATTGGAAAACAGTTGAATATGATGGTTTAGATTTAGTGATGCGTCCAAAAACATATTCAATAAATAAAGAAAAGGCAAACACCAATTTTAGCAAAGCAAGTAAAATTATAAAAGCTAAACAATATCAAAAAAATGACGCTCTAAATTCATCTGTTTTAGACAACTATGTTGTTTTAGATACAGAAACAACTGGCACAAATATAGGCTCAGACAAATTGATAGAGGTTGCTGCACTTAAAATTGAGGATCACAAAATTATTGATCAAATCACATATTTAATCAAAGTGGATCAAAAACTGCCAGCTAGTATTGAGAAGTTAACTGGGATAACAAGCATTATGCTTCAAAACCATGGTAAGAAAGAAGAATTTGTTATCAATGAAATAATGACATTCATTGGGAAAAATACTGTAGTTGCCCATAACACCCTTTTTGATTATAAATTTCTGAATTATTCAGCAAAAAAACATGGTCTTAGATTGCTTAATAATCCTTTTATAGATACACTAAGATTGTCTAGAAAATTTGTTAGAAATACTAGGGATTACAAATTAACTAGTATTGCAGAAGCACTGAAAGTTGATATTAAACAAAGTCATAGAGCATATGATGATTGTCTAACAACTTACAAAATTTATGAGCAAATTATCAATAAGTACTTTAAATAATTTTTCGAAACTAAATAATTTTGCAAATATTCTTTCACAGAAGTACGAATTTATGGGATCTTTTCAGTGTACTCCCCGCAGACGCGGGGATGATCCCACCCGATCCACGACGGGGACGGCACTAAAGATGTACTCCCCGCAGACGCGGGGATGATCCCAAAGTATTAATAAACAAATTATCCATGTCTCTGTACTCCCCGCAGACGCGGGGATGATCCCACATACTAAGGAGAAGGAAAATGAAAGAACTAGTACTCCCCGCAGACGCGGGGATGATCCCCGCCATCACTGAGGCCAGTTGTTAAGATGGATTGTACTCCCCGCAGACGCGGGGATGATCCCGCTAATTTGCGATACGCTAATTTACGGTACGCGTACTCCCCGCAGACGCGGGGATGATCCCGAAAAGCCACCCTCTCCGGGGTGGCTAGTTTTGTACTCCCCGCAGACGCGGGGATGATCCCTCCCACTCGCCCCGCCGGCAGCATCAGCCGAAGTACTCCCCGCAGACGCGGGGATGATCCCCCGATCCCTTGCCCGTCGATCGGCTTAACGGCGTACTCCCCGCAGACGCGGGGATGATCCATTGGCGACCCTTGCGGAAACAGCCGGACAATTCGTACTCCCCGCAGACGCGGGGTTGATCCTCTACCGCCACCGCCTTTGGTAATAAATTATCAGTACTCCCCGCAGACGCGGGGATGATCCCGGCTAATCGGTGAGCTAACATGCGATAACTGTGTACTCCCCGCAGACGCGGGGATGATCCCGCTAATTTACGGTACGCTGATTTACATAACGCGTACTCCCCGCAGACGCGGGGATGATCCCGCTCGTTGACCATTGGGCTAAAGTCTGTGCACGGTACTCCCCGCAGACGCGGGGATGATCCCTCTTGTATCGCTTTTGTGATGTAAGGCAGTAGGTACTCCCCGCAGACGCGGGGATGATCCCAGGATTCTACCACGCCGGCAAATTATTACACAGTACTCCCCGCAGACGCGGGGATGATCCCATATTTATGCAGTCAACGACGATGGGTTATGGGTACTCCCCGCAGACGCGGGGATGATCCCACATTGGCGCCGGGCATCTTAAAGTAGGCAAACGTACTCCCCGCAGACGCGGGGATGATCCCTCTACAAACCTTGCAAAGAGATCATAATCTAAGTACTCCCCGCAGACGCGGGGATGATCCCTTCGTAAAGTTTTCACTTAGCTAAATCACGTTGTACTCCCCGCAGACGCGGGGATGATCCCTCGTCTACAATCACCATGTCAAAGGGCCACTGCGTACTCCCCGCAGACGCGGGGATGATACTAAATAGATAGCCTGCGAGGGCTATCTTTAGGCGTACTCCCCGCAGACGCGGGGATGATCCTCTACTAGACGGCGGCGAGCGATTAGGCCGGACAGTACTCCCCGCAGACGCGGGGATGATCCCATAAATAAAGGCATGCTATCCAAGTGGGAAACGTACTCCCCGCAGACGCGGGGATGATCCCATGAATGACGAGAATTTTTCCGCTCAACAATCGTACTCCCCGCAGACGCGGGGATGATCCCCCCCTTTTATTGTGACAGTGCCAGGGGAGAGCGTACTCCCCGCAGACGCGGGGATGATCCTTCGCTCTGAAATCAATGCCATTTGACCTTCGTGTACTCCCCGCAGACGCGGGTATGATCCCCTGTAAAGAAGAGCAGAGTTGACTTATTCACCGTACTCCCCGCAGACGCGGGGATGATCCCAGTCGCGTGCGGTGGCCTGTACGATGTTCTCCGTACTCCCCGCAGACGCGGGGATGATCCACCTCTTTTTTCCAGTGTGTACCGCCACATTCCGTACTCCCCGCAGACGCGGGGATGATCCCGACTGGAGGGTATTAGAGGTAAAGGGGAACGAGTACTCCCCGCAGACGCGGAGATGATCCATAAACCCGGCTGGGGAAACAAGAAGTGGGGAAGTACTCCCCGCAGACGCGGGGATGATCCCAACAACGGCGTAAAAACACTCAATTGCAGAAAGTACTCCCCGCAGATGCGGGGGTGACCTTGGAAGATAAGAATAGATTAAACATCGCTTGTTAAAAAACGTTAGCGTAGCTCAAGGCCGAAAGAGAAGATTGTAAAAACAACTATTAGTATGTTATAATTTTAACGCTGGAACGATTAGCAAGCGGTGGGTTTATCATTGTAGATGTTGCGGTTAGTGGTTTTCCCGCTCACTTTCTCCACCGCTTGCTAATCGCTCTGACAAAACCACTCATACGTACTCCCACATACATGAGTAATTCTGCTCTTATTTATGATAAACTATGTGTAGAAAGACTATTCCTCGCAGGCTCTATAATCAAGTAAATTTTCTGACAATCTGTATAAAAAAAACATCCAAGTATGATTGGATTCTAACATTTAAGAATTTTAATTTGACGGATATCCCTCATAGAAAGGAAGGAAAGACAATGCCATTTTTGATATTGATTGGAACGTTGATCGGCATGGGCGTAACCTGCAGCATTACAGACAGAACACCACCGCCCATCAAAAGGAAAGATATTAATTGGTCGGAGGAGCTCTTAAGAGCATCAGGACAATCCAAGAAAGCAGTGAGAAAAAGGCTTAGAGTTTTGGCAACAATGGACGACGATGATCCTTCCTAAACAAGTTGGCTAAGCCGTTTTTGATGACTCTCTTTTATTCTTACAAAAAAATCCTATCGATATCATATCGATAGGATTTTTTCATTCTTCTTGTCTTGTTTCCCTTAAAACCGGTAAAGTCAATTGAAAAGTGGAGCCGACTCCCGGCGTGCTTTGGCAGCTCAATGTGCCTTGATGGCGCGTGGCAATTTCCCGGGCGATGGGCAACCCCAAACCGGTGCCACCCCCTTTGTGAAAGAATCGATCGAAAATTTTTTCAGCATCTTCAATGGCAATACCGACACCGTGGTCAATCACTTTTAAGACCATTTCCTTCGCTTCGATGGTTAAATTTAAAATCACTTCACTGCCCGCATCGGAATATTTGATGGCATTGTCTAATAAAATGGCTACCAGTTGCCGCAAACGGCCATAATCTCCAAGTAGCAGCACTTCGCCTTCGGGGGCATTTTTAGTGATGCGAATCTCTTTATCTCGGGCAATGGCTTTTGCCATGCGCACATTGTCGGATAAAACTTGTTGAAAATCGATGGTTTCAAGGTTTAAGGCAAAGCCCGGGTTTTGCAATCGGGTTAGTTCCAATAAATCGTTGACCAAACGTTCCAATTGTTTGCCCTCTTCATTGAGTTGTCGGTAGTTGGCCTCGACCTGTGCGGGGTCCGTGATCACACCATCTATAAGGGATTCTAAGGACGCGCGCATCACGGTGACGGGAGTGCGCAGTTCGTGAGAAATACCGGAAATAAAATCTCTTCTCGCTTGTTCTTGATCTCTGCTTTCTTTTTCTGCTTGTTCCAACCTTTCGGCAAAAACATCTAAACTTTTGGCAAGAGATCCAATTTCATCTTTCTGTACGATACCCGTTCTTGCGCTATAGTCTCCGGCGGTTAGGGTTTTAGCCGTTTCCTCCATGCGTTTTAAGGGTTTTGTCAGTCGAGACACCAAGAATAAGGTGATGACGACGGATAAGCCAAAGGCAACCGCCAAGGAAATCCTCAAAATATTGTTACCCTCACGGGAGGCTTGTTCCATACCTTTTACCGGTGTATGGAGTAAAACACCTGCGACAATGGCATCGCCGGTTTGATTGTAAACCGGTACGCCTAAGGTAATGTTTTCTTCCGGCATGAGAGGGTTAAAGGCTTCTCCGGTGGTAATTTCGCCGGCAAAGACCTTGCGAATCATTTTTTCGGCCCCTTCCGGCAATTCGCCGTAGGAGAGCATCTCTCCGTGGTGGCCGAAGGTAATGCTTTTGGCTTGATCGTCGACAATCCAAATTTCGCCGGTAGTCATGGCTTCTAAGGTTGTCAATAATTTTTGGACACCTTGTCCCATGCCGTTTTGGCCATTGCCATGTCCTTTATTCCCTTCGTGGGCATTGTGTTCCGGTAACTGCCCTGGTGTTTCCAAATAATTTGAAACAATACCGGCTATTGCCATGCCTTGTTCCTGTATTTGTGCGAATTGAATATTTGCTGTATGTTTGGTAAACAGGTAGTTGAAGGCGGTACCGATGACAATGGAGAAGAAGATCAAAATGGCGGAAAAAGCCAAGACCATTTTAACAGCCAAGGAGCGCATCATGGAGTTGTCTCCAATTTGTAACCCACACCGCGAACCGTTACAATGTCCCATTCCGGGTGGGGCTGTTCTTTGATTTTTGCCCTCAAGCGTTTGATGTGGGAATCCACGGTACGGCTGTCTCCAAAATAATCGATCCCCCATAGGGAGTCCAACAAGTTATCTCGGGTAAAGACCTTTCCGGGATAGGATGCAAAAAGCCACAACATTTCCATTTCTTTTTTTGTTAAGGGGATGGGCACATCGTCGATGGTGGTTTCAAAGCGATCTAAATGAATGCTCAAGTTTTTTAAGTTGAGAACCCGATCCTCAATGTGTTCCTCTTCTTCTATTCTTCTTAAAAGGGCACGCACACGGGCCATCACTTCCCCGGGGGAGAAGGGTTTGACAATATAGTCGTCGGCGCCGATGTCCAATCCCATTATTTTTTCAAAGTCTTCTCCCCGAGCGGTTATCATGATAACCGGCACCATGGAGGTTTTGCGTATTTCTCGACACACTTCAAAACCGTCTTTTTTAGGCATCATCACATCCAATAAAACAATATCCGGTTTTTCTTTGAGGGTTAAGTTTAAAGCGTCTTCGCCGTTGTTGGCCGTCAACACCTCGTAACCTTCTTTTTTTGCGTATTCGCCGAGGATTTCCAGTATTTTTTGATGATCGTCGGCAATCAGTATTTTTGTCATTTGACACCTCCTTGTGACAGTATAATGAATCAGTATGTTTTTTAGATGGCAAAAAGTCTTGCAAAAAACTTTTTAAAAACACAATCATGACATATAAAGAGTATATGATAGGTTCAAGATCATAGAACAGGAGGAAACTACTATGAAATCTAAATTAAGAATATTTTTAACGATCGGGTTAATCGCCTTAATCGTCGGCACCAGTTTAACGGTTTTTGCCGGGAATGGTCACCACGGAGGGCTTTCCCAAGAGGACAGACAAGCGCGTATGCAAGAACGTCTGGAAGCTTGCGTTGCGGAAGGTCGCATCTCCCAAGAGAAAGCCAACCAAAGAATGCAGCAAATGAAAGAACACCGAGCCAACTGTGACAACGTTTGCGACGGAACCGGCCAAGGCCACGGTCATGGCAACGGCGCATGTGACGGTACCGGACCTGTGGGCGAACAAGGCCAAGGCGGCGTTTGTGACGGAACCGGACCACAAAACGGTCTCAGTGGTCATGGCCACCACGGTAGCGGAACAGGTGTTTGTGCAAATGGCACAGGTATCTGCGACGGATCCGGCAGAGCAAGGCATTAATTTCATTTTATAATCGATAAATCAATAAGGAAGGTGCAGAGAAAATTATAGCAATTTTCTTCGGCACCTTTTTTATGATTTGAAAGACATCGTCTTTTGAATCTATACTAAATCGATTTTGAAACATCCACCCAAATGGGGTTGTTTAAAATTTTTGTTAGTTCTTCGATGGTTATTTTGACGGAAGAATTGTCCGACCCGCCCGCCGGGTAAACCACGTCAAAGCGTTTTAAGGATTCGTCGAGATAAATGTTCACGCCTTCTTTAAAGCCGAAGGGCGAAACCCCACCTATCATAAAACCGGTGTATTCTGTAATTTCTTTCGGATTCATCATTTTTGCTTTGGTCTTAAACTGGTCTTTAAATTTTCGATTGTCGATTTTAACATCTCCCGCTAATAGGATGAGAATGGGTTCTTCGTTTGCCATAAACGCCATGGTTTTGGCTATCATGGCGGGTTCACACCCGACGGCTTTAGCGGCTAATTCGACAGTTGCGGAGCTTTCTTCGTGCTCTTGCAAACGGTGGGACAAGTTGTGTTTTTCTAAGAATTCTTTTACTTTTGTTAGTGACATTGTATTATCTTCCTTTTAGTATTTTAACTGGCTGCGCTTTGTTTTCTCGCGCGCTAAATCTTTTTTATTTTTTGAATTGCGATTGCAATAAGCTTTGGGAATAAGATCCAAAACCGGCACTTTTTCCAAGCCTTCTTCCCCTTGTAGGAGGACGAAACCCTTGGGGAAATAATCCGCAAAGAGCTGCCTACAATTGCCGCAAGGCGCTACGACTTGCCACTTGCCTTCCCAAAAATGAACGGATACAATGGTATCAAACTTGCGGTGGCCGTCGGTCATGGCCTTTCCTATGGCGATGAGCTCCGCACAGGCCCCATGAATGGAGTAGATATTGATCCCCGTATAGACGTGGCCATTTGCCGTGCGAATAGCGGCTCCGACCGTGTGTCGCAGATGTTCTGAATCGTAATTATTTTGTATGACTTCGATCGCAGCTTCCACCAGCTTCCGATCATTTTCAACGATGTTTTTCATATTCTTTATCATCCAAAATTTTTTTGGACGCCTCAAGTAAATTTTGTTTTTGATTGGGGAGTTGATCCTCCACTACCAATTCCAATAATTCATCCAACATATTGCCTATTTCAGGGCCTTCTAAGCCCAAGTCCATCATATCGTAGCCGTCCACCGCCAATTGAGATAATTGAAAGGCCATTTGTTCTTCTAGAACCTGATTCGCGATGTCCCGTATGCTTTCAAAGTGCTTTGAGGACAATCGGTAGTCCAGGTGTTGACCCATATTATCCGCTTGTTGAATGGCAATCATGGCCATAAAGTTTTCTTCTCCCAAACGGGCCAAGTTTCTTTTGACGTTGGCCACCGTCGGTTGCAGGTAATGGTCGTGGTACGTTATCAAGGTTTTGATACGTTGAATGCTGTGGTTATCCATTCTTAAACGTTTGAGTAAGCGGCCGGCTATTTCGGTGCTGACTTCTTCATGTCCTCTAAAGTGGCCGATGCCCGCCTCATCCTCCGTGTAGGTGTGGGGTTTTCCGATATCGTGGAGCAAAAGAACCCAGCGGATGATGGGATCGGCCGGGGCAGCATCCAAGGCTACCGTTGTATGCTCCAAAACATCGTAACAATGGTGGGGGTTATTTTGACAAAAATTCTGCATGGGTAATAATTCCGGTATCACCTCTGCAATGATGGCTATATGCTGTAGCAGAACCTTGCCGGCCCCAATACCACACAGCAGTTTTGTCAATTCAACGAGGCTGCGTTCTTGAGCGACGGCTCTCAAGTTTTTCTTTAAAGTATAAAGCGCATTTTCCGTATTTTTTTCTATTTCAAAATCCAAACAGGCGGCAAAACGCAAGGCCCTGAGTATGCGCAAGCCATCTTCCGAGAGCCTTTCCATGGGGTCGCCAACGCAAACGATCTTTTTGTTTGCGATGTCCTTGCGGCCATTGAAGGGATCTACCAAGCCTCTTTGTTCGTTGTAGGCCATGGCATTGACGGTAAAATCCCGCCGGCTTAAGTCTTCCTCGATGGTGCGCACAAAGGTAACTTTATCGGGACGGCGCACATCGCTGTAACCCGTTTCCCTGCGATAAGTGGTTACTTCGTAGGAGGTTTTATCATAAAAAACCGTCACCGTGCCGTGCTTTAACCCGGTGGGAATCACCTTGTCAAAAATAGTCATGACCTCGTCGGGTGTGGCATTGGTCGCAATGTCGTAGTCGGAGGGTTGCACCCCCATGATGTAGTCGCGTACACAGCCACCGACAATAAAAGCTTCAAACCCTTTGTGTTCAAAATGTTTTAGAATTTCTCTGGTTCTTCGGTCTAAATTCATCTCATCGATCCTTTTCAGTCTTGTACATTATTATAACATATTAAATTAAGTGGTTATCTCTTTTTGTTAGACTTGACATTTAATAGGATGTGCACCGTCACTGTGCTATAATAAAAAAAAATGGAGGAATCAACATGTCAAATATTTTTTTACCCATTCTCGGTGTCGTTCTTCTTTTAGCGGTTGGCATCATTGTCATATTCAACCGCTTGATCCGGCTAAAAAACCAAGTGGATGAAGCGTATTCCGGAATGGATGTCCAAATGAAAATGCGTTACGATTTAATCCCCAATTTAGTGGAAACGGTCAAGGGCTATGCCAGCCACGAATCCGAAACCCTAGAGGCGGTCATCTCTGCAAGAAATATAGCCAGTCATACACAAAATGTGGAAGAAGCCCTCGCAGCGGAGGGCCAATTAACGCGGGCGCTGCGCTCTCTTTTTGCCGTAGCGGAAAACTATCCGGATTTAAAAGCCAATGCCAATTTTATGGATTTACAAAACCGCTTGCAAAAAATTGAAAGCGATATCGCTAAAAGTCGTCTGTATTACAACGGCACTGTTAAACAATTTAACAACGTCGTCGCCGTATTTCCCAATAATCTCATCGCCGGTATTCTGGGTTTTACCAAACAACCCTTTTACACCTTGGACAGCGAAGACGAAAGAAGCGTGCCGGAGGTGCGTTTTTAAACACCGGTACCATTTGGTTTGATTTTTATTGAGGAGAGATGATGAAAAAAAGATTCATTTGCTTATGCCTGTGGGTAGCCCTCATCATGGTCTGTGTTGCGGGCCCCGTACACGGGCAAGAACACGATTTTATCACAAAGAACTATTCCGTTAACATGAAAGTACACGAAGACTTCAGCTTTGATATCACCGAGGATATCTCTGTTCACTTTATTGAAGCGCGTCGCGGTATTTTCAGATCTATTCCTTTAAAGGGCCAATACCATCTCCATAAGGAGGATGGCACCATAAAATCCACCCCTTTTGTTGGAAAAATCAGCAAAGTCAAAACCAATGTTAACAAAAAAATCCTAACGGAAGACGGTGTTTACACCATTCGTTTAGGGGACAAAAACACCACCATCACCGGGGATATGGACTACAACATCCAATATCGCTGGCAATCTTCTGACGATACCAACCGCGAGATGGACTGGTTGTACTTTAATATCATACCTCAATTTTGGAAGGCTCCCATTGAAGGGGGCCGGTTGACCATTCAGATGCCGAAGGCCTTTGATGCTTCAAAGATACAATTTCTTGCAGGTAGATATGGAGATTTCGATTCGGACAGAGTTGCTTTCCATGTGGAGGGCAACACCATACATGCCGAGATCGTCCAACCTCTGAAAGCCAACGAAGGGATTACCGTCTATATCCCCTTGCCTGAAGGGTATTATTCTCAAATGCCCTCCATTCGACGACAAGATCCCGTCTTAATCATCGGGGCTGTGTTGACAGGTATTCTCAGTTTGGTTTTATGGTTGACCAGAAAACGCAACACGAAGCCGGTTCAACCCATCGCGTATAACCCCCCCGACAATTTAAACCCCGGCATCATCGGCGGTATTTACAACGGACAGGTCGATAAGAAGAAATTAATTGCCGCCAACATCATTCATTTGGCTAATAAAGGCTACCTTGCCTTAGAAGAAGGCGAAACCACCGGGATCATTAAAAAGAAAAACACCATGGATTTGGTTTTCTTGAAAAACCTCTCTCCCGACGAGGATCCCTTGATCTCCACGATCTACAAGGGCTTATCCATGGGGCGAAAAAAATACGTAAAAGGCGGAAAAACAACATCGAACAACCTCTACTATACCAACACCGGTCGTTTGTCCGATAACTTGTATAAAAATATCGGTGCGGCCGGTGAGATCATCACCAACTTTTTAGAAGAGCATATTTTTAAATATGAGAATTATTACGCCTTCTTTGTCGCCATACTCATGCTGCTTAACAGTGTGGTCTTGGCATTGTTTGTAGCCTATCAACAATATTTTTTAAGCTTTGTCGGCATTGCTCTGGTAACTTTAGGAATGATGTTATACAGTGTACCGATACTGGTCATGGGTGTCAGGCGAAAAAACAAAATAGGATCTCTGATCAAATACCTTTTAGGCTCTTTGGTTGTCTATGCTATTTTTCGCGCATCCTATCAACATTTAATTCATCTTCCCTTTTACTTTTATTTGCCTTTTATCATCAACATATTGTTGGGTATGACCATTGCGATGTACCCCAAACGTTCGGAAGAAGGCAATAGATTGTACGGAGAGGTGTTAGGGTTTAAACATTTTATTGAAACCGCAGAAAAGGATCGCTTAGAAATGTTGGTTGAAGAAAATCCCCAATATTTTTATGCCATTTTACCCTACGCGTATATTTTAAATGTCAGCAACAAGTGGGCAAAACGTTTTGAATCGATTCAAATAGAACCACCTAGATGGGATGTTGAGCGACACCCCGGTGGGATCAGTCCAAACAGTTTCTATGCTGCTGCCTATGTTGCCGGTAGGTTCAACACCCATACTTTCATGAAACAATTTGAAAGTAATATGGATCGAGTCGTATCAGATATTCGAACTGCTGCTCCCTCTTCCGGTGGTGGCTCTTTCTCCGGCGGTGGTAGTTCCGGCGGCGGTGGCGGCTTTTCCGGCGGCGGTTCCGGCGGCGGTGGCGGTGGCAGCTGGTAAAATCTTTCATCATCTCACTTTGCCACTTAAATAAAAAGATTTCATTTCACGCCATCGGCCATACATAAGAGCCATTGATCTGGGATAGTACAGATCAATGGCTCTTCGTGTATGCATTTATTTAAAAGTTTTCTTTCATATAGGCTTCCAGCTTTTCAGCTTCTGCTTCCGCTTGATCGCCTTCCAATTGAACGGTTAGTGTTTCTCCGCATTTGGCAGCTAAACCCATGAGGGACAGCATGCTTTTGGGATCTGCTTTTTTATCACCTTTCACTATCGTGATTTTCGACGCAAAGCCGTGTAGGAATTTAACCAACAAACCCGCCGGTCTCGCGTGGATGCCGATAGGGTCTGTAATTGTAAAACTAAATTCTTTCATATTTTCACCTCGTTGTACTTCTGATTTAGATTTGTTTACACAATAAGTGTACCACTAAACCTGTTTTTTTTCTACAAAGAATCCTTCAAATCAAACTTTTCAGTATATCGAAATGCGCTAACCCTTCAATCCAATTTTTATCAATTGACTCAATACACTTTTTTTATTATTTGAGTTTCGCATTGATTTGATCGATTTTTTTCTTCACCACCCAATATTGTACCAGCCAGATGACGAAAAAGATCAAAGCAAAAATAGCAAAATACACAACAAAGCCATAGAAGCTATTGTCCATCCACTTTAAGAGATAAGCAATCGGCATCATTACCGATGCCGTGATGGTAAAGTGCATACCCGTTTGCTTGGCAATACTCCAATCTTCTAATTCCCAAATCATAGAACTGGCCGCAAAAACAGAACCCAGTACGCCGCTTAAAAGCGTCTGCAAGATGACCGCATTCAACTCGTTACCTGTTAAATCGATCAGTGCCGGCGCACAAACAAAGTAGGATGCATGGCCCATGGAATGGGAAACCATGGCGGATACGACAATACTCACCACATGGCCAATGGCAATGCCCAAGGGAAAGCCTAGCAACCCTCTAAAAAAAAGTTGTCTTTTCATGTTATCACCTCAAATTCCCAATATTTTTTTAATTCTAGAAACATAGCGCCGAGACGCAAAGGTTTGCGAACCGTCATCAAAGCAAACACAAATGGTACCGGAAAAACTCAAATCGAAACTCTTCACCTTTTGAATGTTGATGATTTCCGAGTGGGATATTCTCATAAAGTTCTTGTTGTCTAAACGTTCTTCTATTTCGTATAGCCTTAATCGAAGGGCATACTCTCCTTTTTCGCTCATGGCAAACACTTTTCCACCCTTCGTGTAAATCCTGATGAGATTGGACTGATCCAGAACTTCAAACATCTCATTTTTAAATCCCCCAATCAATTTTTGGGAGGTCGCCTCTGAAATTTTTTCGACAAGGTTTTGGATGGCCTCCGTCATTTGATCCGTCACAATCGTTACCTTTGGAACGGTACACTGTTTATCTATTTTGATTTCGATTTCCATCTGATCACCTTCCTTTTGTAATGACAGTATAGTCAAAGACTTAAAAATTATCTACTGATTTGTTATAAGTGGTCGTTACAGGCACCTAATCGGTTTTATTCACAATTATTTTACTATGATTTCTAAAACTTTAATGTTGATATTTTTAAATAGATAGCGTATTGAATAACCTTATCAGTCGTGCCGCTTTTTGTTGCTTCCCAATAAAAAAAGACGCAACCGTCATTCGCTTTGTTGCTTCGCAACATTTAAGCATTAAAGGGCACGTGCTATGACTGCGTTATGTCGTGATGCTTTTATTGCTTCCAATAAAAAAAGACGCAACCGTTATTCGCTTTGTTGCTTCGCAGCATTTAAGTATGAAAGGGCGCGTGCTATGACTTCGTTATGTCGTGTCGCTTTTTATTGCTTCCCAATAAAAAAAGACGCACCCGCATTCGCTTTGTTGCTTCGCAACATTTAAGTATGAACGGGCGCGTGCTATGACTGCGTTATGTCGTGCCGCTTTTTATTGCTTCCCAATAAAAAAAGACGCACCCGCATTCGCTTTGTTGCTTCGCAACATTCGCTCATGAACGGGCACGTCTTATAAATTCAAATCCAAAAGAGAATCTTTTTGTGCAAGCACAAGGGTTCTCTTTTGGATTTGAATTCGCACGACTTATGCCTACGCGCAAAGAAACCTTATGAGGGGAGTTGATAGCCTCATAAGGTTTCTCTCATTGTGGTTTTATACGTTTTGGCCTTCACTGATGGACCATATTTCGGTAATAACTTGTTGTACGCCACCTATGTATAATTCTAAGTGTGCGTGGGGCCCGGATGAGTTACCCGTACTGCCCATATCACCAATAATTTGTCCTTGTGTGACGTGATCACCTACACCGACTCTGAATGCGGACATGTGTCCAATCAGGTAGGAATCTCCATTGCCCATGTCGACAATAATACAGTTTCCGTATCCTCCATAGTACTCGGCTTTCGTAACGACGCCGTCTCCTACTGCAAAGATCGGGGTTCCTGTACTATTTGCAATGTCAACCGCTCTTCCGCCAGCATGGCTTCCGGGTTTTACAATTGCAGAAATATTTCCGTTAGATGGTAATATGAATCTTCCGCATTTTGAACGCATTGTCTGATTGTTTTTTACGCCCTTTGCGACAATCTTCTTAACAGATTCCGCGACGATTCTTTCCGACAGTTGGTTTGCTTCTACGACTTCTCCATCTTGGTAGGTGTACTCGATCTCTTTTTCAAGTTGTCCGTCGACACCTTCCTGTAATACCTTCTCTTGTCCCACAAATAAATTCGGATCATCCTGTTCTTCTACTGAGAAAGGAATGACTTCATTTTCAATGGATCTTTTTACAACATTGATCTTTAAGAAACCGGAGCTTGTCTCAGTCTCATCATTTTCTGTAACTAGATTCTCATTATTTTCAACATTTTCCACAACTTGAGGCGCTTCTTCTGGTTGAGCTTCCTCCGGTTGTGCGACCACCTCGAAATCACCACGGCTTGCCAATTGAGGCAATCCCTGATTTGCGATCGCTTCTTCGTTATTCATTACCTTTTTATCTCCAGTTAGTAAGTATGTCGACCATAGGTCTTCACTTCTAACTTCTTTGAGATTAAAAGTTTTAGGCGTTGTTTGGATGTCTTCTTTAATTTCATAAGAAACCAATTCGTCTTTTGTTACATCCAAGTTTGCACTTTTGTTTACTGTTTCTTGGACGGATTTTTGTGCCTGTTCTTCAGAAGTAAAACTTCCGACTTCGACACCGTCAATCTGTAGCGCATAGCCGCGCACATTGACATTTAAATCCGAACAGCAAAGTTCTGTATAAAAATCTTCTTCATCTAAAATGGGTTTGGTCAATACAAATTTGGGTTTCACTTCTATATCTTCAGCAATATACAAGTTATCAATACCGTATTGTGTTTTAAAGTGTTGTTCTACTTTATTCAAACCATTGGTAAAGTTTGTGGCATCCTTTGTGTAGCCGACACGTTTACCGTTAATGTTGACTTCGTAACCGAAGCACGTTGAAGAAAATACGCCGATGAGTAAGGCAACGAAAAAACCGAAAAAGACAATCTTGCTTCTTATGCTTATCGTGCTGTAATAGCTTTCCACTCGGTCTGCTAACCCAGCACCTAAGCGATGGTTTTCGTTGTTAATAATGTACCACCACCTCTCAATTTCTTCCAATTGTAACTTTTTTTACAATTTGTATATATACTAACACATATTTTTATGATTGCAACATCTTTTTTAATTATTTGTCACAATTTATAAAGATTTCTTTAATAATTGTTCATTTATGCCGTGGTTTTCTCAAAATATCCATCTTTCGAACCGGAATTTCCATTTTGATGTAAAAATGCATCTGTGGATGGGGTACTTCTTGAAGGGTGTTGCCTTCCTCGTCCTTCATAAAAGTTACAATTTGTCTATAAGATCCATGCTGATGACTCGCAGATAGTATTTCTATGGTATCCCCAAGGGAAATTTTATTGCGTTGTTCCACCAAAGCCATTTTATTTTGGACATCGTAGTCTAAAACAATTCCGGCAAAATCATAGGAGCGCTGATAGGATGAGCTCTCATAGTTTTGAGACGACTCGCCAAGTGTACCATGGAAAAAACCTTCTGTAAAGTGTCGATGACTGGTTTTCTGAAGTTCTTCAACATAACTCTCCGGTACTTCGATAAAATTCGGGTCTTCATTACAACGGTCGATCACCTGTCGGTACACCGATACCACGGTTGAGACATAGTACAAGCTCTTCATTCTGCCTTCAATCTTAAAGCTGTCGATGCCGGTAGCCATCAAAGTGGGTATTTGGCGAATCAAGCACAAATCCTTGGAGTTGAAGACAAAGGCTCCTTCGCCGTCTTCTTCGATTGGAAAGTATTCTTCCGGTCGTTGCTCTTCCATTAAATGGTATTTCCAACGACAAGACTGGGCGCAATCCCCCCGGTTGGCATCCCGACCTGTCATATAGTGGGATAACAGGCAACGTCCGGAATAGGCGATGCACATCGCTCCGTGAACAAATATCTCTATTTCCATATCTTGTGGCTTATTTGCCATAATTTCACTGATTTCGCGATAACTCAACTCTCTGGCTAGAACCATTCGCCGCGCCCCTTGCTTATACCAGAACAAAACGCTTTGGGAGTTTAAGTTGTTGGTTTGGGTGCTCATGGAAATTTTTAAATTGGGAACCGTTTCTTTCGCCACCATAAAGACTCCGGGATCCGCTACGATGATACCGTCGATGCCCAGTGCATTGATTTGACTGAGGTATTCGGGCAAACCGATAAAATCTTCATTTCTGGGTAGCATGTTGACGGTGATGTATATTTTTTTGCCCCTATCGTGGGTATAGGTCACTGCTTCTTTTAGAGTTTCCATGTTAAAGTTGTCGGATTGTGCTCGGAGACCGTAACGTTCCCCTGCACAATACACGGCATCAGCTCCGAAGTGAAGGGCATATTTCAGTTTTTCGAAATTACCGGCCGGGGCTAACAATTCTGGTTTTTTCTTCATATGTTTGATTTCCTTTTACGCCATACTACTTTTGGCGGTGCTGTTTCATCCCATCGTCACACGAGGCTCTTTTTACGGACACGCCAACCTTCGGTTCCTGAAGGACGGATATGGACACACCGTCGCCCATGGGGATGATGGTGGTTAATAGATCGGGATGACAACTGATTTCTTCCAAAAAGCGTTGCATGCGTTTGACGATGGTTGTCCTTCTTCGGATTACCAAATCTTTGTTTGCAATCATCCCTTTGTACAGCACGTTGTCACAGACGAGAAACCCACCGGGTTTTAAAATTCTAAGACAATCCGGCAGTAAATGGACATAATGACCCTTGGCGCCGTCTAAAAAAATTAATTCATAAGACTTGTCTTCCAATTTTGGTACAATTTCCGTTGCGTCTCCCTCCAGTAAATGGATTTTATCTCCATAACCCATGGCTGCAATATTTTTTTTAGCTTTGACAACCATAGCGGGATTGCGTTCAATCGTATCTAAGCGTCGGGCATGATCGCCCATGGCATGCACAAAAACGGAGGCGGAATAGCCTACGGCTGTTCCCACCTCCAAAATTGTTGTGATGCGATGGTTTTTGATTATCATCTCCAAGAGATTTCTCACTTCGGGATGAATAATCGGTATCAGATCCGCTTCCGCTTTTTGGCGCAACTTGACAAGCGCCTCCGCTTCATCGGGAAGAAGATCTCTTAGATATTTTTCTATATAGTGATGAACTACTGCACTCATGGCATGTACTTTTTAACATCTGCTTCGTGTCCTTCGTGGGTTTCGTTGAAGTACAACTTTCCCGTTTCCATATCCGCAACAAAATATAAATATTTGGTATCTGCGGGGTGCAGTGCCGCTTCTATGGCACTGATACCCGGCGAACAGATCGGGCCTATGGGTAGGCCCAAATGGATATAGGTGTTATAAGGCGATTCAAATTTAGTTTCTTCTTCGGTGAGTACCGGTACTTTAAAACCTCGGGCATAATCGATCGTAATATCCGATTGCAAAGGCATTTCGGCTTTCATACGATTGTAAAAGACGGAGGCTGCATTGGTGCGGTCTTCCGCTCTTTTTGTTTCCAATTCTACGATGGAACCCATGATGATAATTTCATCTACAGTCTTGCCCTGGGCTTCGATTTCTTGACGTTTGCCGACGTCTAAAACTTCTTCCGTTCGCTTCAACATGGTGTTGATGACCTCTCGGGGTTCGGAATTTTCTAAAAAGTGATACGTATCGGGAAAGAGGTAGCCCTCTAAATTTCTTTCCGGTTTGTCGGGTATACTGGACAGAATCGGATGACCCTGTTTATAGTAATCCACATTGCCGGCTTCTTCGATAAAGGATTGTGCAGAGCAAATATTGTTTTCTTCCAAAATTTGCGCTATTTCCTTTAAGTTTCTCCCTTCTGGAATAATCACATCGCCTTCGGCGTTACCACCATTCAATAGCAATCCGAATATTTGCGTACCGGACATGGTCTTGTTAAAGGTATAGGACCCCGCTTGGATTTTTCTCGGTCCATTGGAGTGCCGGCTGGCATAGCTTCTAAAGATGCGTTTGTTTTTTATCAGGTTGTTCTCAGTTAAGATATCGCTGACATCGTCAATGGATGCACCCTGTGGGATCACAACGCGAATATCTGAGGTGTTGCTTCTGTCTACCGGTCGCAACATACTCGAATAGACGAGGGAGCTGCTAACAAAAAGGCCGATAGCCATTAAAATAATGATACCTAAAAGGACAAGTCGTTTGATATGGTTTGATTTGGTTTTGTTTTTTGCGACTTCTTTCATGATTTACCTTTGCTTTACACATCATCTCCAAACAAGTTCAAATCGAAATCGATGGTGGTGTTCAACTCATCCATAATGGTTTGGTAAATGATTCCAAACTGCATTTGCGCCTGAAAATACTCGGCAATTTCCGGTATACCCATAACCGTTTCTGTCAACGTATTATAAGCATGGGCTTCTTGCTCAGATAATTCCTGACCCGCCATTTGTTTGGCCTGCAACGCCATTTGCTTTTGAATGTAGTCTTTGGTAATGGCCAGATGGTCGGGGTTGTTTTTTAAGATTAAATGCGCTTCTTTGTAGCGAATAAATTCTTGAGAGGATTTTACGGCCTCTGTTAGTTGGCATGCTAGTTCGCGAATCGTATCCATAACTTCTCCTTTATTTGACTTTTAAGATTTCTTTATATTTCTGTTAAGATGGGCAAAATCATTGGACGTCTTCTGGTCTTTTTAAACAAAAATTTGGACAGGGAATCCCTTACTTCGTTTCTGATGCTGCTCCAATCGTAAACTCTGTTCTTTTCACAGGTGTTCAGTGCTTTTTTCACTTCTGCCTTTGCCTCGTTGATCAGTTGTTCCGATTCTTTCATATAGACAAAGCCTCTGGAAATGACATCGGGGCCTGAAATGCATTTGCCTTTGCGCATTCCCAAAACGACAATAAACAAGCCGTCCTCCGACAGTCTCTTTCTATCATTGAGGACAATATTGCCAATATCGCCGACACCTAAACCGTCAACCAAAACCGGTTGAGACGGAACAGCTTCCTTTAATACTTTACAGCTTTTGCCGTCCAGTTCCAATACAGCTCCGTTTTTAACGACAAAGATGTCTTCTTTCTTCATGCCGACGCTTTCTGCTAAATTGGCGTGGTGTACCAACATCCTTTCCTCTCCGTGGACAGGTAAAAAGTATTTCGGTTTGACCAAAGTCAACATGAGTTTGAGCTCTTCCTGTCGAGCGTGGCCGGATACGTGAATATCCGCAAATTTTTTGTAGATGACTTCCGCACCCAATTCGATGAGTTTATTGATGACCTCTGCCACCATTTTTTCATTGCCGGGTACCGGTGAGGCGGAAATAATGATCGTGTCTTTTTTCGATACAATTAAGTGTCTGTGATCGCCGTAGGCCATTCTGCCCAAGGCCGCCATGGGTTCCCCTTGGCTGCCCGTGGTAATGATGACCAATTCCGAGTCTTTGTATCTCTTCATGTCTCGGATATTGACCAAAACATTTTTAGGCAATGTTAAATAGCCCAAATCCTTGGCGATATCCACCATGTTTTCCATCGAACGACCGGTGATGACGACCTTGCGGTTGTAATTAACTGCCGCATCGATGATTTGTTGAATCCGATGGACGTTGGATGCAAAGCTCGTGACGATAATTCTATTTTTCCGTCCTCTGAACAAATTGTAAAAGGTGTTCCCTACGGTGCTTTCCGAAGGGGTGAATCCCTTTTCCTCCACATTGGTGGAGTCGGACAATAGTAGATCGACACCCTGTACACCCGCGGAACCCAATCTTTGCAAATCGATGATATTGCCATCGATGGGTTGAAAGTCTACCTTAAAGTCGCCTGTGTGAATGACATTGGCTACCGGTGTTTGTATGAACAGGGCGACGGCATCGGGTATGGAGTGATTGACAGGAATAAATTCTATTTTAAAGTTGCCCACCTTAAAGAAGGCTCCGGCTTTGATGATATGGGTTTTTGTGCTTTTTGTTAAACGTTTTTCATCTAGTTTTTTCTTGATGAGACCCATGGTCAGTTTTGTTGCAAAGATGGGAACGTTGATGCGATCCAACAAGTATGTGATCGCGCCGATATGGTCCTCATGGCCGTGGGTAACCACTAAGGCCTTTACCTTTGAGGCATTTTCAATGAGATAGGTAAAATCCGGTAGGACGATATCGATACCGTACAATTCTTCGTCGGGGAACTTTAAACCGCAATCAACAATGATAATTTCGTTGTTGTACTCGAACACGGTTAAGTTTTTGCCGACTTCTCCCAGTCCTCCAATGGGAATCACCTTCAGTTTTCCATTTGATTTTTTCGGGCGTCTCCAGCGAATTTTATTGACTTTTTTTCGTTGTCCGGAGTTGCTTCTTCTTTGATTTGGTTGGTTTGGTTGATTTCGTTTCTGATTCGTTTGTTTATTTTGTTGATCCAAACTTTTCTCCTTTTTCTTTTTTTATCGTTAACACTTCTCATAAGTGCGATTGTTCTTATTTTTTTCGTAGCGAATAACCCTACCCTTTTATAGTATTACCGGTAAGGTTCCCATCGCCTCTAATGATTTTGATGTGGCGCGACAGGCTATGCCGCTAATCGCCACACCTGCTTGTGCCGCTTCAATTAAAGCCCGGTCAAAGGCCGGGTCCATCTTTTGATGTGCACGGATATGGGTGGCGTCTTCTCTCTGTACGACAAACAACACTTGTGCTCCGTAACCTGCACCCACAGCGGCTGTGAGTTCTTTTAAGTGTCTGACCCCACGGGTTGTGGGCGCATCGGGAAACAGCGCACAACCCCTTTCTACCAGGTTGACGCTTTTCACTTCACAGAACACTTTTCGATCTTTCTGACTATATGAAAAATCAAAACGGCTGGAGCCGTAAGTGACTTCTCTGGTTAAGGTTTCGATGTCTTTGGTATGGCTGAGTACCTGCTCAGCGATATCGTTTGCCAATCGCGCGCCGATACACACCCAAATACCCTTGTATAAGACGGCCCATAGGGTGTATTTCGTTTTGCGATGTGCCTCGTCGTGGACGCTCAAGGCAACTTTTGCGCCGGGTACCAACAATTCCGACATGCGACCGGTATTGGGCACATGGGCTTTATGTATTTCGGTACCACTCTTCGGTTGGACTCTTGCCACAAAGCGATTGTCTCTCTTAACAAAAGTCCCTTCAATTAAGGGCCCTTTCGAATAATAAAGGGGCTCAGTCATCTTCCGGGAACATTTGGTCGTAAGCTTCTTCGATTTGCTGTAGTTCCTCGTCGGATTCTACCGGTACTAAGATGTCGCCATCGTCGCTTTCTTCCACACAAAATGCAAAGACGTCTTCGCTTTCTTCGCTTTCGCCCAATAGTACGTAATGGGTTGATCCGATTTCCAAACCGGCAATCAACACAAATTCGTGTTCGATCCCTTCGTCATCCATTAAGACGACGATGTTGTCATTTTCGATATATTCACTCATGAGTTTCCTTTTCTTTCTTTTCTTCGTTATGAATTTTTTCTAAATATACTTGCAAAATAAGCTGTGCCGCCAAAGTGTCCACATATTTTTTGTGATCCTTCCCTTTGACATCGCCTTCTCTTAACACTTGTTTTGCTTCTTCCGTAGAAAAACGTTCGTCGATATAATGAACGGTTAAATCGAGACGTTTTTTTAAAAACTGACAATAATTAATTGTTTTTCTTGCTTGGGCCGTCAGCTCTCCCTTTAGGTTTTTGGGTAAACCCGCTACCATGCTTTTTGTGTTAAATTGTGTAAAAACATCCGAAAAAAAACGTAAATCGTCTTCTCGGGTTCCTTTTTTATAAGTTCGATAGCCCTGAGCCGTAACCCCTAAGGGGTCGCTGACCGCAATGCCGATGTATTTATCGCCTACATCCAAGGCTATAATTCTTTGATTCATCATATTACCTTTATGCAAAATAAGGGACAGACTGCCGCGCAATAGCCACATGTCACACAGCGTGCCCGATTGACGGCGGGGTGACCGTCTACTATTTTGAGTGCTTCTTGGGAGCATTTCTTTATGCACTGACCGCAACCTTCGCACCAATCGTCGATGTGCAACACTCGTTTTTTTCGTGCGACAGCATTTTTTAAGGAATCGGGTATGGCTTGACCCTTTATTTTAGCGACGTTGTAATCCACTTCTTCGATGGATTGCATGCCTAAAGCGATGGCGTCCAAGGTGGGAAGGTTGAGAGCATAATCAAAACAAGCTTCCACTCGATTGAGTAAATTGCCGCCACCCAGTATTTTCATGGCAAAGATCCCCTTGCCCGCCCTGTGGGCTTTTTCAATGGCTTTTTCCATATCTTGGGCAGTGCCGTCTTCGATTCCGATACCGGTTAAGTTGATGAGGGGAAACAACACTTCTATTTCCGGGTAATCCACCGCATCTAAAACCGCCTGTACACAATGGGTCGATATGCCGAAGGCTCTAATTTTGCCTTGTTCTTTCATTTTAATCAGAGTTGCAATGGCTTCCCAATGGCCTTCGAAGGTGTGGCGACTTTCTTGCTCATGGAGCATGTAAATGTCTATGTAATCGCGACCGGTTTCCCTGAGAGCTCTCTCAACGCTTTTCGTAACACCTTGGGCTTCGTAGTCGTAGGATTTTGTACATAAAATCAAATCTTTTTTAATACTCAAAGCTTGCTTAATGATGTGATAAGCGTTGTATAAATCTGCCGTGTCAAAAAAATTGACACCCTGTTCAATAGCCCTGGCAAGAACCGGCATGCTTTGTTCCGGTGTTGCATTTTTTTGTAGAGGACTCATGGTCAGTGCACCGAAACACAACTTAGAGACCATGAAATCCGTTTGGCCTAATCTATTGTAAATCATCTTTAACTCATTAATTAAACGCTAGAAGTCTTAAATTTCTTTTTAATTTGTGGTAATGTAAGGTTTTTTACTCCAAAACAAAAGAAAGGTCCTAGAAAACCAATCTAGGACCTTTTTCTTATTGGATACTTAATAAATAGCGTTTTACCATTTCTTCTAATATTTCATCTCGCTCGATGCTCTGTATTAGATTACGTGCGTCCTTATGGCTTGTAATATAGGTGGGGTCACCCGACATGACATATCCCACAATTTGGCTGACGGCACTATAACCTTTTTCGTTTAGGGCATTGTTCACTTCTAGCATCACGCTATCAATTTCTGCTGCCCGTGCTTTATTTACATCGAACATTTGAGTGCCGTGTCGTTCCGGCTTTTTGTTATCCATCATGCCGTCCTCCTTTAAAGTTATAGGCTTATTGTACTCTAATATTCTTTAGAATACAAGGAGTTTTGACTTGAAAACGATTCCTAACCCTTAACTCAAGGCTTCTTTCAGCCAATGGCGACCGGTCTCCAAAGCTTCCTGTATTTTTTCCGGTTTCTTCCCACCGGCTTGCGCCATATCCGGGCGACCACCACCACCGCCACCGGCGATCGTGGCCACTTCTTTGATCAATTTGCCCGCATGAAAACCCTTGGATACCATATCTTTAGTTGCAGAGGCAATAAAGTTAACCTTCGAACCGTCGGTGGTACCCAACAGCACCATGCCGGAACCCATTTTATCTCTAAACATATCGCTCATATTGCGCAAGGCTTCCATATCCAAGTTGGGCACAGCGGCGATGAGGGTTTTATTTCCTTGAATGTCTTCGACTTGTGCCATTAAATCGTCGACCAGATTGCCGGCTGTTTTTTGTTTGAGACTTTGGATGGTTTTCTCTTGGCTTTTTGTCAAGTCCAATAATTCCTCGACACGCTGCACTAAATGATCCGGTGTGGTTTTAGCCTTATCGGCCACATCTTGAATATCGTCTTCCAAGTCTTCTACATATTGAAAGGCATTCATGCCCGTTACCGCTTCGATACGGCGTATACCTGCGGCAACGCCACCTTCGGATACGATTTTAAATAAACCCGCTTGGGATGAGTTGGTTAAATGGCAACCGCCGCACAATTCGATGGAGTAATCTCCAACTTGAATAACCCGGACAATTTCGTCGTATTTTTCTCCGAATAAAGCTGTCGCACCCAAGGCCTTTGCTTCTTCTATGCCGGTTTCAAAGGCATTGACATTGTGTGATTGTAAAACCGCTTCGTTGACGATCTTTTCGATCTCTTTAATTTCCTCACGGGTTACCGGCTTAAAGTGGTTGAAATCGAAACGCAAACGATCCGGAGCCACCAAGGACCCAGCCTGTTCGACGTGTTCACCTAAAACCCGTCTCAAAGCTTCCTGGAGCAAGTGGGTGGCGGTGTGGTTTCTTTGAGTGGCGGCACGTAGGGTTCCATTAATTTTAGCTGTGACGGCTTCGCCAACCTTGAAAGATCCGGAAAGGACCTTGCCGTACTGCAGATGGCGCCCTAAGGACCCTTTTTGCGTGTCTTCTATTTCAATTAAAGATCCGTCTTCTTTTTCGATGGTCCCTTTGTCACCGACCTGACCACCGCTTTCCGCATAGAAAGGCGTATCTTTTAAGAGGACCAATACTTGTGCGCCTTCATGCACTTCTTCAGACAGGGTGTCGTTGTCGATCAAACCTAAAATTTCCGTTGAAACTTCCCAGTTGTCATAACCCACAAATTGGCCGACCACCTCTGCGCCCAAGGGGTTAAAGGGGTCATCTGCCCATACCGTCAAGTCGCTTTCCATTCTGGCTTTACGTGCCCGTTCACGCTGGGCTTCCATACCGGCTTTAAAACCTTCTTCATCTAAGGTAAAGCCTCTTTCCGTAGCCATCTCCCGTGTTAAGTCGATGGGGAAACCGTAGGTGTCGTATAATTTAAAGGCGATTTCGCCTGAAACTTCGGTTTTGTTGTCTTTTTCTAAATCTTCTAAGGTTTGTTCCAACAAGGTTAAGCCTTGATCGATGGTTTCTTTGAAGCGTTGTTCTTCGATTTTGACAATGGTTTGAATGTAATCTTCTTTTTCGCCCAATTCTTCGTAGGCATCCTTAGAAACGCGAACGACTTCACTGACGACTTTGTACAAGAACAAATCGTCTATGCCTAACAGTTTACCATGTCGCACTGCTCGGCGAAGTAGGCGCCGTAATACGTAGCCCCGGCCTTCGTTTCCGGGCATAATGCCGTCACCGATCATAAAGACAACAGAACGGATGTGGTCGGTAATGACGCGAATGGAGACATCGGTTTCCGGATCTTCTCCATAGGTGACACCGGCCAGTTCACAGACATAGTTCAGAATGTGGCGAATGGTGTCCACTTCGAAAATGTTATCCACTTGTTGCATGACGGTTGCCAAGCGCTCCAAGCCCATGCCGGTATCGATATTGGGATTGTCTAAAGGGACGTAACTGCCGTCCTCCAAGCGGTCGAATTGGGTAAAGACCAAATTCCAAAATTCCACATAGCGGTCGCAATCGCAACCTGGCGCACAGTCGGGTTTGTCGCAACCGTACTCGGGCCCTCTGTCGTAATGCAGTTCGGAGCATGGCCCACAGGGTCCGGTACCGTGTTCCCAAAAATTATCTTCCTTTCCTAGGCGGACAATGCGCTCTTTGGGGATACCGACATCGTTATGCCAAATATCGAAGGCTTCGTCATCGTCTAAGTAAATGGTGATGAATATTTTTTCCGGATCCATTTCCATGCATTCGGTACAAAACTCCCATGACCACGGAATAACTTCTTTTTTAAAATAGTCTCCAAAGGAAAAATTTCCCAACATTTCAAAGAAGGTGCCGTGACGTGCGGTTTTACCCACATTGTCGATGTCCGGTGTACGAATGCATTTTTGGCAAGTGGCAACCCGTTTGCTTGGCGGAATTTCATCTCCTGTAAAATACGGTTTTAACGGGGCCATACCGGAGTTGATCAACAACAAACTCTTGTCGTTGACGGGAACTAAAGAAAAACTTTTCAAGCGCATATGATCTTTGGTCTCAAAAAATTTTAAAAACTTTTCACGCAAGGTGTTCAATCCGTAAGGTTTCATTTTTTCTCCTTCTAGTTTTGTCAATCGTTTAATTTTAAATTTATACTTTTAAGTGCTTTCGCACCATCATCTTTGATGCTTATAGCCACAAGCTCACAGGGTGCATTTGTACTCAATCTTTGCATGGCAAGCCATGCTTCATTTGACTCGCCTGCATTCGGAGACACGCACAGATGTCTAGGACCAAAGGGACGACGAGATCTGTATGGCGTGGCCCGTGCAACAGCAATCCTAGAACCCGACTGCAAGGAAGGATGATTGGGGCCATTGCGAACTGCCGCGGTCTTACACGGTTTGTTAGGACTGTAAGGACGACACAAACTGTATGGTAAGACCCGTGCAACAGCAATCCAAGAACCCGACTGCAAGAAAGGGTGATTGGGGCATTGCGAACTGCCGCTTTTCTCCCTTTGGTCGAATCGCTCATTTACGGCTTCGCCAAATAAAAAATAGCTAACGCTTTAAGCCATGCTTCATTTGACTCGCCTGCATTCGCTTTTCTCCCTT
>JAAYJS010000002.1 GCA_012522805.1 Eubacteriaceae bacterium | reverse complement strand
GTGTTAAAAATCTGTGGTTAAGAACAGAATTGAAATATTTTTATTTTTACCATTTAAACAATGGAATATGGAATGCAAAAACTGTCTGGATTAGAAAAGGAACAGTAATTAATAAAATGTTAGATTTCTTAGATTTAAAGTATCCTAGCATTACTTCAATTACTGAAGTTCCTATTGAAAAAGCAATGACGGAGTATAGAACTTATTTGACAAAACGGGGTGTTAGAATTACCACTACTAATTATAAGATTACTGCTAATCAAGAAAAAACACCTGTAAAAGCTAATTCCTACTATGTTACTAATCTAAAACAATTTATGGAGTTTTATGAGAACTTTTATTTTGATGGAGAGGAGTGGGATAAAGACGTTTGGGATAGACGTAACTTACCTTTGCCAGATGATAAGGTTAACCCAACACAATATGAATATACAATTAACTTTAAAGGGTTTCGGAATACATATTTTAAACAACTTGTAAAAAGATATTGTAAGTTGAGATTGAACGTGGATAGCTTTTCCTATGTAAGTGATATTGCCCAAAGACTTAAAGAGTTCTTTAATTTTCTGGACATGAAATTTAAACAAGTTCAGAGAGTACACCAATTAACGAGAGTGGAAATTGAAGCATATTTAAGTGAACTAAACATGATGGGAATAAAACCTAGTACAATAACTGGGAGGATCTCTATATTGGAAGGACTATTTAGTACCCTTCTTAGGCTAGAATGGGATGATGTTCCTTCCAAAATATTAATTTATTCTGAGGACTATCCGAAAATACCAAGAGCAAAACCACGCTTTATAGATGAATTCGTCCTAGAGCAATTGAACAGTCGTCTTGATAAATTACCCGAATATATAGCTACGATGACTATGATTGTTCAAGAATGTGGAATGAGGATAAGTGAATTGTGCACCTTGAAAAAAGGCTGTCTATTAGAGGACAAAGATGGAGATTTCTTTTTAAAGTATTATCAATGGAAAATGAAAAAGGAGCATATAGTTCCAATATCTAAAGAGGTAGCTTTACTTATTAAAGTTCGGGAAGATAAAGTTTCAGAGGAATTTCCAGATAGTGAATACCTCTTTCCAAGAAAAGATGGATCGCCATTAAAACAAGAAACATTTAGAGGTGAGTTAAATAAATTAGCTTATGAGCAAAATATAGTGGATAAATCAGGTGAGATTTATAGATTCCATGCCCATGCCTTTCGCCATACAGTAGGAACAAGAATGATTAACAACGGGATGCCCCAGCATATTGTGCAGAAATTTTTGGGGCATGAAAGCCCAGAAATGACAAGCAGATACGCTCATATCTTTGATGAAACTCTAAAAAATGAATTTACTAAATTTCAGGAAAAACTGGTTACCAATAATGGAGATGTGCTTGATCTAGATGAAGATAATGAAGTCGATGATGTAGAGCTTCAATGGTTCAAGAAAAATATAAATGCACAAGTGCTTCCAAATGGTTATTGTAGATTGCCAGTAGTAGCAGGTGGTTGTCCACATGCGAATGCATGCTTAGATTGCACTCACTTCTGTACCAGTAAGCAATTCTTACCACAGCACGAAGAACAGTTAGAGCGTACAGAAGAGTTATTAGCCATAGCTAAGGATAAACAATGGCAAAGACAAGTAGAGACTAATAGCCGTGTTAAAGAGCGTTTAGAACAAATCATTGGAAGTTTGACGGGGTAATTATCAATGGATAAACAAGTTAGAAATACAACAGAAATTGTACGTTTGGCGAAGCAGAAATCAAAAAAGACAAGGGAAAAAGTAGACAAAGCGATTTCTAAATTTTCGATTGAAGGTAAAGTTATTAATTTTAATTCAATAGCAAAGGAAGCTAATGTTTCTAAATCATGGCTTTATAAGGAACACGATATTAGGCAAAGAATCGAATCCCTTCGTGAGCGTCAAATAACAGCAAATGTAGTCTCAAAACCCAAGAAAAGTTCTCGTTCGGAGGAAATCCTTATTAAAACCTTAAAAAGAAGAGTAATGGAATTAGAAAAAGAAAATAAAAAATTACAGAACCAAATTCAAAAATTATATGGAGATCTGTATAATAAAGAATAATTATTAATCTGTAGACAAATTGTGAAAGGATGTACTTAAACGCTAACGGTCAGCTTTATTGAACAGTAATTTAAGTATATGTCCAATCTAGGGTAAGTAAATTGAGTATCAATATAAACTTTATATGAACATAATCAACGAGGTGAAATCATGAGCAATTTGATTAACGGAAAAATACCAAATCAAGCGATTCAAACATTAAAAATCGTAAAAGATTTATTTGGAAGTTCAATAGTTGGAGTATATCTATTTGGTTCAGCAGTAAATGGTGGTTTACGCATTAACAGCGATGTAGATGTTCTAGTCGTCGTGAATCATAGTTTACCTCAATTAACTCGAAAAAAACTAACAGAAAGACTAATGACTATATCAGGAAAGATTGGAAATACGGATTCTGTTAGACCACTTGAAGTTACGGTTATAAATAGGAGTGAAGTTGTCCCTTGGCAATATCCTCCAAAAAGAGAATTTATATACGGTGAGTGGCTCAGGGGTGAATTTGAGAATGGACAAATTCAGGAACCAAGCTATGATCCTGATTTGGCTATTGTTTTAGCACAAGCAAGAAAGAATAGTATTTCTCTATTTGGTCCTGATTCTTCAAGTATACTTGTCTCCGTACCTTTGACAGATATTCGAAGAGCAATTAAGGATTCTTTGCCAGAACTAATTGAGGGGATAAAAGGTGATGAGCGTAATGTAATTTTAACCCTAGCTCGAATGTGGCAAACAGTGACTACTGGTGAAATTACCTCGAAAGATGTCGCTGCAGAATGGGCTATACCTCTTTTACCTAAAGAGCATGTAACTTTACTGGATATAGCTAGAAAAGGCTATCGGGGAGAGTGTGATGATAAGTGGGAAGGACTATATTCAAAGGTGAAAGCACTCGTTAAGTATATGAAAAATTCTATAGAAACTTCTCTCAATTAGGCTAATTTTATTGCAATAACAGGTGCTTACTTTTAAAACTACTGATTTATTGATAAATATTGAACAATTTTTGGGAAGAATAAAGCGTCCTCTTGTGAAATTAGAGAACGCTTTATTACTTTAATTTAGTGAAACAATTTGTAACTATTGAAAATAGAAAGAAATTGTTCCTTCGATAGTTTATTAATATTAGTGACATTTGCATGCTTCAAAGCCTGTCGGAATTGGTTTTTAGTGAAAAGAACACGATATTCACGGTTTACCCACTTATAAACAAAAGATCGATACTTTTTGTAGTCCTTCTTTGAAATCAATGGTTGATGTCGTTCAAGAACAATCAATACAGAGTCTACACTTGGCTTAGGATGAAAATATAGTGGTGGTACTTTTTTGAGCATTTTTATATCCATCTCCACCATTAATAGTAAACCCAAAGCTCGTTGCAGATTTTGCAATCTTTTCGCAAATCCCTTCTCAACGATAAGATAGCTATATTTAGCCTGACTTTCAAAGGTAATTCTTTTGACAATATCCGTACTGATGTTATAAGGAATATTACCAAATATCTTATAGTTTATATGTTTTGGGAAGGAAAATTTTAGAATATCCGTTTGAATCACTTTTATATTCTCAGAGGGGTTTACCGCTTCTTTAGTCACTTGACATAAGCCTCCATCAATTTCTATAGCAGTAACTGATCGACTCATTTTGACTAGCTCTTTGGTAAAATGTCCTTTTCCTGATCCGATTTCTATTACGTTGTCTTGTTTACTGATATTCGTGTGATTCAATATTTCTTTTACATGCTTTTTAGAAGTAATAAAATTTTGCGTGTCTTTAGGGTTTTTCTGGTTAATTATAATCTTCTCCTTACTGGTTATAATGAACTGACATTAAGCGTTCATTATAACCAATTAATTTTGATTTGGTTGATAACGAACTTTATTAATAACAAATATAGAAAAAGTACCCATACTTTTATCTCCTTTCCATTTTTTTCATTATGAATGAGATAAAGTAATTTCTACTACTGCGATACTGGTGCACATAATTGAAACCTCCTTATGTAACTGAATATGATTGTATCATCTTTTCATTTTAGAATAAACCTTTATATGTAATTTTGCACTTGACACTTCAGATGGACGTTTTCTTCAAAATAATATGTTTTGAAACTTGATAAGAGAAGCCACTGTCTTTACTAAAAAGTAAAGGCTGCGATAAAGGACAGTGACTTTAATAAAGTTGCACTGTTGTATTGTCTTTGGATAAAATTGTCTAAAGGGAAGTTTTATCCCCAACGAAAAAACATCTAAAGTGGTAAGTAATGAAAGAATGTCGATAAAGTAGGAATGGGGGATCTTTTTGAATACAATAGAATCACAGTTTGATAAGGTTGCAGAAGATTACGATTTCGTGAATGAGCTTTTGAATGATTATTCATTCTTTGTGTCTAATATGTCTCCAAAGAAAGGCAGAGCATTAGATATCGGATGTGGCTCGGGTTTGTTAGTGGAGAAATTAGCAAGTTATTATGATGAAGTGGTAGGGATTGATATTTCTAATCAAATGCTCGATCTTGCCAAATCTAAACGTCAACTAACAAATACGGTCTATCTGAATATGAATGCAGAACAACTTAATTTTAATGAGAAGTTTGATTTTATTGTAAGCCGAACAACCTTTCATCATTTGGATGATATAGCCAGCGTAATACAGCAAATGAAGGAACTGTTGAATGAGGAAGGAAGAATAGTTATTCTTGATAATGTATCTGAAGTCGAGACACCGCCTACCTATGTTTATAAATTAGGGGCAATCCAAGAGTTTTTACCGCATTGTTTCAAATTTGGAATAAAAAATGCGATTAGAATTTATAATCACAACACATCTAAATCATGGCTTGAGCATTTAGCTTCAGATAAGTACCTATCTGAACAAAATTATTACGATTTATATGAAAAGTTGTTGCCTGGATGCCAATTCCATAAAATGGGTTGGGCAATGGGGGTTGTCTGGACAAAATAACTTAAAGCTGTGGCTTTGAAAAGTTGAATTTGTGATTGTTTTCAGAGCTATCGGGTGCTTTAGTATAAATAACAATGAATAAAAAATCAGCCTGTATCTTATGTTACTATTAAGTAATTTAAGATACAGGTTTTACTATTTTTGAAATAAGTACCTTCCACTTCAAATACATGTATTCAAAGTGAAAGTATTGATTTAAATGATTCTTTTGTAATTTACTCTTGATAAGATCCAGCTTGCTTTTTACCTTCGGCGGTCAACTTCACGAGAATTCTCCTGCGGTCCTCGGCGTCTATCTCCCTCGTTAGCCAACCTTTTTTTTCTAAGCTGTTCAGAGTTTGCGCTATTCGAGCTGAGCTGACATTCATCACTTTTCCGATATCGCCCGGCACTACATCCTCCTCACGGTTGGATAAATATCTCAAAACAAACATCTCACCTTTGATTGCTTGACGAATGCTTTTATCCGGTCTGTGTCTGCGAATCAGATGCATATTTTCCAAAAGAGTCTTTGCTAAAATTGAATAATCCAATTGAAACACCTTTCTTTTCTATAATTTTCTTATATACTAATAGTGTTAGGTAATTTTGTCAAGTCAATCCTGTTATTTTCTAAGGATCGTAACCGTGTTGCTGAGAAATCATCAATGATGTAACAACCAAGCAAAAATTGTTTTGTACATTTGGTATTAGGATAAGGTGAAAAACTGCCGAATGAGTTGCAAAACCGCACCCAACCAGTGAAAACACGCACAACGTTTTTCATTCTTAAATCTAATTCAATGTCGACTGCTTCGCAAACAACTGTACTTTGATTTCTTAAAGATATCGTACCTGTTAAGTGATCGTGGATTGTAGCAGCAAATATTGTGCTGAATATAACGGTCGCCTTTAAGGCTGTCGTAAAATGAGCCTAGCGATTTATGAACTATTTTTCAAAAAGATAAGGGTAGGAAAGGCATTAAAAAAAGCTTGAAACCTATATTTTTCAAGCTTTTCATAATTTTTTTCATGGTGGAGACGAGGGGATTCGAACCCCTGGCCTTCTGAATGCCATTCAGACGCGCTCCCAACTGCGCCACGCCCCCAGGAAACAACTATCATTATAGAATGCTCCCATCCATTTGTCAACTGTAATTTATTTTATCCAATCTTTGTACAGCATTGTTTTTTTAATACGACACTTCAAAATTTTTAAATCTTATCCAGTGCGCCGATTAAGTCTTCGGTTAAATCCTCCAAGGCTTCGATCCCTACAGAAAGGCGAATCAGATTTTCCGGTATTCCGCAAGCCTCTAAATCCTCGTTGGATAGTTGTCTGTGGGTGGTGGTGGCAGGGTGTAATAAGCAACTGCGGACATCCGCGATATGGGTAACTTGTTTAAATATTTTCAACTCTTTGATCAAGGCCGCTGCCTTTTCTCGACCACCTTTAATTCCAAAGGTCAACATACCGGAATAACCGCCGCTGAGATAGCGTTTCGCATTGGCTTCGTTGGCATTTCCCGGAAGTCCGGGATAGGACACCCAGTCGACCATGGGATGTTTTTGTAAAGCTTCTGCCAGTCCTTGTGCATTTTCCGAATGGCGTTGCATTCTCAGATGTAAGGTTTCCATTCCTAAATTGGTCAAATACGCGTTAAAAGGAGAAATGTTCGCTCCGATATCTCTCATAAATTGCATTCTGGCTTTCAGTGCAAAAGCGGCAGATCCGCCCTCATCAACATAAGTTAAACCGTGGTAACTGTCGTCGGGCGTATAGAAATCTGCGTACCGTTTGTTTTGATCGTAATCGAAGTTGCCGCCGTCTACAACGACACCACCCACGGATCCGGCATGGCCGTCCATGTATTTGGTTGTGGAGTGTACAATGACGTTGGCGCCGTATTCGAAAGGTCTACATAAAATTGGCGTCGCCAATGTGTTGTCGATCATCAACACCATTTGATATTTTTGACATATCTTAGAAAATTTTTCAAAGTTAAACACCGTCATCGCCGGGTTGGCTATGATCTCTCCAAAAATGAACTTGGTTCGATCATCTATTTGGGCTTCTATTTCCTCTTCAGATGCATCGGAGTCTACAAAACGCACTTCGATTCCCATTTTAGGCAGGGTCACTTTAAACAAATTATAGGTTCCGCCATAAATTTGAGAAGTGGTGATAAAGTTATCTCCTTTGGTAGCCAGAGTCAGTACCGCCAAGGTAATCGCCGACATACCGGATGCGCAAGCCATCGCAGCGACGCCGCCCTCCAATAAGGTTATTTTAGACTCCATCTCTGCAACGGTGGGATTGGAAATTCTGCTATAGATGTGCCCATCTTTCGGGTGATCAAATAAATGTGCCATTTCTTCGGGGGTCTCGTAATAATAAGTTGTACTTTGAACTAAAGGCAATACCCTCGGATCCCCACTATTAGGTTGGTAACTACCCTGCACACAAATCGTATCTTTTTTTGTCATAGATTTCCTCCAAATTCATTCAAACAAGAGTATGAAGAACGTAATGTTTTTGTTGCACTCAGTATACCCCAACTGCAGCAAAAAAACACGTTGTTCTCAATATTTTGCAAAGCTTACAGTAAAAAAGCGGTTTTCATCCGGATGAAAACCGCTTTTTAGTCATTCAATTCATCAATGAAAAAGCTTATAGAGAACGTCCTAAATGGAAACCGGCTTTTATAGCTTCGCCGGCTAGGCCTACCTCTACGGCATCTCCTACAATACGCACATCGTATCCGGCTTCTTTTAAGGAGTCGGCAAGTGTTCGATTGGGCTGTGCTCCAACAGAAATGACGACCGTATCCACCGGGATTTCCTCTTCAACTTTACCTTTTAAGACGACAGAGTTCTCTTTGATTTCCGCTACAGTTGTTTCCGTACAAACCCTCACTTTATACTGCTCCAAGTTGTCCAACAACAACCAACGGGGTGCAATGGCTTCGTCAGTGGCGATATCATCCTGGAGTTCCACCAAAGTGACAGATTTTAAGTTGGATGCGAGATGGTAGGCGGTTTCACTACCTACGGTTCCCCCACCGATCACGACAACACGAGGGCCCACTTGGGCTTTACCGGCGAGAACGTCGTGGGAACAGACAACATTTTCTCTGCCGACACCGATGATTTCCGGATTGATGGGTGTAGCGCCTGTTGCAGCGACAACCACATCCGGTTTCAAATCGTCGATCAATTTTTTTGTGACTTCGGTATTAAACTTTACAGGCACGTTGAGTTTCTCTAATTGATGCAATTGCCATACAATGAAATCAATGATCTCTCCTTTTGCAGGTGGTACAGCGCCAAGGCGGAATTGCCCCCCTGCCCATCGGTCTTTTTCATAAACTTCTACTTGGTGTCCACTCTCTGCAGCTGTGATGGCAGCTTGTAGACCTGCCGGCCCGGAACCGATCACGACAACTTTTTTGGGTTGATCCGTCTGAACAACGGAATATTCAAATTCATGACCGGTGTATGGGTTTAAGATGCAGCCAATAGGTTCGTGCTGTAACAAAGGTCCGACGCAACCGTGATGACAGGCAATGCAGAGTCGCATATCATCAAAATTTCCGGCTTTTGCTTTGTTGGGTGTCTCCGGGTCCGCTAAGGACTGTCTTCCAAATGAAACGAGGTCCACCTTACCCGAGGCGATCACCTGTTCGGCTATGCGCGGATCGTTAATGCGCCCCACCGCAATGACCGGTAGCTCTGTGATTTTCTTGACTTCTGCGGCACCGTCCACATTCCAACCATGGGGTATGTACATGGAGGGAATGATCTCATTAAAGGAGCGGTAGACACCGGCGCTGACGTGAATATAATCTATGCCTGCGCTTTCCAAATACGGGAGTATCGCCTTGGTATCGTTGATATTCAACCCTCCTGGTACATAGTAATCCGAAGAAATCCGATAGCCTACGATAAAGTCCGAACTGACTTTCTTTTTAACTTCTGAAATAATTTCAACGGCAAAGCGCACTCTGTTTTGTATTGGTCCACCGTATTCATCTGTTCTCTTATTGGTGTAGGAGGACATGAATTGAGAAATCAAGTAGCCGTGGGCACCGTGAATTTCTACGCCGTCAAAACCTGCTTTTTCAGCGCGCATGGCTGTGTTCGCAAAATCTTGTACAATTTTTCGGATCTCTTCGATTGTCAATTCCAAGGGCATTTCACAACCTAAGGGACATGGTAGTGCGGAGGCAGACATTACTTGTTGTTCAATGGCATATTCAGAGCTTTGCCTACCTGCATGGTAAATTTGAGCGATGACCAATGCATCGTGCTGATGAATTTTCTCAGTAAATTTCGCATAACCCGGAATCTGACTGTCTTCCCACAAACCCGGTAGATATCGAAAACCCCTTGCCGAAGGCGAAACTGCAAAGTCTTCGGTGATGATCATGCCAAAGCCCCCCTTGGCTCGAGCTTCGTGGTAAGCCGTAAACATTTCGCTGCAAGTGCCGTCTCTGTTGGCATAGTTACTGACCATCGGCGGCACAACTGTACGATTTTTGAGTGTTTTCCCTTTAATTTTAAATGGACTAAATAGATTTTTCAGCATTTTTTTCCCTCTCTTTTTACTCAATTATTTCCAGCCTCTTCGTTATTATTTTAACATGCCCTATACAGCATGTCTATATTTTATCCATTTTGAAGTGTTTTCTGCCTGTTTTAGCCGACGGTCATCATGAACGTTTAAGAATTCTTTTGATGTTGTAATAAATACCTATTGTTTAATTTAAAAATCAAGCACCACAAAACTTTATTCCAGTTCAATGTTTTCCATCTGTTTTAAGGTTGGTATAAATCCAAAGGACTCTTACTTCAAAAAATTAAAAAAGCCTGACGTTCTCAACAATATATTTGAACGTCAGGCTATCAAAAGCACAGGTGTCGACTCTACAAGCCTTTATTTAATTTTCGATGTTCTCACGAACTGTTGCTTTTGAGAAGAATCGATAAATCGACCCTTTATTCTTCATAACTCGCAATACGTAGTGCTAAATTACCGACTCTTTCACAAGAGACTTTACCACCGGGTATGGCTCTGGATAAGAAAGCGGCATTTTCTACGATATTTGCTACTTCTTTGGGCGTGCCCAGTTTCAAAACGGAAGCAACGCCGGCGGGTACAACCATATTTAAAGAGCTGCAGGCATTGAGAGCCAATTCGCTGACCACCGCTGCTGCAAATGGGATTGCCCAAGCGACGTCTTCACACTCACCCTTCAGAGTTGCTTTGACAACGATATCGTGGACGAATCCGTCCATTTCTGCTACACTGTCCCCCATGGTGACGGTTAAGTCGATGTTTGGATCGAAGGACCAATACTTGTGGGCCAATTTGGATTCTCTTCTAGCGCCCCCTTCCAGTTTTCTTATTTTGACTGTTACGTCTTCGCCGGTCATGGCGGAGAATAATTTGCCCGCATAACTTTCAGCTCGTTCAATACGTTCCTGATCAAAGTACTTGACGACTTCTTCCAAAGAAGCACCGGCCTTTAATTGATCATAGGCGTATTCCGCTCTTCTATGAACCGCTAAAGCACGAGCCGGTTCGGTTGCATCGATGAGCATGTTGGTGACAGACCCCCTGTACAGCTCATTGGCTTTGCGACAAATCGTATTGATGCTCAATAGTGCCACTTCCGGATCTAAGGATATGGATTTGCGTTCTTCTACGATCTGATCCATAGTTTTAGCGACATCACCTTCATTTTTCAACAAAGTTTTCATTCCGATTACGGCATAGGCTCCGATATGTCCAAGGGGGGGGGTTGACCGGTCCACCGGAAAATCCTGCGATTCCTTCTTGGAATGCAGAAAAGATTTCATCAAAGGCCATCATACCGATCACTGTTGGGGCACCGATATCTTTGAGGATTAAGCCGACATCTCCCACTAATTGGGCTGTGTCTACTGCTTCTCCGGTTACTTTAAAATGCAATTGCTCCGGTAAGCCTGCGGTTTTAACCGCTTCTTTTCCTACTAAGTATGCGGAGGTGATGCTTCCGTAAGTGCCGGCTGCTTCCGGAACTTCCGCATCGGGGTGGATGATTTCCAAAATAGCGGCAGCACCGAGTACAGCAGCTGTAAAGGGATGCGGGCTGATCACTGCCCCTGCCATAGCATCCAGCATTGCCTGTGTACCAATGCGTGCACCATTTGTAGCAAGTTCCGGCCAAATATGGTCTTCACCCAATGCACTGTGACCATAAAGCGGTCCGCCACCAACATTCATCGGAATGCTTCTACCACAATGGGAAGATAATTTGCCCTCCATCATCGCTTGATTGATAGCCAACACTGCCGGAAATCCGGAAATTTTATTGTTCATTTTAGCTGTGGGAATCGCGGCTACGCCTGCTCTGTCGACACCTGCCAGCATTCTCGCCGTTGCACCGAGTTTTCTGTTGCCTGCCGGGATGCCGACTTGTGCGGCGGAACCGGCCAAGTACATGATGCAAGCGGTGATCAATGCAGCGTTGGCGGCATCCGCTCCGGATTTTTTTGCAACATTGATTGCCTTTTCCATGATATCTTCTACAGGTAAGCGTCTGACATCTGCAAACTCGATAGAAAGGCTTTCCCCTTTCAGCAGTTCGTCGGTAATTACGTTGACCACTGTATGGATGGCCATGTTCACCATACCGTGACCACCGGCTAAGGCTTCGATACGATCGTTGGTTAAATTGGAAATGTTGGAAACCGATGCGATTTCTACTGAAGAAATCACTTTACTTTTTTCATCAATATTCATATTGTTCTCATTGTTCTGGATAACCTTTCATAGCATTATCCGAATACTGTCTTGATTGCTCTGCAGGGTTGTCATAGCCATTTGGTACACTTCGCCATAAGATTTGTGAATTGCAAATCTCTCCGCAATTTCATCTTTTAATGCGATCACGTTGTCATGTTCCGGTCTCATACTGCCGCTTTCAAAACGTTTGCCTTCGACTATGAATTCTAGGTAATCGTTTTCACTTTGAATGATCAATTTGTTGTGAATGATTTGGTTATGTAAAAAACGATGTTCCGTTTCTATGCGATGCCACCCTCCGGTATTGAGTTCCATGGGAATTAAGGCTTCAATCGCTTCGCTGTATTCAGCTTTGCAATCGATGTATACCATGTATGACGGTCTGTTTTTCTTTGTGATAGCCGAAACCACCTGCACGTTGGAGGCGCCTGCTTTGTAAAAAACATCAATGGCTTGACCGATCCATTCTCCACTTAAATGGTCTACCTGAATTAAAAATAAAATCCCCTCTTTTGAATGTACTAACAAATCACCCTCCTTCCTCACAGCTATGACTCTTCTTGTATGACTGGTATACCAACTAACTTAATCATGACATTTTATAACTTCATTGTCAAGACTCCTTTTGCCCCTTCGGCTTTGGTGCATTCAAACCGGACGATCTTTTCTAACAATTATCGATCGTCCTTATAAAATATTGTTTTGATCTATGAGGTGTTCTCGCATTAAGCTCTCTGCTTTTTCTTCATCCTGATCTTTGATCATGGCATAAATCTTTTGATGATATTTGATTGCAATGCTCAGCTGACCTTGTTCTACCAAAGTTTTTTGACGTGACATTTCAACCAATTCTGATAAAAATTGATAGATGTCGTTTAAAATGCTATTCTGTGCGGCCCTCACAACTGTATTGTGAAAGTCTTTGGATGCTTGCAGGAGATCATCGGTATACAATTGAGCATTGGTCATGTCTTCAATCGATTGTTTTAACATGTTAAGATCCGCTTCACTCCGACGCTTGGCAGCACGCCCGGCTGCGTAGCCTTCCAGCAGAACTCTGATTTCAAAAAGCTCGGGCAGTGTTTGGTCATCTATTTTAAAACCAAAAAATATTTTATCCATCAAAGATGGTATTTCGATACTGGAGATAAAAGTCCCTTCGCCATCGATGATTTCAACAATGCCTAAAAACTCTAAAATTTTTATTGCTTCCCTAACGGGCACTCTGCTGGTGCGAAACATTTCAGCCAATTCTCTTTCGGACGGTAGTTTGTCGCCGTCTTGTAATGTGCCCTTGAGGATCATATCGTTGATCTTTTGAATGATGATTTCATAATAACGCGTTGGACGATCGGATTTCTTTTTACGTATTGGTTGGAACATGTTGTAGATCTCCTTCCCTATTGTCATTGTACTATATCTTTACTTGAAAAGTATCTTGTATTTATGATTTTTTAACCAATCTTAGGTGTTTCTTTGAAGCATACAGTCTATTAACACGACGTCCAGACCATTTTACATATAAAAATGACTTGAGGTTCAAGCCATGCTTGGCCCTCAAGTCATTTGAGTCTCATCTTTATGAATTTTTCAAAAATCCAACGCCGATTAAACCCGGTCCGGTATGGACGCCCAGCACGGGAGATATTTGCCCAAAGCTAAAGTTTTCTGCGCCTTCTACCAAGTCCATCATCGCATTTTTTATTTCCACAGCTTCTTCATATGCAGAACCGTGGGAGATGGTCAGATAATAGCGCTTCGCGCCTGCTAAACCTTCACGAACAAGGTCGATTATTTTGCGCATGCTTTTTTTACGACCTCTTACTTTAGCAACGGAGTAATAGATACCCTCTTCATCGCAGGAAATAATGGGTTTGATTTTCAGCAAATCGCCAACATAGCCCGATACTTTGCCGATACGTCCACCTTCTCTGAGGTATTTTAAAGTGCCTAAGCTAAAATATGCCTTGGAATAGGGTACTCTGTTTTCAACTTTTTTTACAATTTCATCGAAACTGAAACCTTCAAGCACTAGATTCACCGCATAAACCGCTAAGAAACCAATGCCACAAGCGATATTTAATGAATTGATTACCGCTATGGTTAAGTTTTGATAATCCTTTGCCACGGTTTCAAACATGCTGTTGGTTCCACTTAAGCCCGTAGATACCGTAATAGCCACAACGTGTGTAAATCCTTCTTCTACAGCTTGGTATAACATGTTCTTTAAAACTTGAGGACCGGGAATACTGGTTTTTGGAATTTCTTGTTCCATTTGTTTGTAAACTTCTTCCGGAGAAATATCCACTCGATCACGGTAACTCCCATAGGTGAAATTAATCGTTAAAGGCAAGATTCGCAAAGGTTTTGAATCGTTTTCCTTTATTTCCAAATCGGAACATGAATCCGTAATAATAAGTATTTTTTCCATGATCTTCCTCTTTTATTTCTATCCTTACAACCAACAAGAGACGACAAATCCTATTGAGAACTTAAAGCTCTATTTATGTATATTTTAACACAATTGAGGCCCAATGTACATTGAGAGCCTCGCACTACCGTAGCAAAACCAGTTCAGAAACAACTCGTTAAAATGGTTTTCAGCCAACATAAAAAGCGTTTAAGATCCTCAAACGCACTTTAATGCTCATGGAGATCTTAAACGCTTTCGTTGATTAGAGAAGGAAACTCATTCCTTGTACTTGTTTTCAATATCCGTTAACATGTCCACGCGAATTTGATGTCTTCCGCCCTCGTAGGTTGCTTCTAAAAACGCATCCACTATGAGTTTTGCTAAACCTTCACCAACAACTCGAGCACCCATGGCCAATATATTGGCATTGTTGTGTTGGACTGTCATCTTGGCGGTAAAAGGTTCGCTGCATACCGCTGCGCGGATTCCCGGTACTTTGTTGGCTGCTAGGGAAATGCCAATCCCGGTACCGCAAATTAAAATTCCTTTATCTATTTCTCCGGATTTGATGGCCTCTGCAACTTTAAGCCCATATTCCGGATAGTCGACACTATCGGTAGAATTAGTGCCAAAATCCACACATTCGTGTCCTAATTCCGACACATATCTCATTAACGTTTCTTTAAGTTCGACCGCTGCATGGTCGTTACCAAAACCAATTTTCATTTTAAGTACCCCTCTTTTTGTTTTATAAATCTCCTAAATTGAGAAGATAGAACTCGGCTTTATGATAAAGTTTCCAATACTCTCATTTATTGATCAATTTCTCACAACTTCTGATTGCATACCTTTGGTGGTCATTAAACCAAGAATTCTTAAATCCGTTAACCCTCCCGATGCATAGCCAATAGCCGGCGTTTCCAAAATTTTTTTACCGATAAATAGTTCATTAAAAGTAGTGGCGACCGTTGGCAATATGCAACTTCTTAAAATCGGTCCATCCATCTAAACTTTTAAAAAATTAAATCAAACAAGGAGCAAGCGATCGCCTGCTCCTTGTTTTTTATGGTTTAAAACCATTTTAGAATCATCGATTTTTGCTCAACATTATTTAACGCTTGCGTTAATAAAGTTAAAGTAACCTAGCGGTAAGTGGAAGAAACCTTCTACTTTATCGCTTAACAGGTAGAAATCTTTGTAGTAAGCAACTGGAGCAATCGCTGCATCGTCCATAGCAATTTGTTCTGCTTTATGCATCGCTTCGAAGCGTACATTTTGATCGGAAGAGGTTCTTGCGATTTCCATTTGTTCGTCAAATTCCGGGTTGCTGTATTGTCCATCGTTGTTACCGTTGGTCGAAGCTAATAAATCCAACATAGAGGAAGGATCATTGTAGTCGCAAATCCAACCGTTACGAGCGATTTGATAGTCTCCGTTACGACGGGTGGGGGTAAATACGGACCATTCAACAACGTTGATTTCCAGTTTAATACCTAATTCTCCCCACATTTGTTGCAAAGCTTCTGCAACCGGTCTATGGTAACTTGCATCGTTGGTGAGGTATTCGAGGGTTTCTAAGCCTTCACCGTTCGGATAGCCAGCTTCTGCTAATAAATTTTTAGCTTCTTCCAAGTTTTCATCGTGTTTGGTGATGTCGATGAATTCCGGGCTATTGTCTACAAAATGGGTTTTACCATCTGCATCTAATAAACCGTGACCGACAAAGTTACTTGCAGGACCGTAGGTACCTTGCATAACCACATTGGCAATGTGCTCTCTATCGATGGCTAAACTGAGCGCTTTACGCACTTTCGGATTATCGAAGGGTGCTTTTTGCGTCATAAAGCTGATGTAGTAGGTTCCGAGCAAGTCATCTAAGTGCCAATCTTCACGTTCTCTTAATTTCGGTATTTCCTGTGCCGGAACGTCTTTTGCACAGAGAATGTCGCCTTTTTCGTAGGCAGATAGAACGGCATTGGGGTCTTCCATTAAAACAAATTTAATGCTGTCCAATTTAACGGTATCGGCATTCCAATAGTTGGGGTTCTTTTCTAATAGAATGTATTCGCCAGGAACCCATTCAGTTACATTGAAAGCACCGTTGCCGATGTAAGTTTCAGGTTTGGTTGCCCAAGTTTCGCCATTTTCTTCGATGGTTTCTTTCTTAACCGGTGAATAGGTCGGGAAAGCAGCCAATTGGATAAAATAAGGGCTCGCTTGTGCTAAGGTGACTTCGAAGGTTGTGTCGTCAACAGCTTTTACACCTAGAGCATCTAAGTTACCTTCTGCAGCTTCTTCATAGCCTTTTATGACGTTAAAGAGCTCAGCATAGGGTGCTGCGGTTGCCGGGTCTACCCCTCTTTTCCAAGAGTAAACAAAATCTTCTGCGGTTAGGGGTGTGCCGTCGCTCCATTTCAAATCTTCTCTTAATTTGAATGTCCAAACCAATCCGTCGTCGGAAGTGGTATAGCTTTCGGCTTGTCCAGGTACAATTTCTCCATCTTTACCGATGGTCACCAAGGTCTCAAAACCATGGATAATCATCGATGCGCCGTCAACTGCGGAGTTTAACGCAGGGTCGATGGTTTCCGGATCGGGACCGATACAAACAGCCAATGCGTTTGCCCCATCCCCTTTGGAATCCTTACTTGCGCCTCCGCCGCCACCGCAAGCACTCAATAGAGTCGCTGCGACTAAAAGCACGGCTAAGAGAATCGAAATTCGTTTTTTCATCTTTTCCTCCAATTATATAATATATTCTTAATATCTATTATACAGGTTATATCGTTAATTTACAATACTTTAAAATTCCTTTGATGTTTTCCCGATATGTGGCGTTAAAAAAAGCAGAGTTTCCTCTGCTTTAAATATCGGTCTTCGAGCATTATTTTTTTACTCGACGATGTGACAAGCCACAAAGTGGTTGTCTTTTACTTCTTTAAATTCCGGCTCCTGTTCTGCACATATCTTGGTGGCATAGGAGCAGCGCGTTCTAAAGCGACAACCGCTTGGCGGATCGATGGGGCTTGGAACATCCCCCTCCAAGACGATGCGCTGACGGGTTCGACTTAATTTCGGATCCGCAACGGGAATAGCGGAAATTAAACTCTGACTGTAAGGGTGTAACGGGTGGAAGGTCAGTTCGTTGGCGTCAGCCAATTCCACGAGTTTGCCAAGATACATCACGCCGATGCGATTGGAGATGTGTTTGACAACCGATAAATCATGGGCAATAAACAGATAGGTCAAATCCAGTTGATCTTGCAATTCTTCAAACATATTGATGACTTGCGCTTGAATGGAAACATCCAGAGCGGATATTGGCTCGTCACAGACGATGAACTCGGGTTTGACCACTAATGCCCTTGCGATACCAACCCGTTGGCGTTGGCCACCGGAAAACTCGTGGGGAAAACGGTTCGCATGTTCCGAGTTCAGGCCAACCCGTTCCAGCATTTCGACGATTACATCTTGTCGCTCTCGCTTGTTGGCACATAATTTATGAATGTCCAAACCTTCTCCAACAATATCGCCGACGGTCATACGTGGGTTTAAACTGGCGTAAGGGTCTTGAAAAACAATTTGCATTCTTCTCCGGTAGGGCAACATATTGGCCTTGGTGATATCCTGACCGTCAAAGATAATTTTTCCCTCTGTCGGTTCTTGTAAGCGCAAAATGGTACGGCCGGTTGTGGTTTTGCCACAGCCGGATTCGCCGACCAATCCCAAAGTCTCACCTTTGTTGATGAAAAAGGAAACATCGTCCACCGCTTTGACAACTTTTTTTTCAAAGAGCCGTCCGCTGGCAACTGGAAAGTATTTTTTTAGATTTTGTACTTCTAATAGTCTTTTCATGCTTCCACGCTTTCTTTTGTCCATTCATCTTTTTGGTTGAGCCAACATGCCGAGTAGTGGGTATCCGAAAAATGAACGACTTCCGGCATATGTTCCAAGCAAATGCGCATACAGGATTCACACCGTGGCGCAAAGGGACAACCCTTTGGAGGCTTTAACATGTCCACCGGTGTTCCCTCGATGGGCACCAGTTTTTTGTGTTCTCGATCCATTAAGTTGGGAATGCTGCGCAAAAGTCCCTTGGTGTATTCATGACGGGGGGTATAAAAAATTTCATCCACCGTGCCGTATTCCAAAATTTTTCCGGCATACATCACCGCAATTTTTTCGCACATGTTGGAGACGATCCCCAAATCGTGGGTAATCATGATGATGCTCATACCCAATTTATTTTTCAGTTCGATCATCAACTCTAAAATTTGCGCTTGAATGGTCACGTCCAAGGCCGTGGTCGGCTCATCGGCAATTAAGAGTTTCGGCTCGCAGGCCAGAGCGATAGCGATCATCACCCTTTGGCGCATGCCTCCGGATAACTCGTGGGGGTATTGCTTTAAACGCTTTTCCGCTTCATTGATACCGACCAATTCCAGTAATTCCTTGGCCCTTGCCTGTGCAGCCGCGGCATCCTTATCGGTATGCAGTCGGATCACTTCGACAATCTGATTGCCCACGGTATAGACGGGGTTGAGGCTGGTCATGGGGTCTTGAAAAATAATGGACACCTCATCGCCTCGAATTTTGCGCATTTCAGCTTCTGTCTTTTTTTCGATTTCGTGGCCGTTAAAACGAATGGTGCCGCCAACAATTTTTCCGGGATAAGCCAGCAGCCCCAACAAGGAATATGACGTGACGGATTTTCCTGAGCCGGATTCACCGACGATACCCAAAACATCGCCTTCCTTCATGGCAAAGGTGACGTTGTTCAGAGCTTTCACTTCGCCGACAGGCGTAAAGAAGGAGGTGCGTAAATTGTTGATTTTCAACATATAATTTTCTTGATCAGACATAAACTCCTCCTAATTCTTTAACTTCGGATCGAAGGCATCTCTTAAGCCGTCGCCCAACAGGTTAAAGCTTAAAATAATAGCGGAAATCAGCAACGCCGGTGCCATCAATCGATGGGGGTACGAGTTGAGCCCTTTAATGGCATCGGAGGCCAAAGAACCCAAAGACGGCATTGGAGCCGCAACCCCTAATCCGAGAAAACTTAAAAAGCTTTCTGTAAAAATGGCAGAGGGTATTTGTAAAGTCGTGGTGACGATTAATGTACCGATGGCATTGGTCAACAAATGTTTTTTGATGATCCGTCTGTTGGAAGCACCCAAGGCTTTGGCGGCGGTGACAAATTCCTGTTCTTTTAAAATCAGAATTTGGCTCCGGATAATGCGCGCCATACCGACCCAATAAAGCAGGGCAAACACGATGAATATAGAAATCAGGTTCACCCCTAACAATTGAATCCACTCAAACCCCGGTTGATTGGCCAATCTTTGCAAGGGAAACTTTAAAGTGACGGAGAGCAAAATAATAATCAAAATATCCGGAACGGTATAAATGATATCGACGATACGCATCATAATTAAATCCGTCCATCCGCCTATATAAGCGGAAACTGCGCCGTAGGTCGAGCCGATCATCAATACGATGATGGACGCGACTAAGCCGACCAATAAAGAGATGCGAGAGCCCATCATCACACGGATAGCGGTGTCCCGTCCCAAGTCATCGGTTCCTAAAACGTGAGGAAAAACGCTTTCGCCGGCATCGATGGATGCCTGTTCTTCAGCGGAATACGTCATCGGTGCTAAGTTTTCCGCCCCTCTTATCTGAAAAGAGTAATTGTAGGGGTAGAAAAAGGGCACGATAAAAGAAAAGAACATGATGATTAAAATAAAGACGAGGCTGGTCATGGCAATTTTATTTCTGCTCAGTCGTCTGAAGCCATCCTGCCAAAAGCCGACACTTTCTCGCATCGTAACCAGACTTTCCCGTTCTTCTCTGGTGGCTGGGGCAAAATCTTCCGGTGTTAACTTTAAATGGAAGGAGGGTATTTTTGTATTTGGTTCTGTCATGGTAGCCTCCTATTGCAATTTGATACGCGGATCGATCAGCTTGTAAGCGATATCCACCAAGACGTTCATAGTAACGATGAGGGTAGCCAAAAAGATGGTGGTACCCATAATTAAAGGATAGTCTCGTCCGCTGATGGAGCCGATAAATTCGGAACCCAATCCCGGAATAGTAAATATTTTTTCAACCACAAAGGATCCGGTTAAAGTATAAGCCAAAAGTGGTCCTAAATAGGTGACGACGGGCAAAATCGCATTGCGTAAAGCGTGTTTAAACAAAAGTACAAAGGTGGATAACCCCTTTGCTTTGGCGGTTCGGATGTAGTCCTGCCCTAAAACATCCAACATGGAAGAGCGCATTAAGCGTGCAATATAGGCAGTCGGATAAAATGCAAGGGCAAAAACCGGTAGAACATAGTGCTTAAGGGAGCCCAGCCCATAAGTGGGAAAGAGATTGAGCTTTACCCCAAATATGTACATGAGCAAGGTACATAGAACAAAACTGGGCACGGCGATGCCAAAGGTCGCAATCACGATAATGATATTGTCCGCAAGCTTACCACGGTTAATAGCGGCGATACTTCCTAAAGGAATGCCCACAATTAAAGCCATCAAGATAGAGGCTCCCCCCAAACGTGCGGAGACCGGAAATTTCGATGTGATAATTCCGTTAATATCGCGGCCTCTTTGTTTAACGGATACGCCTAAATCCCCTTTTGTCAGGTTTACCAGGTAGTTTTTATACTGTACCGGTAAAGGCTTATCTAAACCGTATTTTTCGTTCATTGCAGCTTGAGCCTGAGCGGATATGGCTTTTTCTGCCATAAAAGGTCCGCCGGGTATCAAGTTCATTAAAAAGAATGTCAACGTAATGACGATGAAAATAGTCGTCAAACCCATAGCAATTCTTTTTAGAATATATTTCCCCAAAACATTTCTCCTTTTTTGTATTTTGTGCAAAGGTGGATCGCCCATGCAATTCTAAACGTAAGTGTGTATTTTTGTCGTACAAAGGTCCCGTCAACTCTCTTAACAGACCATTGTAATCCTATGCAATTTTAATAAACAATGCAACGGTTGTCAATAAAATATAATTTTATCATAAAATGCAAAATCCTCCCATAAAAAATAATAAAGATACCTATATATTTTGGTTCTATTTTGATAAAATCACGTTATTGCTAGGATATCACTTGCACATTAAAAAGAAAAAAAGAGTTTACACCAAATTTCGATTCAGTATAAACTCTTTTTGCTAGTTTCAATCTTCTACATAAGCATCGTAGACTTCGCCGACGCTGATAGCATCGTATAAAACCATTTTTCTGATATAAATATGTCGGTAGATCTCCACCAGCTTTGCATCCGGTTCAAAGATTTTCGGTTTGTTTTGCACCATCCGGGCAAAGGCTTCCTCAAAATCTTTGTATACACCTAGGGATACGGCTGCGATCATCGCTGCACCTAAGGAGCTGGCTTCAGGGTTTTCGTACCTGGCGACCTTTCGGTCGAAGGAATTGGCCTGAATTTCGCAGAATAAATCCGCATTGGTCATACCCCCTGCAACGGAAACCACTTCCAAGTCTCCAATAATTTTCTGAATCAGTTTGATGTTAACTGCAATTTCTAAGGATATGCCCTCCAGAATAGATCGGGCAAAGTCACCTCTGGTATCATCTAAGGACAGGTTGAAAAATACACCCTTCGCTAAAGGATTCCAAAAAGGTGCTGCACTTCCTTGAAAATGCGGTATCATCATGATTCCATTTGCACCGGGTTTAGAGTTTTGTGCTTCCTCATTCATGACGAGATAAGCATTGCTCTGACCATCCAGTTCTTTATAAAAATTATTTCTGAACCAGCGATAAACAGCGCCTGTATTGAAGATACCGGCTTCCATGATCCATTTTCCGGGGATGGCCGCCGCTTGCAACAACACTCTGTTTTCTTTATCGAAATAAGGTTTGTCCACAGCGGAGAGAACGAAAGAGCCTGTTCCGGTATTGGCTTCAGCGGACCCTTGCTTGATCACACCTAAGGCTATTGCGGAAGCTTGTTGGTCGCCACCGCCCAACACAACTGGTATGCCCGCAGCTAAATTTGCCCTTTCGGCAAGATCGGAAACCAACCCGCCGGCAACGGTGCCCGGAGCAACCAATTTAGGCAATTGTTCTTCCTGAATATTGCCAAGTTTTAGCAATTCAGGATCCCATTTGAATTCTTTAATGTCCATTAGACATGTTCGACACGCCTGGGAATGATCGGTCACGTATGCATCGGTCAACAATTTGACGACATAGTCCATAACACCGATAAATTTAACCGCTTTATTAAATATTTCCGTTTCGTTTTCTTGTAGCCACAATATTTTCGGCAACACGAAATACGGGTTAATGCGGAGACCTGTTTTTTGATAAAAATAATCGAGCCCAAATTCTTCAATTAACTTGTCACATTGGGGCAAAGTTCTTTTATCTTGCCACATGATCGCTTTGCACAGCGGTTCTCCGTTTTCATCCATGGGGATTAAGGAAGATCTTTGCGAAGTAACGGATAGAGCATCGACCTTCAAGTTTTGATCGGAGCAATAGTCGCCCATTTTACAGAGAACGTCCTCCAAGGCATCTTTCCATGTAACAGGGTCTTGTTCGACGTACCCTTCTTGTGGGTATTCCGAATAATACTCATGCATAAAAACTTTTAAAAGCTTTCCGCTATCATTGTATAAAACGGATTTCATCGACGAAGTACCGACATCGATCGCTACAATATACAAATTGACTGTCCCCCTTTCTTAGATTTTCAAAATCTGACTACATCAGTCCGGGAAGTACTCCGGATAAGAAGCTGAGGATAACCACTGCAAGCAAAGCAGCCAGTCCGGAAACGGAGCCACCGACGGTCCAAACTTTTAAGGTTTGTTGTGTTGTAAAGTTGGAGAAGCGGTTGACAACCCAGAAACCGGAGTCGTTGGGTAAGGAGAACCCTAAACCACCGGCACAAATGGCCAAACCGACCAATACCGGAGACGTCCCTGCTAAGCCCGTTACAATCGGAGCAAAGATAGCCGAAGTGGTAACCAATGCAACCGTTGTAGAACCTTGTGCAATACGCAATAAAGCGGAAATCATAAACGCTGCCAAGATAACGACCGTCCCTGCACCGGTAGAGCTGGTCATACTGGATAAACCTTCAACGATGACCTCACCGATACCGCTTAGGGTAATAATCGATCCGAAAGCACCGCCGGCACCGGTAATGGCTAAAATAGCACCTGCTTGAGAAGTTGCACTGGAAGTCATTTCGTTTAAATCTTTTTTCAGGGAATCTTTAAGAACTGCATAACTGATCAGAACAGCTGTAATCAACGCAACGTTTTTGTCTCCGATAAAACCGAAGATGGTGTGCATCATCGTACCTTTTTCCAAAAACATGGTGACAATGGTACCGACCAAGATGAACAAAATTGGAAGAAGAATTAAAAGGATACCTGTTTCACCGGAAGGTTTTTTTACATTATTGCCACTGTTTTGATCCGCAACGGCTTCCGCTTCTTTAAAATCCTGGGCAAAATTGTCTTTAAATTCTGCTGTTTTACCTAGAAAACGTCCATAGATGACACCACCGGTAACAGAGCCGATTAAAGAAGTAATAATTCCATAGAAAATAAACCAACCGACATTGGCACCCATGGTACCGGCTACCGCTGTTGGACCGGGTGTCGGAATAACCATTGCGTGGGTGGTAATCAAACCGACGCTTAAAGCGGTTACTAAAGAGACGAAAGGAATCTTACCTTTTTGAGAAAGGGATTTTGCCAAGTTTACCAAAATAACAAAAGCGGCGTCAAAGAATACCGGAATAGAAACCAAGTATCCCGTCAAGTTCATCGCTAAGGGCGTGTTTTCAATGCCCAGTTTCTGAATAAATAAATTGGCTATTTCTTCCATACAACCGGAAGCATGCAGCAATTCGCCTAAAATAACACCGGAAATAATCAAAATACCGATGCCCGCCATGGTGCTTCCGAAGCCTGCTGCCAAACCTGCAGAGATCTCCAAAAGGCCAATTCCGGATATAACACCCATCAACAACCCACCGAGTAATAGTGAGAAGAAGGGGTGCATATTAAATTTAATAATTGTGATCAACACAAAAGCCAAAGCCAAAATAAAAGCTAATATAATTTGTCCCGTAGCCATAATTGAATCTTTCCTTTCAACATATTATTACAACTTGTTTTACCGCACGACCCTAAGCCCCGTTAATACTTAAATAAAACTCCGGACTTTCCCTACTTTAAATGATAAAAATTTGCTGAGAACATCCTAGTTTCTACAAAAGTAAATCCCACAATCCGGGAACAAAGGCAACCATCAGGGCGACTGCAATCATCATAAAAATAAAAGGTATCATTTGTTAGATATATCCCCTATTTTAAATTTTGAAATACCGGCTGATTTTTTTTTAAACAAAGGGCTGAGGTAACCTTCCTCATCCCACTTAAGCTCAACCTCACCTAAAATCTCAATCTCTTCTTTCTCTTTTAACTCTTCCAAGAGGGCTTCCGATACAATAATTTCTTTAAGATCCAAGGTATTTTTTACCATGATCATCCGTGAATTACTTGCTGTCGTCAAACGATTGCAACAATTTAAGGCAATTTCTATGGCATCTCGATCACTTTGAGCTACAACGGGCATAAACCCTCTTTCTAAAAAACCGGAAGTGATCGTATTGATATACGTGGGGTTCCAATCAATTTTCTTTGCCATTTTTTCAGTAATCAGATCTGCAATACCGACACCGATGGCATTGCCATGACTTTCTTCTGTTAAATCCAGACAAACGATGCGATATATATTCGGTTTTTGATCTTCAACATTTCGTATTAAATAACGCCCCACCACATTTGGATCAATTCCGGTTCCGGAAATATTTTTACCCATTTCCTGTAAGACCAGAACATCAAAATCCTCAACAGGAAAAGAAGGCATGTAAGATCTGGCTCTTTCTAATAGTATCTTTTCTTCTTTTTGAAAATCCTTAGCCGGTAAAACCACAATTTCAGCAGTACGATCTTCCTGATTTTCTAAAATAGCAACACCCATTAATATAGGTCTGTCTGCCAAAATAATTTGTGCACATTCCGGTATACCATCCGTCAAACCTTCTATACCTCTACGATGAATAGCGGAAGCACCCTTCTGCTTGCCTAAACCCACTACCATTTGTTTGATGATACCGCTTTCTATGGTACCGTTAAAATCCGTATGTGGTTTGACACGATTGACTAAAATAATGCCATCCATTTCGTAAGCATTTTTATCAAAATGCACAGGGATGCCTCCAGGAGTGTGTCCAATAACAACGGTTTCCATCGTTGCTAATACAGGAGCCCCCATACTCTTCTCGTCAATTCCATAACTTTTAAGTACTTCCGTTTGACCTTTAGCCGTCGCACCTCCGTGACTGCCCATGGCCGGTATAATATAAGGTTCTCCACCAGCTTTTTTTACAGCCGACACTGTTGCTTTAACAATTTTATTATATTGGTAAATGCCGCGACTTCCGGCAGCAATGCCGATCCGATCACCTTTATTTATTTTATTTAGAATATTTTTCGATTGTTGTCCAACAACGCCTTCAACGTCCTCCAAGTTTATTGTCTTCTGATGTTGTTTTACACGATACATTTTCGGTATAAATGAATCTTCAAAAAGTTTCATACATTACCTCCTTATATAGTATAGGTGGGTTAAATGAAATTCCTCAACGACTGAGTTCACAAATATTAATGGTACATGCAATTTGTAATTTTTTTAATTAAATTTCAGCTAATGTTTCAACCTTACCTATAGTTTAATCTTTATTATTGAGGTTTATACTTTTATATTATTGACGTCCCAATTCTTTTAATATTTTGGTGTATAATTCCTCATCCAGATCCATTCCGTTTATTTAAAGACCTCCGAGGTTTTATGCCAAACATCTTCTTTGATTGGATATATCTTAAAATAAACTCCACCTTTGCTCTCGCTACCGCCACAACCTATAAAACAACTCATTTAAAAAACAAAGCCAACAATAACGCTAATATTTTGATAGATTTTTTCATAATATCTACCTTAATTTATAATAATATGATCATAATGCTTTATAAGCCATACCATTAAACACGATGTTTTAAGTCCAAATACTCCGTTTAATTTTTGTAGATGTCAATATATTTTTCTACAACTTTTTTGACACTGTCTCTTTGTTCCAAGGATAATACGGAGTAGTGGACCGTTTTTTCCGACAGAGACTTAAGTGTGTCTTCGACCACTTGTTTTGAAATTTCCGTGTTGACGTTAATTTTAGCAATTCCGTTTTCGATGGATGCTTTTAAAACATCTTCCGGAGTGCCGCTGCCACCGTGAAGTACCAAAGGTATTTGACATTTTTCGTTGATTTCCTTTAAGATATCTATTCTGATTTCCGGGGTACCTTTGTACAATCCGTGAACTGTTCCGATCGATACCGCAAGGCAATCGACTTTGGTTTCTTCGACGAATTCTTTTGCTTTATCCGGATCTGTGTAGACCTCTTTGTCGTCGGCGGAGCCTTCGTGGGATTCCGCACCGGCGGCCAAACTTCCCAGTTCCGCTTCGACGGATACACCCTTGGCATGGGCTTTTTCGCATACTTTTTTGGTGTTGGCCAGGTTTTCTTCGAAGGGCAGCATGGAGCCGTCGTACATGACGGATCCGAAACCGATATCGATCGCTTCAAAGATAATATCCATATCGCTGCAATGGTCCAAGTGCAGACAGACGGGAATGTTGACTTCCTCCGCAATGCTTTGAACCATGGCATGAGCAGTTTTTAAGCTCATATTTGTTAAGTATTTTGCACCGAATGCCACAATAACCGGTACGTTTTTTTCGACGCCCGCATCGACGGTTCCCTTGAAGGTTTCAAAGTTATAACCGTTGAAGGAGCCCAGAGCGTATTTGTTTTTGTAGGCATCTTGGATGATGTCTCTTAGATTAACTAACATGTTTACTCTCTTATTTCTTGGAAGATAACCATGCTTTAAAATCGTCGTTTTCCAAGACTTCTTTATTGACAATAAATTTGGCCGCGTCTTCTTTTAAGAAGGATGTTACATCTTCCAATAAGAGGAAGGGCGAATTGGTCAATGCGTCGGAAGTTGTACCGGCTATATGCGTAGTTAAGGTAACGTTATCCAAGTCTCTTAAAGGGTTGTCCGCTTCCAGCGGTTCCGTGATGAATACGTCCAAAGCTGCGCCCAAGATTTTCTTTTCCTGTAATGCTTGCGTTAAAGCGTCAAAATCTACCAAGCCTGCTCTTGCCGTGTTGACAAAAATTGCTGTGGGTTTCATCAAGTCAAATTGTTCTTTACCGATCATTTTCTTATTTGCATCCGTCAATCTGGCGTGCACGGATACGATGTCGGCGCGTTTAAACAAGTCATTGAGCTCTACTTTTTCGCAACCGTCTTTTTGTAACTCGGCCGCATCGACATAAGGGTCATAAACGATAACATTGACATCAAACCCGGATAATTTCTTAGCGACCAAATGTCCGATATACCCATAACCAACTAACCCCACGGTTTTTCCGTTGAGTTCCGGTACATTATCGGAGTTGGAGAAGGTTTTTTGCCATTCTCCTTTTTTAATGGCTGCGTGGGCACGACCGATGTTTCTGGCTTCTGCCAACATCATGCCGATCGTAAAATCGGAAACGGCGTGGGCGTTTCTACCTTTGACGTTAAAAACCAAAATACCTCTTTTTGTTGCTTCTTCAACATTGACGTTTTCCAACCCTGCGCGAGATACGCCGACAATTCTCAAGTTCGGCATTGCGTCCATAACTTTGCTTGAAACCGGTACAAATAATCCGAAAAGAGCTTCCCTGTCTTCGCCTTTTTCAGCGATCAAAGCGTCTACTTCTTCAATTTCCGGACCTTGTTTTTCCACTTCCAAACGTCTGAATTGTAATTGATCCCAATTTGTTTCGAAATCACCTGCGATGACATCCGATCCGAAATCACTTGCAAGGTATTTGTCCCAAGCTTCTACAAACCCTTTGTGACCGATCATGGCATCGCCTAAAATCATTGTCTTAATATCTTTGCTCATAATAATTAACCTCCCGTTATTAATAAATTGAATGGATTGCCGTAAATATGAACTTCTTTTGAGTAAAAATTTACACCACCTTATAAAATGATTGAATTATTGAATGACGTTTTTCAACGACTGTTCACTTAAAAATTTATTGAGACGATCGTTATGACGATCTGTGGTAAAACAATTAAAGTCCTTGAGTTTTGCAAATGTGTTGAGGCTTTTTTGTCGATATTTGGAACTGTCACACATAAGAACAGATTGATCAGAATTTTCAATCAGTTTTGCTTTGATGGCTGCTCTCATGGTTGATGTGGAAAATGCGTCAGTGTCATTGAAAGCATCACACCCAATAAAAGAGAGATCCGCCTGTAATGTTTCTATTTTTTTGTAGGTATCGATCCCTACCAAGGAAAGTGTCTGATGCTCTAAAAAACCGCCCACTAATACAGTAGTAATGTGAGGATACCTGGCCAAATCCGTTGCCATGGCGATATCGAAGGTGATGACCGTTGCAGAATTTAGTTCGCCTACATAGGGGATGAGTTGTCGAACTGTGGTGCCTGCATCCAGAAAAATGGAGGTTCGTTCTCTCAAAAAAGTCGAAGCTTTTTTTGCGATATGTTTTTTTGAATCAATATTTAAGGTTTCCCTTTCTATATAAGAAAACTGTTCGGTAACGGATTTGCGTTCAATAGCACCACCGTAGGTTCTGGTTAATAAATTCATATCATCCATAACCGCCAAGTCTCTTCGTATAGTAACCTCCGATACTTGCAGTTCATCTGAAAGATCCAAGACGGATACCTTACCGTCCGTTTGTAGTTTTTTTAAGATATATTCTCTTCTCTCTTCAGCGTACATTTTATTTCGTTATCTTTCGTTTTTGATTGTTTAAATTATAGCACCCTCGTCGAAATGTGTCAATTGTTAAATTCGTAAAAATATCGTTTGTTATTTAACAATCCAAAACGCTATTTTTAGCCGTTTTTTTCCGTTACTTTTTATTCTTTAATAATTCTATTTAAATTTAATGTTTTTTTGCCATCTAACGATAATTTTAATTGTCCGTTTATATGTTCGTTTTTGATCGTTTTGCAAAGGTATTCAGATACTTGATCACCCGATCTTTTTTTAAGGATGGTTACCGTCGTTGAAGGAGAACTATCGAAATTCGTTTCATTTCTATTGATACAAAAAATACAAATAGAATTTTCTCTTTTTATGGAAAAGTTCCCCTTGTTGAAAATCTCTACATTACAGATATGACAGAACAACATAAAAAGAACATACCTTTCGCCTATGCGAGAGATATGTCCTCGTTCTCTGTTCTATGTTAAATTTTAACCGCCTAAATATGCGGAGCGCACTTCATCGTTGCTCATCAATTCTTCGGAAGTTCCGGTTAATTTAATAACTCCGGTCTCCAATACGTAACCACGATGGGCAATACGCAAAGCCTTGTTTGCATTTTGCTCAACCAACAATATGGTGGTACCGGCACCATTTATGGTTTGAATCATCGAAAAGATTTCATCCACTAGAATTGGAGCCAAGCCCATCGACGGTTCATCCAATAATAATAGTTTCGGTTTGGTCATTAGAGCGCGGCCAATTGCCAGCATTTGTTGCTCGCCACCGCTCAATGTGCCTGCCAATTGTTTGTGACGTTCTTTCAGTCTCGGAAAATAAGTATAGACCATTTCAATATCATTGGCAATTTCCCTTTTATCCTTTCGAATAAACGCACCCATGATTAAATTCTCATAAACACTCATTTGCGCAAAAACTTGACGTCCTTCCGGAACATGCGCAACGCCAAAATCCGGTATGAGGTGTGGTTTGATTCGGGTTATGTTTTCTCCGTCAAAGGAGATGACACCCTTTTCCGCTTTTAAGATACCGGATATTGTTTTTAAAGTGGTCGTCTTTCCTGCACCGTTAGCGCCGATTAAGGTGACTATTTCTCCGTTTTTAACGTCAAAATCAATTCCTTTGATGGCGTGAATTTTGCCATAATATACATTTAAATCTTTTACTTTTAACATAGCCGCCCCCTATTCGCCCAAGTATGCCCGAATGACATCGGGGTTTTTTCGAATATCTTCAGGGGTTCCCGCGGCGATTGTTTTACCGTAATCCAAGACGATTAATCTTTCGCAAATACCCATCACCATCTTCATATCGTGTTCGATGAGTAAAATCGCTAAATTAAACTTCTTTCGAATAAAATGAATGGTCTCCATGAGCTCTGATGTTTCTTTGGGGTTCATACCTGCTGCCGGTTCATCCAAAAGGAGTACCTTCGGTTTGGATGCCAGGGCTCTGGCTATTTCTAATTTTCTTTGTTGACCGTAGGGCAAGTTTTTAGCTTTCGTCATTTCATAGTCGCCCATGTCGAAAATATCGAGTAGTTTTTTACATTCCTCGTAGGCTTTTTCTTCTTCTTCCCAATATTTTTTGGTGCGAAATAAAGCATGAGGCAATTGATAATGGATATCGTTGTTGTAGGCGATTTCCACATTCTGTATAGTGGTCAAATCTTTAAACAGACGAATATTTTGAAAGGTCCTGGACATACCTAAGGCGACTACTTCGTGGGGCATCAACCCGTTGATCAACGTATCCTCTAAAAGTATTTCGCCTTCTGATGGTTTATAGACTCCGGTCAAGACGTTAAAAATGGTAGTTTTACCTGCACCGTTGGGCCCGATCAGACCGACCAATTCGTCGGAATTGATAGATAAGTTGAAATTTTCTACTGCGGTTAAACCACCGAAACGCATGGTAACATCTTTAGCTTGTAGTATTGCGCTCACGATGACTTACCTCCATCTATACTGCCTTTTTTATAAGGTTCTCTTTTATTGGTTAATACATAAATTAAGTGATACAGAGAGAATTCCGTTCTCCCCAACATGCCTTGAGGTCTAAAAATCATCATGATGACCAATGCCAGCGAGTATATCAACAATCGATACTGAGCAAAACCTCTGAGCAATTCAGGTAAAACCGTCAGCACAATGGCGGACAAAATAGAACCCGTTAAACTCCCCAGACCACCCAGTACAACGATGACAAACATTTCTATAGAAAACATAAATTGAAATTTATCCGGATCAATGTAACCTTGATAATGGGCATAAAGGGAGCCGCCAATTCCGGCAAAGAATGAGGATATGGTAAATGCCATCACCTTAACCCGTGTAGTAGGAATGCCCGATGCCTCCGATGCAATTTCGTCCTCCCGGATGGACATAATCGCCCTGCCGTATTTGGATACCCCAAGGGTAAAAATGAGAAAGACAACCAGTACCGTAATCCAATAAGCATAACTCAAGTTGGTTAAACGAGGTATGCCCTTTAAACCCTGAGCACCACCCAGGGGGTCAAAGTTAATAAAGAAAATACGTACGATCTCTCCAAAACCAATCGTCACAATTCCCAAATAGTCGCCACGCAAGCGCAAACTCGGTGTTCCGATGGCAATGCCGGCGATACCGGCTGCAACACCTCCAACTAAGGAAGAGAAGATGAGAACAAGCAGTGCCGGCGCAGTTGGAAATGCATTCATGATTGCGATAGAGGTAAACCCGCTTAAATATGCACCTATGGCCATAAAAGCGGCATGACCGAGGGCCATCTCACCTAAAAATCCGGCGACAATGTTTAAGCTCAAAGCCATAATCATCATAATACAGGTTAAGATGATGACACCGCCGAAGTAATTGGAAAGAACTTTAAAACGAATTAAAGTTAAAAATACAATATAAACCAGGAAAACGGCAACGGCGTTAAGAAGATAAGCTTTTTTAGTTTTGCTGTTCATGTTACACCTTTTCCTTGATGTCTTTACCCAGTATTCCGGTTGGTTTAAAGAGCAGTACGATAATTAAAATTAAAAAGACGATGGCATCTGCCCAAGTCGTAGAGATATAAGCCTTGGACATATTTTCTATCATACCGATTAAAAAACCACCCAACATCGCACCGGGTACTGAACCGATACCACCTAGAACCGCTGCGACGAAGGCTTTAAGCCCCGGCATCGTTCCCATGGTAGGGGCAATGTTCGTATAAGCCGTGGAGTAAAGAATGCCACCGAGTGCGCCTAATGCTGAGCCGATTAAAAAAGTAATGGATACCGTACGATTGACGTTGATACCCATTAAAATGGCGGCATCTTGGTTTTCTGATACAGCTCGCATCGCCCTACCTTGTTTGGTATGGCTGATGAATAGTTCCAACAATATCATAAAGAAAACCGATAAGCCGATGGTAATCAAGGTGATAGAGGAAATTTCTATTCCAAAAATATTAAAAACGACATTGGGAAAAATCCGTGGCATGACCTTGGGGTCAGCACCAAATACCATCAACGACACATTTTGTAAAAACATGGAGACGCCTATCGCTGTAATCAAAGCGGAAAGCCTCGGTGCCTGTCTTAAGGGCCTATAAGCGACAAACTCCACCAACATTCCTAAAATCGCCGAGAGTCCCATTGAAAAGATGATAACGAACCAAAAGGGCATATCCATAGTTGCTGCTGCAATGAATGAAAAATATGCTCCAAACATCATAATTTCCCCGTGGGCAAAATTAATAAGCTTTAATATACCGTACACCAATGTATAGCCTATGGCTATCAAAGCGTAGATGCTGCCTGAGTTTAAGCCGTTGATCACCTGTTGAAAAAATAATTTCATACTTAAATCCTCATTTCAATTATATGCGGTGAATCTTTGAGAAACGCCAAAAAATATAGAAGAGCTTCAGCTCTTCTATATTCATTTGTTTCTATTCAGGACAATGATTAAAGCACGTTATCCCCTATCCGAGGAATCGATCTGTTTGAAGGATTAATCCAACAAGTTTGACCATTTGTTTAGCTTAAACTCTTTTGATTTTAAGCTAAAACACCATTGGATTTCGAACTTTTACCAGTCTGAATGTATTTTCTCTATTCTTCTTTTATTCTGTAACAGTAGTAACGTATTTTAATTCTCCATTGTCAACTTGGATAATGGTTACTTCTTTGCCTTTTGGGTTTCCTTCTTCATCAAAAGTAAATTCGCCTGTTATACCTGTAACATTCATGGTTTGAATGGCGCTGACAACAGCTTGAGCATCGGTAGAACCGGCTTCTATAATAGCGTTGGCCATAGCGTAGACCGCATCATAACCCAATGCCGAGAAAGAAGCAGGCGCTTTTCCGTACGCTTCGTTGTAGTTTTCTGTAAACTTCTTGACATTTTCGTTGGGAGAGTCAGCAGCGTAGTGGTTTGTAAAGACATACCCTTGGGCTACATCTGCGTATTCCTCTTGGATGGAATCCCAGCCATCACCACCTAAGCAAGGAATGTCCATGCCCATATCTTTTGCTTTTTGAAGAATAACCCCGACGGTTGAATAGTAGTCTGGAATATAAATCACATCCGGGTTAGCTTCTTTAATTTTTGTTAATTGCGCTGAGAAATCTTTGTCCGCTTTTGCGTAAGATTCTTCGATGACAACTTCGCCACCATTTTTCTCAAAGGTTTCTTTGAATGCACCAGCTAAACCTTCGGAATAGGTGTTCCCTTTGGATACCAGCATTGCTGCGCTTTTTGCGCCTAGTCCTTCCGGTGCTTCTTTAGATGCATAGTTGGCAGCTGCACCACCTTGGTAGTTGTCGTAATAGCATACTCTGAAGAAGTTCGGTACACCTTCAGTGACATCGTTACCGGTAGCTGTCGGCGCGATGGTCGGCATATTATCTTGTTTGATCAAGTCTTTGATCGCATTACTTTCGCCTGTTAGTACAGAACCGATAAAAGCAACCACTTCGTCTTGGTCTCTTAAACGATTGTAGGCATTGACTGTTTCAGTTGTGTCGCCTTTGGTATCGTAAAAAACAATTTTAATTTTTTTACCGTTGACACCGCCGTTTTCGTTAATTTCTTTTTCGGCCAGTTCCATTCCTTCTTTACAAGCAACACCGTACATCGCTGTTTCCCCGGTATATGGTCCGGTGGCACCAATTTTAATGACATCGCCGGAATCTGCAGCTTGATCTGAAGAATCATCAGAACCGCCGCCACATGCTGCGAGGGTCATCATAACCATGATTAATACGAGCATTAATGCTAACCTTTTTTTCATTCCATCCTCCTTCGTATAAATAGATTAAATTTGTTCTATTCTAATACAAGTGTCGCTAAATAGCAAGTTCTTTTTCAGGTAGTAGGCCGGTCTTGCCTGTGGATAACAGTAACTATTGTTGCGCGACTTTGATCGTTAGATGCCTACCCACACACTTTTTTCATTATATTTCAGCGACCGTTTTGTCTTTGTATAAACAAATTTCCTTTAGCGGACACTCTGGACATTCTGGATTCCTAGCCTTACAAAGACGTCTGCCGTGCCAAATAATCCAATGATGTGCCTTGGACCAATAGGATTTAGGTAACATCTCCATCAGTTCTTTTTCAACTTGTAAAACGTTATTGCCAGTCGCCAAACCGATGCGTTTGCTTACCCTAAAAACATGGGTGTCCACAGCGATGGCATCGGCACCAAAGGCATTGCTCATCACCACGTTGGCGGTTTTGCGTCCCACACCGGGCAGTTCTGTCAATTCTTCCATGGTTTTGGGGACTTCACCGTCAAAAACTTGTAATAAAAGACGAGACGTTGCCAAAATATTTTTTGATTTGGTTTTAGACAATCCGCAGGATCGAATATGCTCTTGTAATTTTTGTTGGGATAGAGTAAGCATCTTCTGCGGTGTATTGTAATCTTTAAAAAGTTCGTCGGTTACAACATTGACCCGAACGTCGGTACATTGTGCGGACAAAATAGTAGCAACGAGCAATTCATAAGGGGTGCGAAAGTCTAATCCGCACCCCTCGTCTCCATAATGGTTTTCCAAAATCTCGATGACTTTTCCAACTCTTTGTTTGCTTAATTTTTTTTTCATTTTAACTAGTTAAAGAAAGGATTGAAAGGCCTAGTTCGTCGAATCGGTTTTTCATCATCGTCGCCGGATCCATCGTCGAAAAGATCATTTCTAAAACGGATAACCGTTTTTGGCTTTTCCGGTTGTAACTCCTGTTCCTGAATAGGCATTTCTTGAGCTGATTCCGGAACTGTTCCTTCCGGTACTTCCGGTCCCACCGGTTGATGGTTTTCAGGTTTTTGGTATTCGTCACCTAAAGCAATGGAAGGTATCAAATCGTTTTGAACCAAACCCCTGGCGTAGGTGCCATAGACGTTGGCCGCTACGTAGGATCCCATGCCAATCGGATGGTGGTCTTCGTTACCCAGCCAAACCGCGGTCGTCGTGTTTCCGGTCATCCCAGTAAACCAGAGGTCCCAGTCGTTGTCGGTGGTACCGGTTTTACCTGCTGTCGGATAACCCGGATAGGCTGCTGTACCTGTACCGCCGGTAACAACTTGGTTTAAAATATTCCACATTTGGTCGGCAATTTCTTCTGATAGAACTCTATACGCTACCAAGGAATCGTCTTCCTTATAGTCGTAAACAGGCGTACCGTCTGTTTTTTCAATTTTTGTAATATAATATGGCGAGTTGTAAACACCCCCATTGTTAAAAATGTTGAATGCCGCTGCCATGTCCAAGGGTTTAATGCCGTCGGTCATGCCACCTAAAGCCGTGGCCAAGTTATAATCCATTTCGGAAACCGTTGTGATGCCCATGCGTTTCATCCACTCCATGGAGTTGTTGATACCAATGGCGTTGAAGACTTTTACCGCCGGGACATTCAGCGATTGAGCCAGTGCAGTGGTAATGGAAACATTACCCGAAAAGCCTCCGCCGTAGTTGGAGGGCTTATAAGCACCAAAAGTCGTGGGAACGTCTTTAATGGTTGAACCCGGTGAATAGGTGCCGTTTTGTAAAGCCAAGCTGTAGTACAAGGGCTTGATATTGGAACCCGGTTGTCGAGGGGAGTTTGCCATATCTACCTGAGTTTTATTGTAATCGCCTCCGTAATAAGCGAGTACAGCACCATCGGTATTGACGGAGACCAAAGCAGATGAGTCTTTTTCGCCGGTCATCCCGTAAGCAGGCATTAGCTCGTTCATGGTGTTAATGGCGTTGTCTTGATAGGCTACGTTGACAGTGGTATAGATTTTATAGCCGCCACTGGCCAATTCACCGCGAATATAGGTTACGGCATCTTCCTCTGACAAGCCTCGTTCCTTCATGACGCTTTCCGCATTATTGCGGGCGTAGGTTTCAAAAGCTTTACCTATAAATTGCTCATAACCATCTCGCATCTGGTCATTTAATTTGGCTTCCGACCAAGGTTGTATGTGAATTTCCGTATTGACGGCTTCCTCCAATTGCGCTTGGTCGATGTAGTTTTCTTTGAGCATGCGATTTAGTACAATATTTTGACGGGCTTTTGCCGCATCAAAGTCATTGTTTGGTGCATAGGCTGTGGGTGCTTGAGGAATCCCCGCAAGCATGGATGCTTCGGCCAGATTCACTTCAGATATGTTTTTTCCAAAATAAGTCTGGGCTGCTTCTTGTATCCCGTAAGCGCCGGACCCGAAGTAATATTCATTAAAATACATTTCAAGGATTTGATCCTTGGAGTATTTTTTCTCTAATTGACGTGCGATGGAAATTTCTGCGAACTTTCTGTTAAAGGTATCCATTTTGGTTTGTTCTGTAGAAATGGGATCCAAATACAATAACCTTGCCAATTGTTGGGTAATCGTAGAGGCTCCTGAACTGATACCCCCACCGACAACATTCCCTACTGCTGCACGGACAATGCCGATATAGTCCACACCGTGATGACTGTAAAAACGGCGGTCTTCCGTTGCAATCAAGGCATTACGCAGGTTTTGGGGTACTTGGTCTAAGGTCACGTATGTTCTGTTTTGAGAGAACAATTCTGCAATGATTTGCTGATCTGCAGAATAGATAATTGTTTTTTCTTTTCTTTGGTATTCCGTATCTGAAATATCCTTCCAGTTAGCGGTGTACATGGCAAAGATACCCGCACAACCTGTTAAAAACAAAACCAGCGTAATGGCTATGATAATTTTCAAAGGGGTTAATTTCTTCTTACTGATTTTTGATGGCAAGCCTTTTCTTTTCGGTTCATTTTCATTTCTTTTATTCACATTTATCACCTTCTATTAATAATTTTCGCAATGTTATCATATCGCTTTTTAATGGCGCAAAGACTTCTATTCTTCCTTTTTTTGGCAGTGTCAATGCGATGGTTTCCGCATGGAGCGCTTGTCTATCAATTGGTGCTTTGTTTCCCAATGTGTTGTACAGTGGGTCCCCGATAATGGGGCAATCGATATGCTGAAGATGCACCCTTAACTGGTGGGTTCTTCCCGTTAATAAACGTAAGCGCAATAAAGAGCTTCCATCATCATAGTTTTCCACAACACGATATTCCGTTAATGCGCGTTTTCCTTTTGGAGACACTACCCGTTGTATAGAATTTTCTTCCAGTCTGGCAATCGGTGCATCGATGAGACCCGTTTCTGATTGTGGGTAACCTTCCACCATTGCCACATAGGTTTTTGTCGTATCCTCCATTTGGGATTGGATAAAGTGGTGTACATATTTATTTTTTGCCACTACGACGATTCCCGTCGTGTCTCTATCCAAACGATTGATAAAACGAATTTTGCTTTTTTCTTCGTTTTTCAGCCAATAGTCTGCGATATAATTTGCAAGCGTATTTTCCTGATGGTTCTTGGTTTGATGCGTGACACAATTTTTGTTTTTGTTGACGATTAAAACTTCATCGTCTTCATACAGAATATCTAACCTTCCATAGTTTGGAGATACATCTACCGTCTCTTCCGGTAGAATGATGCGCAGATTGTCTCCTTTTTTCAAAGGATCCGTTGCCCAAACCGGTTTGTCGTTTTTAAAAATACCACCATTTTTTTTGACCTGTCTCAGCAAGCGTGAAGAATAGCGATATTCTTGAATTAAGTAGTCTTGTATTCTTTGACTGTCACTTTGTTTGTAATGATACGTATAAGTGCGTTTTTCCTCGATTCTTTTCCTTCTTTCCATTCTCCATTTTTTTAAACAGCAAAATGCTACCTATAACTGAAGCTATTATAGCATAAAGTCATAGGTAAAACTCTTGCAAATTTATAAAGTTTTTCAGTTCATATCGCCATTTTGTCTTAAACTGATATAGGCTTGATCAGTGACGATCACATGGTCCAACACCGGTATCCCCAAAAGTTCACCGGCATCGACCAACCTTCGGGTAACGGCGATATCCTCCCGACTGGGGGTAGGATCGCCGGAGGGGTGGTTGTGACCCACGATGATTGCAGAGCCGTGTTGTCGAATAGCAGGAGAAAATATCTCCCTGGGGTGAGCGATGGACGCATCCAAGGTGCCGATGGAAATTAATTCGCGATTGATCAATTTTCTTTTTGTATCTAAAATCAATATAGCAAAATGTTCTGTTTTTTTATAACGCAAAGCATCCATCAAACAGGAGGCTGCCGCTTCCGGAGTGGTAATCGTCTCATCTTGAGGTTTTGTGTCTCCTAAGCGCTTTCCCAATTCCAGTGCAGCTTTAATTTTGCAAGCTTTAGCAACACCTATCCCTTTTAAGGATTTGTCACGGCACAATTCTTCAATGCGCATATCTAAAAAATCACTTAGATTGTCACCAAAGCGAAATAATATTTCTCTTCCTAAATCGATAGCAGATTTTTCTCTCGTTCCTGTGGAGATGATAATGGCTATCAACTCCGCTTTTGTCAAGCTTTGGGCACCCAGTTCTATGAGTTTTTCTCTAGGTCTTTCATCTTCGGGCATTTCCCGAATGATCATCGGCTTTTGATAGTTCCCCATGTGAACCCCTTATCGTTTTAAATTCATCGTAACAAAAAAAAAGCCCTTTGAATAGGGCATAAAGATTTTTTCGATTTTTTATTAAAATCTCCACGATTTCAAGAAGCTATGTTCTCATCAATCCGGTTAATAAAATAGATCGAGACAAAAGCATCTCCTTTGATGCAAAACACCTATCGTCGCTTTTGTCCCAATCTCCTATGCTGATTTATTGAAATGAATTTTTGATTCTCGACCAAAAACTTTCGTTGTTTTTGTTGTTTTCGCTGCTATAGCTGTTTTCAAATTCTTTTAACATTTCTTTTTGTTTTTTGTTTAAACGCCTTGGGGTTTCTACTGTTGTTGAAATGTACAAGTCTCCAATACCCCGTCCATTGACGTTTTTGATACCCTTACCTTTGAGCCTAAAAATTTTGCCCGTTTGTGTGCCTTCCGGTATTTTCAATTTAATTTTTCCATCTAAGGTCGGTACGACCACTTCTGCTCCCAGAGCAGCTTGGGTAAAGGTTATGGGCATCTCGAAGGATACATCCATACCGTCTCGTCTAAATAAGGGGTCTTCTCTGACATTGAGATATACATACAGATCCCCTTGGGGGCCGCCTCGCATACCTGCGTTACCTTCTCCACGGAGCGGAATGGTGGAGCCGGTATCGACACCGGCCGGTATTTTGATGTTTATCGTTCTTTCTTGGGTTTCTAAGCCGCTACCATGGCATTGACTACAGGGGTTATCGATGATTTGTCCTTCACCATTACATTTATTACACGTGGTTGTTTGCTGTATGGTACCAAAGGGGGTTTGTTGACGTATATAGTTGACCCCTGTACCGCCACATTGATCACAGGTTTTAACAGAGCTTTGGCCTTCGGCTCCGGTCCCCTTACAATGAGAACAGGATTCTCGCCTTTTAATTTTTATCTTTTTATCTACACCGAAAACCGCTTCTTTAAAGTCTAAAGTTAAGGTGATACGCATGTCGGACCCTCTTTGAGGACCCCTAGGGCGACCATAGCCCGCATCGCCAAAACCGCCTCTTCCCCCAAAAGAGGAGAATATGTCGCTGAAGATATCTTCAAAGCCGCCAAAACCACCGCCGAATCCGCTGCCTTGTTGGAAACCGCCATCTACACCGGCGTGTCCAAATTGGTCGTAATCTCGACGTTTTTGCTCGTCAGAGAGCACTTCGTAGGCTTCGTTAGCTTCTTTAAACTTTTCTTCCGCTACTTTATCGTCCGGGTTTTTATCCGGGTGATACTGCATGGCCAGTTTTCGGTATGCTTTTTTTATTTCTTCGGCATCGGCGTCTTTTCCAACTCCTAACACCTCATAATAATCTCTTTTTTCACTCATTCCATCACCTCGCTAACAGTGTAGCACAAAAGAAAAAGATCATAAACTGCAAACTGAAATTTAAATCAAATGGCAGCAAATGCTGCCATTGATCTTTTATTCATCATCTTTTATTTCTTCGAAATCTGCTTCTTCAACATTGCTGTTGTCATCTTCGCTTTGGGCTTGATCAGTTTCTGCAGATTGTGCTGTTTGTTCATACATTTTTTGTGCTATTGGATAAATCGCTTCGTTTAATTCTTGGATGGCATCTTTGATCGCTTGTGCATCTTCGCCTTCCTTTAAACCTTTCAATTTTTCGATCGCGTCGTTGATCGGTGCGGTATCTGCCTCGCTTACTTTACCTTCCATTTCTTTTAAGGTTTGCTCGGTTTGGTAAATCGTTGCATCGGCATTATTTCTAGCTTCTACTAAGTCTTTTAATTTTTTATCTTCTTCAGCGTGTAATTCCGCTTCTTTCACAGCTTGATTAATTTCATCTTCGCTCATATTTGTGGTCGATTTGATGACGACATTTTGAGTTTTGCCGGTTCCCATGTCTTTTGCAGAGACGTTGACAATACCGTTGGCATCAATATCAAAGGTTACTTCTATTTGTGGAATACCTCTACGTGCTGCCGGGATGCCGTCCAATTGGAAGCGCCCCAAGGTTTTGTTGGCATTGGCCATTTCTCTTTCACCTTGAAGAACGTGGATATCTACAGCCGTTTGATTGTCCGCTGCGGTGGAGAATACTTGGCTCTTCTTCGTTGGAATCGTGGTGTTTCTTTCAATTAATTTTGTAAAGACACCACCCAAAGTTTCGATTCCTAAGGATAGCGGGGTAACATCCAACAGTAAAACATCTTGAACCTCTCCAGCTAAGACACCACCTTGAATGGCAGCTCCAAGAGCGACACATTCGTCAGGGTTAATGCCTTTGTAGGCGTCTTCTCCGGTTAAATCTTTAACTAGATCTTGAACTGCGGGGATACGTGTTGAACCACCGACTAATATGACTTTGTGCAATTCGTTTTTACCCAGTCCCGCATCCTTCATTGCCTTTTCTACCGGTTCGACGGTTGCATTGACAAGAGATTCTGTCAATTCATCGAATTTAGCTCTGGTTAAAGTCAATTCCATATGTTTCGGACCTTCTTGGGTAGCAGTAATAAAGGGTAAATTGATTTCTGTTTTAAGAACAGAAGACAATTCAATTTTTGCTTTTTCAGCTGCTTCTTTTAATCGTTGCAGCGCCATTTTATCGGATTTCAGGTCGATGTTTTCCGATTTTTTGAATTCATCAACCATCCAGTCGATCACTTTGTCGTCGAAGTCGTCGCCACCTAAGCGGTTGTTACCGTTGGTCGCTTTTACTTCAAATACACCGTCTCCTAATTCTAAGATAGAAACGTCAAAGGTACCGCCACCTAAGTCGAAGACCATAATTTTTTGCGCTTCATCTTTTTCCATACCATAAGCCAATGCTGCTGCAGTAGGCTCATTGATAATTCTCAGTACCTCCAAGCCTGCAATACGTCCGGCATCTTTCGTCGCTTGCCTTTGGGCGTCACTGAAGTAAGCCGGTACAGTAATAACTGCTTTGCCGATGGTTTCTCCAAGATAAGCTTCTGCATCTGTTTTTAATTTTTGTAATATCATTGCGGAAATTTCTTGGGGGGTATAACTTTTATCATCGATAGTTTCTTTAAAATCGCTGCCCATATGTCTTTTAACAGAGGTGATGGTTCTCGTGGGGTTGGTCACAGCTTGGCGTTTTGCCACTTGCCCGACCAATCTTTCACCGTCTTTCGTAAACGCTACAACCGACGGGGTGGTGCGTTCGCCCTCTGCGTTGGGAATGATAATCGGTTCGCCACCTTCTAAAACAGCGACACAAGAATTTGTTGTTCCTAAATCTATACCAATAATCTTTTCTTTACTCATTTTATTTCCTCCTGGAGTTTATTGTTTTTTCTATTTATTGATTGACCATGACCATTGTCGGTCTCAGTACTTTGCCTTTTAATTCATAACCTTTTTGCAAAACTTCTAAGACTTCATTGGAAGCCTTGTCAGGATCTTCGCCCATCACCACACAATGGTGGAAGTTTGGATCGAAGGGTTTGCCCAATGTATCGATTTCGCTTAAGCCTTCTTTTTCTAAGATTTCTTTTAATTGATTAAATACAATGAGAACACCTTCTATATAGCCATCTTGCGTTTCCGGCAGAGCTTCTACTGCCCTATCGATATTGTCGAGAACCGGTAATAATTTATTGATAAAACCTTCCAAGGCATATTTTCCGATTTCAGTTTTCTCTTTGATCGTTCTTTTTTTATAGTTTTCAAAGTCTGCCTGCAGACGCATCATTTGATTGGTCATCTGCTCCAGTTTTTCTTCAGCATGATCTAAAGTTGTGTCAGCTTTTTCATCTGACCTGTCTTCAATCGTTTCCTCGGGTATTTCCTCGGCCAAATCCGACTTTTTTTCCGGTTCTAGTATTTCTTCGTTTATTGCATTCTGATATTTTTTTTCTTCCACTGAACTCCACCTTTAATCTAATAGTATTTTTAATAAATTTTGATTGATTTCATGACGTATATATTCCAACATCGATGACACATGGTCGTATTGCATTCTCGTCGGTCCGATAACACCAATGGCACCGATGATATTGTCTTGTAATTCATAAGTTGTGGTAATTAAGCTCAATTCCTTAAGCTCTTCACCTTTGTTTTCATCCCCGATGGTAATACGTAAAACTTCACTGTAGTGATCGCCGATGAGTGCTTCCGCTAAAATATTTTTCTTCTGAGAAACTTTGACCAAATGGCGAACACGATCTGTGTCGGCAAATTCCGGATAGTCCAACAGATTTGTGACTCCGGTGGACATAACCTGGGAATGATGCTCAAACAATGCTTCTTGTACACCGATGACGATTTCTCTCAAAAGAACTTTTTCCTCTAAAGTCACATTAGCCAGTTCATCAATCAAGTTGTGGTTAATTTCTGATGCGTGCAAACCTCCTAATAGTGAATTGATTATATTACTTAGACGCAATGAGTCCTGTATTGTCAGCTCTTTTGATAAATTCAACTCTATGTTTTCTACAAAACCTTCCGTCGTCACCACGACGACAAGAACTCGCTCTTTGAAGACCGGAATGATTTGAAGGTGTTTGCAGTTTGCCCATGTCACCTTTGGGGACAGTACAACCGACGCATATTTCGTCAAGTCAGACAATAGGTTGGTGGTATAAGTCATGATATCTTCCAAATCTCCGGCTACTTTTAAATAACCTTCGTGAATATCACGCTTGAGCACCTCCTCCAATTGCTTGACCTTCATAATTGAGTCTACGTAATAACGATAGGCCTTCTGTGTTGGTATACGCCCTGCAGAAGTGTGAGGTTGAACAAGAAAACCCATGTCCTCTAAATCGGACATTTCATTTCGAATGGTTGCTGCACTGATGCTCTGTTTAAATTGTTTCGCTACCGTTCGCGACCCAACCGGTTCGGCTGTGTCGATATAGGAGCGAATAATAACTTCCAAAATCCTTTCTTTTCTTTCATTAAGTTCCATCTTATCACCTCGCTATTAGCACTCTTTTGCGTTGAGTGCTAACACCATGTTACAAATATACCACCTTGAATATCTTTTGTCAATTGATTTCTATAATAATAAACTCAATTTTAAGGAAGAGTAAATGAAAATTATCATAATGACAATGTAAACGATAAACCGATGATCCCACCAATCATGATGATTTTTGTAATATCCATTTTCTTGATCATCAAGACAGCGCCCACAATCATACCAACCATTGAAGCAATATTGGTTTTGTCCAAATAAAAACCACCCTTAGGAAAGATAACGGACTCTACTAATCCTATAACAGATACCAATATTAAACCGACAACAGCCGGTTTTAAACCCTTTAACATTTTTTCTAAAAAAACTATTTCTTTACCGCTAAATAAGTATCTGGACAGTATCAACATTAAAATGCATTGCGGTGTAATAACGCCAATCGAAGCAACGACAGCACCGCTCAGTCCTGCAATTTTTGTTCCAACAAAGCTTGCAGCATTGAGGGAAATCGGCCCCGGTGTCATCTGAGAAATCGCGATGACATCGGTCATTTCTACGATGGTCAGCCAATGCATTTCTTCCACAACTACTTTTTGAATAAAAGGCAAGATGGCGTAGCCACCGCCAAAGGATAATGCTCCTATCGTAAGAAAGACACGGTATAATTGCCACAAAATCATGGAATCTGCTCCTCTTTATAAAATGAAAACAAAATTAAACTCAATAGACCGACGGAAAAAATAATGACCGAGGTTCTAATATCTGTCAATAGCCCTGCTGCAAAGCTCGCTGTCATCATTAAGCCGGAAAAAACCGGATTTGTTTTCAACGCATTTTTTGCCATGTTGAAAACAGTGATAAAAAGAATAGAAACAACCGTACCACCGATACCTGCCAAAGCGGCAGATACCCAGAGGTTCGATCTGAATTGTTGATAGAAGAGGGAAATGATGGATATAATCACCAAGGGCGGTAAAACAGCCCCCATAATGCCCACCAAAGCGCCTTTTATTCCAAAAAGCCGATAACCTAACAACAAGGAAGCGGACACCACCATGACTCCGGGACCGGATTGTGCTAAAGTGGTCAATTTTAAAACTTCGTCCTCTTCCAAGACCTTTTTGTTTTCAACAAAATACTGTTTTAGTAACGGGATGATGGTGTAGCCACCTCCAAAAGTCACAGCATTGAATCTTAAAATTACCAGAAAAAAACGCCATAAACTCATTCTGTTTCTCCTTTACTGCTCATCAAAGTAAGATTGACATAATTTTCAAAATCTTGTCCTTTTTCTGTTAAAAATAATCTTTTATCTTTCAATTGCAAAAATCCTTTCTCAATTAGTCCATTTATTTTTTTGCCAAATACTTCATCTAATCCTATTAAAAATTTTTCTCTAAACTTTTCGATATGAATCCCTTCGGTCATCCGTAATCCGAGCATCATATAGTCCTCCATCAACTCTTGTGTCGATGGATGTCTTTCCGCTTTTCGAATCGGGGTGACGCCTTCATTCAAATACGCATGCATGCTTGTCTCCGTTTGGTAGCGCACATCGTCTACAAAGGATGCCGCACCTAATCCGACACCGTAATAAGGCTTCAATCGCCAATACCCGCTGTTATGTCTGCTTTCATAACCCGGTTGTGCATAGTTAGAAATTTCATATTGAGCGAAACCCTTATTCATCAATTCCTCTCTCAGCAAATAATGTGCTTTTCTTTCGTCTTCTTCCGTCGGTAAAACAAGTTGCCCCTTCTCCACTCTCTGTGCCAGAACCGTATTATTTTCAAGGATCAGACTGTAAGCCGAAATGTGTTTGATATTTTCTAAATCCGTTACCGCTTTGATGGTGCGAACCAGATCCGATAGGCTCTGTTCGGGAAGACCATACATCACATCAACTGATAGATTTTGAAAACCTTCTTCGCTCAACATTTCATAGGTTCTTAAAAAGTCCTCATAAAGATGAGCTCTTCCTAATAAGGTTAACAGGTGGTTTTCAGCCGATTGTAAGCCAACCGATACGCGATTAAAACCCATCTCTTTGTACTGGGCAATAGAAGATTGTAACCCCGTTGCCGGGTTTAACTCAATGGTTCGTTCCGCATCTTTTGCAATATCGAAGTGCTTTTCTATACTCTCGACAATTTTTTTGATAAAATAGGGAGGTATCGATGAAGGTGTCCCACCTCCAAAGTAAATCGTGTCCAACACCATATGGCTATTATTTAAATTTAGAATTTCTGTTACCAACCTACCAACATAGAGGTTCACCAAGTTTTCTTCCCATTGAGAAAAGGATAAAAAATCACAATAGTGACATTTTTTGATGCAAAACGGAAGATGCACATAAAATCCGAACTTTTTTGTTTTCGACATCTCAATAACCACCTCTATAAGCATGCGTCCAATCATAAACAATACGATCTTAAAAATCTACACTACAATTTAAATAAAAGCCTAAAACAATCGAAGGACTGTTCAATGATTTACTTATCATGGATAGCGATCGATGCTATACATTATAAACCAAAATAAAAAATTGTATGTAAAAATCTGTTTTATGACTTTTGTTATCTATGATTTATCTGTGCTATAATACAGACATTGTAACAAGACTGAGAGGAAATTATGAAAAAAAATACAAAGAAAAATTGTTCTATTTTGAAAACAATTGTTAGATGGATGAAACGTGGTGTTCTTTTGGGTATCCCCTTATACCTTATCTTTAAAAATAAAGACGATAAGGGTAAACCGACGCAAACAGATACAGATTTTACAGACGAAAATCACTTAATTATTTTGCCGGAAAGTCAAATCGACAGTAGATTTCTTCAAATTGAAAACACCATTAACTTAAGAGATATTGGCGGGTACACAACCACCGACGGTAAAACTACAAAATGGGGTAAGGTGTACCGGAGCGAAGAACTGGCGCACCTTCCGGAAAAAAGCATTGCCGATTTAGAAAAACTCGGTATCCGGAATATATACGATTTTAGAGACGATCATAAACTCGTCAAGCATCCGGATCCAGAAATTGAAGGTGCTACCAATCACCATGTACCCGTATTGAAAGACATTTCCCATTCTGCAAAAGACATCGATTTAAACGACCCTAATGGCATCGACACCTTTATGAAAAATGTTTACGATTATCTCGTCAAAGAAAGAGCCCAAGATTTTGCGGATATCCTAAAAATCATAACCGACGAAAAACAATTGCCTATATTAATTCACTGCACCAACGGCAAGGATAGAACGGGTTTTATGATCGCACTCATATTACTGATTTGTAGAGTGCCTGAAGAAACCGTCTACTCCGATTATACTCTAAGTAACTACACCTTTGACGAAGCTTTTGACACCTTAGGTACCATTCTCCACGATGAAATTAACGCTGTCACAGAAATTAAGAAGAGTGCCTTAAGAGACTTTTTCGGTGTGAAACCGGACTGGTTAAAAATAACTTTAGACTATATCAATAAGCAGTATGGCAATGTCGAAACCTATCTGTTATCCCATACAGACATGACTTTAGATGATTTTGATAAAATTAGAAAAAATTTAACAGAATAATTGAAAATAAGGCTTGCCAAACTTTTAAAATGTGTTATACTATAACCAGATGTTAGATGTAGATAACATTCAGGTCGTCTTAGTATGTTGCCTCATTAAACAAACAGCATGTCAATCCTATACAAATCAAAGTACAGGATATAAAAACTACCTTTCTATCTTACCCACAGCCTCACATGGTAAGTGATCTTCTTAATGCTATAAGATGACCGACTATATTTCTCCAAAACTGAGAAATTTACTCCTTCTATGAAAGCCCCGTTACCACAAACGGGGCTTTTCATTGCGCAAAATATCTTTATTTTTTCTTCCATTGCTATTTATTTAAAATATCAAGATCCAATTAACAACAAAGTACTCTATTTACCCATTCTGAATTTTGAGTTTGTTAATTTTTAGTTGAATTACTGGACAAAATTGCAAAGCTTCATTATAATATAGGTAGAAACTATAGGAGGGGTAACATGACAAACGAAGTTGCGAAAGCTATTTTAGGAAAATTAGAAAAAACAAATTATTCAACCGGTGGTCTCGGTACCATTGATTTAAGTGAATACTCCAATGTTGACGAAGTAAAAGCTGCACTTGAAGAATTGAAAGCATTAAACGATTATAAAGAAGTCAAATTTGACCTCAACGAAGGTGAAATGAAATTGTCCGTTTATAATCCTGAGGAAGACATAGACGCTTTCGAAGCAAGAAATCCCAGCCGTCAAAGTTGTGGTGGCTATAATAATTAAACAAAACATTAAAACATCCCTGCATTTTCAGGGATGTTTTTTCGTTTAAAAGGGTTGATCACTTTCAAACTGGGGGTTGCCCATATTTTACATATGATACTCCATCGGATAGGTTAAAAACCCCAAACTGTCCAATTGATCAAAGGTTACAACACCTGATGGTGCGTATAACACGGTGGGTATTCTGTTGACAATCGTAGCACACGTGTGTTCTACAGTAGCCGGCTTAACCACACGGTATTCCACATCGGGTTCTCCGGTAATTTTCCAATCGCACATGTCGCCATCATCGGGTCCATAGACCTTTCCGATACACTGGGTCTCAATGATTGGACCTTGGAAAGTTTCGGTCGTTACAACAGCTGCCATGCCGATGCAATTTCCTTTAGGAATGGTATCACCCATTGTTTCTGAGTAAAGGTCCTCTTCATAGAAAAAGGGAACGCTTTTTTGTGTTTGAGATTTGATTGTCCAGCCCATTTTCGAAGCTAAAGCTTCGTTCGAATTCCAAACATAAGATGGCTCAACGACTTCAGGATGGGCAAGCTGCTTTTCAAATTCATCGGGCGTTAGGCCAACACCATGGGCCTTTGCCAATGCCAATCCATAGTCTTCCACATTGTAACTAACAGCGCCTTCAATCTTTTCGATATGTTGACATCCGGCTGCCACCATACCCACCATATTGACCCAAAATATATCTTCCATGCTGGAACCAACAAAGGTACAGTCATTCTCCTTAGCAGCGACATCCATTAAATTTGTACGAACCGGATCGGTTGTCCAAGAATAAGTCGATTCCTCGCAAGTTGTAATAACAGAAATTCCACGATTGAGGCATTTCATAAAATGATCAAAACACTCCGAGACAACACTGAATAAAGTTACAACTGCAATATCCGCGTCGCAACTATCAAGAACTTCGTCTGCATTGTCGGAGATCAAAACACCTGTCTTCATACCCAATTCAGCAAAATCACCGATGTCCATGCCGACGATTTCCGGGTTATTATCAATCGCTCCTACGATTTGTGCACCGTTTTCATGAAGATAGCGTAGGATATATTTAGCCATTTTCCCACATCCATATTGAACGACTTTAATTTTTTCCATAGTTGTCCTCCTGTTTTTATTAAGAAAATAACTTTTCTTGATAATTTAAGTTTAGACTCTCATCTAAGAAGAGAGTCAATCTTTTTGATATTTATTTAACAAGAATAGGTGTTTGCAAGCGAATAAACATGGAACGTTCTTTACAATCAAAATAGTTCAGCTCCGTCAAAACTTCGCAGATATAATCTCCGGAAATTTCATAATCGTTGTGCTCACAGAATTGTAATAGCTTCTTAGCGTATTCTTTTTCCAATTCAAATTGATCGAGATAAATACAAGCAAACATACCGCTTTCAATGATTTTTGGTGGACTCGGTAAAGGGCAATGGTCATCAACAAATATAAATATTCTATCAGAAACAAATTCTGCTTTTAGAAAATCTTCTTTACGCATCGTTATTCCCGCATTGCAAAAATATACTTGTGGTATATGATGTTGTATTAAATGATCCTTAAGTTTGACAAGAAGCTCTTCATAGGTGTCGATACCGTAGTTGTAGAAGTTGATTTCAGCATCAATTGCGTAATATTTTCTTTCAGGAATATACTCTAAGGTGAGAGTTCCCGAAACTGGGGATTTCCTGTAACGATCTATATTTTCTATCGTCCGGTGAATGGCATTTTTTTGATAATTTAAATTTTCGATGGCTTGTAAAGTTGCCTCTTTTTTTTTAATGAGGGTCGTTTCAATTAATTGTAAATCTTCTTTTTCTAAAATATTCGCAATTTCTTTTAGCGCCATCCCCAGCTCTTTCATATATTGTATTAAATCGAATCGTGCATTTTGTTTGATGTCATAATAACGATAGCCGGTCTGCTCATCGATATGACAAGGCTTCAATAGGCCTAATTTATCGTAATATCTTAAAGTAGGTATTGTTGTACGGTTATACTTTGCCATTTGCCCAATACTTAAATATTTTTCCATAAACCACCTTACCTTTTCATCAGCAATTGCTGTTATAAAATAAACCATCGTTTGTATAAGATAAATTGATATGCGTTATAATGGAATGATCGAAATGATTTTAAAAAGTCTTTTTTATATTTAAGTTCGTTTACTAAGAAAAAACAGTTTGAGATTATTCGCTTTCAGAAAGAGCCGTCTGTTTTGTTATTATAACATTTTATGATTCATGCATCAAAAAAATAAAATCCTATTAGAAAAAACCTAAGATTTCTTCAATCAGGCTTTCGCCTTGCTAACCTTACTCCGCTCCCTTTCGTCACTACGTGCGGTCATTGACTGTGCCAAAATAACAATAAGTACAACAGTTCTCTAGCAATTAAATTTACAGAGCACTATCGTACTTATCTTTTCTAAAATATTTTTTGATGTTTTCTATCATATCGCCATGTTGTTTTTTCGCTACCTTCATTCGTTTTAGTCGCTACGCTTTCGTTTTCAAACCAATTGTTTATGGTATCTTTTGAACAGTTTACATGATCTGTTCATTATCTTTGTATTGAAATATATAGTTTTCAAAAAATAAAAAAACCACGCAATGTTCTATCCTCCCGGGCAGTCGCCCACCAAGTACTTTCGACGCTAAAGGACTTTACTTCTGTGTTCGGTATGTAACAGGTGTGACCCCTTTGCTATCATCACGTAGTTTGTTCACTATATATGTTTTTTCGCACCTTTTAATGTGCTTCGCTAAATTTCTAAAATGGTGGGAGAAGATGGATTCGAACCATCGTAGACATAATCAACGGATTTACAGTCCGCCCCCTTTAGCCACTCGGGCATTCTCCCACATGGAGCTGATGATAGGACTTGAACCTACAACCTGCTGATTACAAATCAGCTGCTCTGCCAATTGAGCCACATCAGCATATAAAGAATT
>JAAYJS010000011.1 GCA_012522805.1 Eubacteriaceae bacterium | reverse complement strand
ACTTCCCATCCTTTAACACTTCACGCATTCACTCTACTCTGTTTATATTTTAATTTCATACATGATAACAGAGGTTGTGGATCAATTCAATAGTAAGATTTCACTGTGGTTCCAGTAAAGAGAAGTCGTTTTCAGATTAATGTCTACAAAATGCTCTCTTTTAGTGACTTTTAAGGTCAATTTTGACAAAAAAGGTCCCATTAACAGTTTATTCAGCGGTTGTTATAATATATTTTTAATGTAATTATTATAAAAAAATTAATCTTTCATTAAGATGAAGGAAGTGGTTAAGCCAGGGTAAGAGAGTGAAATGCGTAAAAGAGAACTTCTATATTGAAAAGTTTGTCATCGACGGGGGGGGGTAGGAGTATTCAAGGCAACACCCGATGCATCAGAAGAGATGTCGGGTGTTGTATGATTTTATGGTGCCCAAAGGCCTCTATTGTTTTCTCTGGCGCTTTGTTCCAGCATGATAAACACATCTTTATACTTTACATTGGGAGGGACGGTCATGACTTGGGCGTAGCCTTCATAAACCAAGTGGGCATTGAAACATTTTTCTATGACCGGGTCGGGTTCTGTCCAGACGTAAGCCAGCAACCTTCCGTATCGGTCCCTTTCCTGTACGTCAAACTCCAAATAAATGGTTTTGTTTTCCAAGGCTTGTTTGGTATAGTCGGATGCTTCTTGACCGTAATGCTCCACGGGTTTGTTGGGTGCAACGGTTTCCGGTGTATCGACACCGATTAGGCGAAGTCGCTCTTTTTGCCCCTCAAATTGTATTTGCAGGGTATCGCCATCGACGACTCGCAACACCTTGGCCTTGTGCAAGTTGTCCGGTAGGTTGTCTTGCAAACCATGAAAGGCAGCCAGTGCAGTGAGGATCAAACCGATCAATGCACCGAGTATTTTGCGAATATGTTTTTGATGTGGTGCTTTGAGTTCGATCATGCTTGGGCCCTCGAAGCTTGTACAAAGGCTTTAAAAAGGTTTAACTCCAGGGATCTTTTATCCCACAAAAACTCCGGGTGCCATTGAATGGCATGGCCAAAGGTCAGTTCTGTTAACTCGATACTTTCAACAATGCCGTCCTTTGCTCTAGCCGTAACAAGGATATGCTCTCCGATGTCTTTCACCGCTTGGTGATGCCTGGTGTTGACCCTTACCGTATGGGTACCGGCTATTTCAGCAAAGAAGGAGTCCGGGACGATGTCGATGGTATGGGTAGGGTAGGCAAAATCAGTTTCTTGTAGGTGTTTAATTGCTGTATTGGGGTATTGTGTTTGGATATTTTGATAAAGACTTCCCCCCATCATCACATTAAAAAGTTGTAAGCCGCGACAGACGCCGAAGATCGGTTTGTCTCGTCGGTAGGCTTCTTTAAACGCAGCTGCTTCCATGGCGTCTTTAGGCGGATAAGTTGCCTCACAATGTTCGTTGGTTTCTTCGTTGTACAGGAAGGGGTCGATGTCTTGTCCGCCGGGAAAAAGCAAACCGTCGCAACTGTCGACCAATTGTGCAATGTCCTCTGTATTGTCTAAAAGCGGCAACACCACCGGTATGCCACCGGCGGCAACAATGCCATTCAGGTAGCCGGGGTACATCCACAGGCTATCCCATTTGTTATCGTTGGAATTGATGTATAAAGGCAAAACGCCTATCAATGGTTTTTTCATTTATCTTCCTTTTTACTTTCTTCTGTCTATTCTTTAATCAATCAAAGCCATACATGCTGCCATTCTTCCCGTTTGCCCCTCTTCTCTGCGATAGGAAAAATAAGAATCCTTGCACATATACGTACAATGTTCTGCCATGACAATGTTTTTTTCTGGAACGCCATTGCGATACATGATATCGCGATTGATTTTCCACAAATCCGCTAAAAACTTTCCTTTGTTCAAGGACTTAACATTTGTCGGAGAAAGTGCAAATATTTTCTCCGCTACATCGACGCCAATTTCAAAGGCATGGGGTCCAATACCGGGCCCTATGGCGACCATGCAATTCTTAGCACGGGTGCCGTAGTGTTTGGACATAGCTTTTAGAGTGAGGACACCTATTTGCCCCACGGTTCCCTTCCAACCGGAATGGGCCATGCCGATGGCCGGTGTCAGGGTATCCAAGATATAGAGGGGTATACAATCCGCAAAAAAAGTAGTCAGCATGATGTTTTTCTCATCGGTGATCAACGCGTCAATATTCTTGTAATTTCTGGGTTTAACAACACCTTTTCCTCGATCTTCCCAAGTAATGGGTAGGACATTCAAATCATGGGTTTGATCGCTTAGAGTAAAACCTTCAACGGGAAAATCTAAACTCTCAGCCAATAAACGAATATTTTTTTGAAAGTTTTGCTTGTCGGCCTTGGGGTTCAAATCGAAAGTTTTTCCGTCGGCGTCGTGTTTTGTGGTAAAAGCGTGTTGTACCAAGCCGGTCTTTTCAAGGATGTCAAATTGCCCTAGGGGCAATCCCTTTATTTTTTTAATGGTGTAGTCGAGCATCGTATTTTTATAGGACCTCCCGGAATTTTACACTATAATAGGCTTTAGCTGCAAAGACAATCAATGAGAGCGGTAAAGCATATCAAAGATTTGCAAAGCTCAAAGCCGAATGTTCACAATTCTCTTACGAACGTTTTGTATTTCAATGTAAAATTATAACACAAAAAAAAGAAATGACTCAAGCGAGGCTGTATCGGAATAATCGTTTAAGAGTTCCAAGGGAATCAACGGTTTTCATTTGAACTCTTATTTGCTATAATAAACTTAACATGCTGGATGAAAAGAGGAGAAAAGATGATTAAAAAATATTGGATTTTGGGCATTTCCCTTTTAATGATATGGACGCTGTCCGGTTGTAGCCAAGCATACGATACCGATATTTCCTTAGCAAGTGGAGAATATCTGGGAGAGCAGACCGTCGTACTCTCTAATGAGGAGGGCGGTGTCACCACGAGGATTTACTACACTTTGGACGGCAGCGACCCCACTAAGGAAAGCATGCAATACGACCCGGAAACACCCTTAAAAATAAACTTCGATGCTCATTTAAAGGCAGCAACGATAGGTTCGAATAAAAGAGGCCCCATTGCCGAGGCCGAATACAAAATAACACCGATTAAACAAGTGGAGTTAACCGATGAAGAAAGGGTCTTTCTCAGCATCCTAACGGGAACGTATCAAAGTGATACGGCAACGGTTACCATCGCTTCCGATCGGACCATTACGATCAACGACGGCAACAAAAAACACACTACAGAGTTTTTATTGGAAGTCCCTGAAGATAGCGACAACAAAAAAGGCACATTGACCTTTTCGGGTTTAGATGGCAGTTCTCAAGAATACCATATCGATTTCGACCCACCGGGGGACAACGCCATCGATATTAACGGCACCAGCTATACTTACTTAGGGTACTAAGAGTGTCAATGGATTTCAAAGAGATACAAAATACGCTCTACAAAAGCCACACGATGTCGCAAGACCGTGTGGCTTTTGTGCTGTACGCAGATCTTACAAAGAGCATGACTATTATGGTGGCGGCAGACAACCAATCATAAAAAGTTAAGGAATTCTAAACACTTAATAGATAAAAAAAGAAAGTTTTTTAGCAAAAATCCTTGACATTATACCCGAGGGGGTATAGTATATAGATATACCCAACGGGGTATAAAATAAATTTTAAGGAGATCTGTAATGGTTGCTTGTAATGATATGAAAAAAGGCGAAGTGTATGCATGTGAAACATGTGGATTGGAACTCGAAGTTTTAAAGGAATGTGATTGCCCCGACGATCATTGTGAACCTAAAACTGCATCCGGCGAATGCTGCGAATTCGACTGCTGCGGCAAACCGATGGTACGCAAATAATCGACAACGAGACAGTTGTGCTTAGGCCGTATAGAGTTTAAGTAGCTACTTCCCTTTATCATCAAAGAAAACATGATAAAGATTGAATACGATAATAAAATGTGTTTCTGAACTGCAGGTAGTTGAGAAACACATTTTTATTTTACAAAAAATACAAAACAAGATCACGCAACAACATCCTTTCAATATGTTCTGGATACCTTAAAGATGTAAAAAAGCTCTATTTGTTATAATGCATTTGTAATAGCCTATGGATTGAAATATCAAGGAAAGGAAAGAACATTGAAATTTTTTATTGATACTGCTAATGTAGAAGATATACGTCAAGCCAATGATATGGGGGTTATTTGCGGTGTGACCACCAACCCTTCCCTGATCGCCAAGGAAGGACGAAAATTTGAAGAGGTCATTGCGGAAATTGTCGAAATAATCGATGGTCCCATCTCCGGAGAAGTTAAAGCAACCACGGAGGATGCCCAAGGGATGATAGAAGAAGGCAAAGCCATCGCCGCTATCCATCCCAATATGGTGGTTAAAATTCCCATGACCGTAGAGGGACTGAAAGCCACAAAGGCCTTGAGCGAAGCAGGTGTCAAAACCAATGTGACCTTAATTTTTAACGCAAACCAGGCTTTATTGGCAGCTCGAGCAGGTGCGACTTATGTATCGCCATTTTTAGGTCGATTGGACGATATCTCGGTAAGAGGTGTCGATCTGATATCAGAAATTGCAGACATGTTTTGCACAGCGGGTATCGAAACAGAAATAATCGCGGCCTCTATCAGAAACCCCATTCACATCACCGATTGCGCATTGGCAGGTGCGGATATCGCCACGGTACCTTACAATGTTTTGGTGCAGATGACGCAACATCCGCTAACCGACATTGGAATTGAAAAATTCAAAAAAGATTCTCAATAAATCATCTCATCTCAATTTTTAAATACACTCAATGCAGCTCCCTAAATAGAGAAGGGAGCTGTTGTTTTTTGGGAAAGTCTTGTTGATTCTCCAAGACCATCAGCATTGCCAAAGAGCTTTTTTTGTTATCAATCATCAGCAAAAACATCGAGATCCGGTTGTAAAGTTTTTTTACTCGAACTTTAATTCGCTTGGTTTTTATGATACGCTATAAAAGATTATTGTGACGGCATCGACACCGATAAAGGAGGTGAGGAACATGGCCATCAAAATGTTAGCCAGGGAAACCATCAATCAAATAGCAGCCGGAGAGGTAATCGTCCGACCGGTTTCCGTCGTCAAAGAATTGATAGAAAATGCTGTGGACGCAAAAGCTTCCCGCATTACTATCCATATTGAAAATGGTGGTAGAAGTCTCATCTCCGTCAAGGATAACGGCCATGGCATTCCTTACCACGAGGTGGGGTTGGCCTTTAAACGACATGCTACCAGTAAATTGACCTTCATCGAAGATTTGCAAACCATCGCCACTCTGGGATTTCGTGGAGAAGCCCTAGCGAGTATTGCGGCGGTTTCCAAACTATCTATTGTTACTCGCCATCTCTCAGAGGAAGTCGGCAGTGAATCCTATTACGAAGGAGGCACGTTGATTCGCCAAAGGGTAACACCCTACGAAAGGGGGACGGCAATCAGCGTTCGTGATCTTTTTTACAACTTACCTGCTCGGCAAAAACACATCGCCCAAGATAAAAAAGAAGAAGCGCTGATTCGCGATTTGGTGGAAAGGTTGGCATTGTCCAAACCGGCCATTGCTTTTGTCTTAAAGCTCAATGGTCGAGAGATATTCAGAACACCCGGCCGTGGGGATTTTCTCGAAAGCATCGAAGCCCTTTACGGCCGAAAGATATCCAAGGGTCTGCGAGAAGTGGACTACGTCAATGCGCCTATGTCCATCAAGGGCTATATCAGCGATTTAAGCGTTACCCGATCGGCTAAGGATATGCAGATCATTTTCATCAACGAAAGGTATGTTCAAAACAGTCTGTTGCTCAAGCAATTGGAAGAAGCCTACGAAGGGTATTTGATGCAACACCGTTACCCCGTTGCCTTTCTTTTTATAGACTTGCCCGGAAAAATGTTGGATGTCAATATTCATCCGGCCAAAACAGAGGTGCAAATACTCAATGAAAGCTTGGTGGCTCTGCTCTTTAAACAAGGGATCCGAGAGACTATCAAAAAAGAGAATCTCGTCGTCGATTATGCCCAGACGGAGAATGGCATCGAAACAGAAACGGCTCCAACCGAAGAGGAACCGAAGACCGTTGATTTCTTTGAAACCCTTGGAGAACCCCAACTCAAAAGTCCAACTCAAAACAAAGAGATCGATGGGTTTAAAGTGGACTTCCCTCAAAGTGAAAGGAAAGAAACGAAAGAAAAGCCTGAGGACGATACAGAGGTAGATATAGAAGCTTTCATGGTTGCGGAAAAACCGGAGGCAAGTGCCCAAAGCTTACAGAAAACCGAAGGTTCCGCTTATAAACCGGGTTTGGCCTTTGCCCATGGCAGAATAGTGGGCCAACTTTTTTTAACCTACATCATGGTGGAACAGGACCAAACCTGTTGGTTAATCGATCAACACGCTGCCCACGAGGCCTACTTGTACGAAGAGATTAAAAAAAATCTCACGGAAGAAAAAGCACTGCCGATGCAAAGTCTTTTAGCGGCCCAACCCATGACCTGCACCCCGGCAGAGTGGGAAGCCTATTTGCAAATAAAGGACGACATGCACCGCTATGGTTTTGAGACGGACATTTTTGGCGATCGCACTTTTGTCGTTCGCTCTGTTCCCATGTTGTTGGGACACCCACAGGATCCCCACATGGCCATGGGCGTATTGGAAGAAGTGCTCTATCATAAAAAGGCTACCGCAAGCTACTTAGACGAGCGTTTTGCCATGATGGCGTGTAAAGCGGCGGTGAAGGGCAACCAATTTTTAACGGAAGCAGAAATCAGAGCCTTGTTGATTCAGATAACGAAGTTGGAAAACCCTTATATTTGCCCCCACGGTAGGCCGATTATCCTACAATTAAAAGAGAGAGAATTACAGAAATTATTTAAAAGAGTACTATGAAGAAAAAGAAGAAAATCATTACCGTTGTGGGTCCCACCGCCACCGGCAAAACCGACGTGGCGATCGCTCTGGCAAAAAGGTTAAACGGCGAATTGATTTCCGCGGATTCCATGCAGATCTATCAGGAGATGCAAATTGGCACGGCAAAACCCACCCAAGCGGAATTGGGTGATATCCCTTGTCACATGATCGATTTTGTGGCACCGGATCAAAGGTTTTCGGTTGCCAATTTTAAAGAACAGGCAACCGATTGGATTCGCGACATTATAAGCAGAGGGAAGGAACCCATTCTTGTCGGCGGCACGGGTTTGTACATCAACGCCATGACCCTGCCTTGGATCTTGGAAGATGTTCCCGTCAATCAAGATGCGCGTCAGAGGTTTTACAAAGAAATTGAATTTATCGATAACGAAGAGCTTTACCAACGTTTAAAAAAGATCGATCCCACCGCAGCTGCCGGTGTTCATCCCAACAACCGCAAACGGGTGATGCGTGCCTTGGAAATCTTTGAAATGACGGGGAAAACCAAAACGCAATTGGACCAAGAGGCGGCAAAGCAAACCTTACCTTACGATTATTTGATGATCGGGTTGCGCTTTCCAAGGGAGGAATTGTATCGACGCATTGGGGAGCGCGTGGATAAAATGGTTGCGGCGGGTTTGCTCGAAGAGATTACCGACTTGCGCAGTAAGGGTTACCACAAAGACCTATTGTCGATGCAAGCCATCGGTTATAAAGAATTTTTCCCCTACCTGGAAGGCGAAGAAACCTTGGAAGAATGCATACGCGTCTTGAAAAGAGATACCCGACACTTTGCCAAGCGACAATTAACTTGGTTTCGCAAGGATGACAGAATTCATTGGTTTGAACCTTTAACCTACGACCATCAGGAGACGATGATCGACGACATGATGGACCTTATCGATGAAAGCAACCGGTAAGGTCAGTGCCTCCGGTACCTTGAGGATGGCTTTTAGATGCTTTAATAAGCTCTAAAGAAAACTATATTAGAATGAAAAACGTTGCTGTGCAAACATCATTAAAAATTTAACAGGATTATATTAAGTGGAGGTCTGTAAAAAAGCAATGAGTAAAAAAGTAAAATTATATATATGGGAATCCTGCCCATTTTGTGTCAACGCTAAAATGTTGTTGCAAAACCTCAACATCCCTTTCGATGTAGAGGTGATAGCGGGAAAACCCGAAGTGAAACAAGCTTTAATCGAAAAAACCGGACATCGAACGGTTCCCTATGTTTTTATAGGCGACGAATTTATCGGTGGGTTTAACGAATTGAATAGAATGGCAGAAGACGGAAGTTTAGTAGAAAAATTAAAATAGGAGATACAATGTCTTTTTCATTTAAAATAGTAGAAGAATTTGGTGTATTGTCAGAAAGTGGCACGGGTTGGCAAAAAGAATTGAACTTGGTCAGTTTTAACGAAAGAGAACCGAAATACGATATCCGCGAATGGAATGCCGACCACGATAGAATGCGTAAAGGTGTGACCTTAACCATCGACGAATTGGTTGCATTGAAAGAAATCTTAGCGGAGATGGATTTGGACGAAAAGATCTGACCGTCTTTTTAAATTTTACCCAGAAAATATAGCGGGCGATGAACCCAAATGGCATAATAAACAACGAAACGAATTGAGATCAGAGAGGATAATGATGGAAAAAACGTATATTATGTTAAAACCCGATGCCTTTAAAAGAGGCTTGGTTGGAAAAATAGTAAGTCGTATCGAAGCAAAGGGCTACCGAATTTTAGAAGCAAAAACTTTGCAATTAGATGAAGGTATTTTAAAAGAACACTATGCCCATGTGGCGGATAAACCCTTTTTCCCGGAAATCGTAGAATACATGACCTCCGGCCCGGTGCTCGCCATGATCGTCCAAGGCAACAATTGCATTGACGGTATGCGGATGTTGATGGGCGCAACCAAAACGGAAGAAGCCTTAGCAGGCACCATTCGAGGAGATTTTGCCAACAGCACGGGAGAAAATCTCATTCACGGCGCCGATTCTGCCGAGGCGGCAGAAATTGAAATTGCCAGGTTTTTTGGTCGTTAAAAACTTCAAAGAAAAAATAGGGTGAGGACACAACGTCCTGCCCTATGCAATAGGACCTCAACCCGGGTTGTGGCGGCTTCGCTTCTGGCCTTGGGTTGGGCGTTTTTTATGTTAAAGACCTTACCGGTTATGGTGTGAGTACAGCGTTGCCAACTCTCCATAGCGATAAGGTCTCTCTTTTCTAGGTGATAAACTTAGATGTTAACTATTGTTTGCCAGACGTTTCATAACTGTGTTCAGATGTTGCAACCACTGCCAATCGATGCTTTCCATGGCTTCTCCAGTCAAGCGAAAGCTCCAGTTTTGATCCGAGCAAACCCCGGGGGTATTGAACCGGGTGTCGGAACCGTAACCCAATAAGTCCTGAATAGGAACGATCACGGTTTTTGCCGGACTTTGCCATAGGGTGCGCAATAAACTGCGTATAACGGGACTATGGGCACCGCCTTCTCCCCAGTGGGATGCATCGAAACCGAAATATCCCAGAACTCGGGTACGTTCATCCGCCGACATTTCTTGCAGCCAACCCAAGGCGGTATTGTTGTCGTGGGTGCCGGAATAGGCCACGGATAGGGGACTGTGATTGTGGGGATAATGGGTGCTGTCGTCGTGCTCATCTAAAAAAGCAAATTGTAGGACACGCATATCGGGCAAACCGGTCTCCCGCATTAATTTCCTTAAAGCTTTGCCGGAAACGCCTAAATTCTCCGCGATTAAATGATCTCTGGTGCAGGGCAACTCTTTCCATAGAGATTCAAAAAAATGCAAGCCGGGGCCCTGAACCCACTTACCCTTGCGGGCGGTTTTTTCTCCGGCGGGAACGGCCCAAAAATCGGCGAAGGCCCTGAAGTGATCGATACGCACCACATCGTAAAGCTCGAGCATGTGGGCAAAGCGTTGTTGCCACCAACGGTACCCGTTGTTTTTCATGGCTTTCCAGTCGTACAGGGGGTTGCCCCATAATTGACCGTCCTCGGAATAGTAGTCCGGTGGGACACCTGCGACTTGCTTGGGCAACCCATCTCGGTCGATGTCAAAATATTTTCTGTTGGCCCAAACGTCGGCGCTGTCCAATAAAAGATAAAAGGGCATATCGCCGATCAGGGCAATGCCGTAGGCATGGGCAATGCTTTTCAAAATTTGCCATTGGGTACTAAATAGCCATTGTACAAAGATGTAAAAATAAAAGGTATCTTGGTGGTCTGTTATAAAAGCTTGCACAGCCTTCTTTTCATGGTTTTTTAAAGCTGTATCCGGCCAATTGATCCAGTCGAGGCCATCATAGTTGGATTTAATGGTAGCGTAAGCGGCGTAATCCTCAAGCCACCCCTTATTGTGCTTATAAAAACTTGCCATCTGCTGTCGGTGGACATCTTTAAGCCGCCCGTAGGCTTTACCTAAAAGAGCCTGCCGGGGTTCATAAATATCCTGATAGGCGACGGTGTAGGGGTCATGGATGACCACGCTTTGCAATTCTTCGTCGGTGATGAGTCGTTCCAGATGGAGCGTTTCGGGGTCTATGAACATGGGGTTGCCAGCAAAGGCAGATTCGGAGGCATAGGGGGAATTGTAAAAATCCGGAATAGTGAGGGGTAAAATTTGCCATGCGCGAAATCCGCTTTGGGACATTTTCTTAATAAAAGGTTCCGCTTCTTTTAAAGAAAAGGTACCGATGCCGTAGGGTCCGGGAAGGGCGCTGATGGGCATCAACACGCCGCTTTTACGTTCCCCAGCCTGATAAGAAAAGGGTTCCTTTACAGAGCGTTCCAATAAAATGCGGTAAATATCCGAGGGTGTGTGGACATAAGCGATAGGGTCGTAGACTTGTGCATCTTTTTCACGGGCAAAGCCAAACCCGTAAGACACCGCAAGGAAGTCGGCGCCCAAAGCATTGGCGGCTTCCCCGTCAAACTTGGCGTCGCCGATGATCAGACAATCTTCGGGCTCCAGTTTTAGTTTTTGCATCACTTGGGTATACAGACCCATTTTATCCGTTGTTTTTTCATCGGTAACACCGCAAACCGCCTCAAAGTAGGAGTCGATTTTTTCGTAGGCCAAGGTCAGCAAGGTTACCTCGTGCCCCTTCATCGTGGCAACGGCTATGGCATAACCTTCTTCCTTCAACTTTTCCAATAAACTCAACATTCCGGGATAAAGGGCGTTGCCCTTTACAGCGTGTTCCTTTTGGTAGCTTCTGTGATGTGCAATGGCATCCTGTGCTGCTTCTTCTGAAAGTGAAAAATAACGCATGTAGGAATCCAACAAAGGTGGACCTATGAAACGCTGCATGGTTTTTTCCGGTAGAGAGTCTAAACCCATTTGCTGGGTGGCGTATTCAATGGTGTTAAAAATACCCCTAGAGGTATCTATCAAAGTGCCATCAAAGTCAAATATAATTCCTCGATAGGGTTTCATGGATTGATAACCGTCCTTTCCCGTGGTGCATGGTGTGTCCAATTATTTCGGTATGTGATACTTTACAGGAACTAAACAGGTTGTATGTTATAATGATTGGGATCGAAAGCTGGGTATTCTCTCTCCAAAAATGACAAAGCTTCTTTTTGAATGGCTTTATCGCTGAGGGGGAGGCGAATGTCGCGGGTTTCGATGATTTTTAATGGTTGGTTCCTCAGGGTTTTAATCATGCGATAGCCTCCAAAAATTTTCGGCGTCACCTTGACGTCAAATTGATCGTTCGAGTAAATGGTGTGGGGGCCATCTTTTTTAATCGCATCAGACATGGGTCATCCTTTCCGCCTTTGGTAACCGAGAAGAAAGCTTCTAGGTTGGCCACGGCATAATCTTTATGAATGATTATAACCAAACAGAAATGATAAAACAAATATTAACTTAAATTTTATAAATAATTAAGCGTAGGAAGATGTATACAAGACAAAACTTATCGGAACTTCCCGAAAAACCGGGAATTTATATGATGAAAAACAACAGTGGCGACATCATTTATGTGGGCAAAGCGATCAACTTAAAAAACAGAGTACGGCAGTATTTTCAAACTGCAAAAAACTTAACACCAAAAACAGCGGTGTTGGTTTCCCATATTCAAAGCATAGAAACGATTGTCGTAGACTCCGAGATGGAAGCGTTGATTCTGGAATGCAATCTCATTAAAGAGCACCGTCCCAGATACAATGTTCTGTTAAAGGACGACAAAAGCTATCCCTCTATAAAAATGACCCTTGGCGAAAACTATCCAAGAATTTTGATGACCAGAGATATTCAAAAAGACGGTTCTAAATATTTTGGACCCTTTACCAACAGTTTTGCTGTTAAAAAAACAATCGAGGCGATTCAAAAAACCTATCCGTTGAGAAGATGCAACCGCCCCTTGGCCTATGGTAAAAAGGTTGGACGACCTTGTTTAAACTTCCATATCGGGCAGTGTAACGCCCCCTGTCGCGGCAATGTCCCACCGGAAGACTACCATGAAAGCGTCCAAGCGGTGATGGAAATCCTCAACGGAAAAGAAGAAGCGCTGCTTGCCAACATCCGAGAGAGAATGCACAGGGCATCGGAAGCTTTGGACTTTGAATTGGCCGCGAAACTGCGGGACCAAATTTACGGCATCGAACATATCGTTCAACGGCAAAAGATGATCACTTCTATTCAACAAGACGAAGATGTGATCGCTTATGCCAGTCGTGGCGATTTGGTATCCGTTCAAGTCTTCAATATTCGGGAAGGAAAAATGTTGGGAAGAGACCACGCCTTCTTAGAAGGCGCCGAAGAGCTGTCTCCTGAAGATATTCTCACCGTTTTTATCAAACAATACTATGCACAGAGACCTTATATCCCTAAGGAGATCTTATTGCCCCACGAATTGAACGAAGAAAAAAAGGTCATTGAAGATTGGCTCTGCACCCTTCGGGATGGACGCGTTAAATTTGTCGTTCCACTGAGAGGCAGAAGAAAAAAGCTATTGGATTTAGTGGCAAAAAATGCCGCCTTAACCTTAGACCAATACGAATTGGAAAAGGAACAAAAGCGACAAAAGCGACAGAGTAAAATGGATTCCTTTGTGGAGTTGCTTAATTTAGAAAAAGCACCCCAGCGCATAGAAGCATACGACATTTCCAATATATCCGGCACCGACACCGTCGGAGGTATGGTGGTCTTTACTCACGGACGACCGGATAAAAAAGCCTATCGCAGGTTTCGAATTCAAAGCGTAGAAGGACAGGATGATTACGCTTCCATGCAGGAGATGATTTTCAGAAGAATGGAAAGGGGCATCAAGGAACAAAAAGAAGGGTTAGAGGGCTCCAAGAGCGCTTTTTTACCTTTTCCCGATTTGTTTTGCATCGATGGTGGTCAAGCCCATGTCGATGCTGTGAAAAGCATCCTACACATGTATCCGGAATTGTCCTTTGAAGTGTGCGGTCTGGTCAAAGACCAGCACCATACCTTAAGAGGAATCATTTATCAAGATAAAGAATATCGGTTTGACAAAGGAACACCGGCAAGCAAGTTTTTAACTGAAATTTCTGAAGAAGTGCATCGCTATGCATTGGGATACCACCAATCCTTGCGTAAAAAGACCATGTTGCATTCCGAGCTTGGCTCCATACCGGGCATTGGCCCCAAACGCCTCAAAAACCTGTTGATGACTTTTAAGAATGCCGAAAATATCAAAAATGCAACGGTCAAAGAATTGGAAGCGGTTCCGGGTATGAACCGAAAAGTAGCGGAAGCGGTTGTAGCTTACTATCGAGAAGGCGCCTCTTCAGAGGACACCGCCAAAACGATCTAAATAAAGAGAATATAAAAGAGGTAATGATGAAAAACGAACCTTTATGTGTTTTAAATGTTCAGATACTTTGCGAAGATTTGGACTTAGAGCTGGTCCATTGTAGCTCCGAAGAGATGCCTTTGTACGACAGCAGCATCAACCGGCCGGGCTTGCAACTCTACGGCTACTACGCTTATTTTGACGAAAAGCGCATACAACTCATCGGAAAAGTTGAAGTATCTTACCTTCTCAGTTTGGAAGAGGAGGAGAGAGATCGAAAAATTGACGAATTCTTCTCCCACGATTTTCCGTGTTTTGTTGTCAGCTGGGACTTGCCCCAGTGGAAATTATTTGTAGATGTTGCTAAAAAATACAATCGTACACTGATTCGAAGTAAGGAACCCACCACCACCACCTTTTATCGCTTATTTGAATATATCGACAGAAAATCGGCGCCGACCAAAACGATGCACGCCGTTTTGATGGATGTACACGGTGTGGGCGTTTTAATAACTGGTGAAAGCGGTATCGGTAAAAGCGAAACGGCTTTGGAGTTACTTCAAAGAGGAAGCTGTTTAATTGCCGATGATGTCGTAGATATCAAAAAACATCAAGATCGTATGCTCTTAGGTTCGGCACCGGAGGTGCTGCGCCATTACATGGAAGTGCGGGGCATCGGCATCATCGATGTGTTGCACTTGTTCGGTGCACGTTCGGTAAAAACTTCCTCTCAAGTAGACTTGGTCATCGAATTGCAAAAATGGAGTACCCATAGCGATTACGACCGCCTAGGCTTGGACGAAGAAACGAAAGACATTATGGGGGTCAAGGTGCCCTTGGTGCGCATCCCCGTAGTGACCGGACGCAACTTGGCTGTCATCATCGAAGCGGCAGCAATCAACAGCAGAATGAAGGCCATGGGTTACCATTCCGCGAAGATCTTTTGCGAACGCATCACGGAAGAAAATTTAAAACTAGAAGAAACGATAGAACAAACGAAATTGGAGAAAAATCAATGAGAAAATACCTACTGGACGGTCACACCCATACGTTGGCGTGTGGTCACGGTTACAGCACCTTAACCGAATTGGTACAGGGGGCTGTGGCAGCAAACTTGGAAATGATGTGTATGACAGAACACGCACCGGGAATACCCGGCGCACCGGGAGCCATGTTTTTTTCAAATTACCGGATCATCCCGAGGGAAATCATGGGCGTCAAATTACTGCTGGGCATCGAAAGCAATATCCTAGACACCCAAGGAAATTTAGATGTACCCAAAAGGGCATTGGAGAAAAACCGGCTGGATATTATTTCCGCTTCTTTACACGAGTACTGTATTCCGCCGACCAACAAAAAAGACCATACCGAAGCGGTCATGGCTGCTATGAATCACAGCTACGTGGACTTTATCTGCCATCTGGGAAACCCCAGTTACCCCATAGATATTAAAGCGGTGGTGGCGGAAGCAAAAAAAACCAACACCATGATAGAAATCAACAACGGGTCTATCTTTATCCGATGGGGTTCCTTAGAAAATTGCGTTGAAATCGCCAAGGAATGCGTGGCGCAAGAAGTACCGATGATTGTAGGATCCGACGCCCATTATCACACCGATGTGGGTCGTTTTCCCTATGTAGATAAAATTATGGACTTGGCTCAGGTTCCCGACGAATTAATAGTCAACTTGGATTGCAAACGCCTCACAGATTATTTAAAGGCTAAAGGTAGGAAATTGTTTGCAAACCCAAGGGAAACCGCCGATGATCTCTTTAAAGATTGACATTTATATGGTATAATTAAATGCTATGATATACATAGAAATAATAAAGAAAGAAAAATAATGAAAGTAAAATTATTGTCAGATACCAGTTGTGACCTGTCTAAGATGGTTGAACCGGATATCGATGTAGAGAGACTTCCTCTCTACGTTATTCAAGGAGAAACCTCGTATTTGGACACAATCGACATTACAAGTGAAGAAATATATCGGCGAATGCGTCAAGGAGAGTACTTTTCAACTTCTCAAGTAACCTATCACGATTTTTACGAAGCTTATAAAAAAGCAGCAGAAGAGGGCGTTCCCACCATTAGTCTAAACTTATCCAGAGGGATTTCGGGGACCTATCAATCGGCGGTTTTGGCAAAGAATCAAATCTTGGAAGAGTACCCCGATTTTTTGCTAGAGGTCGTGGACACCCTTTCCGTAACCGGCGGATTGGGACTTTTCCTCTATTACTTGAACAAAAAAGTGAAGGCGGGTGCGGATTTCCACGAAACCTTGGCTTATGCAAACCAACTGAAGGGCCGGGTACGTCATGTCTTTTCAGGCAATGATCTCGATTATTTTTATAGAGGCGGACGTTTATCCAAAACTTCGGCAGTTTTAGGCAATGTTTTGGGAATCAAACCCATTTTATATATTGACCCGCAAGAGGGCGATATCAGAGTTTTAAAAAAAGCCAGAAGCGAGAAAAAACTCATATCCGGTATCATTGAATATATGAAAGAACACAACACCGGTGAGGATTTAAAAGATCAAGTCGTCATTATCTGTCATTCCGATGCACCGGAGTTGGCGGATAAAATGAAAGTGGCGATAGAAGAAGAATTCGGAACACAGAAAGTTTATTTGGATCTCATAGCACCGGTTATCGGTGTCCATACGGGACCAGGTATTATTGCCATTTTCTTTATGACGGAAATGGTATAAGCAAGAAAGGAGGCGCCATGTTAGATAAATTAAATTTAATTTCAGAAAAATACAATGATATCAACCAAAAAATATCCGATCCGCAAGTCATTGCCGATCAAAATCTTTTTAAAAACTTAATGAAGGAGCATGCTCATTTAGAACCCATTGTCAATCATTACAATGACTATAAAAATGTATTGAACAGCATCGAAGAAAACTGTGAGATGATGGCGGATTCCGCATGCGATGACGAGTTGCGCGAACTGTGCGAGTTGGAACTGGCAGAGTACAATCAGCGCAAAGAAGAATTGGAAGACGAACTAAAGCTTCTGTTATTGCCTAAGGACCCCAACGACGATAAAAACGTCATTGTAGAGATAAGAGCCGGTGCCGGCGGCAGCGAAGCGGCCTTGTTTGCCGGAGATCTGTTCAGAATGTTCAGCCGCTACTCCGAGCGCAATCACTGGAAAACGGAAATCTTAAACTCCAACATTCCGGATATAGGTGGCATCAAAGAAATCACCTTTTCAATAGAAGGTAAGGGTGCCTTTTCAAGATTAAAGTACGAAAGTGGCGTTCACCGTGTGCAAAGAATTCCAACGACGGAAAGCGGTGGCCGCATTCATACTTCCACAGCAACGGTGGCGGTATTGCCGGAAGCGGAAGATGTGGAAATAGAAATGAACCCCAACGATTTAAGAGTCGATGTGTTCCGTTCCTCGGGTAACGGTGGACAAAGTGTCAACACCACCGACTCCGCTGTGCGCATCACCCACGAACCGACGGGTATCGTTGTAACTTGCCAAGACGAAAAATCGCAGCTGAAAAACAAAGACAAAGCGATGAAAGTTTTGAAAGCGCGTTTATACGAGTTGGAATTGGAAAAACAACAGAGTGAAATTGCTCAGGATAGAAAAAGCCAAGTCGGAACCGGAGACAGAAGCGAACGGATTCGCACCTACAACTTTCCACAGGGGCGTGTAACCGATCACCGCATCGGCATGACTGTTCACCAACTGGATGGATTTTTGGATGGCGAAATCGATGAAATGATCGATGCGCTCATCACCACGGACCAAGCCGAGCGGCTTGCAGAATCCATCTGAGTCTGGGTTTAACTTTTTCGATGACCTCGATTGGCACCAATCACCCCTAGCAGCACCAACACGCTGCCAATAAAATGATAGATGGTAAAGGTTTCTCCCAGAAAAAAGACGCCGGCCATCAGAGTGATGACGGTTCCCAAATTGCTGAACACCCCGACCTTGGCCGCACCTAAAATTGAAACCATGTTTGAGGTTAAAAGAGAAGTTCCCAGAGATGAAAACAGTCCTAAGTACAGCGTAGCCAAGAGGGAAGTCGGGTGTAGGTAGGGGTCGAAAAAATGGTTCAACGTGTTTGTATAAAACCCATATAAGATCGCTGCGGTATTGAAAACAACAAATCCTGTCAACATCATGGCATAGCTCAATTCAATGATTTTAAAATCTTTGAGTTTTATTTTAGTCATAACATTATAACAAGCAGAAGAAAAAGCTGAGCCACCTATTAAAAGAGTGCCTAAAAAGGAAAAAGAAGAAATTTGAATTCCTCGATTGGCAAATATATAAATCACTCCCGAAACTGAAATCAAAATTGAGATGCTCTGAAACGGAGTGATTTTTTCTTTTAAAAAAATCATGGCCAACCCTAGGGTAAAAAGGGGAGACGTGGCTTGAATGATGCCGGCTTCACCAGAGGAAATGTAAAGAAGTCCAAAGGTTTGTAAAAGAAAAAAACTAATCGGATAAAACAGGGACAAGGGTAGGATCGCAGCCAGATGATTGAATTTCAGGGAAGCTTTGATCAGGCCCAGTTTGTTTGCTAAAAACAGCACAGCGAATGAGATTGTAAAGCGATGGGCTAACAACGTTAATGGGTTTGTGTATTGCAAAGCTATTTTTACAAACATAAATGAAAAGCCGATGATCAACGAAAAAAGAAAAGCATAGACGTAGGCTTTGACGGTATTGGTGTGAGACATCATGGGAACCCCCTTAACCGAATTCAAAATTTAGTTCTAGTATAGCATATAAACGATTCAATGCTGACGATCGACTGAATATCTTTCAAAAACGTGGCGGTTTCACAAAAAATAAAATAGTGGATTCAAGAGAAAAAACACTGTATAGGACCTGTGTTTTTATTTGAAGACAAGTCTTCAAATAATTGTTAAACAAATAACAAGATAAATGCTAACTCGTTGTTATTTATCGTATATTATGGTATGATAAACTCATATATACGTGTACGACACGACAGTTAAATGTCGTGTTTAATAAAGCAAAAAATTGAGATTTAGGAGGCATCATATGGCATATAGCATAGCGATAGCAGGAAAGGGTGGCGTAGGCAAAACCACTTTTACCGGAATGTTGGTAGACTACTTAGTGGATGCAGGAAAAGGCCCTGTTTTAGCAGTAGATGCGGATTCCAATGCCAATTTAAATGAAGTATTGGGCGAAGAGGTCGATTTGACAATCGGTCAAATTAAACAAGAGGTCAACAAGGCGGAAATGGACGGCGAACCTCTACCACCCAGCATGACAAAGGCGGATTATACTAAGTTAAGATTAAATCAAGCCGTGTCGGAAGGTAAGGGCCACGACTTATTGGTCATGGGCAGGGGCGATGGTGAAGGTTGTTATTGTTTTGTGAACAGTTTGGTCAAAAGACAAGTATCTGAACTTTCCGACAACTACAATTACGTCATTATGGATAATGAAGCGGGCATGGAACATATCAGCCGCGGAACCATGGGGCAAATGGATATGTTGATATTGGTTTCCGACTCCTCTAGAAGAGGTATCGATGCAGCTGCCCGTATTCGCGATTTAGCCGAAGAGCTAAAATTACGCATCCCCGTGGTAAAATTAGTCGTCAATCGAGCACCGGATGGTGTCTTAAATGAAGGGACCAGACAAGCCATCGAAGAAAAGAACTTAGATTTGTTGGGTGTCATCCCTATGGACAGCGATGTATTTGAATTTGACGCCTACGGCAAACCTTTAGTGGACCTACCTGCTGACAACCCAGCCAGACAAGCCATTAAAGATATCATCGATAAACTAGAAATAGAATAAGTGAGGCTATACTAAAGAACACCTTAGGTAGCGGTATTGCAAACTGATAGAAAACTGAACAACCTTATGGTGAAAAAACTTATTTGCAAAAGCAACAAAAACAATGAAGGAGGTCCTATGCCGAAAGTCAACTTTGCAGTAGAAGGTTATAAACCTGTTGCATTTGAAGCATATGACAATGAAAATTTATTAGAGACGGCAAGGCGAGCAGGTGTGTTTATCGATTCGCCTTGCAACGGAAACGGTACCTGTAGCAAGTGCAAAGTAAAACTCGTAGAAGGCCAATTGAATGTTTTGTCCCACGGTAAATTAACGAAAGATGAAATTGCCGAGGGCTACGTTTTAGCCTGTCGCTCAGAGGTAAAGGGAGACGTTACCGTAGCTGTTCCGGACATGACAATCTTCAAGCAGAAAATGCAAATCACCGATTTGTCCGATAACGAACGCTTGAACTTAGAATACGTACGCAATCGAATGATGGAAAAAGGTATGGATCAGGCAGAACCCTTAAATGTTAAGATTTTCGATTTACCGAAGCCGACGATCGACGACAACCTAGCGGATGAAGAACGATTGCGCCGTTACTTTAAAATGGAACTTGGAATTACTCGTGTTTTGATGAGTATCAGCATTTTGAAAAAACTACCGGACGCCTTTCGTGCGAATGATTTCCGCGTGGAAGTCGTTTATCGCAATAGGGGAACGGCGGCTGATATCATAGACGTTCGCCCCGGGTATGAGAAACCCTCGGTTTATTACGGTGTTGCCTTAGATATCGGTACTACTTCGGTCGTAGCCTGCTTGGTGAACCTCTCCAATTTTCAAATTGTGTGCAAAGCATCTAGGGGAAATGCTCAAGCGGAATACGGTGGCGACGTCATCAACCGAATCGTTTATAGTTTAAAAAAGAATGGGCTTGAGAGACTGCAAGAAGCAATTTTAGGGGATACGATCAACCTGTTGATGTCAGACTTAGAAGAAATGGCCGGTGTCCACCGCGATGATATCGTGGCCATGTGTTGTGCGGGCAATACGACCATGGTTCATCTGCTATTAGGCGTCAACCCGGATTATTTGCGTCGCGACCCCTTTATCCCCTCGGTGAACAACGTTCCGGTTGTTAAGAGCAACCAATTGGGTATTGAAATAAACTCCGAAGCCTATGTTTATATAGCGCCTTCGGTGGGATCTTATGTTGGCGGCGACATTACAGCCGGGGTATTCGCCGTTCCGATTTGGTTTCAAGATGATTTTACGATGTTGGTAGACTTGGGAACCAACGGCGAAATTGTTTTTGGGAACAAAGAATTCATGGTGTCCTGTGCTTGTTCTGCCGGTCCGGCCTTTGAGGGCGGGGAGATCACATGCGGAACCCGTGCCATACCCGGAGCCATCGAAAAGGTTACCATCGATCCGGAAACGTTGTTGGCATCCTTTGACACCATAGGCGATCAAGAACCGATCGGTATTTGCGGATCGGGGATTATCGATTTAATCTGTGAAATGAAAAATGCAAAAATCATCGATGGGAGAGGCCGCATCTCTATAACGGATCATCCCAGAATATTTTTTGATGAATACAATATCGGACGCTATTACATTCGCTCTACGGAATTGGACAATGTGAAAGAAGATGTCTACATTACCGAAGTGGATATCGACAACTTTATTAAGGCGAAAGCCGCAGTCTTTTCCGCTATTCACACAATGCTTAAGAACTTGGATATGCCCATCGATATCATTGAAAATATTTATATCGCCGGCGGAATCGGCACCAATATAAACATACGCAATGCGATTCAATTGGGTATGCTTCCGGATATTGATCGAAAAAAATATTTTTACATCGGCAACACATCGATGCAAGGTTGCTACTTGACCTTAACCTTAAGGGATGGAATCCATAAGATAAAAAGCATCGCCAATAACATGACCTATATGGAACTAAGTGTCGATCCACACTATATGGACTCGTTTATTTCCGCAAGTTTTATTCCTCATACAGACAAAAGTTTATTTCCCAGTGTCGTTAACTGATGTTACTTCACTGAGGGTAAGGTGATAGAAATGCAACCAATTGAAATAAAAAAAGCAGTGGAGGAACGGCGTAAAGATCGTTTGCCGTATCTTTATTATAAAGAAAAACTGGCGGACTTAGATCCTAGAGATATTGCCCAAAGAACGGGCTGTCCCTACAATCCTCATGACGATAAGGTTGGGGAATTCTCTGTTAATTTGATGAATCGCGTTTATAGAGTGACTTATCCCGATGGGATCTTTTACTTGGAAGAAGAAAAAGTTGAAGATTTTAAAACCATGACCATGATTTTAAGATATTTTATCAACGCCAAGGGTATGCGCCCTACGGGTAAAACCATCGCTTATCGCGATGTACAAGGTGGAGATCATTATTATGGGAGCTTTGAAGGACGTTGCTTAAAGCGTTTCGCCTTTACATTTTCGCACAATACCGCAGGGCTCGAAAAAGCCATGGATAAATTGAAAGCAGAAAAACTGGAGCTCGGTGATTTCTCCTATCGCTTCAGATTTTTGAATCAAATTTATTTGACGGTTATCCTTTGGGTGGCGGATGAAGAATTTCCCCCCGAAGCACAAATTCTGTTTGACGAAAATGTACCTTCGGCTTTTGATGCGGAGGATATGGCTGTGATGGGTGATATTTTTATTCCCATCCTTAAAGAATTGTCTAAGGATTAAAAGTATACAGGCTCAACTTGGTATAACTTGTATACTTTGATTTGAGAGATTTTAGTCCGGGATCAAGCGCATCTTGATAGATTGATAGGTAGTCTCAATACCATGAAAGTTGTAGGGTACTATAAAATAGTAAAAGGGGGTAACCCACCTATTAAGGAATGGTTGAGGCGTTTAACCTTGTTAGGTAATCTGTAGAAAAGTCTTCAATTCTTAAAAAAAAGCGATCAATATTTAATAATTGTGAAAAAATGAAAAGAAAGACAAAAAAAGCTTTGATTGGAATTGACAACTTTATAACAATAGACTAAACTTAGAGATAGACTTATATATACATGTTGGATGAAATATGTTTTCATTTTGAAATCTTCAGAGAATCCTCCTTCATTGTGTCTGATCGAGGAAGAAGATATTTAAATTTTAATTACTAACAGTTGTTAGGAGGTAACAAACGTATGGCGTATAAAGAGGTAGAACACAAGTATTCTGGCAAAATCAACGAATGCGTAATGGGTACTGGCGAGAAGGCTATTACCATAGGTGGAGAAAACGCATTGCCGTTTTTATCCGATGGCGAAAGCCACGCACCGGCAGTTGGTTTAACAATTCTGGATATCTATCCGGAAGATTGGGAAGAGGTTGTCATTGAAGCATATGGCGAAGATACCGTTAAGGATCCTGTTGCTTGGGCAAAATATATCGAAGAGAACACAGATGCAGAATTTATTCATTTAAGATTAATCAGTGCTGATCCAAACGGTCAAGACAACTCTATCGAAAACTGTGTCGCTACAGCAGTGAATGTTGAGGCAGCAACATCTTTACCACTGGTCGTCGGTGGAAGTGGCAACGCTGAAAAAGACGGTAAATTATTAGAAGAAGTGGCAAAAGCCTTAGAAGGAAAAAACGTTGTACTTTTCTCTGCAGTAGAAGAGAACTATAAGAGCATTGGTGTTGCGGGTGGTATGGCTTACGGCCAAAAGGTTTCAGCCGAATCCTCCGTTGATATCAACCTTGCAAAACAACTTAACATCTTATTAACCCAATTAGGCGTTAGTGGTGGAGACATCATTATGGATGTAGGTTCCGCATGTTCCGGTTACGGTTTCGAATACGTCGCATCGACGATGGATCGAATCAGACTGGCTGCATTGGGACAAAACGATGAATCCTTACAAATGCCGATTATGACAAATGTAGGCGATCAAGCATGGGGCGTTCGTGAAGCATTGGCTGAAGGAGCAAAAAAAGATAAAAATTTAGAAAGGTGGAATCTATAATGGGTAAATTAGATGGCATAGTAGTAGTAGTGACAGGTTCAGTTTCAGCGATTCCTGGTTTTGACTCTATCGGTTCGGCAACAGTTCGTGAAGCATTGGCTGAAGGAGCAAAAGGGGTAGTTGTGTCCGACATTAACGACAAATT
>JAAYJS010000010.1 GCA_012522805.1 Eubacteriaceae bacterium | reverse complement strand
CTTGAGTTCTTCAAATGTTCAATGAATGTTGAGATCGTTCACAAGCCCAAGTGTTGTTTCTTTTTTTACTTTATTTTTAAAATTTTATTTTGCTGTATTAATTCTTTTTAATTTATTTTCTAGATGTGTTAGAATACCAAAAGGGTAAAGGAGCATTATGAATAAAAAATTTATTGAAGCAATTTCCAATATCGATGAAGAAAAATCAAAAATGATTTACCATCGTTTGATCCGTGATGGCGTCGACCCCAATCTCATTACCAATGATATGAATATTGCCTTGCAAAAGGTAGCCCGTCTCTATGAAGAAGGGCAATACTATATTGCCGATCTCATCATTGCAGGCGATCTGATTACTTCCTTAATGCAAGAAATGCGCAGGGATTGCGATATGTTTACTTTTACAACCAGGGATGAAAGGATCGTCGTGGGCACGGTTTACGACGACATCCACGAAGTAGGTAAAAATATTTTTGTCAGCATGTTGCGTTCTGAAGGTCTAAATGTAATCGATATTGGCGCAGATGTTTCAACGAGACGGTTTATTCAAGCCGTTCGCAAGCACAAACCGGCCATTCTCGGGATCAGCGGTATTTTAACAACGGTCATCGACAACATCAAAGAGGTTATTCATAGCATCGAGATGGAAGGTTTGAGAAAGAACATGAAAATTATCCTCGGAGGCAATATCGCCGATGAAAATTTCTGCCGTTATGTCAAGGCAGACGGTTACTCCAAGGATGCCATTGAAGGTGTTAGAATCTGCATCGATTGGTTGGAAGCAGGTAATTAAATGCGTAGGGTCCTCTATTTGGATATCGTTAACGACATCCAAGCACAAATAGAACATGGCGAATTAAAACCCGGGGACGTTCTCCCCTCGGAACACGAATTGTCGGAATTTTACGGTGTATCGCGGACAACTTTAAGAAAAAGTTTGGCTTTGCTCATCAATCGCAACTTTATCTATTCGATTCCCGGAAAAGGCAATTATGTTTCCGAACCGAAAATCTCTGCCTATCAATTTTATTTCGATGAAGTCGATAGCCTCAAAGGCCAAGTGGACGAAGTGCGACTGTTAAGTGTAAAGGCCATTAGACCGGGGCGCAAATTAATGCAAGCCTTGGATGTCCACACCGGAGATAAGGTCTTAAAAGTTGAAAAGGAAGTCATCATCAACAATCGTCCGGCAGAGTATATGATCATTTACCTACCTTACGTTAAAGGCGATCCCATCATAGAAGATGTCATTCATTTTGCCAATTTTCATGGTCTTTTGGAGAAAAGTCGTTTGCAATTTCAATTGGAGAAGAGCTTTACCCTAGAGGTGATCCGACCCAATTACCACATGCGCCGGCGATTGCAATGCGACCCCGAAGAAGGAATCATCTTTATTCATCAAACCATTGTGTCTGTCGACACTCAACAACCCATCTCCTATAACGAGTACTATATTAAATCCGACTACTTTGTATTGGATGCAAAAACGCTACAAACTAAATAGCAAGGTGCGACCGTACACTTTGCTATTTTTTTAATATTTTTATTCTAAATTCTAAACTTGACGATATGACACAACACAGCTGTTTGTAAGCTTAAAACATACGGGTTGCTCTTGATAAATGAACACAAAATTCAATCAAAAACTCGCAAAAACATCTTGCTATCTGATAGAAAAATAGATATAATGTGTGATATTCCTTATGGGCCATTAGCTCAGTCGGCTAGAGCACCTGACTCTTAATCAGGGAGTCCAGGGTTCGAATCCCTGATGGCCCACCATTGATCTTTCGTTGAAAAACCGTGATTTCCGGAAGGAATCACGGTTTTATTTTTAACTTTATATACCACTGCTAACGATTAAAATATGGTTAAATATAGGTCATTTTGTCGTATATCTGTCGTACTTTTAAGATTTTTTATCCCTCTTTGTCGTACTCTATTTTAATATTTTTTCTTAAGTTTTCTACATCAGTATGAACATATATCCTTTCGTGACATCTATGGAAGAATACCCACCATTTGAGATTGAGATATGAAACCCTTGTAACTTCGGAGAGATTCATTTATATCCCAATAAAATTCAAATATAAAAGCAGAGTCCTCTGAACTTTTGTTCATTTGACTCTGCTTTTTCATTAAGCAATGAGGTTATCCCACTTTTTAACTATTCTTTTTTCTAAACCGACACTTTGTATTTTTTAGACACCAAGAAGGTCCCCACCCCACACACCAAACTGACGACGGCCACGATTGGCATGATTCCGGTTACGGTTTGTAAGTTCAAGAGCTTTTGAAGCCAAGTCGTTACGTAGGTTGATAGAAACATTCCCACACCGTTGACAGCAGTCACAATACCGATGGCTTCCGACACTTTAGAATCGGGCACTACAATAGTTCCTTCCATAAAATAATAGGAAAACCCGTTACCATAAGCGGCTCCCAGTAAGGTACAGGCAATGACCCCGGTCACAATCCCAGGTGATAGGTAGAGTAGAAAATACATCGTCCCCAACAGAAGATAACTGGGCAACACCGCGGCTTTTTTGAGTTTTTTATAGGTAAAGCCGAAAGCCGTACAAGCAAGGGCACTTCCCACTGTACCTAAAGAAGACAGCAGGCCCGCAAAAGCTTGATTGCCGATGCCGTTCTCAGCAACGTACACCGAAACTTGATAAAAAATGACCATGTAGAGGACATTGAACAGAAAGAAGAACAAACACATCACCCAGAATTCTTGTCCAAAAGTCTGTTTGGTTCCCCCATCCTCTGCCTCAGCTGTCTCCCTTTCTGCCGGAGTTTTAGGGATGAAGAACAAAATTAAAGCTAAAATCGGCAGTGCAATCCAATACACTTTAAAAACCGCTTGCCAGGATTCCGTTGCAAAAAATCCGGCGATGAATCCGATAATAGCTCCAATTCCTGCCATAGCCGCATTGAAGATCCCTAAAATGGTGCTTCTGGCCCCTTCATCATCATACTCCTCCGCAATGATGGAGATAGCAAGAACATTGACAAATCCCATAGACAGCCCCACTAAAGTTCTCATAAAGGCGATATAATAAATATTCACCACAAAGGCACCGAAGATAGAGGCTCCCGTAAACAATGCAAAGCTTGCGACCAGCAGTGTTTTTTTACTGAAGAACTTCATCGCCTTTCCGCAAAGCAAAGAGGAGAAAATCATGACCAAAGCCGGCCCTGATATGATGTAGTTCACCACGTTGACAGCGTTTGGAAAAGCTTCGTACAAATCCGCGATGGCGGGAACTATTACCAAGTCCGCCATCACGCACACATTGGTTAAAAAAAGTGTTATTAGAAAGAGAATTTTAGTTGTTTTTTTCATCGCATACGCATCCTTTGTATGCTTAAATGGTTAAAAAGAACACAAAATCAAACAAGGCATCGTCGATTTCATTCCATTTTTCTTCCGCTGCCTCATAGGCTTTTTTCGAAAACAGTTCCTTTTCCCCCGTGTCTTCCATGTACTCATCCCAAGGATAAATCAGTCGATTGTAATCCATATTATCACCCTTCTTTCTATTTTATTGAGCCTTTGTTTAATACAAGGCATAATCCCGTACAAACTCATTGACGACTTTTAAATTATCCGTGTTGATGTCGTTCACATCGATGATCACTTTCTCCGGTGAGAAGATATAACCCCCACCCGGTGCCATGATATCCAAAATTTCTTTGGCCTTGTCAATACACTCTTGCTGGGTGCCTTGTTTTAATATCTCTACCGGGTAAAAGCCCTGGAGACAATACCGATCACCTAAAAGTTTCTTAGCTTGAGCGGGATCGACGTATTCAAAATAATAAACCAGTTTCCCATTGTCCGGCAAGTCCTGCAAATAGTCGTAGTAACGGGACCAATCGCTCTCAAGGAACAATTGCAGGGTATAGCCTTCGCCCACTAAGGTTTCAATAAATTCTTTAAAAGTTGGCCAATAAAATTTTTCAAATTGCTTTGTGCTCAGGTAAGGTGGCATGTGCAAGGGCACGCAAATCCACGGAAGTGTCTCTCCCGGTTCCATACTGTCTCGCCCGGCTTTTAGAACCAAAGGCAGCACCGCTTCACAAGCTGCGATGATTTTGTCTGCATGACGTCTTAAGTCCTTAGAGATTCCGGTAAAACTTCGCAACTGATCCGCCACGTAATCGAAGGGAACCTCCGTTAAGCCCGGCGCCAAAGCAGGTACTTGTGTCTCTTCCTCCACTTGAATGGCTTTATCAACCAAGTTTCCAAAAAACCGTTCATAGGCAATTGCCCCTTTTGCCAAGTTGTACATCCCGTAGGGGTGCTCCCCACTTAAATTCCGATACAAGCGCGGCAATACTTTCCCCACGATGCATTTCCAAGGATCTGCAATCAATTCATCGTATTCATCCGCCTGTAACCCCACCACTTCCGGGTGTTGGACATAGCCGTTTTGATTCTCGACAAAATTCACGGACCCCAGCTCTCTGTACAATTGTGATGGACGCACAAACATCCCATCGCAACTGTCCCAATAAAAATCAGTCAGCACCTTTTGATAGGCATCTCCGAAAATGTAGGGATCCCAACTTGCGTAGCGATAATCCATCTCGCAGTACTGAATAGCAAAGGAGTTTTCACACACACAATGCACCGGTACCCGATCATTTCCCTCCAAGGTTACTGTTTTGCGCACAAGTTCCATGCGCTCTTCATAAAGTCCCATACTTCCCCTCCTTTATTTTAGGTTTAATACTATTTTAAAATACCAGCTTTTTATTTTAGTGTCAATACTATTTCGTAAAATAATTTATTTCAAGGTTATTCTTAAAAAACTCTTTTTTAATTTTATAAATATTAGTGTATAATAGGTTTATGTATGAAAAAAGTATTCTCACTCAAGAGACCATTCTCAGTGCCGCACGCCAATTGTTTTATAAAAAAGGCTTTAAAGACACCCATTATAAAGATATTGCGGAGAGTTCCGGTTGTGCGACCGGTTTAATCCACTATCATTTCAAAAAGAAGAGAAATATCGCCGGCATCATCTACAATCAGATGTTGTCTGAGAACAAAGCGCTTGTCCACCAACGCTACCACAAGCGTTGTGGTCTACAAATTCTCACCGCCGTCGAAATACGCAACTATTACCATCTGTTTTTGGAAGACTCGAATACCCGTCGCTTTATTTACGAAGTGTGTAAAAATCGCATTCCCATCGACTTTTTTAGAGAAGAAGGCGAACATTTCTTTCAATTACACAATCAAAAATACCAACTGGGTCTACGAGACGATCAGATTAAACTTGTCAATCTGTCCTCAACCGCTTTGGACTCGGAGAACTTCATCGGCTTTGTGGATGGCTATATCACCCTGTCTAAAGAAGATTTTATCGATTTTCAAATCGCCATAGTATATGAAATGATGACCATCCCATATAAAAGAATTCGTGAAATTATTACCCTTTCAAAGGAGATTTACGAAAGAGAACGTTTTACAGTTTCTCCGGACTTAAGAATTCTTTTAATCGAATCGTAGCCTGCCTATCCGATTGCAATCTATGAGCACAACGGACAATGCTGCTGATAGGCTAGGGCGATTGAGCACTTCAGTTTTACGTTAAGAAACACCTCAAGCGGGTGTTTCTTATCATTTTTTGACAAATGTTCACTTCAATTTATCTTTGATGGTGCCTTTCTTGCAAGTTCGAATTTGAAGTTCCAGGTTTTCATTTGGCTTCATCTTTCACAACACCATCTAGACCCTCTTATCGCAACCCTTATGCTATCAGGAGTAGATCTCTAACCCTTCGCACTTTGCATTCTTTTACTTTTTTTCTGACATAAATTGATTTTTTTTAAAAATTAAACCTAGTACGTCGGTGACGCTGGGTTCAATTCTATTTTATTTTTGACAATAACACATTGTTTTCTGACAACAATACTTGGCGTAGCGTAGTTTAGACTATCTGATAAAGATACAATTTGGGGAGGTTTATAAATGTATAACCAAAATATTCTTAAAAATTTCGGCTTGAAAAAATGATGAACACGAAGAACAAATTAAATCGAGAGTTTATATAATTATCACAAAAAACATCGTGGCGTTTTCTTGTTGGATGCAAGCCGCATTTGACATGACAAAGTCACTTATTGACAAATAGAGACAAACAAACCTTAAGAATAAATTAAGTTCGTTCTTAAAAAATAGAATTATTTTGGAGTGCCTCGAAAAATCGCACATCACATAGAATGACAACTTGCTAATTAATCAGATAAAATTTATAATGAAATCAAAGTTAACAATAAATTATATCAAATCTCAATACAAGAGCAAAAAAATATGAAAAAAATCTCAAATTGGGTCATTGCCCATCGAAAGACAGTCATACTGATATTTGCTGTCCTTTCTCTGCTATCCGCGTTGGCGGCGACCCAAGTAAAAATCAATTACAACTTGACGGACTACTTGCCGGAAAATGTACCTTCCTCCAAAGCCATCAAAGAATTGGAGGACCAATATACCTTTTCGATTCCCAATGCCAGAGCCGCATTTCCGGTGTCGTCCATACAAGATGCCTTAAAAATCAAAGAAAAATTGTTGAAGACCGAAGGGGTCAAGCAAGTCTTGTGGTTGGATGACACCATCGATATCGCCACACCCTTAGAACTGGCTGACCAAGACACGGTTCAGTCTTTTTACCATAACAATCAAGCGCTTTTTCAGCTGACAACGGATGTGGAAAATGCCGCAAAGGTTTTGGAGCGTATTTATGCCCTTGATCCCCATGTTCAAGTGGACGGTCATTTGGTAAACTTAGCCAGTGCACAAAATGCCGTACAATCCGAAATGTTTTCCATCACACTCATCATCTTGCCCTTGGCTTTAATTGTTTTGGCAATTGGTACGCGTTCTTGGTTGGATCCTTTTTTATTTTTAATTACCATCGGTGTAGGTATTATCCTGAATATGGGAACCAACATCATCTTTGGTCAAATTTCTTTTATCACCCAAGCCGTAGCAGCGGTCTTACAGCTCGCTGTATCCATCGACTACACGATATTCTTGCTGAATCGTTTCAATGAAAATTTAGAACAGGGAGACGACAGCGAAACGGCCATGGCTAAAGCCATGACGAAAGCATCTACGGCCATATCCTCTTCAGCAATGACCACTTTATTTGGTTTCTTGGCATTAATTTTTATGCGTTTTGGCATCGGCACCGACTTAGGCATCGTAATGGCAAAGGGTATTGTATGCTCCTATCTGTCCGTGATGCTGTTTATGCCGGTTTTAACTCTAAGTCTCTATCGATGGATTCAAAAAACAAACCACCGATCCTTTATGCCGGACTTTTCTTTTTTAGGAAAATTCTCATTAAAAGGCAGATATTTTTTAGTTGTATTGGCATTAATCCTAGCCGTACCCGGATATTTGGGTTCGCGCAGCAACACCTTTATTTACGGCATGGGTGCCTACCCTGAGGACTCCAAAGCGCAGATAGACGAAGAAATGATGCGGGACAACTTTGGCGAACAGCAACAACTCTCCCTATTGGTTCCAAAGGGGGATGTACCTAAAGAAATCGCATTGCAAAAGACATTAAAGGAAGACCCCGAGGTTTTATCGGTTATTTCTTATGTGGACACGGTGGACAAAGCCATTCCCGCGGAAGTGTTGGATCAGGAAGAGCTGTCCATGTTGATTTCTGAAAAATACAGTCAATTCATCATCACCGCGGAGGTACCGGCAGAGGGCGAAAAAGCTTTTGACATGGCTCAACGGATGAGAAGCATTGCAGGGACTTTCTACGGCGAAGACTATTATCTGACCGGTCACAACGTCGTGATGTTGGACATGAAAACCACCATTGAAGCCGATGATTTTGTCGTCAATGTTTTAGCTGTTTTAGCCATTACCTTTGTGATTCTTCTGGCATTTCGTTCCTTATCCATACCGGTTATTTTGGTCTTAACCATCGAATTTGCCATTTGGATTAACCTTGCCTTCCCCTATTTTATTGGATACTCATTGAGTTATATCGGCTATTTGATTATATCAACGGTACAATTGGGTGCCACAGTGGACTACGCCATTTTATATACTGAACACTATTTGGACAATCGCAAAAAGTATATGAAAGATCGTGCCCTTGTAGAAACCAGTCGGGACAGCATCCCCTCGCTTTTACCACCGGCCTTCATTCTAACTTGCGCCGGAATTGCCCTGAATCAAACCTCCTCTTTAACCATTGTCAGTGAGTTGGGAGAGGTATTGGGCCGTGGGGCCGTCTTGTCCTTTACCATGGTTACTTTCGTATTGCCCGGCTTATTGTACATATTCGACCGAATCATAGAAAAAACAACAAAAAATTTAACATTTGTTTCAGAGAAAACGGAAAAGGGGTAATCAATGTTCCAAGATCAACGCTACCAAAAAAAGAATAAACGAATAAAAATTGCCGTCATGCTGTTCGCAAGCTTGCTATTTATTTTTAGCGGTATCTCAAGCCCCATGTTGGCCAATGAAGATACACCGAGCGAAACGGCTATCACGCAAAAAAGCGAAGCGTTGGACAGCAAGGATAAATGCGAAGTCATTTATGCCAAACTCAACGATACCGGCGGCGTATCCGAAGTATATATCGTCAATCGTTTTAAACCATTTGGCGATGCACCTCTTAAAGATTACGGCACCTACTCCGACACAAAACCCTTAACAGATACCGGTTCCGTCAAGCAAGAGGGAGATCATCTGATCATAGAAACCGGAGAGTCGGATTTTTACTACCAAGGGAAGTTGAAAAGCAACACCTTGCCCTGGCGTTTTGTTCTGAGCTATCATCTGGACGGTCAGAGAGTTAAACCTGCGGATTTATCCGGCGCCACCGGACAATTGGAAATTGATATCGAAGTGGCAACCAACCCCCAATTGTCGGATGAAAAAAACGGTATCAACCCATGGGCTAAAAACGACTTGCTTCAATTATCCTTGACCATACCGGACGAAGTTTGCGATGAGTTAAAAGTGGAGGGCGGCAGCATTGCCCAAGCCGGAAGCAACCAATTGGCAACCTTTTTGGTCTTTCCGGGTAGTGACAGCACCCGCTTTAAAGTCCGTGCCGATGTTCGCGATTTTTATATGCCTTCCATGCAAATTGCCGGTTTACCGATGAATATGGATATCTCCGTAGATGACTTTTTAGCATTGAGCGACGACGAAGATTTGAAAGCCCTCCAAGAGGGTGTTGCCCAATTGCACGAAGGTTCCTTGGCTTTAGCCGACGGCTTATTTGAATTGAAAAAAGGTGGCGAAGAGCTCCAAAGTGGCTTAAACGATCTTGCACGAGGCGGCGCTGAACTGTCAGAAGGCGGCGACAAACTCGCAGGTGGTATCAACCAATACATAGACGGTGTCAAAGAGCTTTTAGACGGTATCTCCCAAACCTATCAGGGATCTGAAAAATTGGTCGCAGCAGCCGACGAATTTGCCAAGGGGTTTGAGCAACTGGACGCTACTCAATTGCTGCAGAGTTCTGCACAAATCAGAGCCGCTTTAGAACAAATTGCAGCCGGATTAGAAGCTTTAGGTAGTGCAGAAGATATCGAAACTTTGAAAGCGCAGCTGTTAAATTTAGAACAAGCGGCATCTGCATTGAGCCAAGGATCCACCAATTTTAAAAATGCTTTAGGGGAACTGAACAACGGCGTAACCGGCCTTTCAGCCCTTGCTCAAGGTTTGTACAACGGTTTAGGGGCTGTGATCACAGAGGTGGAAAGCCAAGAAGATGCCCCGACAAACCGAGCTGCCATCATTCAAGAAGCGGGGCTTTCCGATGGCGCAGCGGACAACGAAGACGTGCAGCTGCTCTTGGATTATATGATTGCCAAGAACGAAACCCAAAACAACAACAAAGCTCAAAACTTGCAAAGCCTCTATGCTCTTTACAACGCGCCGACATCACCGGTTACAGCTAAAAATTTAAAAGATGGTCTGGGCGCCTTATCCGAGAACATGGCCACCCTACAAACAAATTATGAAACCTTTGATGCCAATATACAAGCTTTCGCCACGATGATACCCGGACTCGCCAACATGGTGGGCTTAGTGGACTTAGCCGGTGGTTTGAAGAGTTTGGCAGAGCAATACGCACTTTTCGATGAAGGTCTTCAAGCGTATGTGGGGGGCGTTACGGCGATACGAGAAGCTTTTAAATCGACCCAAGGGCAACCCGATCTTTATTCCGGTATCGTCGGGTTACGAGACGGATTAAAGCAATTAAACAGCGGCGGTCGACTGCTATCAGAAAATTCATCGGAACTTAAAAAAGGTCTGAATGATTTTGTAAACGGCGTTAAAAAATTCGTCGGCGGTGTCGATCAACTCAAAGAGGGTTTTGCTCAATACCTCTGTGGCGTAGCCCAATCAGCCGATGGTTCCGCTCAACTTGCCGATGGTTTAGGCGAACTCTACAATGGAGTATCCAATATCGATGAACAACTCAAAGAAAAAATTGATGAATTGATGGGCCAATACCAATTTGACAATCAGCAAACGGTATCCTTTGCATCCGAACGAAATCAAAATGTCGATCAGGTACAATTTGTGATGATGACAGAAGCCATACCTGAAAAAGAATCTCCAAAAGCACCCATCCAAGAACCGGAAAATACCAACCTTTGGGATCGCTTTGTCAATTTGTTCAGATAGGTATTCCCGTTTAGAATCTTAAAAGCCACGATTATCAGCTACCGCATCCTTTAATGGTGTAGGTGTCGGCTGATAATCAAGGCTTTTTGTTGTTTTTTGACAGCTTTTGTAATAAACACTTATGTATTACAAATCCTATCGAACTCTTGTCGTGTGAGAATGTCCTCGTACAGGTTGATTTCCACTTGATCTCCAATTTCCAAGCTGTATTGTAACAAGACATCGTCGGCTTCAGTAAAGGGATGGTGCCGCAATTCAAAAATGGATTTTGTGAAAAATATAGCCGCTTGGTCGTAAGTAATTTGCTCGTCTTGTAAAGATTCAACGAGCATAATGTCCATATGAGGCGTCAATTGCATAATTAATTGCTTTTGGATCAAAGGGTCTCCCACCAGTCCCGTTTTCACAGTACTTTTTTCCCTTACAATCCGACCTTCTGTCTCAAATACAATCTTTTCGACATCATCTATAGTTACTCGAAAAGTATCTTTAGCCGCATAATAAAATTCAATAAAATATTTTGAGAAAGATTGATCCTGAGACAACCATTTGTAATGCAAACTGTTATGCAAATAGCGATTCAAATAAAACAGTTCTTCTTCAGTTTTTGCAGGTGATTTATTTTGAGATTGCAGTATTTTCTGCGTATAGTGATTCAATCCGTTAAAGTATCTGATTAAGGGAAACCTAGCTAAATTTTCTTTGTTTTTATAATAGTACAAAACGGTAGAATGTTTAATACCGGACGCTTCTGCCACTTGCCTCAGCGTCGTCTTCGCATAGCCCTGCCGATAAAACAGCTCGATAGCATTATCTCTAATGATTTCGTAATTGTCTTCTCGATTAGGATTGTAATATTTCATTAGATCTCCCCCTTTTTTTCTCAATAGTTTAACACAATTTAAAAAATCCAAATAAAATATTTTGAAGTATTTTTACGATTTTAGTTAGGCTTCTAACTTGTTTTAGGCGCTCATTTTCTTAATGTAGGATATTTTATAGTTTTTTCTCTTGACGACTCTTCTCTACAACGGTATAATTATTCTACCATGGTTTACATCATTGATCAATTAATAGGAGGTAATTAAGAATGGCCAATGAAACGTTACGCGCACAGCGGGAACAAAATTTACTGGATGCTCTAAATTTAAAGGAGCCAGATAAGGTGCCAATCGGCTTAGAAACGATGGGGTGGCCCTTGGTTTACGCCGGTACGGACTATGAAAAAACGATAGACAATCCGGAAGCACTGACCAAAGCCTACCTAAAATTCTTTGACGACGTCCCTATGGATTATTTCGCATTGAATATCGGTATCGCCATGCCACTTAAAATGCATCAGGCTTTGGGATCCGATGAGTACTTTTTATCACACGACAAAATTCTCATTCAGCACAATCAAGCAGCAGAAAATTTAATGCGTGCGGATGAGTATGATGCTTTAATCGATGACATTATGGGTTTTCGTGCCGGCACGTTGCTAAAAAGACGTTTCCCTATTTTTGATGGTCCTAAAGATGTAGCCTATGAAGCTCTCAAAAAAGCAGCTGTTAGTTTAAAAGAATTTTACTATACCAACAGCTTGCTCCGCCAGGGAATACTGGACCGAAACATCGTACCTTTGGGTGAAATCGGACCCGATGGTTCCAAAGCACCCGTATTTTACTCCGCCTTCAATATTATTTTTGACTTTTTGAGAGGAATAAAAGGCGCATTGGTGGACTTGAGACGACGTCCGGATGTTGTACGGGAAGCTGTCCAAGCTGTCGAAGCCGCTAGACCTCCCCACGCAACACCGCCGGAATATTTTTTAGAAAACTCACCCCTACCCTTAGCCATGACTATTTATCACTCGGAGTGTTTTTTAAACCCGAAACAATTCGATGAATTTTACTTTGAGCCCTTTAAAAAACAAGTCATGCCTTATATGGAATGTGGTGCCAAATACTATTTAAAAGGTGAAGGTCAGTTTTTGTCAACTTTAGATCGATTTAAAGAATTGCCCAAAGGGTCCATGGTCTTTATGTTGGATGAAGATGATCCTTTCGAAGCCTACAAATACATTAAAGATCATCATTCCATCGCTGCGGGAATTAACAGTTCGTTATTGTCCCACGGTACCAAGCAGGAATGTATCGATTATGCAAAAAAATGTTTTGATACCTTTGCTCCTGGCGGTGGTTTTATCTTTCTACCCAACAAACCCTTAATCTGTGCTAACGATGCCAAAATAGAAAATATTGTTGCTGTTTACGAATTTGCCGATGAATACGGTAAAAAAAGATAAGGAGAGTACCATGTCTGAAAAATATGCCATTACTGATTTGTTGGAAGAACTGAAAAAAGATGATTCTTGGGAGACTGATCCTGAAGTACGACAAATTATTGCCGATGCGCTTTATATACACCTTGTAGGAAATATCTAGTGTTGACTTGTGCAATGTCATTCCAATAACCAAAATAATGAGCATTCCTAAGAGTGCTCATTATTTTTTTGTACAATATGGTTTGTTTTAACTTATATACTCCTGTTTTCGATAGTTCTTCATCTTGCGATCTTTAAGCTCCTCAAAAAACATGAAACCAATCAGCCTTTTTAAATAAAATCCTGATAAGTCCATAGCCTATGATGAGAACTTTTAAAAGAGGCACGTACTTACAGATGTTTGGAGTTATTCTTGAGAAAGCTCATACATTTGTTGAACTTCTTCCAATTTTTTAATATCCGGTTTTTTCATAGTGGAAAACACTTTAAAGGTTTCTGCAACCAACTTTTCCGACCCAAACAAAAGAGTCTTCTCAAATTGTTCAGGCATCAACTGCCAAGATACGCCAAAGCGATCCTTGAGCCACCCACAGGCTTCGTTTTCGGGATCGGCGGACAACCTGCGCCATAAATCATCAATTTCTTTTTGATCTTTACAGTGAACCAAGATGGAAAAAGCTTCATTAAAAGTCTCTTCGCCACCGTAGCCATGGTCCATGGCGGTAAAGGCTTGGCCCTCGAGGGTAAAAGACAGGTAGTTGACCCTTGCTTGAGGACTTTTGGCCTCGCCCTCGGAATAGTAGCTGGTCGTCAGTATTTTCGCTTGAGGAAAAAGATTGGTGTAAAACCGTGCTGCTTCCTCCGCTCGGCCGCAACCATCACCGGCAAATAAAAAACTGATGGTCATCTTCTGTTTCGGCACAACGTTCTCCTGTAGCATCAATTGCCATGACAAGCCGTAGCGATCGGCGACCCAACCGTATTTCTGGGCAAAAGGATAGGCTTGCAAGGGCATCATGATGTTTCCATTTTGAGATAGCGCTTCCCAAAGCTCATCGATTTCTTTTTCTGTGGTGCAGGCAACCGTTATGGAAAGAGAGGCATTGAGTTTGAAAGGTGCCTCAGCCTCAGTACTCATGGCGTAAAACCGCAATGCTTCCAGCTCGAACACGGATATTTCTATCTCTCCGGAGGGTGTGTCTTTGATCGTTGTTGAGCCGACAAAATGGGTGTTCTCAAATATGGAAGTGTAAAACAAGGCCGCCGCTTTGGCCTCTTGATCCAACCACAAATGGGGTGTTATTTTTTGCATATAAAACCTCTCTGTCTTTTCAGACCTAGCGATGTATTTTAAACATTTTAGCACAGCATTCTCAAAATCGCACCCGATATTGGTGAACGGATACCTACGGTTTTAAGATGAATCGTATAAAGTAAAAGAAAGTAAAAAAGATGAAGGAGTTTAAAATGGATTTTAATCAAACCTTAGCATTGCGACAAAGCACACGATCTTTTATAAAAGACCGTCAAATTACCGAAGAAGAAACCGACGTTTTAATCAAAGCCGCTCTCGCTGCCCCTTTAGCTATGGGTGACACCAAGTGCACCCATTTAACCGTGGTACAAAATCAAGATCTTTTAGAGAAAATTCGCGCCGGCGTCCAGCTCACACGCAAGGACGGCTCCAAAATGGACCCTCTTTACGGAGCCCCTACCCTGTTCATCGTCAGTTCGACGGAACTTTCCGAGGACTACATCGAATATTGCAATGCGGCTTGTGTGGTAGAAAATATTTTATTGGCTGCGACTGCCATGGGTTTGGGATCTTGCTATATATGGGGTTGCCTGCGCAAATTGCGGGCACGTGCCGATTTGTTAGCACTTTTAAACCTGCCGGAGGGTGCCACCGTGCTATCTGCTGCAGCGGTGGGATACCCACAAACACCTTTAACCGAAAGGAAGGATCGCGATACCTTTGGGGTGACACGTCTTTAAATCGCGATAGCAGTAGAACGATTTGAACCATACGTCACACCTTGTGTCAGCAAAATTTTTGTCCTTCAGAGCGTGACAAAGCCGGTACAAAAGTCGCTATTCCAGTATGAAAAGAACTGCGAACCATGGCTTGTGTTTGTACCGGCTTGTTTGAGCATTTTTTTCTAAATAACTGCCAGAGGTCTAATGTACATACCCGTTGCGCATTTTACTTTGGTGGGCGTACAGATGAAACAGAATTCATAGCATTTGTCCTTTGCCAAATCATCCAATTGCAAAAATTCCATGATGTGTACCCCTTGCTGCACCAACAAGTAGTGATGTACCGGTTGGGGATGTCTCGGTACGGAGGATGAGCCATCTGCATTAAAACCTTCGATGGAGGCTTGGTCGTCCCCAACAATGAAGGCACCACCCTCTTCTACAAGATAACGGGCGGCAGAAATGCCGAGACCCGCACCAACAGCTTGGTCGCATGCCGGCCAATTGTGACCGGTTCTTAAAAGAACGGCATCGCCTTTTTGCAAAGTAACGCCTTGCCATTCTGCGCAGCCGTGGCAGTCTTCCGCTGAGATGATGTGATTGTCGTCTAAATGATCGACACCCTTATAGCCGGCTATATCCAGCAACACACCGCGCATAATCATCGGGGGTATCGCTGCAATATCACATTTAACCGGTCCGTAATTGGTAGCGTATTGATCCGCAGAAAAACCATTGTACCAATGGTTGTCCTCTCCTGTTGTCCAATGGGAAAGGGCATCGATGTGTGTGCCGGCATGCAATGGTGCAATGAGAATTTCCGTGTTCAGCCCCATACGATAGGTGTCGTTTTCTCTATCCAACATACCCCCATCGGCATACCAGTTAAATTCCGGACTGATGTCGCTGCCTTTCATGTTTTGTCTACCTGCCGGAGAGGCATAAGCTAAAATTTCGAACCCACAATGGCCATCCCAAATCGGCATGCCTTTAAAGCGATTGGTTTCTAAATCGTAAATTTTTCCTTGTCGAATCATGCTCACAGCCTTTAAAGTCATCTCCGGTGTTAATTCGTTGAGAGCACCGACTTGGTCGTCATCTCCCCATTTCCCCCATTGGTTGTTTTCCAACCACGTGTCGTCGTAATATTTCTTCATAAGATCTTGACCCTTTCATTTTAAAATAAAGTTTTGAGATGTCCATCAGCATCCCATTCCAATGTGACCTCGCCCAGCACTTCGATGTCTTCCCGCCCTTGGAGTTCATCTAACAACGCCTGAGAAACGATCAACTCTTTCAGATGGAGGGTATTTTTTGCCAATACCAACCGTGCGTTTTCTTCTGTGACGTAGCGATTGCAACAATTCAAGGCAATATCCAAGGCTTCTCGATCGTTTTTAGCAGCGATGGGCATAAAGCCTCTTTCCAGAAAGCCCGAGGTGATGGTGTTGATATAGGTGGGTGTCCAGTCGATCTTTTTTGCCATTTTTTCTGTGATGATATCGGCGATACCAACCCCTATGGCGTTGCCGTGGCTTTCCTCGGTTAAATCCAAGCAGACGATGCGATAAATATCCGGCTTTTGGTCTGGTACCGTTCGTATTAAGTAACGCCCGACAGCGTTGGGGTCTATGCCGGTTCCGGATATGTTTTTTCCCATTTCCTGTAAGACGAGAACGTCCATTTCGTTGACCGGGAAAGAAGGCATGTAAGTTCTTGCCCTTTCCAAAAGCTGTTTTTCTTTTTCTTCAAATGCTTCTGCCGGTACAACGACTATTTCTGTGGTGCGATCGTCCTGATTTTCTAGTATCGCCACACCCATCAGGATGGGTCTGTCTCTCAGTATGATGCGGGCACTTTGGGGAATCACGTCCTTTAAGCCTTCGATACCCCTGCGATGGATGGCCGAGGCACCTTTTTGCTTGCCGAGCCCCACGACCATTTGTTTGATGAGACCGCTCTCGATGGTGCTGTTGAAGTCGGTATGGGGTTTGATGCGATTGACTAGGATGATGCCATCCATGCCATAGGCATTTCGATCAAAGTAAACCGGTACCCCGGTTTCGGTATGGGCGATGACAACCGTTTCCATGGATGATAGGATCGGTGCGCCCACGGTCTTTTCTTCAATTCCGTAGCTCTTTAAAACCTCCAGCTGACCTTCGGCTGTGGCGCCGCCATGGCTGCCCATGGCGGGGATGATGTAAGGGATCCCCCCGGCATTTTTGACAGCCGTAACCGTGGCTTGAATCATTTTGTCGTATTGATGGATACCGCGACTTCCGGCGGCAATCCCTATCCGATCGCCTGTTTTTATTTTCTCAAGAATACTTTTCGATTGTTGGAGGATTACCTCTTGGACATCATCCAAAACGGTGGTTTGTTTGTGCTGTTTTATTCTATACAACTTGGGTATGAAGGATGTATCAAAAAGTTTCATGAGAATGCCTCAAATCAATCTTCCAGATCGGCTATCACCGTTACCTGGCTACTATCTAGGCCTACGATCCTTAAGGGTGCCGCCACAACGGATTTTATTTTCCTATCACCGATCACTTCCAATTGCATATCTTCGATGGCGGTGATAAATTTCTCTGTATGACATCCCAATAGGTTTTGATGTGCGATACCGGCTAAATCGTTGCAAGGCGAACCGATGGCTAAAAAGTCAAACCCTACGGTCTTTAAATCTTTAAAGGTGTTGACCATATACAAACAGGTGTCGGGATGTAAGAAAGGCCCCTCCATTTGATAGGTTTTAGGTTCCTCTCTGCGCATTTTTTCAAAGCCCGTGCGAATGATCAAAAGATCTACTTGTTGGATTTCGGCTTCGTGGGGTTTTAAATCCTCGATGGTGATGCCTTCACATGCTTTTTTGGGAAGATCCAATAGCAGCACACGATCGAAGGTAAAATAATCCATGGACAATTCGTTGATGTCCAGACCTTTTTTGTTAAAATGTCTGGGTGCATCGTAGTGGGTACCGCAATGGTTGGGTAATTCCGTAATAAAGGAGCTAAAGCCGTCACCATGATCATCGAGATCTGTGCATCGTCTTACTTTAACCGTGGGTTCACCGGGCCATGCCAAATCTTTAGGATCCAAGGGATAGGATAAAAATACTTTCATAATAACCTCACTTGTTAGTGTTTGAAATCTGTTTGTACGCCATCATCAAGTCATCTTCAATGACACTGGTGGCATACAATGTGTGTATACCTTTACTATTATCATAGTAGTCGAAAAAAACTTTGTCAAGAAGTAGTTTTCGCTTTATTGATTATTAAGACTTTTATCTTTTCGGATTGTGTTATAATGTTTTATATTCTTGTTCAAGAAAATCAACGACTTTATAATCTGGAGTATAAAATGAAAATAGTTATCGCCGGCGGCGGAAAGGTCGGAGAAGCACTCTGTACTGATTTGTCAGCAGAGGGCTATGATGTTATTTTAATAGAAGTGATTGAGGAGCGCTTGACGAAGCTCATAGAAAAAGCCGATATTACAGGCTTGGTAGGCAATGGCGCATCGATCAAAGCACAATTGGAAGTCGGTGTCGACACATCGGATGTTTTTATTTCCGTTACCAACTCCGATGAACTGAACATTATTTCTGCGATTATCGCCAGAAAACTTGGTGCTCAGCATACCATAGCCCGGGTGCGTAATCCGGAATATTTTGTCAATATGAATTTTGTCCGTGATGAATTGGGCATCACTTTTATGATTAATCCCGAACTCGTCAGCGCGAGAGATATTATGACGATGTTGCGTTTTCCCTATGCCTATGATGTGGAGTCTTTTTTTCGCGGCGTGGTCAATATTGTAGAAGTAGAGATTGAGGAAGATTCCTTTTTAAATGGAAAAATGCTGCAAGATTTAAACACATCCGACGAAAAGGTTTTGGTCTGTATTGTGGATCGCAATCACGAAGTGTTTATTCCCAATGGTCAATTCGTACTTCAAGCGAAGGATAGAATTTACCTGACCGGCAGCGAAGAAGCCATTCACGAATTTTGGTGTGTTAAAAAAAGTCCAAACAAACGCGTGCGTTCCGTCATGATCGTAGGCGGGAGTCGCATCTCTCACTATCTCATTGAAAAACTCATTAAAAAGAACATCAAAGTAAAATTAATAGAAATCAACACGAAAATTGCAGAGGAATTTTCTTTTAATTTCCCGGAAATAACAGTGATAAACGGCGACGGTACCGATCAGGATTTACTGCGAGAAGAGGGGATCTCCTCCTATGATGCTGTGGTGTCCATGACCGGCATCGATGAAGAAAATATGATTCTCTCCATGTTTTCCCACTCTTTGAATGTCCAAAAAACCATTACGAAAATTAACCGGAAGATGTTGATGCCCATCTTAGATAAAATCGGGTTGGATTCCGTCATCACACCTAAAAAGGTAATCTCAGATTTAATTATTCGCTTTGTGCGATCGGAAGGTTCCACAAAAAGCTCCAAAGTAGAAACGTTACACCGCTTCTTAGAAAATCGAGTGGAATCCTTAGAATTTATCATCGATGGCAACAGTCGAGCTTTGAATATCCCTTTAAAGGATTTAAAAACGATCCCGAATTTATTAATTGCCTGTATTCTAAGGGAAGGTCAATTGATTTTCCCCGGTGGCCAAGACGTCATTTTAGAAGGAGACAGAGTGTTGATCATTACGACAAAAAAATATTTAGATCGTTTTGACGAAATTCTGGTAAGCTAAAGATACTATGAACAAAAAAATGATTGTGTACACAGTATGCAAATTATTGCGACTGGAAGCTTTCCTTTTATTATTACCATTGAGCGTGAGTTTCTTTTACAGAGAACCCCTCCAATTAAAATGGGCTTATGCCGGCACCATTGCCTTGATTTTTGTTGTTACCTTAATCGGCCACAAAAAGCCGGACAACATCACCATTTATTCTAAGGAAGGGTTTGTGATTGTATCCCTCTCTTGGATGCTGCTCTCTTTATTTGGATCCTTACCCTTTATCTTGTCGGGAGAAATCCCCGGTTTCATCGATGCTTTTTTTGAAACGGCCAGCGGGTTTACCACCACCGGGTCCAGCATACTTGTGGATTTAAGTGTTATCAGTCACTCCAATCTCTTTTGGCGCAGTTTTACGCACTTTATAGGCGGTATGGGAGTCTTGGTATTGGCTTTGGCGATCTTTCCGGATTTCAACACTTCCTCTATATTCATCATGAAAGCGGAGGTGCCGGGGCCGCAATTCGGCAAATTGTTATCTAAATTGATGCACACCGCTCGCACTTTGTACATCATTTATGTAGTGATGACCACGGTGCTGGTTCTTTTTTTACGTTTAGGTGGAATGCCATGGTTCGATTCTTTTTTAATTGCCTTCGGTACGGCGGGTACCGGTGGTTTCGGAGTACAAAACGGTTCCATCCTACCCTACAACTCACCCTATATCGAGTATGTTTTGGGTATCGCCATGTTGCTGTTTGGCATTAACTTTAACCTGTATTTTATGATTCTCATTCGTAAGTGGAAGGATGCTGTGAAAAGCGAAGAATTGCGCGCCTATCTATCGATCGTTGCGGTATCCGTCACCTTGATTGTTTTGAATTTGTTGCCAAGTTACGATTCTCTCAGAAAATGTATCCGAGATGCTTTTTTTGCTGTATCGACCGTGATCACAACCACGGGGTTTTCAACGGCAGACTATGGCTCTTGGCCGGCTTTCAGTCAAGTCATTTTATTGTTGTTGATGTTTGTCGGCGCATGTGCCGGGTCCACAGCTGGAGGGTTAAAAGTATCCCGAGTGGTGATTCTCATCAAGTCCACTTTTCTACAACTGCAGCGCATGATCTATCCAAACTCGGTCACTGTTTTAACTTTTGAGAAAAAAAGAATTTCCGATGCGACAGAAAAAAGCGTTACCAATTACTTTACGGTCTATATGTTCCTGTTTGCAGGTTTTCTGATCATCAATGCCTTGAACGCTCCGGATTTTTTAACGTCCTTCAGCTCCGTTGCCGCAACGTTTAACAATATCGGGCCGGGGTTGGGAAAAGTCGGTCCGACTTACAATTATGCAGAAATCGGCAATCTTTCTAAAATTGCATTGTCCTTTGCGATGATTATCGGTCGTTTGGAAATTTTTCCGATGCTGGTGCTGTTTTCACCCATGACATGGCGGAAGCATTGATTTTATCGTTGAGCCAATCGTCTCAAACTGAGAAGAACATTTAAAAAAACACCTAAGCCCACGGACTTAGGTGTTTTTATCATTTAGGTTATTTTACAATGCTTCTTGAATGCTTTGAATCAAGTAAGCCATGGAGGTGGCACCGGGATCTTGAAATCCGATGCTCCGTTCTCCCAAATAAGAAGCCCTACCTTTGGTTGCAATGATGGTTTTCGTGTACTCGACACCTTCAAATGCGGCTTTTTCCGCCTCTTGCATCGCTTCTTTGATCGGTTTTTGCGCTGCCAAGGCACGGTCATAGGCTTCAATAGCAGGCACCAAGGAGTCCAAGATTGTTTTTTCTCCGGTGGTTGCCTTACCCCTGGTCACAACTCCGTCTTCCAGTGCTTTGAGCATGTCGGATAAGTCCTGTGCATTGAGCTCTTCTTTGCCCTTGACCACCATACTCGCTTTTAAGAAAGCGGTTCCGTACAAAGGCCCGGAGGCACCGCCCACCTTGGATACCAAGGTCATACCAACGTCTTTTAAAAGATCGGAAATATTCTTTTGTGCCAATTCTTCTCGCTTTTCAGCGACAGCCTTCATTCCCCGGCTCATATTGATGCCGTGGTCGCCGTCGCCGATGGCTTGGTCCATATCTGTTAATGCTTGACGATGTTCTTGCATTTTATCGCCAAAAATATCAATAAATTTTAATACTTTTTCTTTTGCTGCCATACTTTTCTCCAGAATATGCTGTAAATTTACGTATGAACATGGTGATCAAGACAAGTCATAGCAACATTTTGTGAATTCATTTACAGAATTGTGTTACGACGCAGTCTTTTAAACATACCGACACTTTTTAATGGCCGGAAAATGTCATTTGTTCAAAACAATCAATCTAATATTTTTAATCACTGAATAAGCTTCTTTAAACTTGTGTAAAACCGATGGTCTTTGCCGGTGCCGAAACCAATTTTTTCAATTCGTCATCTACTTTGAAGAGGGTTATGGACATACCCGCCATATCGATGGAGGTCATGTAGTCGCCCACAAAGGTTTTAAAGACTTTAAACCCTGCTTTTTCTAATAGTTCGTAGACTTTTCTAAAAATAATGTACAATTCCATCTCCGGAGTTGCACCGCTTCCGTTGATCATCACGGCCAATTCGGAACCTTCATCTAAGGACATATCTTTTAGAATGACCTCCATGAGGTGGTCGACAATAACATCCGCTTGTTGTAATTCTTCTTTATGAGTACCGGGTTCTCCATGGATACCGATACCGATTTCCATTTCGTTTTCTCCCAATTCAAATCCGGGTTTACCTGCTGCCGGTACCGTGGAGGGTTTCAAGGCTGCCCCCATGGTGCGAAGATTGGCAATTGCTTTCTCCGCCACAGCTTTGACTTCCGCTAAGCTGGCGCCTTCTTCTGCCTTGGCACCTGCAACTTTATGAACAAATACCGTTCCGGCGACACCCCTTCTGCCGGTGGTGTACAGACTGTCTTCTACCGCCACGTCGTCATTGACAACAACCGATGCCACTTCGATGCCGTCGGCTTGTGCCAATTCCGCTGCCATTTCAAAATTCATGACGTCTCCGGTGTAGTTTTTGATGATTAACAAGACACCGGCGCCACTGTCTACGGCTTTGATGGCTTCATAAACTTGATCGGGTGTCGGCGACGTATACACAGCACCGGGCACCGCTGCATCCAACATGCCTGTTCCTACATAGCCGGCATGTGCCGGTTCGTGACCGCTGCCTCCCCCAGAAACTAAGGCCACTTTACCTTCTTTTTTTGTCGCACGCACAAATACATTGGAGTCTTCCAATCGGGTAACAACGTCCGGATGCGCCAGTGACAACCCCTCAAACATTTCTATTTCTACATTTTCAATTTCATTGATAAATTTTTTCATACGACACCTCCATTAGTGTGTTCAATTCTTATGGCCACAGTAACACAAGATACTAAAACTAACATTAATACTTATTTTTCAGAACTTTGTCTAATTTTTACTCTTTTGTGTGTTGTTGCGTCGTTTTCGCCTATCAACGGGTATTATATATGTAAAAACAAGCAATATTCCAAATTAAACTTAATCAGAGATTAACGATTGATAATTATTAGATCTGCAACTTTACACCTGTTACGAATTGTGTTATGATAAATTCAACAAAAGTCAAGGGCAACAACAATGATGTATAGACTTTTCAAAGTGAATAATGGGCAGGAGTATTGGAGAGCCATGCAGTCATTTTAAATTATCTGTTAGGATGTTTAGGATTGGTTAGCATGGTTTTTTTACGCCACAGTCAAAATAACTTTGAAAAAATTTTATTGATTTCATCCTGTTGATGCTTGAGACCGATGGATTTATATTCTTGTAGTGTTCATAAAACAAATATTAAGGGGGTTCATTATGAGCAAAAAATATGTATTGGCTTTGGATGCGGGTACAACCAGTTCTAGAGCAATTCTGTTTAATCACGAAAGTGAGATTGTATCTGTAGCTCAAAAAGAGTTTACGCAAATTTATCCGAAGCCCGGTTGGGTCGAGCACGATCCCATGGAAATCTGGGCCACACAAAAAGGCGTTGTTTCCGAAGCAATGGCGAAAGTCAACGCTAAAGCGGAAGATATCGCTGCTATCGGTATTACCAACCAACGTGAAACCACAGTGGTTTGGGACAAAAACACCGGCGAACCGGTTTACAACGCGATTGTATGGCAATGCCGTCGTACAGCACCCTTTTGTGACGAATTGGTTGCGCGCCCGGGTTTAAAAGATTACGTTCAAGAAAATTGCGGTTTAGTTATCGATGCATACTTCTCCGGAACAAAAATTAATTGGATTCTTGAAAATGTTGAAGGCGCCAGAGAAAGAGCTGAAAAAGGCGACTTGCTCTTCGGTACCATCGACACCTGGCTGGTTTGGAAATTAACAGATGGCCAAGTACACGTAACGGACTATTCTAACGCTTCCAGAACCATGGCTTATAACATCAAAGATTTGAAATGGGACGAAAGAATGCTCAAAGAATTGGACATTCCAGAAGTCATGCTACCTGAAGTCAAACCATCCTCAGAAGTTTACGGCTCGACCAAATTGTTTGATGGCGATATACCGATTTCCGGAATAGCAGGCGACCAACAAGCCGCATTATTCGGACAAGCTTGTTTTGAAGCCGGAATGGCCAAAAACACCTATGGAACCGGCTGCTTCATGTTGATGAACACCGGTAAAAAACCCGTTAAATCCGACAACGGTTTGGTTACAACCATCGCTTGGGGCTTGAACGACGAAGTAGACTACGCTTTAGAAGGTTCTATCTTTGTTGCCGGCGCAGCGATTCAATGGTTGAGAGACGAATTGAGACTGGTTGATTCTTCGCCCGATTCCGAACACTTCGCTAAAAAAGTTAAGGATACCGACGGCGTTTACATGGTGCCGGCATTTGTCGGTTTGGGTGCACCCCATTGGGATGCTTATGCTCGGGGAGCTATTGTCGGCTTAACCCGTGGCTCCAACAAAAACCACGTCATTCGCGCGACCTTAGAATCCTTAGCCTATCAAACAAAAGACGTCTTGGATGCCATGGAAAAAGACTCCGGCATCACCTTAAAACCTTTGAAAGTAGACGGCGGTGCTTGCGCCAACAACTTCCTCATGCAGTTCCAAGCAGATATTTTAGGCGTACCTGTCGATAGACCATCTATCGTTGAAACCACCGCAATGGGTGCTTCCTACTTAGCCGGTTTAGCTGTAGAATTCTGGAAAGATCAAGATGAAGTGGCCTCTGCATGGAAAATTGACAGAACCTTCGAACCGATGATGGATGCAGACGTACGTTCGAAATTGTATAAAGGTTGGCAAAAAGCGGTTACCCGTGCTCTAGGCTGGGAAGAAGCATAATAGCTAAACAGGTGGTGGACAACTGCCTCCTATCTCAACTGTTCATTCAATCGTAATTTGTTATTGGTCAGCCGCGATGATAATTGGATATGAGAGGTGCTACATCTATATTTTCTGTTGCTTTTGTGATAGAATAGCCCTGATGGGGGGGCTCATATGACAACCAAAAAATGTTATCGTCTGTTTAAAGAAAATCCAATTATCGCCGCGGTTAGAAATCCTAGAGATATTTATGAAGCGGTTTCATCAGAAACGCGCATCATCTTTTTACTCTGCGGCAACATCTACAATTTAAAAAAAATAGTGGAGTATGTCAAAGCTTCGAACAAAATAATTTTTGTGCATCTCGATTTGTTAAAAGGTTTTGCACAAGATACTTATTTTATCAAATACTTAAAAGATGAAATAGCACCCCACGGCATTATATCCACGAAAAACGCATTGGTGTCCCGTGCAAAACAAGAGGGCATGATTACTGTTCAAAGACTGTTTTTATTGGATTCTTCCGCTATGGACGTATCGGTGACTTCTGCTAATAAAATAAAACCCGACGCTGTAGAGATTCTCCCTGGTTTGGTTCCAAAACTGATACGATCCATTAATAAAGAAATCCAAATACCGATTATTACCGGAGGTTTCATAGAAACTCGCGAAGAAGTATTGTCCTGTATACAAGCGGGGGCTTTATCGGTGACAACTTCTGCAAAAAACCTATGGCGAGACTATGGAGAAATCAAACCGCTAATCGACCAATTGTAAATCACAAACAAATATTATAAGGCAATGGAGAGCCGTACTTTCTTATGACAACTATCAAATTGTCTTATAAGAATCGTACGGCTTTTTATATATAAAAATTTATTTCACAGCAATAAAAAAGAAGGAGAAAAATATGTACGATATTGCAATTATTGGGGCTGGCATTGCAGGCACATACGTGGCAAGAGAGCTCTCACGATATCATTTAAATACATTATTGTTAGATGGCGAAAACGATGTCGGCAATCAAACCACCAATGCCAATTCCGCCATTGTTCATGCAGGGTACGACGCACCGGCCCACAAATTGAAGGGACGTTTCAATGCACCGGGCAACTACATGTACGAAAAAATATGTTCCGACCTCTCTGTACCCTTTAAAAGAACCGGATCTTTGGTCATCGCCCATAACGAATACGAAATGATGACCCTTCACGAATTGTACCAAAACAGACTCACAAACGGTGTGCCGAATATGCGCATTGTCTTTAAACAGGAAGTCCATCAGATGGAGCCCAATTTAAATCCGACCGTGTGTGGTGCATTGCTCGCAGAATCCGCCGGGGTGGTCTCCCCCTTTGAGTTGGTCGTCAATGCAGCGGAAAACGCCG
>JAAYJS010000009.1 GCA_012522805.1 Eubacteriaceae bacterium | reverse complement strand
ATATATAACTGTATTAAAATCAAACATTCTATTATAGAGTTCTTTGATAAAGTATTTATTTACGGTATTTGTCATCGTTATCACCTAAGAATATTATACCAAAGCTACAAAAATTATTCTATGAAAAAGAAAATAATTACTAACTTCATATTTTTTATCGTGATAATATCCAGTTAACATAATAATAAGGAGGATACTATGGATAACACGATGGTAAAATCTGCTTGTATTGGGAATGTTTGGAGTCAATTTAGCAGGCGGTTATTTAGCATCAATGATTGTTTTATCGATTTTAGCACTTATTTGTTACTATCTATGCTATTACCTCGTTGAAGAAAATGTGCAAACGCCTACAGAACAGAAGAAGGAAAAATCCGGTTTTATGGATTATCTGGCTGTACTGGTTAAAAATAGACCTTTAATCGGTGTTGCAATGGGTTCCGTTGCGATCCTAGCAGGTTTATTGACGAATGCTCAAATGATGGTTTATTATTTTCAGACTATTGTAGGAAATTTACAAGCGATGGGATTCATTACATCGATCACAATTCTTCCAATATATATTTTAGCACCGATCTTGCCAAAGCTTGTTGAAAAATTTTCAACTAAAACAGTTATGTCGATGACTTCTTTAATGGCCACCGGGCTTTTTATCTTATTTCAATTCACTCCTTTCCATATAGTGAGTTATACAATTTTATACGTTTTAGGAATTGCATTATTGAATATTCCAATGACTTTAGTTTGGGGAATGGTCTCGGATTGTATTGATTATAATCAGTTTTTAACAGGAAATCGTCAGGAAGGCGTGATTTACGGATCTTATTCTTTTGTTCGTAAAATCGGTCAGGCTTTATCTGGATTTATTGCAGGTATGGGGATTTCAGTCATCGGTTATATCAAACCCGTCGCAGGTGTTCATCAAGTTCAAAGTGCAGAAACTTTAGCGGGAATCTCTTTCCTCCATATTGGTTTTACAGCCATTTGTTCCTTTATTGCCTTTCTTGCTTTTCAATTCATATACAATTTAACAGATGAAAGACGAAATTTAGTCATAAAAGCTATTAATGAAGGCAAAACAATTGACGATGTTGATTTTAAATAAATAAATTTTAGGAGGATTGCTATGAAAATGACTTTTCGTTGGTTTGGTGATGATGATCCTGTAAAATTAGATGATATTCGCCAGATACCAGGAATGACGGGTGTTGTTACAGCTGTTTATTCTGTACCTGTAGGAGAAGTATGGCCGGAAGAAGAAATCATTCGTCTAAAAAGTGAAGTGGAAGAAAAAGGTTTGGAGATGGAAGTTATCGAGTCCGTTCCGGTTCACGAAGATATAAAGCTTGGACGAGACACAAGAGATCAGTACATAGAAAATTACAAAGAAAATATTCGTCTATTGGCAAAACACGGTGTGAAATGCATCTGCTACAACTTCATGCCTGTCTTTGACTGGACGAGATCACAATTAGATCACAAACTGAAAGATGGCTCTTCTGCTTTAATTTATTATAAGGAAGATGTTGAAAAACTAGATCCTACAAAATTATCTTTGCCGGGATGGGATGAGTCTTATTCTCCAGAAGAGATGAAAGAACTGATCGATGCGTACAAAACCATCGGTGAAGAAGGTTTATGGGAAAATTTAGAATATTTTATAAAAGAAATTATGCCTGTCGCCGTTGAAGAAGATGTGAACATGGCAATTCATCCCGACGATCCACCATGGAGTATCTTTGGAATTCCAAGAATTATAACGACAAAAGAAAATTTAGATCGTTTCTTAGATCTTTATGATGACGTACATCATGGCTTAACATTGTGTTCTGGATCTCTGGCTGCAGGAACGTTTAATAATTACAGAGACATGGTTCAGCACTTCGGTGGTCAGGGTAGAATTCACTTTGCACATGTTAGAAATATTAAGATTCTTGGCGAAGGTTCTTTTGAAGAGGCGGCGCACTATTCTCCCTGTGGCTCTTTAGATATAGTAGAAATATTGAAAGCGTATCACGATGTAGGTTTTAAAGGTTATTTAAGACCAGATCATGGGCGCATGATTTGGGGAGAAACAGGAAAACCGGGTTACGGCTTATATGATAGAGCCTTAGGAGCGATGTATATGACTGGTATCTGGGAAACTTTAGAAAAACTGGCTTAGGAGGAAGAGATGAAATTACCGTTTAAAGTAAATCTTGAAGGAAAAGTAGCCGTTGTGACAGGTGGTGCAGGTGTGCTTACTTCCGCAATCGGAGAAGCTCTTGCTAAATGTGGGGCAAAAGTGGCTTTAGTCGATCGCAATTTAGAGGCAGCAGAGAAGTTGGCTAAAGAAATGTCCGACAAGGGCTTAACGGTGAAAGCCTATGCTGCCGATGTTTTAGATCGGGAAATATTAGAAGAATGTAATGAAAAAATAATGGCAGACTTCGGTTCTTGTGACATTTTAATCAATGGTGCTGGTGGAAATAGTCCAAGGGCAACGACAGACGACGAAGAATTTGACAAAACGAAGGAGGGCATTAAAACATTTTTCGATCTAGATGCATCAGGAATTGAATTTGTACTTCATTTAAATTATCTAGGTACTTTAATTCCAACTCAAGTTTTTGCAAAAGACATGGCAAATAAAGAAGGGTGTTCAATTTTAAATATTTCATCCATGAATGCCTTTACACCCCTTACCAAGATACCGGCTTATTCTGCTGCAAAAGCCGGGATCAGCAATTTTACCCAGTGGATGGCAACTTATTTTGCAAAAGCCGGCATCAGATGCAATGCAATTGCACCGGGATTCTTTGCAACGACTCAAAATAAAACTTTACTGTTCAATGAAGATGGAAGTCCAACCCCAAGAACGGACAAAATCCTAAAAGGAACACCGATGAATCGTTTTGGCGAACCGGAAGAGTTAATAGGTGCGACTTTACTTCTTTGCGACAGCAATGCGGCTAGCTTTATTACAGGAATTGTGATTCCAATAGATGGTGGTTTTGCAGCTTACTCAGGAGTATAGGGATGAAAAACTTTTTAGACGAAGATTTTTTATTAAAATCAGAAACGGCAAAAGTTTTGTATCACAACTATGCGGCGAAGATGCCAATTATCGATTATCACAATCATCTTGACCCTAAAGCGATCTATGAAGACGAAAAATTTAAAAATCTTCAGGAAGCTTGGTTGGGAGGAGATCATTACAAATGGAGAGCACTCAGAGCTATTGGCGTTTCCGAAGAAGAAATTACAGGAAAAGCCGAAGCAAAAGTAAAATTTGATCGATGGGCAGAAACAGTTCCTTATCTCATCGGAAATCCTCTTTATGCATGGACACATTTAGAACTGCGAAGATACTTTGGAATAGAAGAAAATTTATCTCCAAAAACAAGCGATGAAATCTACGATAAAGTAAATAATCTTTTACAAAAAGACGAGTTTTCTGTTCGCTCTTTATTAAAAAGAATGGATATTACCCATCTTTGTACGACAGATGATCCTGCAGACTCATTGAAATATCACAAGAAATTAAAAGAAGAAGGTTTTGAAATTCAGGTCCTTCCAACTTTTAGACCAGAAAAAGCAATGCGTATAGATTTAGATAGCTTCATGGACTATATTGCAAAGCTTTCGGAAGTCTCTGGGATAGAAATTAATTCTTATAACGCATTATTAGCTGCTTTATGTCAACGTGTCGATTATTTTGTAAAAGCAGGAGGCTTGTTATCAGACCATTCGCTTGAGACTTCAATATTTTCCGAATACGATGTGGATGCGTCGAATCGTATTTTTAAGAAAAAAGCGGAAGGTTTAGAAATATCAGAAGAAGAAGCGACTGTTTTTAAAGGGACTTTATTGGTAGACCTTGGCAAGAAATACAATGAATGCAATTGGACAATGCAGCTTCATATTGGGGCTCTGAGAAACAATTCTAAAAGAATGTATGAAAAATTAGGTGCAGACCACGGCTTTGATTCCATGGATGACTTTAACTATGCACCTCAAATATCGAAATTATTGAGTATTCTAGATTATGATAACAATCTACCAAAAACTGTCATTTATAGCTTAAATGGATCTAAAGATAATTTTATGTTGGCGACTTTGGCAGGTGATTTTCAGCAATCCCCTCATCGAGGAAAGGTCCAATTTGGCGCTGCTTGGTGGTTTATGGATCATAAGATGGGGATGATGGATCAAATGGAAACATTGGCATCTGTGGGGGTATTACCAACTTTTATCGGAATGTTAACGGATTCCAGATCATTTTTATCTTTTCCGAGACATGAGTACTTTAGAAGATTATTGTGCAATTTCTTAGGAGATCTTGTAGAAAACGGTGAATATCCGCAAGATGTCGAATTTCTTGGCAAAATGGTAGAAGATATTTGTTACCACAATGTTAAAAAATATATCGGTTTCAATTGATTTAATAGAAAGAAGAAATTATGGAATTTAAAAGAACAAAAGATTTTCTAGTTTGTGTTGACAGCGATGGCTGTGCAATGGATACGATGAATATTAAACATTTTGAAGCTTTTGGTCCAGAGTTTGTCAAGATCATGGATGTGGAAGAACAAAGAGAAGATGTTCTGAAAAGATGGAATAAGACGAATTTATTTAGCAAAAAAAGAGGCATCAATCGATTTCTAAGTTTTTTAGATGGATTAGAATATGTCCATGAAAACATCCGTCCTGTAGAAGGAATAGAGGTTTTCAGAGAGTATGTTCATAATGACGGCAAACTGTCTACCGATGGCATAGAAAAGGCTTATACTCAATCAAAAGCTGATATTTTAAAAAAAGTGATCGATTGGTCTTACAACGTAAATGATGTTATCAAAAAAATACCAAGGAAGAAAAATGAATCTTTTAAAAATGTATTACCTGCATTACAAGAGATAGCGAAGAAAGCCAATATTGTTGTTGTCAGTACGGCTACAAAGGATGCTGTTCAAACAGAGTGGACAAAAGCCGGTTTGATGGGTTATGTCGATGCGGTCTTTACTCAAGAGTTCGGTTCAAAAACAGAATCTATCGCTCATGCAAAAGCTGTAGGAAACTACGAAGATGATAAAATGATAAAAATCGGCGATGCTCCTGGAGATTTAGAGGCGGCACGCAACAATCATGCGTACTTCTATCCCATCATAGCAATGAAGGAAGAAGAAAGCTGGATTGATTTTCGCAATGAGTATTTTGAAAAATTCATCAATGGACAATATAATGAAGTTCAAGATCAATTAATAGATAAATTTCTTTCAGAATTAGATTCTTTATAAAGGAGATTATAATGAGTGTCGATTTAAGCAAGAGACCTTTTTATCTTGAAGAAGAAGATATTAAATGGGTAAAAGATACAATTGAAAGCATGACTTTGGAAGAAAAAATTGGACAATTATTTGTGAATATGGGGGCTTCGAGAGAAGAAGCTTACCTTAAAGAAACAGTGGATAACTACCACATCGGAGCGATTCGATATAATCCTGGTCCTGCTTCCGATATCTATGATCAAAACAAATATTTACAATCCCAAAGTAAGATTCCGATCCTAATCGCTGCCAATACGGAACAAGGGGGGAAAGGTGCCGTATCCGACGGAACAGAATTAGGTTACGAAGTGAAAATTGCGGCAACCGATGACCCGAAATATGCTTATGAGATGGGGAGAGTATCAGGATATGAAGCCTCTGCGGTGGGGTGCAACTGGAGTTTTGCTCCAATCGTCGATATCATGTATAATTGGAGAAATCCAATCATATCAAAAAGATCGTGGTCCAATGATCCTAAGACAGTACTTGAATTGAGTTTAGAATATATGCGCGGAATTCAAGAATATGGTATCATGCCTGCTGCAAAACATTTCCCCGGAGATGGTGTAGATGAGAGAGACCACCACCTATCGCCTTCCATAAACTCATTATCGATGGAAGAATGGGACGAAAGTTTCGGTTATGTTTATCAAGGTTTGATTGACAATGACCTTCCATCAATCATGGCGGGACATATCCATTTACCATCTTATAGCAGACATTTTAACCCTGAAAAATACAAAGATCAACCGACCATGCCTGCGACTTTATCGAAGGAGATCTTGACGGATCTCTTAAGGGGCAAATTGGGCTTTAATGGTGTCATTGTTACAGATGCCTCTCACATGGTTGGCATGACAGGCGCCATGAAGCGATCGGAAATCCTCCCTACAGCTATTGAATCCGGTTGCGATTTATTCTTATTCTTCAACGACCCGGATGAAGACTTTGCTTATATGATGGATGGTTATAAAAATGGCTTATTATCTGAAGAGAGATTAATCGATGCGATTACGAGAACTTTAGGATTAAAAGCGAAACTTGGCCTTCACAAGAAAACAATTGATGAGATGTTTTTACCTAAAGAAGAAGCCATGGCCAGAATTGGCGAACCGGAAAATGTGAAATTATACGATGACATCACGGATAAGGCCATCACACTGGTCAAAGAAGAAGAAGGCGTATTGCCGATTTCTCCGGAAAAATTCAAAAGAGTTTTGATTGTAGATATTAAAGGAGAAGAAGGCGGCTTTGGCGCGATGCTCGGTGGCGGTTTTAAAGCTTCTGATAAATTATTGGAAGTTTTAAAAGAAAAAGGCTATGAAGTCGAGAAGTTTGTTTCACCAATGGACAAGATTAAAGATCTTCCTGCCGATGAAATGAAAGCAGCTGTTGCCAATGTCTATGCGCAAAAAGCACCAATAAACGAATTGACAGATCATTATGATCTCATTATCAATATCGTAGATGTCAATCCTGGTACAGTTCAAAGACCGGTATGGCCAGCAAGTAAAGGGACACCTGATATTCCTTTCTATGTTCATGAACTCCCCACGATCGTCGTATCTGTACAATGTCCTTACCATTTAGCAGATATTCCTCAAGCAAAAACATATATCAATACCTACGATTCGAACGATCGTTGTATGGAAATCTTAGCTGAGAAATTGGAAGGCAAGTCAGAATTTAAGGGTGTCAGCAAAATCGATGTATTTTGTGGAGACTTATTAAAGTTCTAATGATAGAGATAGAGGAGAAATCATGTCAAAGATTTTGGATCAAATCCGCGATGCCGGCATTGTAGCTGTCATTCGTGGCGATAGTGTAGATCAAGCGATGATGTATTGTGAAGCTTGTGTGGCAGGTGGAATAAGTTTTCTTGAAATCACTTTCACTGTACCCGGTGCTTTGGATGTATTGGATGGCGTTGTTCGCAAAATGGGAGACACAGCGGTACCGGGCGCGGGAACGGTTTTAGATGCTGTAACAGCTAGAATTGCAATTCTTCATGGTGCAAAATTTATCGTCAGCCCCGCGTTTGATGAAGAAGTTGCCAAATTATGCAATCTGTATAGGATCCCATACATCCCCGGCTGCTTAACACCGACAGAAGCTGTCAGAGCTCTTCAATTTGGGGCTGCCGCCATCAAACTCTTCCCGGGGTCCGCCTTCGGTCCTTCCTATGTTGGAGCCATTAAAGCCCCACTGCCGCAAGCAGAAATTATTCCCACAGGCGGCGTAAGCCTCGACAATGTGCAGGAGTGGCTACAAAAGGGTTGCTTAGCAGTAGGCGTAGGTGGAAAACTTGCCAGTGGAACGAGAGAAGAAGTAACGACTACAGCAAAAGCATTTAAAGCAAAAATCGATGAAATTAGATAAAAGTTTTCAAGCATTCAGATAGATTGTAAGAACTACTGGATCTGTTCCGCCCCAATGGTGAGTTTAAACTTACCATTGGGGCGGTATTTTTATGCTCTATATCAAGATGCCCATCATACAACGAGCGTTCATTGTATGTGGGTTTTTTATTTCTAAAATAAAACGATGGCTACTATTAAAAAAATAGTAGGGAACTTTTATTAAAAAACAATTGGTGATGGATACATTTTAGATTGAGCCAATCATGGGCATACATGCATGGAACAAAATTGTAAATAAACTCAAAAAACATTTTACTTGACATATGAATAGACTTCATAGATAATAGAGCTAACAAAGATAGTATAAGCTAACTTATAGTATAAAAGCGTCTATGGACTTAAGGGGTGGTTGTATTACTGAAAAAGACTTACGTGTAAAATATGCTGCATATATTAACAAAAAAAATGTATTTCTATTATTTTTACTGATCATGCTTTGCATAACCTCTATTGCTTCATTGAACATCGGTTCTTCAAATATGACAGTTGGACAAAGTATCATGACGCTACTGGGTAAAGGTAGCAAACAATTTAATCATATTGTCTTCAACATCCGCCTTCCTAGAGTCATAGGAGGTCTTTTTGTTGGCATGAGCATGGCGCTATCCGGCATGATCATTCAGTCGACGCTCAACAATCCACTGGCTTCGCCTTCTACTTTAGGCATTTCCAATGCTTCGGCCTTTGGTGCCAATATTGCCTTAATCGTCTTTTCTACCATGGGCATAACATCAACGCCTATTGTAACAAGTGCTGTTTCCTTTTTAGCGGCGATGCTGTGCATGATTTTGGTCATCGGTATTTCTAATATTAAGGGTGCAGGTAAAACCTTTGTCATCTTGGCTGGGGTGGCCTTAAACTCTTTATTTGCTGCAGCTATTACCGTTATTCAGTATTTGGCAGATGAAACCCAATTGGCAACAGCGGTTTCTTGGACATTTGGCGATCTGGGACGAATAACCTACCCACAAATAAAAATAGTGAGCGCAACCACTCTTTTGTCTGCCCTCGTTGTCTATATGATGCGGTGGAGCTACAATGCCATGGACATGGGCGAAAGAACAGCACATTCTATAGGGGTAAACACCAAAAATATGAGAAACATTTCCATATTTTTGGCTGCTCTCAACACCGGTGTTAGCGTTGCCTTTGTCGGTATGATTGGCTTTGTCGGTTTGTTGGCACCTCAAATTACCAAACGGGTAATAGGAGAAGACAAACGCTACATGTTACCGGGAACTTTACTCATGGGTGCCTTAGTTGTTATTTTAAGTGACTCGATGGCTCGGTCTTTGTGGGCGCCTATTGTATTGCCCGTTGGTGCCATTACCTCATTTTTAGGTGCACTGTTGTTCCTCTATATCTTGTTTAAAAAACGCTAGTTCGGGCCTGTTGTTTGTTATAAAAAATGGCAATGATTTAAAATAGTCAAAAGATACACGGATCACAGGTTGTGCCAATACCAAAAGGGAAAGAGAGTAAAAATGAATTTTTTAGAAGTCAGGGATTTAACCTTTAAGTACGATAGATGTATATTAAACCACATCAGCTTTGATGTGGAAAGGGGCAGTTTTATCTCGCTTTTAGGTATCAACGGAGCGGGAAAAACCACATTAATAAAAAACTTAAACAAACTATTAAAACCAACCTGTGGCAGTGTTTTTATTGACGGTCTAAACATTGCAGATTTAAAAAGCAAAGCTTTAGCACAAAAAATGGCTTATGTCGACCAACATTGCGAACCGGCAAAAAACACAGTATTTGACACCATACTGGTAGGGAGGGTGCCTCATATAAACGCCGATGTTGTGGAAGAGGATTATCAAAAAACAGAGGAAATCATCAATAAACTGAATTTGCAAGATTATGCATTAAGAGAAGCAGACACATTGAGCGGTGGCGAATTCCAAAAAGTTGTGATGGCAAGAGCTCTAGCCCAAGAACCTAAACTGCTTTTGCTAGACGAGCCAACCAGCAATTTGGATATCAAGAATCAAGTAGAGGTGATGAAACTTATCAAGGAGTACTGCGAAGAAAAAAACATCTCTGTTATTGTGAGTATCCATGATATCAACTTAGCCTTACAATTTTCAGACAAGTTTTTAATGATGAAAAACGGTGAAATCTACCGTTATGGAGATGAGAGTATTATAACGGCCAAAAGTATCAAAGACGTCTATAAAATAGATGTGGACGTTATCAGACACAAAAACAGAAAATCAATTATATTAAATTAGCTGATCGATTCAAGATTTAATAAATATTCAATCAAAGGAGAATGAATTGAAAAGAATAAAAATTTTAACGATCATCTTAATGCTGATGATCGCATTAACCGCCTGTGGCAAAGCGCAAGAGCCTGCAAAATCGCAGGAAGAAAACAAAACCGCAGAGGCAGCCCCAACAGAGTTTACCGTAACGGACGCAACCGGTCGAGAGATATTTTTTGAAAGTGTCCCGGAAAAAGCGGTTGCTATCGGCCATGGTATGCTAAAATTTTATACCTATATTTGTGGTGAGGACCATTTAGTAGGCCTAGAAGCCACAGAAACCAAGGGGCACACCCTTAATGGCCAGTCCATCCACTATGCTTATCCAAAGTTGAGAGATATCGAAATCGTTGGTAACGGCGGCCCGAAATTTGCACCAGATTATGAATTGCTCAGCTACAACAACCCTGACGTTATTTTTGTCGCCTATGGAAACACCGCAGAAGAATTAGATGCAATGCAGGAAAAACTAGGTATCCCTATCGTGGGCGTAAGTGGTGGAAAGAGCGGAATAATCTTTGATGAGGATGCTTACCAGACCTTCGAAATAATAGGGAAAACCCTGAACAAAGAAAAACGCGCAGAGGAACTCATTGCTTTTATGAAAAGCGCACAAGAGGACTTAAAGAGCAGAGCCGGAAATATTGAAGAAAGCCCAAAGGCCTACGTTGGCGGTTGCAGCTTTAGAGGGGAACAAGGCATTTTGTCGACTAAAACAAATAATGAATTGTTTACCGCTACCAATGTACACAACATCATGGACGATATTACAAATGAACCCAGTATCATTATCGATAAAGAAAAGCTCATTGAAATCAATCCAGACCTCATTATCTTCGATCTAAGCGGGAAAGCCAAAGTGATGGACGAAATGGCCACAGATCCCGAATTCTTTAAATCTCTGAATGCTTTTAATGAAAACAAAGTATACCCCATCATGCCTTATTTCACCTACGGTATGAACTTTGACACAGCCATCTTAGATGCATATTATGTTGGGAAAACCGTTTATCCCGATAAATTTAAGGACATTAACATCGAAGATAAAGCAAAAGAAATCTACGAAATGTTTGTAGGCAAAGATGTTTACAACGAGTTAATGGAATACTATCCTGAATCCTTTAAAGAATTCAAATTTGAGGATTAAATATCAAACATAAAAAAACTCGTTAGTTTTAGAGTGAGGATTTTAGAATCATAGATTCACATAAAAGGAGTGAATCGTCATAACAATCGATGTATCTTTACACCGTTTACTCTCATATTAGACATAACTCCGACTGAATATAAACCAAATTTAGTCGGAGTTGTGTCTTTATTAATTTTAAAATAAAAAACTCTAGATGTATGGGGGGTATGAGTTCAATGAAAAAGTTGGGAGAATTTAAATATTTAAAGATAATTACGAAACTCCCCCATCCAACTGAAAGCAACGTGATTTAAAGGTTCCTAAAATTTGTAATTTGGGTTATAATATTAATATTAAGCTCAAATAAGTTCATTAAAACAATAACTATTTTAAGGATGAGTAATTAGGGGAGTATGATGCAAGTTTTTAATAAAGATCATCCACTATTTAACGATTTTAAAGAAGAAATAAAAAATGGCGGAAAGCTTTCCATCGCCGCAGCTTCTTTTTCTATATATGCTTTTGAAAGGCTCAAAAAAGAATTGAGTAACATCGAAAGTTTCCGCTTCATCTATACAGAGCCAACCTTCACACAGCTCGACGCACGGAAAGAAAGACGCGAGTTTTATATTCCCGGAATTAAAGGAGAAAAAGCCATCCACGGTACAGAGTTCGAGATGAAACTGCGAAACGAACTCACCCAAAAAGCCATAGCACGAGAATGTGCACAATGGATAGCTGACAAAGCTTTGTTTCGATCCAATATAACCAAACGCGGCATGAATAACTACATGGTTCTGGAAACAGGTAAGGAAACCTATGTGTATCAATCCTTCGATGGTTTTACCTTGTCCGGGTTAATGGCAGAAAAGGACAACAGTTTAAACAAATTTGCCGTTAAAATCGACAATCCGGAAAACATCAACTACTTAAACGCCTTTGAAGAAATCTGGCAGGACAACAACATTTCTAAAGAACATTCAAAATGAAATCATTGAATCTGTCACCACAGCATTTAAAGAAAAGCCCAGAACTCATTTATTATTTTACCTTGTACCATGTTTTTCGTGATTATTTGGAAAATCTGGACGACGACTTTATGCCTAACGAACGGGTCGGTTTTAAAGAGAGCAAAGTATGGAACCTGCTTTACGATTTCCAAAAGGATGCAGCCTTGGCCATCATCAATAAATTGGAGCAATACAACGGTTGTATTTTGGCAGATTCTGTCGGTTTGGGGAAAACCTTTACCGCAATGTCGGTGATCAAATACTATGAATTGAGAAAAATGTACTTGGCGTGAATTATAATGGAAGTGTTGTAGAAAACTTCTACCAACCATATGAATGTATTTTCTCAGATGATGTAAAAAGGCTTTCTGATAGAGAAAACAGCTCAAAATCAATATGCTTATCTGTTTCTAAAACAGTGTATTCTACAACAGAAAGTCAAATACGCGTATGGTTATAAGTTTAACGGTAGCAGAATAAAACGATAAAAGTTGGTGTTACCAGTAGATGAAACCGGACAACCAAACTATCGATATATGAAAGAGTATATGCAAACTCAAGAAATCAAAGAACAGTATCGAGTAATAGAGTTTTATAATGAAAGTTTAGTAGGAGAAGAAAATTGAGAATTGGAAGATTAAGCAAAGTTGAAATAAGAGAATTATGGACCCATGAACAACATCATTTTTCTGAGTGGTTATCAAAAGAAGAAAATATTGAGCTACTAAATGATACTTTAGGTTTGACATTGACTGAAGTTAACAAAGAAGTGTATGTGGGCTCTTACCGTTGTGATTTAGTGGCAAAAGACGAAACAACAGGAATTCGAGTTATTATCGAAAATCAGTTAGAGGCTACAGATCATGACCATCTAGGAAAGATTATTACTTATGCTTCAGGGTTAGATGCCCAAGTAATTGTATGGATTGTAAAAGAAGCTAGAGAGGAACATAGAAGTGCAATTGAGTGGTTAAACAATAAACTCATAAAAAACATATCTTTTTTCTTGCTAGAAATACAAGCTTACAGAATTGGTGATTCTCTACCAGCTCCAAAATTTGAAGTCATCGAAAAACCCAATGATTTTATCCAAAGTACTAAAAGCATGGGAATAGATAAGGAGATTAGTCAAACACAAGCAGAAAGATTGAATTTCTGGACCTTGTTTAATGATGAAATAATAGCACATGGTAAGCCGTTTAATGTTAGAAATCCAAGTACTGACCATTATTATAATGTTGCATTAGGCACTAGTGATGCTCATGTTTCCATTACATTGGTTAATAAAAACAATACAGTGGGAATAGAAATCTACATTAATGATAAAAAAGAATTATATGATAGGCTCTATGAAAACTCTGAAGACATTCATCAAGACTTAGGATTTGAAATGGATTGGCAACGTTTAGACGATAAAAAAGCATCAAGAATAATTTATTATATAGATGGGCTTAACTTTCAAAATCACGCTAACTACTCCAGCTTAATGGATGAAATTATTCATAAAGTCACCTTGCTAAGGGACACATTTAAAAAGTATATTTGATTTATTAAGATGATGTATAGAAAGTAAAACCCACGGCTTGGTATACGTGGGTTGCTCGTTATACACGACTACATCCCTATCCTCGCCCTTACAACACCGGCAACGAACTTTGTCTATGAAGACAATTTTGCCGCTAACATGAACGACTACTTAGAAATCAGTGGGGACTACGACGAATGGGGCAACCGGATGGCTGTAAATACCGATGCCAACGGGCGCTTTCATACCGATTGGCTGAATATAGGTTCGAAAGTAAAATATGACTTAATCGGAAAAGTTGCTGAACGCACCATGTTGACCCGGGGGACGGTTGTCAAAATACTCATGGGGATTCAATCTCATAAATTTGATATGTTTAAAATAAACCCTGAAGATTTTATCGCGAAAATTAGCACCTTGATTGACGAAGAAAAAGCCACGGGGATTGTGGAGGGTATTACCTACCATAAGACAGATCAAACCTACGATAGCGATATTTTCACCATGGGATATTCTAAAAAAAGTTTGAAAGATAGCTTAAAGCTAAAAAGCATGTGTTGGATTACGTGGTCATTGATGGCAAAGGCGAAAACTCGGTAGAAGGACGGTTTTGTAAAGCATTGGATACCTCTGCCGATGTCGTGGTTTACGCAAAATTGCCCGGCGGTTTTAAAATTCCCACTCCGGTGGGCAATTACACGCCGGATTGGGCGATAGCCTTTGAAGAAGATCGCATTAAATATTTATACTTTGTTGCGGAAACCAAAGGGAGCTTAAGCAGCTTGGACTTAAGGCCCATCGAAAAAGCAAAGATCGATTGTGCCCGAAAACTATTTGACACCTTGTCGACAGAAAGCATTCGCTACGATTATTTGGAAACCTATGAAGATTTGATGGATCTGGTTCAATCGTAATGCAACGACGTGTAGCGAGATATGCTTAACTTAAATATGGAATCATAAATAAAGCAGAGACAAAAGTTTAGCGATTGAACAACTAACTTTTATCTCTGTTTTTTTCGAATTTCTTCCCAAAACTTACACACTTATTTAATGAAACCTTAATACAAAATTAGTTTATTGTCAGATCCTTGACAAATGGGGGCAACTTCATTATAATTCAATATAGTTAGGTAAAGCATAACTAATTATCAGGTGATCAAAATGAAATGTTACAAAAAAGAATTGATTTCACTGTTTACTAAGATGCGGGAATTAAGCGAATACCTTGCGTCCTCAGCCATCAGTCAATGTGGTGCCTGCGATTTAACAGGAAATCAAATAGATTATTTACGCATCATCGGCAGTAGAGAGGGGATGACCTTCTCTCAATTGGCGACTACAACGGAGATCTCTAAACCCAGCGTTTCTGAGCTGATTAGCCGTTTGTCCGCCGGTGAATATGTGTATAAGGAAAATTGTCCCAGAGACAAAAGGGTTTATTATATCTACTTAACACAAAAAGGAAAGAAAATAGCACACTCTGACGAGTTGGTTGCTTTGAGTATGATTGACCATATTTCAACTTGCCTGTCGGAGGATGAAATCATGACCTTGGTTCAATTACTAGAAAAGATTGACTTGGTCGAGGAGGAATAAATGAATCAGGAAAAAAGAGTACCTATTATCCCTATAACCGAGACTGTTATTTTTCCGGGAATCTCCAATCGTATTTATGTCAACGATGTAATCGGAAAAAACATTCAAAATATGTTGGTTAAAAACAACACCTTGGCGATTGGTGTCGCCACGAAAGAATACGACGCTTACGACTTATTGACCGACGAATCCTTTTATCGCATCGGTGTTTTGCTAAAATTTGACTCTATTAAGAAAACCGATAACGGTTATGTGATCAGCATCAATACGCTGGGTCGCGTCACGTTGAAGCAAGCACTTTATGAAAATGAAGGTTGGATCGGTATTTATGAAGACTTGAAAGATGTAGAAGATCTAACCGAAAAAGAAGAAAAGGAAATGCTCGACTACATCAAAACGCAAATGAAAGATATCGGCGCAAACTTTAAGGGTGCTTCGTACTTCATTTCGATGTTGGACAACGTGCATTCCGTTCAGGAAATATTGGGCTACACCGTGCCCATGATGGGCATTCCTATGTCCAGTAAACAAGCGTTGTTGGAGTTGAACTCTCAAAAAGAAAGGGCTTTGGCCTTCTTGGATTACCTGATCAGAGAGAAAGATTCCCTTCACCTTCAATTGGAAATCAGTCGTAAGTATTCTCAAAAGCGCGACAAAGCTTATCGTGAATCCATGCTCAGAGAGCAGATTAAAAATATTAAAGCGGAATTAAATGAAGAACCGGAAGAGGATGTCGAACAAAGCTATAGAGATAGAATAGAAGCTTCCGATATGCCGGAAAATGTTAAGAAAATCGCTTTAAAGGAAGTTAGAAAATTAGAAAATGCGGCACAAGGCTCCGCAGAGGTCAATGTCATTCAAAATTATTTGGATTTGATGTTGGAATTACCTTGGACCAGTGAAGCCAAACCCGTGGATATTAAAAATGCCAGAGAAATTTTAGATGCTTATCATTACGGTATTGACGATGTGAAGGATAGAATTATCCAACACTTAGCCGTGATGAAATTAAAAGAAGATAAGCAAGGCAGTATCTTGTTGTTGGTCGGCCCTCCGGGAACCGGAAAAACTTCTTTAGGAAAGAGCATTGCGGAAGCACTGGATAGAAAGTATGTCCGCGTATCCTTAGGTGGAGTTCGGGACGAATCCGAAATTAGGGGCCACAGAAGAACCTATGTCGGGGCTATGGCCGGGCGTATCATCAAGGGTATTAACAATGCCGGTGCTAAAAACCCTGTCTTCATCTTAGACGAGATCGATAAATTAGGTGTGTCTCTACAAGGAGATCCCTCCGCCGCATTATTGGAAGTGCTGGATCCGGAGCAAAACGATACCTTTGCCGATCACTATTTGGAAGTACCCTACGATCTGTCCGATGTATTTTTCATCGCAACCGCCAACGATTTAAGCACCATACCCGGACCGTTGTTAGACAGAACTGAAGTCATTCAATTGTCTTCTTATACCAATTTAGAGAAATTGCATATTGCAAAAGATCACCTGATTAACAAAGTGTTGGACGAACACGGTTTAAATGAAACGCAATTGCAAATCTCAGACGAAGCCCTGATGCGCATCATCGATGAATACACGGCGGAAGCCGGTGTTCGAGGGCTCACCAAACAATTGGCTAAGATTGTCCGCGTGGTAACGGAAAAAATTGTGACGGAAGAATGCGACCGGGTAGCCGTTACGGAAGACAACTTAACGGAACTATTGGGTAACAAAACGAGACGCCACGAAAAAGCAGGGGAGGCCAATAAACCCGGTGTGGTAACCGGCATGGCTTGGACAGCTGTGGGCGGAGAAATTCTCTTTACCGAGGCGACCATTATGCCGGGAAGCGGTAAATTAACCCTAACCGGACAATTGGGAGACGTGATGAAGGAAAGTGCCACCATTGCCCATTCCTTAGTGCGTTGCCGTCTCATTGGAGAAGAGGAAAGCATTGCCCTTAAAAACTACGATTTACACGTACACGTCCCTTCAGGTGCAACACCTAAAGACGGACCGAGTGCCGGTGTCACCATGACCATGGCCATTGCGTCCTTATTGCTGGGTAAACCCGTGGACTCTAAATTGTCCATGACCGGAGAAGTCACCTTAAGTGGAAAAGTGATGCCCGTAGGTGGTATCAAGGAGAAGGTTATTGCAGCCCATCGCTCGGGTATTGAGCGCGTCTTATTGCCCAGCGAAAACAAAAAAGACTTGGAAGATGTCCCGGAAGAAGTCAAAAAAGATTTGGAATTTATCTTTGCTGAAACCGTCGAAGACGTCTTTGAAATTGCTTTGGGTGTGACCTTGCCGGAATTAAAACCGATATGGGATTTGACTTTACAAGATCCCAATAACGATATCAACAGTAATTTTGTTTTATAAATTGGATAGAGTGTTTGATTGAAAGAGCTACTCCGAAAGGATTGGCTCTTTTTTTAATCGTCAATGTTCGGATGACGTTTGAATGTTTGTTATAATGTTGCGACCATATTTCAGATAGAGCATTTTTACTCCGATTTTATGATAAAATAATGAAAGACAAAAAACGTGTACCATGTAAAAACTAAGGAAGCTTATGAAGAAAAAAACCATGCACTATTTCATGCAACAGGCCATAGAAGAAGCAAAAAAAGCATATGCCATGGGGGAGGTACCCATCGGTGCCGTTGTCGTTCAAAAGGACGTCGTTATAGCCCGTGCCCACAACCTTAAAGAAAGCACCGGGTCTCCTACGGCTCATGCGGAGATACTGGCAATCGAAGCGGCATCGCAACGTTTGGGACGTTGGCGCTTATCCGATTGCAGCCTTTATGTTACCGCAGAGCCTTGCCCCATGTGCGTCGGTGCCATCATGCAAGCGCAAATTCCTAAATTGGTTTATGGAGTCAATGAAGCGCGCTATGGCGCCATCGAATCGTCGGTTTTTTTAAAAAACCACCCCATGCTACCCAAGGGAATGGAAATTTATGGCGGCATTTGCGAAAAGGATTGCGGCGAACTGTTGACGCGTTTTTTCAAACAACATCGGTTCAATAGATAAAAATCAAATGTTTTCTTGCATAAAACTAAAAAGAATCAATCATCAATTTGTTAATAAGGTTTTGATTTGTGTTATCTTAGCTTTGATAGTAAAATGAATTTAATAGCAAAACACATTAGAACAACTCGCCAACCCTTTATTTATGGGGATGAAGGGTTGTTTTTTTATTTTGCATCAGCTATGAGTTGCTTAGTCGCTGCAACGTCGGTTTGTCTGCTTATCTTTGTGTTACTGCCTCATCTATAGGTAGAAGAAGTTGGTTGCATTGCAAAAAAAAAACGAATTTTCTTCAACTGCTTTTCTATACGAGGAGCCTTCCAAAGTTTCTTGAATTGTCTGGATATCATTCGACATCTAGGCATTTGTTCTTCCTTAAATAAATTTTATCTTCCATCATTTGACCTTATCTCATAGCAATATGTGGCAATATAATCATAAGAAAAAGTATGAAAACTTAAGAAAATAGATTGGATATAAAGCCTTAAATTCAATGATTTTAGAAAAAAACCGGCGATTTTGTTGTCAAACTGACGTTCAAATTTGAGAAATTCTCGACAAAACATAGTTTTTCGTGTACACTAGTACCGTGCTCATCAGTTTGATCACAGACAGTATTGTGTGCAATCGTCTTCAAAATTGCATATGAAAGCGTTGACAATTATCTATCAAATCAAGTTGTTTCGATATTTTAACACAGCTACAGCTCAACCTCAGTACACTCACCGCTGTGACAGATTTTTCTGGAGCGGAAAGACAATCTTTTTAAAAGCTGTAATGAGGCTGTGCTTTATCGAAGTTTGGAAGTAGGATTAAGGGTTGGTCAAAACAGATCAAGCCACCGTCTTACAAAACATTGTTTATTCTAAATCTTTGTGTATAAAACGTTAAAACAATAACGGAAGGAGTTTTTGATAAGACCGTTAAGCTTAGTAATATGATGCATTGGGGACAGCACGCTATGAGCAAAATCTACATATTCAGGAGGCTTTCGAATGAACTTGGATTTCGAAAAGAATGCGGAACAAGTCGCATCTTACCTGGTGTTTTTGAAAACTCTTGAACCAGGTACGGGATCAATTATCCCGGCACTACAGGATATGCAGTCGAGATTCGGCTACATTCCGATGGAAATGGTTCAAGAAACGGCAGAAGCGCTGAAAGTTTTTTCATCTCAGATTTATGGGGTAGCGACTTTTTACGCACAATTTTCAATGGAGCCTAAAGGCAAGTGGCGGTTTGATGTCTGTTTAGGGACAGCCTGTTACGTTAAAGGTGCCGGCGATATTTTGAAAAAATTGGAGGACATACTCCAAATTAAGTCAGGCGAAACTTCAGCGGACGGGCTCTACACGATCGAATCGTGCAGGTGCATCGGAGCGTGTGGTTTGGCACCGGTTATGACGGTGAACGGCAAAGTATATGGCAAAGTGAAAGAAGATGATATCGAACTCATCATTGCAAGCTTAAAGGAGGACGAAGATGACAACGTGGAATGATCTCGCAAAGATTCGTGAAGCCAATCAACCGATGAAAACCATACGTCTGGCAGAACAGACGGATATTCACATCGACAACGCCTTTCCTGAAGACGGCAAGATTCACGTCATGATCTGTGCCGGTACGGGCTGCCAAGCTTCGGATAGCCATATTATTCTCGAAAATTTGATCGCAGGAGTCGAAGAACACGGGATGACGGACCGAGTTGAAGTGCATAAAACAGGTTGCTTCGGACTCTGTGAAGCCGGCCCAAATATTGTTATTTTCCCACAAGGGATCTTCTATAGTCATGTAAAAGTTTCGGATGTGGATCGCATTGTTCAGCAACACTTTATGGATAGTGAAATCATTGAGGATTTGCTTTACAAAGAAGCTGTAACGGACACCGATTTGATCCATCCGGTTAATCGTGTTGATTTTTATAGTCACCAAACCCGCTATGTCCTTGCAAATTGTGGTGTCATCGATCCGGAAAACATCGATGAATACATCGCCATGGACGGCTATCTTGCACTTGAAAAAGTCCTAACGGAAATGACACCGGAAGACGTCATTCAGATCATTTCTGATTCCGGACTCAGGGGCCGTGGTGGCGCGGGATTCCCAACAGGAGCAAAGTGGCGTTTTACAGCAGCTGCGGAAGGTGATAAAAAATACGTTTCCTGTAATGCGGACGAGGGCGACCCCGGCGCATTTATGGACCGTTCCATTCTGGAAGGCGACCCACACTGCATTATTGAAGCCATGATGATTGCAGCTTATGCTGTCGGTGCAGACGAAGGGTATGTCTATGTACGTGCGGAATATCCTGTCGCCGTCGATCGCTTACAGATCGCTATCGATCAAGCAACGGATCACGGCCTTTTGGGTAAAAACATCATGGGAACTGACTTTTCCTTTGAGCTGCATATCCGATTAGGTGCCGGTGCTTTTGTCTGCGGTGAAGAAACCGGGCTCATCGAGTCCATCGAAGGTAAGCGTGGTATGCCGCGTACGAAGCCACCTTTCCCTGCAACAAAGGGTATATACGATAAACCCACACTCATTAACAACGTTGAAACATATGCTAATATCTGTCCCATCATTCGCAACGGTGTGGAATGGTTTAGAAAAGTCGGAACAGAGAGTTCGCCCGGGACTAAAGTTTTCTCTTTAGGCGGAAAAGTCGTCAATTCCGGTCTGATCGAAGTGCCTATGGGCGCAACCTTTAGAACCGTCATTGAAGATATCGGCGGCGGTATTATTGACGGTAAAGAGTTTAAAGCTGTTCAAACCGGTGGACCTTCCGGCGGGTGCATTCCTGCAGAACACATCGACGCCCCGATTGACTTTGAATCCTTGAAGAAACTCGGTTCCATGATGGGTTCGGGTGGCATGATCGCCTTGGACGAAGACAGCTGTATGGTGGACATTGCCAAATTCTATCTGGAATTTACAGTTGATGAATCTTGTGGTAAATGTACACCGTGTCGCGTGGGTAACAAACGTCTCTTGGAGAGTTTGACACGTATCACGGAAGGCCGTGCAGAAGCCAATGAAATCCATAAGATGAAAAACCTCGCAGAAACGATTATTAAAACGTCTGCTTGCGGTTTGGGACAGAGTTCACCGAATCCTGTACTTTCGACTTTAAGATATTTTGAAGACGAATACTTGGCGCATACAGAAGAACTGAGATGTCCGGCAGGTGTCTGCAAGAATCTGGTGCAGTATACGATTACGGACCAGTGTATTGGCTGTACGAAATGTAAACGCACATGTCCGGTAGACGCGATTTCCGGTGAACTTAAAGACAAACACGAAATCGATCAGGAAATCTGCATCAAGTGTGGACAATGTATGGACGCTTGTCCGCTACATGCGATCGATATGAGATAGGAGCGAGAGATGAAACGACTGAGAATTAATGGTCACGAAGTGACCGTCAAAGACGATGCGACGATTCTCGATGCGGCGCGTCAGATCAACATTGATATTCCGACGCTTTGCCATCTGAAGATCGAAGAGATCGGTTATGATAATAAACCCGGCAGCTGCCGAGTCTGTATTGTTGAAAATGCGGATACGGGACGCTTGGTACCCGCCTGTGTAACGCCTGTTGAAGAAGGTATGAACATCAACACGGAGTCCATCCAAGCGGTGCGTGCAAGACGTACAAATGTAGAGCTGCTACTGTCAGATCATCCCAATGCATGTTTGACCTGTGCGAAGAATACAAAATGTGACCTTCAGAAACTGGCGCATGATCTGGGTGTTCGCGAAATGAAATATGGGGGTGAACAGAGCGACTATTCCATCGACAAAGGTTCAAAATCCATCGTACGCGATGCGAACAAGTGTATCCTCTGTAATCGCTGTGAAACCATGTGTACAGAAGTACAAACCGTCGGCGCCTTGTCGATGGTGGGACGTGGTTTTGAGTCTTATGTGGGCTCCGCTTATCACCTTCCTATGAACGACACAACCTGTACCTTCTGTGGACAATGTTTGTCGATTTGCCCCACAGGTGCCCTCACCGAGGAAGACAATACGGAAGAACTTTGGGAATACTTGGCAGATCCGAAAAAATTTGTCATCGTTCAAACGGCACCGGCGGTGCGCGTTGCGCTGGGTGAAGAATTCGGTCTACCAGCAGGAACGGACGTTACGGGCAAAATGGTTTCGGCACTAAGAGTCATGGGATTTGACCGTGTCTTTGATACGAATTATGCAGCCGACCTCACCATTATGGAAGAGGCCTCCGAGTTTATAGATCGGGTTGAAAACGACGGGAAACTCCCAATTCTGACAAGTTGCTGCCCGGGATGGGTACGCTTCTTCGAAACCCAGTTTCACGATATGTTGGATATCCCGTCGTCGGCCAAATCACCACACGAAATGTTCGGTGCTGTTGCTAAAACCTACCTTGCGAAGCAAATGGATATCGATCCCAAAGATATCGTCTGTGTTTCCATTATGCCTTGCGTTGCTAAGAAATATGAGGCATCGCGTATGGAACTTTCAGTTGACGGTAACCCGGATGTCGATTTGGTCATTACGACCCGAGAGCTTGCAAGGCTGATCAAGGAGAGCGGTATTCACTTTACACATCTACCTGAAGAATATTTCGACAACCTGATGGGCGAATCGACCGGTGCGGGAGCAATCTTCGGTGCCACAGGCGGTGTTATCGAAGCAACACTGAGAACAGCCCATAGCTGGTTGACGGGAGACGATTTAACCGTCGTTGAGTTTAGGGAGCTTCAAGGCTTTACAGGTGTAAAAGAAACGTCGGTGGATATTGCAGGACGCGAATTTAAGATTGCTGTCTGCAACGGCCTCGGCAATACGCGAAAGGTTCTTGAAGCACTTCGCGATGGCGATGTGTACTACGATGCAATCGAAGTGATGGCGTGCCCCGGCGGCTGTATCGGTGGCGCTGGCCAACCCTATCACCATGGTGACATGAGTATTCTCACCAAGCGTACGGAGACCATCCACAAGATTGACAGACAATCAGAAATTCGTTTGTCCCACGAAAACCCGATGATCAAAAAGCTTTACGCTGAATTTTTAGGTGAACCCTATGGTGAAAAGGCGCATGAGCTCCTTCACACATATCATAAAGCGAAACCGACGCGTTAAGCGGCACCTATAAGCTTATTCTGGTGGAGTGTCAGAATGAATTTATTCCGGCACTCTACCAATTTTTATTTGATAAGAATAGTTTATTAAAAACTGGGCTCTAAGCTTTTCGTTTTTCTTTAAGCAGCTACCTTGTATTGGAACCACTTTGCACCAGTCTCTTTTGACCGGCAAACAGCTCTCCATATGAATAACGAAAGGTTTTTAAAGATCGACCGTCCGACTTAGGACTTAGATTGAAGTATTAAGTTGTTTTTTTAGGATCTTTAGCCTACATCTGTAAAGTTAAAATATTAAATCAATTTATCGATTGAACCTTATAAGAAGAAAGGTACCATATAATTCATCCTACATGCGAGCTTCGGCTTTCATGTGGGATCAAACAAAGTTAACCTAAATTGAATGATGGTTATTCAAACAATGAAGGGAACACTACTAGACCGGCTTCGGACTATTTGTGGCGCTTCTGTGGCGCCTTTTTTATTGCTAAAATCAAATTGTACCGGCAGGAAGGAGTAAAAAATGAAGACGAGAATTGCCGTCATCGGCATTATTTTAGAAAGCGGCAGCGATTCTTCTCAAGTTAATCGTGTTCTACATGACTATCGAGATTATATTATCGGACGTCTTGGAATCCCATATCGGGATAAGGACCTATCCGTTATTTCTATCATCATGGATGCACCTGTTGATGTTACCACTGCCATGTCCGGGCGTTTGGGTATGTTGACCAATGTAGCGGCTAAGGTGGTTTACTCTAAAAAGGCTTATTGATGAATGCTGTTTATAATAAAATGTTAAAGGGTTCGACACTTTCAGAAGAGGAATTGGCGACCCTGTTAAGGGCTTATGGGGATAGTGCCTTTACGCAGAAGCTTTACGCAGCTTCAGCAAAGACAAGGGACAAGGTGTTTGGACGAAAAATTTATATTCGTGGATTGATCGAAATTTCAAATTATTGTAAAAATGACTGCTATTATTGCGGTATTCGAAAAAGCAATCGACAAGTATCCCGTTATCGTTTGACTAAAAAAATGATCTTAAGTTGCTGTGCCCAAGGCCATGCGCTGGGTTTTCGCACTTTTGTCTTACAAGGGGGAGAAGACCCTTATTTTACCAGTGCTCGTTTGGGAGACATCATCTTAGAGATCAAAAAAAGGTATCCCGATTGTGCCATTACCCTGTCCGTCGGAGAACGTCCGGAGGGGGAGTATCGCCACTTTGCCGAAATGGGAGCGGACCGGTTTTTACTGCGACACGAGGCGGCTTGCGAAAGTTTGTATCGAAGCCTGCACCCCGAAAGCATGCGTCTTGAAACCCGTTTGCATTGTTTGGCAGTTTTAAAAGATTTGGCATACCAGGTAGGAACCGGCTTTATGGTCGGGGTGCCGGGACAAAGTCTCGAAGACTTGGCAAAGGATTTGTTTTATTTGCAGAAAATGCAACCGGAGATGGTGGGCATCGGCCCTTTTATTCCCCATGTCCATACACCCTTGGGCGCTGAACAGCCCGGAGATGGACAATGGACCGTTTTTTTGCTGGCCATGATAAGGCTTTTGCTTCCGAGTACGATGCTTCCGGCAACCACAGCCCTAGCAACCTTGGGGGATGATTATCGCATGCAAGCTGTTCAAGTTGGGGCTAACGTCATCATGCCCAATTTGTCCCCGGAAAATGTACGGGATAAGTACGCTCTGTACAACGGCAAGAAGGCCTTTGGAAGCGAAAGTGCACAGATGTTGCAGGAGATCAAAGAGACGATGGCGGCCAACGGTTTTGAAATTGTGGTAGACAGGGGCGATGCTCCCGCATTTATAAAGTGAGGTAATGATGTATGATGTAATGTCGCCGAAGGCGGAAGAATTTATTAACCATGAAGAAATTTTAGATACTTTGGCTTATGCCGAAGCCAACAAAAATAACCGGGAGTTGATTACGGCTTTGCTTGAAAGGGCTGAAGATTGTAAGGGCTTAAGCCATCGGGAAGCCATGGTGCTTTTGGAATGCGATGATGCAGATTTGATAGAGCAAACAAAGGCTTTGGCAAAACGCATTAAACAAAAGCTTTACGGCAACCGTATTGTGATGTTTGCCCCTCTGTACCTATCCAATTATTGTGTCAACTCCTGTGTATATTGTCCTTATCACGTTAAAAATAAAAATATAGCCAGAAAACAACTGTCTCAAGAAGAAATTAAGCGAGAGGTCATTGCCCTGCAGGATATGGGGCATAAACGTTTGGCTTTGGAAACCGGCGAACACCCTGAATATGCATCGATGGAGTATTTGCTAGAAAGCATCCAAACCATTTACAGTATTAAACACAAAAACGGTGCCATCCGTCGGGTCAATGTCAATATTGCCGCGACGACCGTGGAAAATTATAATAAGTTAAAGGAAGCGGGGATCGGCACTTATATCCTATTTCAGGAAACCTATCATAAGGAAAATTATGAAAACTTACATCCCAAAGGGCCCAAGCACGATTATGCCTACCATACGGAAGCCATGGATCGCGCCATGGAAGGGGGCATCGATGATGTCGGCTTGGGCGTTTTGTTTGGACTGAATATGTATAAATACGATTTTGTCGGGCTTTTAATGCATGCGGAACATTTGGAAGCTTACAAAGGGGTGGGGCCTCATACCATTTCCGTCCCGCGGATCAGACCGGCAGAGGATATCAACCCTTCAAGTTTTAGCAATGCGATTTCCGACGAAGTCTTTGAAAAAATCGTTGCAATATTGCGCGTGGCGGTACCCTATACCGGCATCATCGTATCCACCAGAGAATCTATGAACACCAGAGCCAAAGTTTTGGAGATGGGGGTTTCACAGATATCCGGAGCTTCAAAGACTTCTGTAGGCGGTTACGCCGACGATGTTCCCGAAGAGCGGAATTCGGCGCAATTTGATGTCGACGATACGCGAACTCTGGACGAAGTGGCGGGCTGGTTAGCGGATAAGGGATTCATTCCTTCCTTTTGCACGGCCTGTTATAGGGAAGGGCGCACAGGAGACCGCTTTATGAGTCTGGTTAAAACCGGGCATATTGCCAATGTGTGTCAACCAAATGCCATATTAACCTTCAATGAATATCTCTTGGACTACGCTTCGGAAGAAACTCAAGCCAAAGGGAAGCTTGCCATTGAAAAGGAATTGGACTTAATTAAAAATGACAAGGTGAGAGAAGTAACCTTGCAGCACTTGGCGGAAATGGAAACCAACGCACGAGATTTTCGTTTTTAGGAGGTTGTGATGAGTTTAACCGATACGCCGGCTGCAAACCGTTTGCACATTGGTATTTACGGCAAACGCAACACCGGCAAATCCTCATTAATCAATGTGTTGACCAACCAAGAGGCGGCCATTGTTTCCGATGTGGCGGGTACAACTGCGGATCCGGTTTATAAACATATGGAGATTCACGGTATCGGTCCTGTAACTTTCATCGATACCGCCGGTTTTGATGACAGTGGCACCCTCGGTTTTTTACGGGTACAACAAACGGAAAAGGCGATGGAAAAAACGGATATCGCTTTGATGGTTTGGGGCGAAATCGATAGTTTTGACGAAGAAAAGCGCTGGATAGAAAAATTTCAATCCATGGGAACACCGATTATTTGTGTTGTTAACAAATCCGATATTTTAAAAGATGCCCCGGCCTTTGTCGATCAATTGGCCCAAGCTTTGGAGCAAGAAGTTTTGTTAGTTTCTGCAAAAACCGGTCAAGGCATTGCAGACATTCGGGAAGCCCTTATTGAAAATTTGCCTCAAAATCATGAAAGTGCGTCTATTACAGGGAGCTTATGCCGAGATGGCGACACGGTCATGTTGGTGATGCCTCAGGATACCCAAGCTCCCAAGGGTCGGTTAATTTTGCCTCAAGTACAGACAATCCGGGAATTGATGGATAAAAAATGCATCATCCATTGTGTGACGGCTGACCGGTACGAGCAGGGCTTGGCGGCACTCAAGGAGCCACCAAAGTTGATCATTACCGACTCACAGGTATTTAAACAGGTCTATGATAAAAAACCGGAGGCCTCCAAACTGACTTCTTTTTCTGTTCTCTTTGCCGGATATAAGGGAGACCTCGATTATTTTGTTAAAGGTGCCGATGCCTTGCTGACGCTAACGAATTCTTCCAGAATATTGATCGCCGAAGCATGCACCCATGCACCCTTGGAAGAGGATATCGGACGGGAGAAAATCCCCGCTATGATTCGAAAAAGAGTTGGAAAGGGGCTGCAAGTCGATGTGGCAGCCGGTAACGATTTCCCCGACGACTTGACAGCTTACGATTTGATCATTCATTGTGGCGGTTGTATGTTTAATCGCAAACACATATTGAGCAGGGTAGAAAGAGCCCGCAGCCAAGGGGTACCCATGACCAATTACGGTGTCGCCATTGCTGCCCTCAGCGGTATCCTTGATAAAATCGATTTAAACTAAAACGGGCTACATGAGAGGGTCATTAAAAGTGAAGCGTAAAAACAATGGAAGAAAGTACAATGTTTTATAATCTTGTTGTGATCCCACCTAAGATGGCCGCTCACAAAAGTGTTGTGGCGGCCTTGCTCTTATGGTCGAGTTCATTCCAACCGATTCCAAGATGAACTCTCTCTATCAGGCCCAAGAAGTTTGGGGATCCATTCGCTAGAATCATTTTGCAAGCAAAATCGATTTAAAGAAATCCATTGATCTTTGATAAGATAAGTTGAAAATGCCTCCATATATTTGCGAAAAAGCGTGGGGCGAACTCCCGACGTGTTCAAAAAAACAGTAAAAAGCAGGGTCATCACAAATAAAAATTTAAATCCATCTAATTTTTGATTAAGTTAAAGATTTAAAGATAAATAGTGTTGACAAGGGTATGGTTTATAGATATAATTTAGAAAATTGTATGATATAAAAACGATGACCAAGAGAAAAGTACCAAAAACTTTGTTTCAGAGAGCCGATGAAGGGTGTGAGTTCGGCAATAAAGCGGTATGTAATAATCATTTGCGAGTTGCTTACCTGAAAGCCTTTGTCAGTAAGGAAAGCCGTTCCCTGAGGGAGTGTCCCCGTTAAAGGACTAGGATTCAACAGCGATCCGAAGAGAAATAACAGATGTTATTTAAAAAAAAGAGTGGTACCGTGGACAAAGTCTGCCTCTTTTGTATATGATTTACGAATTGTATACAAAAGAGGCATTTTTTTAATCACAAATTTTTATCTAAATTAGGAGGAAACAAATGGCAAGATTGTATTATGACAAGGACTGTAACGTCGGTTTATTGGATGGCAAAAAGGTAGCGGTTATCGGCTACGGTAGCCAAGGCCATGCCCATGCATTAAACATGAAAGAATCCGGAGTGGATGTAAGAATCGGTTTGTACAATGGCAGTAAATCTTGGGAAAAAGCTGAAGCTGCGGGTTTAACGGTTAAAACAACAGAAGAAGCCGTTAAAGAATCGGACATCATCATGGTATTGGTCAATGACGAAAAGCAAGCGGAACTTTACGAGAAGTCCATTCTTCCAAATTTAGAAGACGGCAATTACTTGGCATTTGCCCATGGCTTTAACATTCATTTTCGACAAATTTGTCCACCGGACAACATCAATGTCTTTATGATCGCTCCCAAAGCACCGGGTCACACTGTGCGCTATCAATTTGAAGCGGGCGAAGGTGTACCGATGCTCATCGCTGTTCACCAAGACCCCTCGGGCAACACCCACGATATCGGCTTGGCTTATGCCGCTGTTATTGGTGGAGGCCGTTCCGGAATTTTGGAAACGACCTTTAGAGAAGAAACCGAAACCGATCTGTTCGGCGAGCAAGCTGTTCTTTGCGGCGGTGTAACGGCCTTGATGAAAGCCGGTTTTGAAACCTTGGTTGAAGCAGGCTACGAGCCGGAAAGCGCCTATTTTGAGTGTATCCACGAAATGAAACTGATCGTCGATATGATTTTTAAAGGTGGCTTTAAAGGTATGCGTTATTCCGTATCCGATACGGCAGAATACGGCGACTACGTTGTGGGCGACCGCATCATTACGGAAGAAACCAAAAAAGAGATGAAGAAAGTTTTAAAAGAAATCCAAGAGGGAACGTTTGCCAATAAATGGCTTCTAGAAAACAAAGGAAACCGTCCTTACCTCAACGCTAAGAGAAGATTGGAATCGGAACATCAATTGGAAAAAGTCGGCGAAGAGCTCAGATCTTTAATGACATGGAGTAAATAATCTTAAAAAACTAGAAATGAAATTGATGTAAATGATAGTGAAGGCGACTCGCCTTCATTTTTTACAAGAGTGGGTGAAAGTATGAAAGAAAAAATTATATTGTTCGATTCAACATTACGAGACGGATCTCAAGCAGAAAGCATCTCTTATTCCGTTGGAGACAAAATAGCTATTTTAAAAGCCCTGGATAAATGTGGAATCGACTATATAGAATCCGGAAATCCAGGCTCCAACCCGAAGGATATCGAATTCTTTGAACAACTCAAAGATGTCGAGATGAAACATGCAAAATTATGCGCCTTCGGAAGCACACGAAAAAGCAACATCGGTGTGGAGGATGATCGCAACATCAAAGCGATATTAAAGGCCAATACACCGGCGGTAGCCATATTTGGAAAAACTTCCGTCTTTCACATTACGGATATCATTCGAACGACCTTAGATGAAAACTTAAAAATGATTGAAGAAACCATCCGCTATCTTGTAGAAAATGGCAAGGAAGTCACCTTCGATGCGGAGCATTTCTTTGATGGGTATTTTCTGGACAAAGACTATGCCTTAGAGGTATTGAAAGTAGCGGAAAAGGGTGGGGCATCCTACTTAACGTTGTGCGATACCAATGGCGGTACCTTACCCTTTGATCTTTAGAACATATT
>JAAYJS010000001.1 GCA_012522805.1 Eubacteriaceae bacterium | reverse complement strand
TACCATAGAAAGCTTGATATATAAAGGACTTGAGGGATCTACTTTATGAATTTAAGCCGATTGTTTTCAAGGTTCAAGAATTAAGCATTTTACAAATTTTACTAGGTTTCTGGGTACTAATCATTATATTAGAATATTATAATATATAAATATTAGAAACAGTTTAGTATGCAATGAGAGAGGAAATAGATGAATAAGACACAAGAACAGCTAGCCCATAAAGAAGAGATACGCTTAAAAGCCGAACTCTTTAAGGCCATGGGAAATCCGATCAGACTTTGTATCTTACAGAAGCTGTTGGAACGCGGTAGCTGTACGGTAAGTTATTTCACCTCTAGTATGGACGCATCTCAATCGACAATATCCCAACATCTGGGAAAACTAAAAGCACAAAATATTGTGGATGTGCGTAAAGAGGGAACCAGTGGCCACTACTACATTCGAGATGCCTTTGTTGAAAAAATGCTGAAGCTTGCATTTGAGTAAAGCATCATTAAACAAGTGTCATCATACAGAATAGGAGAAGAATTGATGAAAGAAAGAAAAAAAGTTTTGATTGTCGGCGGTGTTGCCGGTGGTGCCACTGCGGTGGCACGTCTGCGCAGATTGGATCAGCAAGCGGAGATCATTTTGTTTGAACGGGGCGAATATATTTCCTACGCCAATTGTGGTTTGCCCTATTACATCGGTGGGGTTATCGAAAATAGAGATAATTTGTTGGTGACCACCAAAGAAACCTTTGAGGCGCGCTATCACATCGACATTCGACCGGAGAATGAGGTTCTGACCGTCGACCCGAAAGAAAAAACCGTCCGCGTGATGGATCATAAAAAGAATCGAGAGTATGAGGAAAGTTACGATCAGCTTATTTTAAGCACCGGGTCTTCTCCCATTGTGCCGGACCTTCCGGGTATTCACGGCGACAATGTCTTTACTCTTTGGACCATTCCCGATACCGATCGCATTTATAATTTTGTTGCCGAACAAAAACCGGAAAAGGCTGTGGTCGTCGGTGGTGGTTTTATCGGCATCGAGGTGGCGGAAAATTTAGTAGAGCGGGGCATTCAAGTAACACTAGTCGAAAAAATGCCACAAGTCATGACTGTTTACGATCCCGATATGTCAAAATTATTGGAGGATCAATTAAAAGAACACGGCGTTATTTTAGAATTGGGTAAAGGCCTGGCATCCATAGCTGAAGATGGTCAAAGCGTTACATTGGATAATGGCGACGTTCTGGAGTCGGACATGGTGGTACTGTCCATCGGCACGCGCCCCAACGGCCAATTGGCAAAAGACGCAGGTTTGGAAATCAATGCACGTGGCGGCATTGTCACCGACGGTTGGATGCAAACCTCCGACCCTTTTATTTATGCGGTGGGAGACGTCGCGGAAGTGACCGATTTGAATACCGGTGGTCGGTGTATGATGCCCCTGGCCGGTCCTGCCAACAAACAAGGGCGTATTGTTGCTGACAATATCCATGGAGAAAAAAACACCACCTACAAAGGCACCCAGGGCAGCTCGGTTGTAAAAGTATTCGACTTAGATGCCGCTGTGACGGGGCTGACGGAAAGGGCATTGAAGCGCATGGGCAAAGAACATCGAAAAGATTATTTGGTGGTGGTCGCACACCCCGGATCCCATGCCAGCTACTATCCCGGATCCTTCCCCATGACCTTGAAACTTATTTTTGATATGGAAGGCAAAGTGTTGGGTGCTCAAGCCATCGGCATGGCCGGTGTCGACAAACGCATCGATGTGCTGGCCACCGCCATTCGCTTTAACGCCACCGTTTACGACTTACAGGAATTGGAGTTGGTCTATGCGCCGCCCTTTTCTTCAGCGAAAGATCCGGTTAATATAGCGGGTTTTATGGCTGCGGACCAATTGGAAGGTCTGAGCGAGGGTATCCT
>JAAYJS010000047.1 GCA_012522805.1 Eubacteriaceae bacterium | reverse complement strand
GTCATTTCCGGTAGCATCTTAAAATTATCTTTTAAGACAACACGCCGTGCAAGGGTAACGTGGGGCAGCCATTTTCTTCTTTGTGGTTGGACGTTGAAGGCAGATAAGGTCTTTTCCATCGTTTCTACCAAGCGGTATACACCTGAACTTACCTGCAGACCACCATAAACCAATTTGCCCCGGTTTCTTGAAAAGAAACCATAGTGAGAGATTTTTCCATATAAGTTCTTGTAACCTTTACCTTTTATCTCATTTAAAGCATCGCAAACACACCCTACCCGATCTTGTTGCACGTCGCCCAGAAAGTATAAGGTCAGATGTAGGTTTTCCGGTTTGGTTAAAGACAATCTTTTGCTGTGCTGTCTCAACGTTTTTTGCGATTCTATGAGTACTTGCTGTTGCTGCTTGCTCAACAAAGCGGCAATAAACAAACGTTGTGTTCTGTCTTCAATGCCCTTTGTCGTCATGATTGATGCCATTGTTATTCCAATTCTTCAACTCGTTTATCGATATAAATTTCAAATTTTCACTATAATTTTATGGTACAGCCCTTTGCATTGATTGAAAGACTAAAAAATTTTGGCTTTTTTCTGATCATAACAAAGAAATGCTGAAAACCTATGACGATGACGTACATACTTCATCACCGTCATAGGTTATTCAAATCCAACAGAAGTTCTGCTTATTTCTAGGTAGAGAAGCCTTTCATGCATCTATTCCTATTAGAAACGAATCGACTGTCAGCTTAAAAGTATTTTTTATCCAATTCCATGCGCATGGTTCTATTGGGATTGACGACTTGGGACGCCTTTAAATTACCCGCTAAAGATAACAGCATACCCGCTTCATTGAAGGTGAAAGTGGTCTTTTTTTGCAATAAATCGACCATATGGCGGATTGCAATATCCGATGCTTCCTCCATGTTTTCTGCGGAGCCCACAGTGATCCAACTGGTTTCCGTTTCAATTAAAGGCAATGGGTAGTCGCAATTTTTAATCACTTCGATTTCGACTTCGACTTCGCCCTGAATTTCCAAACCGGCACCCATAATTTCGCCGTCGCCCATGGCCGCATGCAAATCTCCCATGGCCAACAATGCCCCTTCTACATGAACCGGCAAGTACAAAGCTGCACCTTCTCGAATCATAGGGGTATCCATATTACCACCGTGGGCATCGGGGATGCCCGTTGCAATGCCGTCTCCGGCCGGTGCGGTACCGATAACCCCGATCATTTTATTCAGCGGAATTTTTAAGTCTTGATAGTAGACATAATCCTCATCAACTTTACAGATGACGGTTTCTTCTTGTTTAATTTCGTTTGCCAAACGGCCCAAGCCCGGTGCGGTTACAATAGCACCCTGCTCAGCCAAGGTAATACGAGAGATTTTAACCTTCAGTGCGTCTCCTACCTCTGCCCCTTCGACGTATACGGGGCCTGTAGCGGGGTTAACGCGGTCAAAATTTATTTGACTGACCAAATCCTCTTGGGTTAATACCGTGTCGTGAAAGCAATCACAGGTTTCAAAGATGAGGCTATCGCCGCTCTTAGCCGTCGCCACCGGGTCGTTGTTTTTATCCATTGTGTAAATGACATGATCTCTTGTAATGCGCATAAAATCTCCTTTAATATTGTAATTGATTATTTTTCTTTTAAACCCTGTCTATGCTTCAAGTATAAGAGAGGCCTTCAAAGATAGCAAGGTCAATTCTTGGATAGACGGCCAATCCGATTTGTAATATATTGTTTTTAAAGCTGTTATAAAAAAAGCACTGCCAGTATCGGAGAATCCAATACGGTGTTTACAATCACGTGGTTCCTTAGACTAAAATTTTAGTGAAGAGGTAAGAACCGAATAGCGCAAGCAACATTTATAAAACGCTCGTGCTCTAACACCATGGACCATCTGTCGAATATTGGAGGTAGTGCCGATAGACAGCAGGTATTCTTTTAGGGGTTTACAAATGCTTCGGCAGTATCAATGCACCACAACTGTTTAATGCAGTTTTTTACTTTGAGTTGATGATGGCAGCGTAAAGCCCCCTTTGTTCAAGAGAACAAAGGGGGCTTGTGTTTTACCAGCATTTAATCTATCGCTTTATTTGGACAAAGGTCCTGCATTTGCAATTTTAGGATCTACATCTTTGAATCGCTTAAAGTTTTCTAAAAACTTGTCTGCCAACTCCCTGGCTGTTTTATCGTAGTCTGCCGGATCTGCCCATTGTGTGCGCGGATCGAGAATACCCTCGGGGATATCCTGAATTTGTACTGGCACATCTAAATTGAAGATATCGTCGTGGCGGTATTCCGCTTGGCGCAATTCTCCTGAAATAGCTGCTTTGACCATGCGACGCGTCAGCGGTAGGGGCATGCGTTCGCCCACACCGTATTTCCCACCAATCCATCCGGTATTGATGAGGTAAACCTCTGTGTCGCCGTCGGCTAATTTCTTGCCGAGCAATTGCGCGTACTCCTCGATGGGACGTATCATAAAGGGTTCGCCAAACAATGCGGAGAAAGTCGTTTCAGGCTCCGTTATCCCTCTTTCTGTTCCTGCTAGTTTAGAGGTGTAACCACTCATAAAATGGTACATGGCCCCTTCTTTACTCAACTTCGAGATAGGCGGCAATACGCCAAAGGCATCGGCTGTTAAGAAGACAATGGTATTGGGCAAGCCACCCAAACCACTGGGTTCACTGTTGGGAATATAATCGATGGGATAGGCACCCCGAGTATTTTCTGTCCGGCTGTCATCGGTATAATCCGGTTTGCCGTCTTTATCACAGATGACATTTTCTAAAATGGCACCGAAGCGTAAAGAGTCGTAAATCTCTTTTTCTTTTTCCGGATCCAAGTTGATGGTTTTAGCATAACAGCCACCTTCGAAGTTGAAGACACCTTCATCCGTCCAACCGTGTTCGTCATCGCCGATCAATTTGCGAGAGGAATCGGCGGATAATGTTGTTTTACCGGTTCCGGACAATCCAAAAAATAAAACGGTATCGCCGGTTTCATCCATATTAGCTGAACAATGCATGGGTAAAATCCCTTTTTCCGGCAATAGATAATTCATAACGGAGAAAACGGATTTTTTAATTTCTCCCGCATAGTAAGTGCCTGCAATTAATATCAAGCGTTCTTTTAAATTGAGAATGACAAAAGCTTCTGAGCGAACACCATCCTTTTCACCTTCCGCTTTAAGAGCCGGCACGGCAATCAAGGTGAAGTCGGCTTCCTCGCTTTCACGTTCGCGATCTTTGATGAATATTTGGTTGGCGAACAGCGCATGACTGGCTTTTTCAGCAAACACATTCAAGCGAAGACCGTTTTGGCGGTCTGCACCGACCCGCGCTTTAACCCAGTACATTTCGCGGTCCGAAATATAATCCATGACTTTTTGCTTTAGTTTTTGATAAACAGACTCATCCATCGCTTTGTTACGATCGTTCCATTTTACCGTTTCTGAGGTTACCTCGTCTTTCACGACAAAGCGATCTTCCGGTGACCTTCCGGTGTAGCGTCCGGTGTTGATTAACAAACACCCATTTTCTATTAAGGTCCCTTCATCGCGCTTAACCGCTTCGTTGATCAGTTCCGATACACTCAAATTTGTTTTTAATTTGTCCCGATTTATTCCGTATAAATTGTCCATAAAATTCCTCTTCCTAAAACTCATTCTGTTTATAACACGCTATTCTAGATTCTAATTTTACTTATATATTGTACCCTAAAATAGAATTTTCGCAATACATGGAAGAAAAAAAGTTAAATTTTTATCATTTATCTGCATAATTATGCGTATTTGACCACAAGATTCATCAATTTTTTCGCTTTTTTGGCACTTTCTTTACGATTTGTTAATCGCGGCAGCTATACGATCCGTTAAATAAATAAATTCATATTGGAATGATCGTTGTCGTTGAGCATGGCGGCTACACCGCCAACCTCGATCCCATCGATCATTTCTTCCAATTGAATGCCCATTAAATCCATGGACATTTGGCAAGCGGTAATCTTTACGCCGGCCTTTAAGGCATCGTCAATCAATTCTTCCAAGGAGGATACATTGTTCTTTTTCATGATACCACGAATCATCTTGGCGCCGGCGCCACCGAAGTTCATCCGGGAGAGCCCTAATTTTTTTGCTCCCCGAGGCATCATTGCGGAAAACATCTTGCCCATAAAATCTTTCTGCACTCTTTGTTTTTTTGGTTTGCGCAATATATTTAAACCCCAGAATGTGAAAAACATATTAACTTGATTGCCCATGGCTGCCGCACCGTTGGCAATGATGAAGCTGGCTATGGCTTTGTCCAAATCGCCGCTGAAAACGATCATGGTTTTTTCTTTGACACAAAGGGCATCTTGCCTAGTATCTATCGCGCAAGCCAACTGCCCTTTTTGAATGGTTGCGGTAAATTTATGGCCTTCTTTGCCGCTCTCTATCAAGACATTGCCGGTGTTTTCACACCAAGAGGCGATATCCTTTGCAAAACCGGGATCTGTCGCATAAACTTTAAGCCTTTCGCCCTCTTGTCTATTTTGCATGGCTTGGTTCACCGACATGATGGGACCCGGGCAAGCCAATCCGCAGGCATCCAGTTCCATGGTATCCATTACTTTTGTCATGTTTTCTCCTCGTACTTTCTCGTTAACGCTTTGTTCCATCCCTGTATTTTGGATCGGTTTTGGATTCGGAACCTCCTTGGCATCGCAAAAACTGCGATAACCGCCAAGTAAATTTTTGACTTTAAAACCCGCTGCCTTTAAAGTGCGTTCCGCGATATAAGAGCGCAACCCCGTTGAACAATAGACCACATAGTTTTGAGTATTATCCAGCTCGTTCAAACGTTGGTATAGCTCCGATAAAGGCAGGGAGACGGCGCCGGGAATCATGCCGATGGCGGTTTCCGGTGTTTCGCGGATATCGAGGATCACCGTGCCCACCGGTTGATTTTCAAGTTC
>JAAYJS010000008.1 GCA_012522805.1 Eubacteriaceae bacterium | reverse complement strand
GGGTCAACATCATGACTGCCATTCAAGATTATAAAGAACACATCAAATCCGCTGTCGAAGCAAAAGTAGACGCCATTATTATGGGGGCAGGATTGCCCTTGGATTTGCCCAAATTGGTGGGGGATGCAGACATTGCAATCGCGCCCATTGTGTCGGGTCAACGAGCTTTGGCATTAATCATGCGAGCTTGGAGCAGAAGATTCAATCGCAAACCCGACTTTATCATTGTAGAAGGCCGTGATGCAGGCGGTCATCTGGGTTTTTCTGAAGAAGAAATGACAGACCCCGGTCGCAGCACGACGACAATTGTAAAAGAGATCGTCGATTTTCTGAAGACAGCAAAGGAGTCCATTCCGGTTTTTGCAGCCGGTTCCGCCTTCGACGGATTCGATTTAAAAAAATACATGGATTTAGGAGCAAGCGGAGTTCAAATCGGTACGCGATTTATCGCTACGGAAGAATGCGACGCCAGTAAAGGCTTTAAGGAGGTTATCCTCAAGGCAACTCAAAAGGATTTGGTTGTTATCAAAAGCCCGGTAGGTATGTTGGCAAGGGCCATCCAAACACCTTTAGTGCAAAACATAAAGAACGTTGGAAGAATACCGCCGAAACGCTGTATCAAATGCCTTTCAGTTTGCGATCCGAAAACCACACCCTATTGCATTTCGCATGCGCTATCCAAAGCGGTAGTTGGGGATGTAGAAGAAGGTTTGTTTTTTTCAGGTTCTAACGTTGAACGTATCGACAAGATATCCACAGTCAAAGAGATTATCTCTTCAATCATGGAAGAATGGAGAAATGCATGAATACAGCTTTTTAATTCTCAGATCAAGGCAGCCAAAAAGAGGGCATTGGAGGCGATTTATACCTATACTTATCTGAAGTGCGAACTATTTATGACGGTTTAGAAGATGCAGATAGAATTAAAAACTTAAGTTTTAATGGCAGATTTGAAGAAATCTCTCAAACCGCCAACACACAACCGATTATGGTTGCTTTTCAGGTAGCTGTCAAAAACATTTTAATCTCAAACGGTATCAAGCCCACCATGGTTGCGGGCTTAAGTTTAGGAGAATACTCCGCTCTGGCCACCGCCGGTGTCTTAGAAGATGCGGAAGCCGTATCCACAGTGGCATTTAGAGGTGTCGAAATGGAAAAAGCTTCGAAAGATATCGACACGTCCATGATCGCCGTCATGGGCATGACACCGGAACACATAGCGGAGGTATTGAGACAATTACCCCCTTCGGAGAATAGAGCGGAAATTGCCAATATCAACTGTCCGGGTCAAGTTGTGATATCCGGAGAAAAAAGCCGTGTTGCTGAAGCATCGGAAGCTTTAAAAAGTGCTGGAGCTCGTCGTTTAATTCCATTAAAAGTTTCAGGTCCTTTTCATACCTCTTATATGAAACCGGCGGGAGATGCTTTAGAGAATTATTTTAAAAACATTACTTTTGGAGACGAACAAATACCCGTTGTGTTCAACAGCCTCGGACAAACAAGAGATCATCAAAGCATCCCGGAATTAATGGTGCGTCAATTGCAATCTCCGGTTTATTTTCAAAACAGTATCGAGTTTATGATCAAAAATGGTGTCCAGACCTTCGTTGAAATAGGATTCGGCGGTGTTTTAAAAGGCTTTATTAGAAAAATAAATAGGAATACACCGGTGTTTGAAGTGAACACAGTAGAAAGTATAGAAAGCTATTTGAAGGAGAAGCAATAATGGAGAATACTAAAAAAGTGGCCTTGGTAACCGGAGCAGGTAAAGGCATCGGTCATGCTATAGCCGTCGCATTGGCAGAAGCCGGTTATCATATTGGCGTTCATTATCGTTCAAGCGAAGAAGAAGCGTTGGAAACTAAAAAAATATGCGAAGGTTACGGAGCAGAGGTATTGCTATTAAAAGCAGATATCGATGATTACGCCGCCTGCGAAGATATGGTTCAAAAAATCAAAGAAAAATGGGGTCGCGTTGATGTTTTGGTTAACAACGCAGGTATCACCAAGGATAATCTAATTCTACGCATGAAACCGGAAGACTTTGAAAGCGTCATACACACCAATTTGACATCCGCTTTTTACTTGTCAAAACTATGTTCATCGCTCATGATGAAAAAACGCTATGGGAGGATCATCAATATTTCCAGTATATCGGGTGTTAGGGGTAACGCAGGTCAAGCTAATTATGCCGCCAGCAAAGCGGGCTTGATCGGATTGACCAAAACCATCGCGAAGGAATTGGCCGGTCGTAACATCACAGCCAATGCCATTGCACCGGGCTTTATTACGACGGATATGACTGCGGCTCTCAATGAAGAGATCCAAGAAAAGATTAAAACGCAGATTCCTTTAAACCGCTTCGGTACACCGCAGGACATCGCCAAAACAGTTGTCTTTTTATGTTCCGAGGGCGGCGACTATATAACCGGTCAAGTGATTTCTGTAGATGGAGGCATGAACATATGAGTGGCGAAAGAAGAAGAGTCGTCATTACCGGAATGGGTGCTGTAACCCCAATCGGTCATACCATTGAAGATATTTACAGCAGTTTAAGAAAAGGCCACTGTGCCATCGGACCGATTACCGCCTACGATACCGAAAAGATGAAAGCCAAAGTAGCCGGAGAGGTAAAGGATTTCGATCCTGAAGAATATCTCGACAGAAAAACCGTTAGGAGAATGGATCGAGTCAACCAACTGGGCGTTATCGCAGGCTTAAAGGCGGCAGAACACGCCGGACTGACCAAGGATTATTTGGAGAGCCAATTAAATGCCGGAACCATCGTTTCTTCGGGAATCGGCGGTTTAATGACCATCGAAACAGAGCACCAAAGAGGTCTAAAAAGAGGGTATGATCGCATCTCACCTTTCTTTATTCCCATGGTCATTGTCAACATGACAGCTGCTGAAATAGCCATCGAACTGGGATTACACGGTCATTGTTCTTGCCCCGTTGCCGCCTGTGCAGGAGGGACTTCCGCCATCGGAGAAGGGTTTAGAATGGTTCGAGACGGCTATTCGGATATTATGTTTGTCGGTGGTTCAGAAGCAAGCATTACCCCACTAGGCATGGGTGGTTTTACCGCCATGAAAGCACTGACACTGGAAACGGACCCCAACCGTGCCTCTATTCCTTTCGACAAGGACCGTTCAGGATTTGTGATGGGCGAAGGGGCCGGTGTGATGGTCCTGGAGTCTCTAGAAAGCGCATTAAAGAGAAACGCAACCATTTATGCGGAAGTGGTAGGCTTCGGTTCCACTTGCGATGCCGGACATATCACAGCCCCCCAAGAAGATGGAAAATGGGCTGCTTTAGCCATGACAAAGGCATTGGAAGATGCCGGTATTACACCGGACCAAGTGGACTATATCAACGCTCATGGCACGTCCACACCGCTAAACGACCACTATGAAACCACCGCTGTACGCGCGGCCTTCGGTGAACATGCAGACCGTCTAGCCATCAGCAGCACCAAGTCTATGATCGGTCACTTATTAGGAGCCGCCGGTGCCGTCGAAGGCATTGTTACCGCTCTTGCACTACACAAGGGCTATATACCGCCGACCATTAATTACCGCGAAAAAGACCCCAATTGCGATTTAGATATCGTACCAAATCAAGGTCGAGATTCCGATATACGGTATGCTTTAAGCAACTCCTTGGGTTTCGGTGGACACAACACCTCCGTCTGTTTTAAAAAGTGGAGTGATCGATGAAACTGAACAGCAATGAGATCCAAGAAATCATCCCCCATAGATACCCGTTTTTATTGGTGGATGCCATAGAAGACGGTGAAGCCGGTGTTTGGGCAAGGGGTAGGAAGAGTGTATCCGCCGGAGAGCCCGTATTTACAGGGCATTTCCCAGAATATCACGTTATGCCCGGTGTCTTGATTATAGAAGCCTTAGCTCAGGTCGGAGCCATCGCAATTTTGAGCTTAGATGAATTTAGTGGTAAAATGGCATTATTTGGTGGCATCAAAAATGCAAAATTCAGAAAACAAGTACGTCCCGGGGATGTCCTCACTCTGAACTGTGAAATTATAAAAAGGCGAGGACGCATCGGTATTGGAAAAGGGATTGCAAAAGTTGGTGACGAAGTTGCGTGCGAAGCGGAGTTAACCTTTGTTATACAATAAAATAAGATTGAGATGTATGCATCTATCCGACTCAATAGATGGTGAGAACATGAGAGGAGATAATAGTCATAGATGGTAGAAAAGTTATTCAATGAAGTCTACGATAAATTCAAATTAAGTTTTTATCGGCGCATGTTTCAAGGCTTGGAAGAAGGAGAAACGGCCTTGACTGCCATCGAAACATTTTGTGTTGAGGTGATTGCAGCCTTAAATCGGCCAACCATTAAAGAAGTAACAGAATTTTTGGATATATCACAGCCGAATACCGCATATAAGGTATCCAGTTTAACCCGTAAAGGGTACATTAAAAAAGTGCCATCAACGGAAGACAAACGAGAACGTTTTTTAGAGCTGACAGAAAAGTACGACAAGTACGACGAATTGAAAAAACTTTACGTTCACATCGTCATGGATAGGCTTAAAGAACGTTTACCAAAGGAAGACATCGATACCTTAGCAAGAATTTTAGAATTAATGTCTACGGAGTTGATGCCTGAAGTCACTGAACTGATAGAAAAGTCAAAGAGCAAGCGCAATAAAAGTTGAGTGAAGATGTTAAAGGATGATGATCTATCAAAAACTTAATCCGATTTACAAGCAAATATGAAATTAATAGGTCATCAATGGACATCATGACAAGGTCGCTTAAATTGACGAGCAATTGTCTTTTAATGATGGACGTAATATGAAATTCAACAGAATCCTAAGCAGGTGAAAACCTGCTTAGGATAACGCATGGAGAAGATATTGTGCATCTATACGTAAATGGACTGCTTAGAATGCCAGAAGCTGTGACATGTGGGGTGGTCAAGTACTTTGTTTAAACGTCCAGCTATTTGATTCTATACAAATAAATTGAGATTAAAAAAGCCGGGTGTAATGCCCGGCTTTAAAAATTGTATCAACCTTCCATGGTTTTACTAAAATGTACGACAACCAAGCATATTTTAACCGATTTTCACCGTTTTAGTGAAATCCTAATGCCGATAAAAAACAACGGAAACCCTGATAAACACAGGATTTCCGTATGATTGCGCTGGAGCTGATGAGCGGACTCGAACCGCTGACCTGCTGATTACGAATCAGCTGCTCTACCACCTGAGCCACATCAGCATTATAAAAAATATCCTACACCAAGCTTGTGTTTTTGTCAAACATTTTAAAGAATCCAAACGCGATTGTTTATGAAATATAAAGGACTGCAACATTTTTAAGCGAGGCGTTTTACATTGACGAAAGCAGGTGAGTTTTTAGATTAATTGTACATTTTCTTACATCTATGCTATTATTGAAACGAATTAAATATTGGGGAGCTATGGCTGAGAATGGAATGAAATCCTAAACCCTTTAACCTGATGTGGATAATGCCACCGTAGGGAAAACACGTTTACGACACATTCAGCTGGAATGTGTTTTTTTGTTCTCTTATGCCCCCTTATTGGAGGTAATATGAAAAACTATTCAACTCAAATGGATGCGGCAAAAAAAGGTATCATAACACAGGAAATGATGCATGTAGCAAAAGACGAAAATATTACGGTGGAAAGACTCATGGCTTTAATGTCAGAGGGTCAACTCGTCATACCGACTAATAAAAATCACACATCCTTAACACCCTATGGCTTGGGCAATGCCTTGCGTACAAAAATCAATGTCAATTTAGGTACTTCGAAGGACTGTCTCAATATCGAGGAAGAATTTAAAAAGTTTCAAACGGCGATTGATTTGGGCGCCGAAGCTATAATGGATTTAAGTTCCTACGGGGATACCAAGCGTTTTAGAAGAGAACTCATAGCAAGAAGTACCGCCATGATCGGCACAGTACCGATTTACGACGGTCTGGTTTACTATAATAAACCCTTAAATGAAATTACTGAAGAAGAGTGGCTAGACGTCGTTGAGATGCACGCGGAAGATGGGGTGGATTTTATAACACTTCATTGTGGTCTAAACCGTGAAATCGCAGAAAAAATTAAAAATACCAACCGATTGATGCCCATGGTCTCCAGAGGCGGCGCTTTAATTTTTTCGTGGATGGAAATGACAGGTCGGGAAAATCCCTTTTACGAACATTTCGATCAAGTATTAGAAATATGCAGAGAATACGATGTGACCATCTCTTTGGGGGATGCATGCAGACCCGGTTGCTTGGCCGATGCAGGAGATATAGCCCAAATTGCGGAGTTGGTGACCATTGGCGAGTTGACCAAGCGCGCATGGAAAAAAGATGTACAAGTGATTGTAGAAGGCCCCGGACACGTTCCACTGAATCAAATCGAAGCCAACATGACCATACAACAAAGCATTTGTTCCGGTGCACCTTTTTATGTTTTAGGACCCTTGGTTACCGATGTGGCTCCCGGTTATGACCATATTACTTCTGCTATTGGAGGTGCCATCGCAGCCAGTCAGGGTGCCAGCTTTTTATGCTACGTTACCCCGGCTGAACATTTACGTTTGCCCAATACCGATGACGTTAAAGAGGGAATCATTGCCTGTAAAATAGCTGCCCATGCAGCGGATGTCGCCAAAGGGTTGTCCGGCGCTGCGCTTTGGGATTATAAAATGTCTGTCGCTAGAAAGAATTTGGACTGGGACACGATGTTTGAATTAGCCATCGATCCGGAAAAAGCAAAACGTTATCGCAAAGATTCCCATCCCGAAAATCCCGATACTTGTACCATGTGCGGTAAGATGTGTTCCATTCGCAATATGAAAAAAGCGATGGCAGGTGACCATGTAGATATCATGGACTAATGTTTTTTTGTAGATTATTTAAGACAGAGTCTTGGTACATCTTTTATAATAAAACAAAGAGAGGTAACAAAGATGAAAAAAGTTTTATTGTACGCTATGCGTGGAGAGCAAATGTGTTTTATGCACGTTTTAATGAACGCTATGGATTTGCATCAAGCAGGTCATGAAGTTAAAGTAATTTTTGAGGGCGCATCTGTTAAATTACCACCTGTTTTTGAAGAAGAAAAGACACCTTTATATCTTAAAGCCAAGGAAAAAGGTTTGATTGCCGGTATTTGCAAAGCATGCTCTAAAGTGTTAGATGTTTATGAAGCCAATGTCGCAACAGGTTTGCCGTTATTGGATGACATGAATGGACATGCAGGTGTTAAGTTATATATAGATGATGATTTCCAAATATTAGTCTTTTAATCGACCGGAAACGCTAATATTTTATTGGAGTGTACGAAATATTACTATTTGCCAAATAAATCTCATGTTATAATTAATATGTAAATGATGGTTTTAGAATTTGCTAATAGAATGGAAAAAGAGGTAGAAATGGACATAATTCAGAACCTAACCGAGGAAGTTAAGGCTAAACAGCCTTCCGTTGTATTGCCTGAAGCAACGGACAAACGCGTTTTGTCAGCAGCAAGCAGGCTTCACAACGACGGCGTTTTAAAGCCTATATTAATCGGTAAGGTCGACGAAATTAACGGCTTAGCAAAAAAATGGCAACTAAAAATTGATGGCATACGCATTGAAGATCCCACAAGAATAGATTATTTTGACGAACTCTTACAATCTTTTGTTAAGAGAAGAAGAGGCAAAATATTGGCAACCGATGCGTGGGAATTGCTCAATAGACAAGTTAATTATTTTGGTACGATGTTGGTTTATACCGGAAGAGCAGACGCGATGGTTTCCGGTGCCGTTCATTCCACGGCCGATACAGTTCGTCCAGCTTTACAAATCGTTAAAACAAAACCGGCTTATAAAAAAGTGTCCGGGGTGTTCCTATTAATAAGAGGGGACGAAATATATATGACCTGCGACGGAGCTGTTAATATCGATCCTACAAAAGAAGATTTAGCAGAACAAGCGGTGCAATGCCATGAAACGGCAACCAAATTAGGGATTGAACCCCGTATCGCTATGCTCTCTTTTTCAACTCGAGGCTCTGCAAAACACGAAGAAGTCACAAAAGTAGCAGGGGCAACAGCTTTAGCTAGAGAACTCAATCCCGATATGCTCATAGACGGTGAAGTTCAATTTGATACAGCCGTAGCTAGGGAAGTTCAAGAGTTAAAAGCACCCGACTCTCCATTAAAGGGAAATGCCAATGTTTTTATTTTCCCCAATATTGCTGCGGGCAACATCGGGTATAAAATCGCACAACGACTCGGAGGCTTTAAGGCGATCGGACCGGTTTTACAAGGTTTAAATGCACCGATTAACGACTTATCCAGAGGTTGTGTTGAAGACGAAATTTGTCAATTGTGCATCGTATCTGCAGCATTAGCAGATTAAAATATAAAAGGCTGCTGCCCCTTCGGGTAGTAGCCTTTTTTTAGTATTAAGCCAAAATATTCCAAAGCCCAATATAATAGTATCAAAAAAACTATAGAAAGGAGCCCCTTATGAAAGATTATTTATTGGCGGGGGCCATAATGCCTCATCCACCGATTATTGTACCGGAGATCGGTGGAAGGGATGCCCTAAAAGCTGAAAAAACCACAGAAGGCATTGACAAATTATCTCAACAACTCTCTGATAAACAACCGGAAACGGTTATCGTCATTACACCCCATGGCAACATGTTCAGAGATGCCATCAGCATACAAGGGTTGCCGATTTTAACGGGACATTTTGGAAATTACGGACACCGGGAAGTCACCTTGACGAAAGAGAACGATTGTGAATTGGCAGATATGATTTCCAAAATGGCAAACAAAAAACGAATTTCAACAGTGTATTTGGATGAAGAAACGACAGAACAGTATCATCTCAATCCCGGATTGGACCAAGGAGTCATGGTGCCCCTTTATTTTTTATCTCAATATTTAAAAGACTATCGCTTAATAGTCATTACTTACGGGTTATTGTCCCGAGAAAAGCTGATTGCCTTTGGAGAGATTATGAAGTTGGCGATTAATGCTTTGAAAAGACCTTCGATTATCATTGCATCGGGAGATTTATCCCATAGACTTAAAAATGAAGGCCCCTACGACTTTCATCCGGCAGGGCCGGCTTTTGACCAGAGTATTGTGGAATTGGTAGAAGAAAACCGCCTAGAGGGTATTCGCGATTTGCCAGAAACCTTAACAGAAAATGCAGGGGAATGCGGCTTAAGATCAATTTTAATTTTAGTAGGTGCTTTAAATCAGGGTCATTATGATTCTAACCTCATTTCTTACGAAGGTCCCTTCGGTGTCGGCTATCTGAACGCTTTTATTGACTTAAAGGAATGAGAAGAGGGGGGATGAGAATGAAAACAGATATACACATTGCATTGGCAAGGGAAAGTTTAGTTTATTATCTACAAAACAAAAAGCCTCTGCCCATGCCCGATGAGCATCCATTGCTGCAATTAAAGGCAGCCTGTTTTGTTACACTTTATCAAAATGGTCAGCTGAGAGGGTGTATCGGCACATTGGAGCCCACTAAAAATTCTCTATGGGAAGAGATCAGAGACAATGCCATATCCTCAGGTTTGCGCGACCCACGTTTTAACAGCGTTACAGAAGCAGAACTTGATTCATTGGTTTATTCGGTCGATGTTCTTGGAGAATCCGAAGTTGTCACGGCTATCGATTCATTAGATCCACAACAATACGGTGTCATTGTCCGCAAGGGTTACCGCACCGGTGTTCTTTTACCGAGGTTGGAAGGTGTGACTACCGTTGAAGAACAATTAGCCATTGCATTACAAAAAGCAGGTATTGGTTTTGAAGAAACGTATGAAATCAGCCGTTTTAAAGTAGAGCGACATGAAGAAACATAATTTAAGGGATAGGGCATTGTTTTATGAAAAGGAGAATGGCGACAAAGTTCGCTGTACCTTATGCCCAAGGTATTGCCTGATCTCCCTTGGTCAAAAAGGATTTTGCAAGACACGATACAACCGTGAGGGAGAGCTCGTTCTTCTCAATCGAGATCGCTATTGTGGTTTGCATTACGATCCCATCGAAAAAAAACCGCTCTATCACTTATCGCCTAAGAGCAAGATCTTTTCAATCGGCAGCTTTGGCTGTAATTTTACTTGTGATTTTTGTCAAAACCACCAAATTGTCTCCAATCCGGAATACTCGGGCACCTTTACAGAAGATTTCATCTTAGAAAAAGCCACCTCGGAAAGCTCCATCGGCTTAGCTTACACCTATAACGAACCGACGGTTTGGTATGAAGGGATGTATTCTCTTGCTGTGAAACTCAAGAAAATGGATCAGCGCTATAAAAATGTCGTTGTCACCAATGGCTACATCAACGAGAAACCACTGGTCGATCTCTTACCATATGTCGATGGTATGAACATCGATTTAAAAAGTATCCGGGAGGATTTTTACAAAAAATATTGTGGTGGTCGTTTAGAACCGGTCTTAAAGACAATTGCTTTGGCAGCTCAGAAAACTCATGTAGAGATTACGACTTTGTTGATTGAGCCACTGAATACAACGCCTGATGAAATTCAAAAAATAGCGACAACCATCGCCGAAATAGATGACAATATTCCTTTACATTTATCGCGCTATTTTCCTACACATCGCATGCAATTGTCACCTACCGCAATTAATACCATCATTCAAGCCAAAGACATTGCAAAACGATATTTGAAACGGGTTTATATCGGCAATGTTCCGGGCTTATCTTGATACCGGTTAGTACAATTTTTGAATATAAAATGAGCCATGCCAAGACAACGTTGAATTGTCGAAATGCATGGCTCATTTGAATTATTTTTTTAAATTTTCGATAAAAGCTTTGAGTCGGTTTAAACCTTGTTCGATGTCCTCCATGCTGGCTGCATAACTCATGCGAACAAAGTCGTCCTCTCCAAAACTTATTCCCGGGACAAAAGCTACTTTTTGTTGTTCCAAAATTTCGCTACAAAAACTCATGGACAAGTCTTCGGATAGATAAGACCTTAAGGATGAGATGTCGATAAAAACGTAAAAAGCGCCTTTAGGTGGGACAATGTCCAAACCTTTCCAATCTTGGAAAAAACGAACGATGAAGTCACGTCTTTTCTTATAAATGGCTACCATTTCTTCTATGTCGTTTTCACAATCCTTTAAAGCAGTGATAGAAGCAGCTTGGGTAATGGTACAGGAATGTCCCGTTAAATGGGATTGGATGCCGGCCATGGCCTTAGCCAATTTTTGAGAAGTCGCTGTGTAGCCCATGCGCCAACCGGTCATAGAAACCGATTTGCTTAAGCCGTTGATCAGAATGGTGTGATCATACACCTTTTGGCTGATAGAGGGAATCGAACAAAAAGGTTCATCAAAAACAATGCGTTCGTAGATTTCATCAGCTAAAATAATGATGCCTCGATCTGCCAAATAGGTACAAATCTCAGACAACTCATCTTGAGAGTAAACATTACCGGTAGGATTGGAAGGATTGTTGATCAGTACCACTTTTGTTTTAGCGGTGATGTGTTTTTTCAAATCTTCTAAGGTTAAGATAAAGCCGGTAGCTTTATCGGTTTTTACAACTTTTGTAACACCGCCGCACAGAGCAATGATTTCCGGATAACTAACCCAATAGGGTGTGGGTAGGATGACCTCGTCTCCCGGATCTAAGGTTGCGATTAAAGCATTGGTAATCGCTTGCTTGGCACCATTGGTAACCACAATTTGGTCTGCAGTATAATGAACACCGTTCTCATCCTTTAGTTTTTCAGCTATGGCTTGCCTTAATACGGCATTTCCTGCTGCAGCATCGTACTTCGTTATATTGTCTTCAATGGCTTTACAGCCCGCTTTTTTTATTGCTTCCGGTGTTGTAAAATCCGGTTCACCAATACTCAAATTGATGATGTCTTCACCTTGACTTTTAAGCTCTTTTACCCGGCTAGAGATGCTCATGGTAATCGATGGTGTAATGCTCTTTGCTTTGATTGATAGCATAACGCCCTCCATTTATTTTAAGAAATTGTTTCGATTATACTATTGATTTTTGTAAATGACAATGCAAAAGACATTATAAGACTGTTTTTTTATGGATTTTTCTGATAGGACAAGAGTCGTTTGATGAGAATTATTTAAAGATTCTTGTACTAAACAACTTTTTTCGTTTATAATCTATACGTAAAATCAATTGATAGGATTGGAAGTATATCTTTCTGTCCTGATTTTTTGTAAAAAATGGCAGTGACAGGAGGTCTCTATGCGTTTTTATTTGGCTTTATGGTTTGCAAAAATCTTAAATTTTCTGATTCAATTAATCGACAAAAATAAGGGTTCTAATTTTTCCGGAGCGAAAGCACTTAAAATTGATCCTCAAATGGTTTCTCACTTTAAAGGAATCGATTACGCTAAGATATTATTTATCACCGGGACCAACGGTAAGTCCTCGACAACGCATCTCATTAACCATCTCTTGGCTCCATATCCTCTTAAAATCATCACCAATTTGGAAGGTGCCAATTTATTGCCCGGTATTGCCACCTCCTTGAGCAAAGCAGCGAATTGGCGTGGGTATTTAGATTACGACTATATGGTTTTCGAAACCGACGAAAGGTATTTGCCCTTAATTTATGAACAACTGCCTGCAGAACACTTGCTCATAACCAATTTACAAAAGGACCAGGTACAACGTAACGGAGATCCGGACTTTATCGTAAGAAAAATTAATCAAATTATGAATCCGAAACTCAATCTTTATTTAAATAATGAAGATCCAAGAAGTAAAGCCTTTGAAGATCAAGGCGCATCTACATTTTATTATTCGGTGGCAAAACATGAAGAAACTTTTCGGAAACCCGATTCCTTTCCCAGTTTAAGTTGTCCCAGATGTGCACATGGTATCCGATACACTTATTTTAATGTAGACAATATTGGCGATTTTCATTGTGATCATTGCGGTTTTTCCAGCCAAGAAAATCCGGATGCGCGCATAACAGATGTCAACTTTAAAGACAAAACTTTTAAAAAAGACGGTATTCGCTTTCCAATGCCTTACGATCTGCCTTATATGCTCTACAATTACGCCGGTGCATTGCTGATCATGGACAAACTCTTTCACAAAGAAATCGACGCATGTGTTCCTGTATTTGATGATTTTAAAAATATTGCCGGTCGTTTTGAAAAGATACCCTATGGTCGAAAAACCATTAAATACATGAGAATCAAACAAGAAAATCCGGATACTCTGCAGAATACACTCAACGTTATTGCTCAAGATCCTGAGCCGAAAGCAGTGTGTATCGGTTTATATCCTGTAGAAGATATAGTACCCTATTATACCAATACCTTTTATACCTTTGATTGCGATTTTGGTCCTATGGCTGCAGCAAACGTTGAACAGTTCTTATGCTTTTCTCCGGTAGTCGCTTATGATACTGCCAATCGACTGATTTATGAAGGTGTTTCAGAAGAAAAGCTTTATATTCAACCCAATGGAGACTTTGACGAAATGTTACATCATATCTCTGAAATGACGACGGATAATATCTATTTAATAACTTGTTTGGCATCCTACGATGAGTTGAATACACAAATCCAGGAGAAATTGCAATGAAAACTTTACGCTTAGCTTGGTTGTTTCCGGATAATTTCAACTTGCATGGGGAAAGGGGCAATATTTTAGCTTTACACAGACTATGTGGTATGAGGAATATTGATCTTCAAATTGATGAAATTCATCTCGACTCACCCTTTCAACCCGATGTTTATGATATGATCGTTATGTTATCCGGTGAGATTTCGTTATTTCCAAGGATACTTGAGGCTTTAACCCCCCATCAGATTTCTTTAAAGAACTATCTCAAAGATGGGAAACCTATGCTTGTAACAGGCACTTCTGTTGCTTTATGGGGTAAGCGTATTCTTCGCGAAGATAAGGAAATCATTGAAGGTTTGGGGCTTCTTCCTTTGGAAGTGAAAGAAAATGTTGCCGTTTATGGAGACGATTTAATCTATCAAGCACAATACAACGGCCGATCCTTTGAAATCATCGGGAATCAAATACAGATGGCGGATTTCAACTATGAGGACAATGATCATCCTTTTGGAATTCTAACTTATGGATACGGAAACAATGGGGCTGATTGTTACGAAGGTTATGGCATCCATCAAGGGATTTTCACCAATACTTTGGGCCCGTTGTTCATTTTAAACCCATGGCTTTGCAATGAATTTATCAATGTGGCATTGTCCAATAAAAATGAAGAGACCACTGAGAATTTGACCTTCAACATAGAACAGAAATCCTTCGAAGAAAAAAAGAAATACATCATGGGCAAAAAAACGAACTTACGCCCTTGCAGGGGAGCGAAACAATGAGAAAATTATTTGGTACAGACGGTGTCAGAGGTTTGTACGGTTGCGAACTGACAGATGATTTGGCATTTTTATTAGGAAAATATGGCACGATGGTTTTAGCAAAAGAAAAGGACCATCCTAAAATACTCATCGGAAGAGATACGAGAGCCTCGGGAGAGGCTCTGGAAGAAGCTTTAATTGCGGGCATCCAGGCCTCGGGTGGCCAAGCTGTCAGTTTAGGTGTTGTGCCGACACCGGCGGTGGCCCTTCTAACCAAAAGTTTAGATGCCCATGCAGGGATTGTAATATCCGCTTCTCACAACACTTCTGAATACAATGGCATCAAATTCTTTAACCACTATGGGTTTAAATTACCCGACGAGACAGAAAAAGAAATCGAAACATTGATCTTCAATGACCTAGATCAGAATAGAATTTCTTTCAAAAAAACATCCCCTCAATTGTTGGAAAATGCGCCATCCCTTTATACGGATACACTGCTGGCCCATATTGAACCCGATCTAGAAGGGCAAAGGATTGTTTTAGACTGTGCCAACGGCGCATTGTATGATATTGCGCCCAAGGTGTTTGAATCGTTAGGGGCTTCGGTTTTAACATTAGGCGGTCAACCGGACGGTAAAAATATTAACGAACAATGCGGCTCCACACATATGCAAAGGTTAAAAAAACACGTCGTCGACCATGAGGCTGATTTTGGTTTCGCCTTCGATGGTGATGCCGATCGCTGCCTTGCCGTCGACAACAAAGGGCGTTTGGTGGATGGAGATAAGATTTTATACCTATTGGGAAAATCACTTAAAAAAGAGAACAAACTTGGCAAGGATACCCTTGTCATCACGGTGATGTCTAATCTAGGACTACACAAAGCGGCAAATCATGAGGAAATTAACTTGGAAATAACCCAAGTAGGAGACCGGTACGTTCTAGAAAACATGCTGGAAAACGGTTGTAATTTGGGAGGTGAACAGTCAGGGCATATCATTTATCTCGATTACAACACCACGGGCGACGGGTTGATGACGAGTTTATTGCTTTCAAAACTAATTGTCGATAGTCAAAAACCCTTATCCGAACTTTCAGCTGAAATGGAAGTGTTTCCTCAAGTCTTAAAGAATGCTCGGGTTCGCAACGATAAAAAATATCATTATATGGATCATCCTGAAATCTGCAAAAAAATCGAAGAGATTGAATCTCAATTTCATGAAAACGGAAGGGTTTTAATACGACCATCAGGCACGGAGCCCTTAGTTCGCGTGATGATAGAGGGTGAAGATCAAAAGGAATTAGATCATATTGCTACATCTTTAGCTTCTTTTATCGAAGAGAGATTGAATGTTTAGAAAGTCGGCTTAAAAACTCTAGCGGAACAATTATTCTATGAGAACAGATGACTAAGCGTCAGTAAGAATTGTTCTAAACGTCCATTAAAGGGGTCGTAAAAAAATATAAAACAAGATAAAAAGAGGCCGGTACAAATGTACCGGCCTCTTTTGTGGTCGATTTTGATCAATTTTTTTTATAAGAGACTCTTACTATAGTTACTGACGATCATTACAAAACGCTTTGAAAGGCGACCGCTTTTCCCAAAATTTTTACAATACGACCGTTTTCTTTTAAATCTATAACGATTGGTGCATAGGCGGGATTTTCCGCCATTAAAAATATAAAACCTTTATTGTTTTTGTTTACTCTTTTTAAGGTTGCTTCATCTTCTATTAAAACAGCTGCGATTTCGCCATTTTCTACATCCGCTTGCTTTTTTATAAATACGATATCACCATCATAAATACGAGCTCCTACCATGGAGTCGCCTTTACACCGAATACAGAAATCTGCATTGATATTTTCGGTAGTTTCGACCCATTCGCCGTGATGTTCATCGGCTAAAATGGGCTCTCCGCAGGCAATATCTCCTAAAAGAGGTAATTGCTTGGTAACGAGAGGAATTAAATCGCGAATAGATACCTCTACTTCTTTTTGTACTTCCCAGTTATAAAGCTGTTGTGGGGTCGTATGGTAGATGTCAGCTAGTTTTTCAACATTTTCTGATGGGATATTTTTTATATTTCCCGATTCGTATCGTTGGATGGTTTGTCTGCTGACACCAACAAGGTCGGCAACCTCTTGGAGCGTCATACCACTTTCTTGTCGCTTATCTTTTAATCTTTTATGAATAGTCATTTTAATCACCTAAATACAGTTTAACATATTTCTCTTATTATGCAACAATTATATTGGGCGAATTCAGATAAATCACTTGACACGTGACAAAATACATAGTACACTGATGTTGCATAATACGTAACAACAATCAGCAACTGCAGTAAATGCACTCGATATGCAACAACAAGAAGATTCAAAATAATGAGTAAGGAGAAGAATATGTTACTTTTTAATCGCTTAACGAAGGTAGTTGGCAATTTAGGATTTATATTTTTTTTAATTTTAGCATGCTCCGGTTTTGAAGATATAAAAACAGGATTTTTATGGTTGACCGGTTTGGGTGTATTCATCCTATTCTTTTACTTAGGGGAAGAATTCCAAATTACAAGGCGAGACAATTCTCGGCAATACAAACATTAAAGTGCTTTCTAGACATCTAAATATATGAAAGAGAACCGGATTTTGGAAATACCATCAAGTCATTGATGATCATTCCTGAATCCGGTTCTTTTTCGAGCTCGTACGGTTTATTGCTTTATCAATATTGGTGAACGATAGTAGTCTTCATTGTAAACAAATCGAGGATTAAAATACAAATGATAGAGATTGCTTGCCAAAATATCTTTTTCCAGTAGTTTGTATTGGTTTTCTGTTAAAATATTTTTTGCTTTTTTAAGTTGGGTTAATCTGGGAATCGTCGAAATGTTTTTAATACGATTCAGAATCTCTGTGCCTTTTTTATTAAAGCCTAAAACACGCAGGTAGGGTTGCACTTCACCGGAATAGGCGGTATTAAATAAATTTACAGACATACCCAGCATAAAATTAGTCAATATCCTGCGTATACGACTTTCCGGCATTCGCTTAGAAGCAACGTGTTTAGAAATATCCTCTAAAGTTTGATGATGATGCAAGCTTTTTAAAATGCGATTTTCAATGCCTTCCGACACATAGGGAAAGTGGCGTAATTCTACAGCCGATGTTTGAAGTAAGCGAGTCGTCAATGCCAAATCAAATTTAGCGATTCCCGATGCGGCATTTTCGATGGCGTTTTCTAGATGACTCAGGGGGTAGGGAAGATAGGGCTGCACATCGAGGCCATCTAATAGTCCTTTTCGTATTTGCGTTGCCGAGGCGTAGTTGGAAGGTGGTGGCCATTGGTTGGCATCGTAGGTTTCTCCCTTTCGTTGAACACCTAGGGGTTTGATCAGCGAGTTCGTTCTTATCATGGATTTTAAATATTCAACAGCTAAAATGTTATTGGGTCGAGAGAGTATCTCTCCAATAGTGACGGTGTACAGTTTTGAAACTGCGTATTGTCTTGCTGCTGCAAAACTGTAGCCTTCTTTTAAACGTGACTGCAATAAAGTTTTAAAGGAATCGCTTTCATCGACCATCCGATACGCCACCTCATACAATTTTTCTATCGTTCTTTCTTCGCAACCGAAGGACAAGAAATCCACGGCATGCGTCGCATTGAGAATATCTAACGCACCTCTTGCAAAAAACTCTGCACTTTGGTTTGCAGCGTAAAAAGGCAATTCACATACCAAATCGACACCATTTAATAAAGCGATCTTCGTGCGAGTCCATTTGTCTGCAATGGCAGGTGTACCACGCTGAACAAAGTCACCGCTCATCAATACCATGGTGTGGGTACAGGAACTTTTTTCTTTGGATTGAATTAAATGAAACAGATGCCCCTTATGAAAGGGGTTGTATTCCGCAATGGTGGCCATGATTTTCATTATTATACCGTCCTGTCATGATATGGTTAGTATACACTTTTTTTCTAAACATTACTGGTCTTTATCAGTATTTTATATATAATACTTAAATGGTTCAAAAAACATTGGAACACATGCATTATTTAGCTTCTTTCTGCTATGTTTTTATCTTTTGTTTTTCAATAACGAAAAATATCCTGAAAAATTAGATAAAAACTTGAGAATCACTGGTTTATTGTTACATTGGTTGTTATAATAATTGGGTAGTAGATAACGACAAAAACATTTAAGGAGAATAGAATGAAGATTTTGGTAATTAATGCCGGTAGTTCTACCATCAAATATCAGATGATCAATATGACAGACGAGAGTGTGTTGGTAAAAGGATTAGCGGAAAGAATTGGCTCTAAGCAATCAAAAATCACACATAAGCCTACCGGAAAAATGCCTGTAGAATTTATCCAACCCTTACCGGACCATGAAGCAGCATTGGCAATTATTTTCAAAGCTTTGATAGATCCGGATTGCGGTGTTGTAAAACGTTACGAAGAAATTGATGGCATAGGACATAGAGTGGCCATGGGTGGCGATTATTTTAAAGAGTCTGTTCTGGTTAAAGAAACAGAAAGCTCTAAAATAGAAGAATATATTGAGTTGGCACCATTGCACAATCCTGTCAACTTGATGGGTATTCAAGCCTGCCAAAAGATTTTACCGGATTCGTTGAATGTTGCAGTATTTGACACTGCTTTTCACCAATCGATTCCTGCTGAAGCTCATATGTATGCTATTCCCTATGAACTTTATGAAAAACACGCGATTCGCAAGTACGGTTTTCACGGTACTTCTCATAAATTTGTTGCGTTATCTGCGGCAGATCTCATGGCTCAAAAAATCGAAGACCTCAATTTAATAACTTGTCATCTGGGCAATGGCGCCAGCCTTTGCGCAGTGAAGGGCGGCAAAAGTGTCGATACATCTATGGGATTAACCCCACTAGAAGGTGTACCCATGGGCACAAGAAGTGGAGATATCGATCCATCCATCTATCCCTTTTTATACAACAAAGGTTATAAAGTATAAGAAATTAACAAGATTTTAAATTCGGAATCCGGTGTTTTAGGAGTATCCGGTGTTAGTGAAGACTTTAGAGATTTAGATGAAGCGGCCGATGAAGGCAATGAAAGAGCACAATTGGCACTGGATGTTTATCATTACCGTGTAGCCAAAACTATAGCATCCTATCTTGTTGCATTAGGTAAAATTGACGGCATCGTCTTTACCGCCGGTGTCGGAGAAAACTCTGGCTCGACGCGACAAGCAATATGCGATAAATTGGCCAGCTTGGGTATTCAATTGGATGAAGAATTAAATCAGACGAGGGGTAAGAGCCTCATCGTTTCTTCTCCGGAATCCAAAATTACCGTTATGGTCATTCCTACAAATGAAGAGATTATGATTGCACGAGATACCGTAGAGATCATTAAAAACTTGTAAAGAAAAAAGCTTGACAATTGCGATCTTTATTTATATAATTTAAATGCTCTTTTGGAGTTTAATATGTTAATAGACACTCAAATCATAACAACAGAAAAACCTTATACACTTTCATTAGATTTGAAAGCCTCCGATTTACAAGAGTATTTGGATAATACGGAGGGAATCATCAACGAGAAGGGTGTTCATGTCCAAGGTAAAATCATCAAAGAAGACAAAGATCGTTTTGTTTTGCGCTTTCGATTGACGGCAGATATGATCTATCCATGTTCACGCTGCTTGGAATCAACCAGCTACACCTGTCTTTATGACTACGAAGAAATTGTAAAAGTTGATGAAGAAAACCCTGTCATTGATATAATAGAATACATTGTCGATGTTTTGTATATCAATGAACCGATGAAAGTGTTGTGTGATGAGGATTGTAAAGGATTGTGTATGCATTGCGGCATCAACTTGAACGAAGAGAGTTGCCAATGTGATAAGCAAAATGCCATTGATCCGCGTTTTGAAAAATTGAAAGATCTATTAAACAATTAATCTAGAATTTGGAGGTGGGAGAAATGGCTGTACCTAAGAGAAAAACATCTAAGTCTCGCAGAGATAAAAGAAGAACACATTATAAACTTAATTTACCAGGAATGAGTACATGCCCGAGATGTGGCGAAACGAAATTGCCTCACCGAGTATGTAAAGCTTGCGGCACTTATAAAGATACCGAAGTATTGATTAATGAATAAACAGAGTTTCGACTCTGTTTTTTTGTATATAAGGAAAGAATTTTATAATATGAAATACTATATCGACGCAATGGGTGGCGATTATGCACCTTTAGAAATTATCAAGGGCACTGTTGATGCGGTCAATGAATATGGCATCTCCGTTACGCTCATAGGCCAAGAAAGTGTTTTGCGTCAACACTTAAGCCAATACGATTATGATCAAAACAAAATTGAAATTCTCCATGCCAACAGCACGATCACTATGGAAGACGATCCGATTTTAGCTATTCGCAATGAAACAGAATCTTCCATGGTCATCGGGTTACAGGCCGTTAAAAACAACCCGGGTTCCGTCTTGATTTCTGCCGGAAGTACGGGTGCTTTACTGACGGGGGGTACTTTGATTTTAGGTCGAATTAAAGGGATCAAAAGACCTGCGTTGGCTACAACCTTGCCAAAGAAGGATGGCATTACTTTGATGTTGGATTCCGGCGCCAATGCCGATTGCAAACCGGACTATTTAGAACAATTTGCACGAATCGGCAGTATTTACATGGAAAGTATCCACAATATTAAAGACCCAAAGGTAGGATTGATCAATATCGGTGTAGAGCCACAAAAAGGCAACGTTTTGATGAAAGAAGCTTTTTTAAAACTATCGGAATCACCGATCAACTTTATCGGCAATGTCGAAGCCAGGGATCTCTTGGTATCCAATGCCGATGTCTTGGTCACCGACGGATTTACCGGAAATGTTGTTTTAAAATTGATGGAAGGTATGTTGAAATTTTTAATGTCTGGCATCAAAAGTGCATTATTGGGACCACAAAGGGAAAGCTCGGTGGCTTATTGATAAAGGATGAATTGAAAAGTTTTGCTAAAGACTTTAATCCGGATGAACACGGCGGTGCACCCCTTTTAGGTGTAAAGGGCGGTTTGATTAAAGCACATGGCAGTAGCAATGCTTTTGCTATTAAAAATGCAATACGTCAAAGCATCTTGTTTTCTGAAAACAAAGTTTTACATAAAATAGAAGAAAGTTTTAAATAAGGAGAAATCATGGAAAAATACGCACTGATCAAGAGAATTGTTTCGGAGCAATTGGACGTCCCGGAAGATGAATTAACAGAAGAAACGGATTTGGTAGAAGACCTACAAGCAGATTCATTGGATCTCTTGGAATTGGTGATGGCCTTTGAAGCAGAATATGGTCAAAAATTGCCCGATGAAGCTCTAAGAGAAATTAAAACCATTGGCGATATCATCAATGCGATTCCATAAGAGTTATTTTATGTGATCATGAAAAAAATAGAACAAAGAATCAATTATCGATTCAAAAACAAACATCTCCTACAGGAAGCTCTGACCCACAGCTCTTTTACAGGAAACGACATTGACAATGAACGGTTAGAGTTTCTAGGAGATGCCGTTTTAGAACTGGTTATCTCAGAATATTTGTATAGCCATTACCCTTTTAAAGAAGGCGTAATGACACGGCTAAGAGCCAACATCGTCTGCTCTGAATCCCTCACAATGGCGGCAAAAAATCTGGGACTTGGCGAATACCTCATTATGGGAAAAGGGGAACTTGTTACAGGCGGAAGGCGACGAAAATCCAACTTATCCAACGCCTTTGAAGCAGTAGTAGGAGCTGTATTTTTAGATTCGGACTATGAAAATACCAGAAGTGTGGTTCTCCACGCTTTGAAAAAAAATATTTCATTATCGTTAGACGGCAAATTAGTCAAAGACTACAAAACGGAATTACAAGAGTATATACAACAGTATGAAAAAAATATGCTTGAATATAGCCTTGTAAAATCGGAAGGTCCGGAACACGATAAAACATTTTATATCCAATTACAGCACAACAAAAAAATCGTTTCTGAGGGATCGGGTAAAAGCAAAAAAGAAGCGGAACAAAATGCCGCTAAGGTTTACCTGGCCCAATGCACAGAGCGGGACACTCAAAGTGCAAAAGGAAAAAAACATGTATCTAAAAGAATTAGAGATAAAGGGCTTTAAATCTTTTGCCGACTATACTAAGTTAACTTTTTCAACGGAAATTTCGGCAATTGTTGGCCCCAACGGGTCGGGAAAATCCAATATCATAGACGCCATTCGGTGGGTGTTAGGTGAGCAAAGCTCGAAATCCCTCAGAAGCAGAAGAATGAATGATGTCATCTTCAGCGGGGCTGACAACCGTTCGGCGATGGGTTTTTCCGAGGTGAATTTGCTACTAGGCAGAGATAAATCAGATAAAGGCGACCTTTTAATCACGCGACGACTTTTTAAAGACGGAGAGAGTGAATATAAAATTAATCAAAAAAAGGTAAAGCTGAAGGATATTCTTAGTTTGTTTATGGATACCGGTGTTGGTAAAAACGGATATTCAATTATTAGCCAAGGTGGGATTGATAGCATTGTCAATGCCTCTCCTTCAGATTTAAGAGAAATCGTTGAAGAAGCAGTGGGAATTGTCACCTACAAATCAAAAAAAATCGAGGCTGAAAAGCGGTTGATCAAAGCGAATGATAATTTGGAAAGAATCAACGATATACGCATAGAAGTTGAAAGACAATATAAACCTCTTAAACGACAAGCTGAAAAAGCAAGAATGTACCTCGACCTTAGAGAAAAGCTAAAAACGGCAGATTTGTTTTATTACCATCAAGAAATTCAAAAAATCGACGAAGATGTTAGGACCGTTAAAAATGATCTAAAAGATATTGAGACGCAAGTCTATAACTACAAAATAGAATATGAAACGCAAGACAAAGAGTACTTGAATATAAAAGCTCAAATCAAAGAGTTGGAATCAAAAAGAGAACAACAGGGTGATGCACAAGAGGATTGTTTAAAAAGGTTAACGCAATCCCAAGACCAAATTTCTGTTTTAGAAAAAGAAAAAAACATTGAAGAAAACAACCTCGTTCATGGTGAAAAACTGTTAAGCCAACTGAGTGAAGAGAAAAACAATCTACTGCCTTTGTTAGAAAAAAATGCACAGGAAAAGGAAGAGAATCTCTTAAAGCGTTCCCAGTATTGTCATGAAGAGAAGACCCTCCAACGAGCCAGAGAAGAAAAACAAAGGCATTTGGACCAATTGCGACACAATCAATTGGATTTACAGCAAAAATTTAATAATGAACAACAAATTATACAAAATCTAGGGACCCAAGTCATCCAAAAACAAGAAGAACTCAAACATGTTTTGGATGATCTGACCCAAATAGACCAGGCCAACAACAATATTTTTGAAAAAATTGTAAGTCAAGCTGAAGCCTATAAGGCGTGGCATCAAAACTTCCGTCAAATTTATCAGGAACTTCAAAAAAATCGCCTTGAATTGACGAGCATTGTAAATCAAAGGCAGCATCGTGAAGAAGCACTGAAAAAACAAAATGATCGGATGTCTGCTCTGGAAAATCAAACGCAAGTCCTTCAATCAAAACTTCAATACTTAATCAGTTTGCAGGAGAATTATAAGGACTACTTTTTTGCTGTGCAAAAAATCATGTCCAGTCAAAAGGATGCCTCGTTAAAAAATGCGGTTTTATATGGCCCTCTAAGCGATTTGATCACAACGGAAATTCAATATTCTAAAGCGATCAATGCGGTGATGGGAGCACGGAGCAACCATATCGTTGTGGAGGACCTTCAGTCGACACGCGCTTGTATTGAGTTGTTGAAGGAGAAAAAATGGGGAAGGGTAACCTTTTTACCCCTCTCCAATATTCAAGCCTACGTCATCGATCATAGTATACTAAAAAAATGCCAAACATACCAAGGCTTTATTGGACTGGCAAAGGATTTAATTCAAGGAGATGCACTCTTTTTACCGGTTATTGAAATGGTCTTTGGACGCGCATTGATCGTCCATGGCTTTCAAAATGCCCAAAATCTTTTTAACGGCATCCATAAAAAACACATGGTCGTTACAACAGAAGGGGAAATTTTCTACCCTAACGGATCAATAGTCGGTGGAGAATCCAAAAGAAATATGGATACTCCTTTTATGAGACGCCAAGAAACCAAAGCCCTACAGAAAAAGAAGGCTGAGCTTAATAAAAAGAAGCAAAATCTAAAAGTAGAAATCGATGAAAGTCAAGAGCAATACACATGGTATGCTCAAAAAAGTGCACTTCAGGAGAAGGCAATTCAACATATACGGCAAAATCATTTAAAGATGGTCAAAGTGCTTCAAAACCTTTCCTATGAAGTTGAAACCAAGAGTGCACTTTATTTGGAGAATATAGACAAAGCTCAGGCTCTTTCAAAGGCTCAAATTTCTGAAAACAGAACTTTAGATCTTTTGAAAAATCAATTAAAAAGACATGAAAACGAAAGACCAAAGCCAGAAGCCATCGATCAAGAAATCGATCAAAAAACCAATGCAATTCAAGCAATAGAGAACAACTTGCAGGAAAAACAATTGGAAATTCTCAGAATAGACAAAGAATTGGCCATTACGACAGAACGTCTATCCCATCACGAAAATAGACTATCGCATATAGAGAACCAATGCGATATAGCTCGTAAAGAACTTAAACTTGCGCAAAACAAACAGGCGACTTGCATGGATGCTCTTCAAAAATTGAAGGAAAAGCATACTGAGCTCGAAGAGCTCAATCTTGGCTTAGCCGCATCTCAACGTCAGACGATAGAAAAAATAAATACACTAAAGGCTGCCAGCGAAAAGACCGAGACAGCTATTAAAGAGAAAAATCGAGCGATCTTAAATTTAACTGAAACGGAAAGTGCCCTGAAGTTGCAAGTCAACAATTTGGAAAACAAACTTCATAATATAGAAGAAGAGGCGTACAAAAACTATGGTTACAATCTGACCATGATTGAGGACCATCATCGCGAACACAAATCAGCACCGATGATCAGTAAAACCGAACAAGAAAAATTGAGAAGATCCATCGATAAATTAGGAAACATCAATGTCAACGCCATCGAAGAGTTTAAAGACTTAGATGAACGTTATCAATTTATTTCCACACAATACGATGACTTAACGGCGTCCAGAGAGTCTGTACTGGAAATTATCAATGAATTAAACACTTCTATAGAAGCGCAGTTTGCAGAGAAATTCGAAATTTTACAAACTATTTTTAAAAGGACCTTTAAAACATTATTTGAAGGTGGTTATGCTGAAATTAATTACGAAACGCCGGAGGATGTTTTGAATTCCGGTGTTCACATTATTGCAAGACCACCTGGAAAAAACCTGACCCACTTAAACCTATTGTCCGGAGGGGAGAAATCCATGCTGGCCATTTCGTTGCTCTTTTCTTTCATTGAGCTCAATCCCTCTCCCTTTTGTATCATAGACGAAATCGATGCTTCCTTGGACGACAATAATATCGATCGCTTTACAGATTATTTATTGCATTTCTCTCAGGAAACTCAGTTTTTACTGATCACACATAGGCGCAATACTGTAGAAGTTTGTAAAAAAATTTACGGAGTCAGCATGGCTCAAAATGGAATTTCCCAAGTCATTTCTTTAGATTTGGAAGAATATATGAAAAGCAGAGGAGAAGAAGATGGAATCGCTATATGAACGCATGAAAGATAAACTTTCAAAAACAACTGAAAGTTTTGTAAGCTCAGTCAACAACGCGTTGACTGCTAAAGAATACGATGAAGATTTTTTCGAAGAATTGGAAGAAACCTTGCTGCTGGCAGACTTCGGTATGGACACAACTCTGGAAATTGTCGAAACCTTACGCAAAAACCTTAAAGAAAAAAGCATCAAAAGAAAAGAAGAAGTTACCACCGAGCTCAGACAAATTATCAGCGACATGGTTAATTTACCGATTGTACCCTTACAAACTCCGGCCATCCTTTTGGTGGTGGGGGTTAACGGTGTAGGTAAGACAACATCTATTGCCAAATTGGCAAGTATCTACAAAAACCAAGATTTATCTGTAATGGTCGTAGCGGGGGATACTTTCCGAGCTGCGGCGAACGAACAATTGGACACTTGGTCGCAACGAATCGGTGTGGATATCGTTAAGAGTGCTCAAGGGGCAGATCCCTCCTCAGTACTCTTCGATGCCATTCAAGCTGCCAGAGCACGAAAAACAGATATTGTTATCTGCGATACCGCCGGACGTCTACACAACAAGGTCAATTTGATGAAAGAATTAGAAAAAATGAAACGGATCATCGACAGAGAGGGTGAAGGTTTTCATAAACACCATCTACTCGTATTAGATGCGACGACGGGGCAAAATGCCGTAAACCAAGCGAAAACCTTTAATGAAGCCATAGACATCAGCGGTATTATTATTACAAAGATGGATGGAACTGCGAAGGGTGGGGTGGTCGTCCCCATTTTAAATGAATTGTCTATTCCGATCGAATACATCGGTATTGGCGAAGGTGCCAACGACCTGATCGAATTCGAACCGAGTACATTTATTTCTTTACTCTTTGGTTAAAAATAGCTTGACAAAATAACAAACTATGATTAAAATAACTAGTGTGTCAAGTCGTTTAGCTTTACGAATGGGGCAAAAATGGACGATAAAGTAAAAGAAAGACTTTTGTATGACTTTTATGGAGATTTGTTGACGGAAAAGCAAAGAGAGATTTTAAATTATTATTATAACGAAGACTATGGCCTATCCGAAATAGGAGATTTGATCGATGTAACCCGTCAAGGTGTTTACGACTCTTACAAACGGTCTAAAAGCATTATGATGAACTACGAAAGCAAGTTGCATCTTTTGGACAGACATTTCGAAAATAAACAAGCCCTGATCCATGCCCTAGATTTATTGAAGAAAATAAAAGACAATTTGAGCTCAAGCTTTCATGCACAAAACGACTTGGAAGCATTGGAATCTATACTCATACGTATAGAAGAAAGTTACTAGGATTAAGATGATATTTGAAAGTTTAAATGAAAAATTTCAAGATATTTTCGCTGGATTAAGGCGCAAAGGCAAATTATCCGAGACAGACATCAAAGCCGTTAGTAGAGAAATCAGACTGGCTTTGTTGGAAGCCGATGTCAACTTTAAAGTTGTTAAACAATTTACCAAGGCCGTATCTGAACGCGCTCTGGGTGAAGATGTATTAAAATCTCTAACACCTGGGCAGCAATTCATAAAAATTGTTCACAATGAAATGGTCAGTTTACTCGGCGGTGAAATTGAAAAGATGGATGTGGACTCTTCCCAAACAAATATTTTTTTGATGGTGGGACTACAGGGAACGGGTAAAACCACAACGACCGGTAAAATTGCCAATTTATTGCGAAAAGAAAAAAAATTATCCCCATTGTTGGTCGCTTGCGATGTGTATAGACCGGCTGCAGTGGAACAACTCAAAATTTTGGGTAAAGAACTGGAAATACCTGTTTTTGAAATGGGTACAGAAGCAGACCCACGAGAAATTGCACAGAAAGCTTTGGACTTTGCCAAACAAAATCATCACGATTTGGTCATTGTGGATACAGCGGGACGTTTGCAAATTGATCAGAGCTTGATGACGGAATTAAATGATATCAAAGACTTGATACAACCAACGGAAGTGTTGTTGGTTGTAGATGGTATGACCGGTCAAGAATCCGTTAATGTCGCAAAGGAGTTCGATGATCTACTGGATATCACCGGTGTCGTTTTAACAAAATTAGACGGCGATACCCGTGGTGGTGCCGCTATGTCCATCGCTTACACGACAGGAAAGAGTATCCGTTTTATTGGAACCGGCGAAAAGCTATCGGATATCGAGTTATTTTACCCCGACCGCATGGCATCTCGGATTTTGGGTATGGGCGATGTACTGTCTCTCATCGACAGGGCTCAAAGTTCCATCGATGAAGAGAAAGCCAAGGCGTTGGAAGCTAAATTAAGAACCCAAGACTTTGATTTTAACGATTTTTTAGATCAATTGGAACAACTCAAGGAAATGGGATCTATGACGGAGCTTTTGGAGATGATGCCCGGCATCAACAAAAAAGCCTTAAAAGGTATGGATTTTTCAGAAGATTATCTCGTTAAAAGTGAAGCGATCATCCAATCCATGACCATGGAAGAAAGAGCAAAGCCCCATCTCATCAATGGTAGCCGTCGTAAAAGAATCGCAACAGGTAGCGGTACAACCGTTTCCGACATTAACCGATTGATGAAGAATTTTGAGCAATCCAAGAAAATGCTCAAGCAGATGACCAATACAACTAAGGCAAAAAAAGGCCGTTTTAAACTGCCTTTTATGTAATAAATAAAAAACACAATATTAGGAGGACTTTATGGCAGTAAAAATTAGAATGAAAAGAATGGGTAAAAAGAAGAATCCTTTTTATAGAATCGTTGTAGCAGATGAAAGAGCGCCAAGAAATGGTCGTTTCATTGAAGAGGTTGGTTATTACAACCCCTGCACAGATCCAATCGAGTTAAAATTAGAAGACGAAGCTATCAAGAAATGGTTGGGCAATGGTGCAAAACCTACCGATACGGTTAAAGCTCTTTTGAAAAAACAAAATATTCTTTAATAAGCAAAAGGTTTTTCCATGAAACAATTAGTAAATATCATAGCCAAAGCTTTAGTGGACAACCCGGACCAAGTCATCGTCACTGAAACCGATGAAGACAACAAAATCCAGTTGGAACTTAAAGTCGCAAGCTCTGACATGGGAAAGGTCATCGGACGACAAGGCAGAATAGCCAAAGCGATTCGAACGGTGCTTAAAGCTTCCGCTACCAAAGAGGATAAGCATGTCTCATTAGAGATAGTGGATTAATTTCATGGATTCGGGATAAATGTCGCGAATCCTTTTTTACTTTTTATGATTATGAACAAGAAAAAAATGACCATTGGACTCATTCAAGGGGTACACGGAGTTCGTGGAGAAGTAAAAGTCCAACCTTTGACCGATGACCCCAAACGTTTCTTTGACTTGAAAGAAGTTTTTGTCGAAGATAAGAACAAAAAAGAACATCTTTATACGATTGAAGGCGTTAGATTGCACAAAGGTTTGGTGCTGATAAAATTCGAAACGATCGACTCCAGAGATGAAAGCCAAGCTTTGAGGCAAGCTTTCATTAAAATTACTCGCGAAGAAGCGGTTGATCTAGAGGAAGATGAGTTTTTCATAGCAGATCTGATCGGAATAAAGGTATGTGATTCCAGTCAAAAGACCATAGGAACCGTTGTGGATGTCATTCAGACTACCGGAACCGTTAACAACATAGAAATACGCTTAGAGAATGGTAAAATTATTTTTGTTCCCTTTCGAGACGTGTATTTTAAAGAAATTGATGTCGCCAATCAAATGATACTTTCGGAAATACCCGAGGAATTCTACGCATTATGAAATTTTATTTTTTAACTCTTTTTCCCGAGATGATCCATGCCTATTTTAAGGAAAGTTTGATGGAAAAAGGCTTAAAAGAAGGCATTATCGACTATGAAGTTTTGAACATTCGAGATTTCTCTCAGGATAAACATAAACGGGTGGACGATTACCCCTTCGGTGGGGGAGCCGGTATGGTCATGACACCCCAACCCATTATCGATGCACTCAAAAGTATCCCTGAAAGAGAAAAATATCCGGTTATCTATCTTTCATCCGGAGGCAGCACCTACAAACAAAAAACAAGTTCTGATCTTTCAGCTTATCCCGGACTCATCTTAATTTGTGGTCGCTATGAAGGTATCGATCAACGTATTATAGACGCTTATGTGGACTATGAACTAAGTGTAGGAGACTATATTTTAACTGGTGGAGAATTGGCTGCTCTCATTATTTGTGACAGTGTTTGCAGACATTTGAAAGGCTATTTAGGAAATCCGGAGAGTTTAGAGGATGAATCCTTCAACGAAAACCTTTTGGAATACCCTCAATATACGAGACCAAGAGAATTTGAAGGAATGCAGGTACCGGAAATATTGTTGTCCGGCAATCATGGACAAATTAAAGAATGGCGATTGAAACAATCCATCGAAAAAACTGTTCAAATACGTCCGGATTTATACAAAAAGTACTTGTCTAAAAACAAACATTAAGGTATACTATTTAGGTATGCTGTTGTTCCTCTATCCGATTATGAGATATGAACAGGCAATTACTGTAAAGGAGGTTACGATCATGAATATAGAAATCATTAGAAAAATCGACCAAGACAACATGAAAACCGAAAAACCAAAATTCGATGTAGGTGATACCGTTAGAGTTCACTTCAAAGTTGTCGAAGGCAAGAGAGAAAGAATCCAGATTTTTGAAGGTGTGGTGCTAAAGAAACAAAATGGCGGCATCAGTGAAACCTTTACAGTCAGGAAAATATCTTATGGTATCGGTGTTGAAAGAACTTTTCCGATTCATTCACCAAAAATTGAAAAGGTCGAAGTGGTTAGACGTGGTAAAGTCAGACGCGCTCGCTTACATTATATCCGCGACCGGATCGGTAAAGCAACGAAAGTTAAAGAAAGACGTTAAGTTAAGAGCCTTTTCAGGCTCTTTCTTTGTATTGAACTTAAAAGTACAGAAAGAAAACAACGATGGAAGGTAAAAATACTATCAATAAAAAATCTGAAGTAAAAGAATGGGTACAATCTATCAGCTTTGCAATAATCGTTGCATTTGTCATCAAATTCTTTATTTTTGATTTTGCCTATGTGGATGGTCAATCCATGTATCCGACTTTAGATGGAGGAGATCGCTTAATTGTTTCAAAGTTTACTTATTTTTTAAACGAGCCGGATTATGGAGATATTGTAATTTTACATTACAAACAAAACGTAGAATATGTGAAACGTGTCATTGGAAAAAGCGGAGATACCCTAGAAATCGTAGATAACGTCGTATACAGAAATGGTAAAGCTTTAACCGAATCCTATATTAATGATGAACCCTATCCGGATTTTCCTCTAACGACTGTACCGGACAATTCATATTTTGTTATGGGGGATAATCGAGCACACAGTTCTGACAGTCGGTCACCTTCCTTAGGATTTGTCAACCGATCGGCCATCATTGGCAAAGTTGTTTTTCGGATGCTCCCACTCTCTCATGCAGGAAAGTTATAAATGAATCAAACTTCTTCAATACAATGGTATCCCGGCCATATGGCCAAAGCCTTTAAAAAAATTAAAGAACAACTTAAACTCATAGATATCGTTATTGAAATTGTCGATGCGCGCATTCCAATCTCTTCAAAAAATCCAAGTATTGAATCTTTAATCGGTAATAAAAAACACATTTTATTATTAAACAAAGCAGATTTAGCCGATGAAGGCGAAACAAATCAATGGATCGATAAGATAAAACGTGAAGATAAGCACACTTACCCTATGGCTTTTTCAATTCACAACCCACGGGATAAAAAGAAACTCCTATCTCAAATTCGTCAACTTAAAACGAAATCAAACCAAAAACGTTGTTTAATTTGTGGTATACCTAATGTTGGAAAAAGCTCAGTGATCAATCTCTTATCGGGAAAGAAAAAAACTGTTATCGGCAACAAGCCCGGTGTCACCAAGGTCAACCAATGGGTTAAAATTGATGAAAAGATCCTACTATTGGATACTCCCGGCTTGTTGTGGCCAAAATTTGAAGATCCAAAAGTAGGTATGCGCTTAGCATGGATTGGATCTATCAAAGATACAATTTATGAAAAAGAAAATTTAGCTTTTGAACTCTTGCTATTTCTCCATAAAAATTATTCGCAACGTTTAATCGAAGCTTATCAATTGGACCCAAAAATATTAAATGAAAAAACGATTATGCTGATGGAGGCGATCGCATCGATTCGTCGCTTTCTTATAAGGGGTGGAGACTACGATTATGCTCGAACTGCCGACACTATTTTAAAAGATTTTAAAGATGGAAAACTCGGACCGATCACGATTGAGAAGGTTAAAGGATCAACTGAGCCATGCATGCTTTGACAGTTAATAAAATCAAATCACTGCTAAAAACGCTTTCCGGCGAAGAAAAAAGAAAGGTCTTAACAGAACTCAAAGAAAAGGACACTCGAAAAACTGTTGAAAAACTCGTCCTTCGAGAAGAACGAAAAATATCCAAAGAAGAGGCCCTTCAAGATAAATTGATGGCTCTAAAGTCCATGGAAGTCAATCTCAATCAAGAGGGTTACAAATCCGTCTGTGGTATCGATGAAGTAGGAAGAGGACCGCTGGCAGGTCCTTTAGTCATTGCGGCCATCATCATGAAGACGGATTCTAAAATAATCGGCATCGACGATTCAAAAAAGTTATCCCACGAAAAACGCAAAAGCTTGACAAAGCGCATATTGGAAGACGCGGTATCTTATGCTATTTGCGAAGTCAATCCAAGGACGATCGATAGAATCAATATTTTACAAGCGACTAAGAGAGGGATGGCTCAAGCTGTATCTCATTTAAAAACTCAGGCAGATTATCTCTTAATCGATGCCGTGACTCTGGACGATCATCCGACAATTCCAAAATCGGTTATGATTAAAGGGGATGAGCGCTGTTACAGTATTGCAGCAGCGAGCATCATTGCAAAGGAGTATCGAGACAAACTCATGGTTGACTATCATGATCTTTATCCGGAATACGATTTTGCATCCAACAAAGGTTACGGGACCCAAAAGCACATACAAGCCCTTAAAACTTATGGGCCTTGTCCAATTCATAGAAAATCCTTTATAAAAAATATTGTCCGAGGACCGATCGAAAATAAAAGGCTGAATAAGGCGATTGGCAACCGTGCGGAGGAAATCGCTGCAAAAATACTAAAAAACAAAGGTCATCTTGTTTTAGAAAAAAATTACACTGAAAAATCCGGAGAAATAGACATTATTTCTCATCACCAAGGGGTTTATGTATTCACAGAAGTGAAAACCCGTAAAAACACGAATTATGGCCATCCTGGAGAGTTTGTCGATAAAACTAAGCAAAATAAGATCATAAAAACCGCTTTGAGCTATTTAATTAAAAAAAATCTTCAACATCCGCCCATACGCTTCGATATTATTGAAATTGTCGGCGATGTGATGAAAGAAAACTACTCTTATAAACATTACCCCAATGCTTTTTCGACCAGCATCTATTACTAAGATTGTTATGAACAATTTTAATAAAGTTTAAAAACCAAAGCCCATCATTTGAATGCCTATAAATGATGGGCTTTGGTTTTATACCAGAATAAGTATTCTTCTTATTTATTCAGTTTTTGGTGGTTGGATGTGTGCAAGAGGGTTCAGTGCTACGGCATCTCGAAGTCTGGCATCGTCGATGTGCGTATAAATTTCCGTCGTAGCTATATTTTCATGTCCGAGGATCTGTTGCAGGGCGCGGATATCGGTATCGCTGTATTGGTACATCAAAGTGGCCGCCGTATGGCGAAGTTTATGTACAGATATTTTTGAATCATCCAGTTTCGCTGCGCGAATGTGCTTTTTGACCGCATGTTGCACAGCACGGTTGGATATTGGATTGTTTTGTTCTGATAAAAATAAATAGGGGACGTTGTGAACTTTTTTTTGTTTTCTAATTTCTAAATATTGTTTCAAAGCGGCTTGAGAAGCTTCGTTTAAATAAATGGTCCTTTCTTTGTTACCTTTGCCGATTACTTTTAAAGTATCGCCTTTGATGTCCGTCATTTTAATGTTGGTCAATTCGGACAGCCGCAACCCGCAATTTAGAAACAAAGTAATGATGGCGTAATCCCGAACTCGGTTGCGACCTTCAATGCTTTTCAGCAATTGTATGGATTCCTCTAAGCTAAGGTAAACAGGTAAACGCTTTTGCAAGCGCGGTCGCTCCAGTTCCAAGATGGGGTTGGATGGCAACAAATTTCGTTTATCACACATATAATCATAAAAAGCTCCGAGGGCAGAAATTTTACGTGTACGACCAAAAGCTGTATTACGTAAGTGTGTCGCAGTGTAAGAAACAAAACCGTATAAATCCGTTATCGTAATCTCGGAGAGTAAGTCGGTGTCGACATCTTCGACAGTAATACTTTCAAAGGGCAGTTTATCCGGTACCATGGCGTAACGAACTTTTAAATACCTGAAGTACACCAACAAGTCGTAGAGATAGGAATTAACGGTATTAATTGAAAGCCCTTTAATGCTTAACAGATATCCGCCGAAATCTTTGAGTAGGGCATTATCAAAGTTCTGGAAATCATGAGCCATATCAAATCACCTCAATCTAGAACTTGTCGCTAAATAATAGTTTAGCGACAAGTTGTGTTATTTGTTCATAATTATATCATTTAATTCTTTTTTTGCAAGTCCCACTGTTTATAGTTTTAAAAAACACCGTAAATTGGATTATCTATCATACAAGCAAGATCTTCCTTTAATTGTGGAAAAATATTTCCGATCAACAACTCCAAAAATTTCTTTCTGTCTACTTGATAAACTATAGATACGTTACCTTGACCATTTTTATGAGCTATTGTTTGTCCAATGGCATCGCCTTCGCAGATGACATCCACATCAGCTTGATAAACCTTACCGATGTTTTCATATAGCGCAATAGCCACCGCCAAGGGATCATGCATTTCGCATCCCATCACACGGTTGTTTTGCCAATGAAATTCTAAATAAAATTGTAGCGCTTTGTTGATGAATGTAGCTATAGGACTGCCGGAGGTTTTAATGAACTCCATATAATTCGGCGTTAAAAGCGTTTTACGGGTCACATCTAAACCCACGCAAGTTATGGGCTCTGAAAAGCCCTTAAAAACCATTTTTGCAGCATGAGGATCTGCCCAAATATTGTATTCTGCAACAGGGCTGCAGTTTCCGGGAACATCAAAGGCGCCACCCATGGCAACTAAGCTTTTAGCCGCTTCAAAAATAGTCGGATAACACATCATGGTTTTTGCAATATTGGTCAAAGGACCTAAGGTGATGATTTCGACATCTTTGTGTTGACACAACATACTGTGATAAAAGGCTTCGACTTCTATATCTTCGACTTTTATTGAAGGGTTCGCTGTCAAATCGACGTTTCCCAAGCCATCGTCTCCATGCACTTCAGAAGCACTGACAGGCTCACGCTTAAGGGGATTTCCATAACCGGCGATTACCGGTACGTCTAAACGATCCATCAAGGTTAAAATTCGCAGGATATTGCGAGTGGTTGTTTGAATCGGTAAATTGCCTGCTACGGCTACAATTCCCAATATATTGAAATCCAAATCAGATAAAGCTAAGATTAAAGCCAAGGCATCGTCGATACCCGGATCGCAATCTATTATGATATTTCTCATCATCGACCTCTCTATAAAAAACAAAAAATGTTACCCGAAAGTAACATTCCATCTATGTACCAACCGGATCTATAAGCCGAGTTCTGTTTAGTAATCATCTATCTGGGTTTATTGTTACCAATAAACTCTAGCGACCTACCATTTTGGCAGCGGCGAGCAACCGCTTTTTGAGCCTTTTCTTGGTCTTGCACCGAATGGGGTTTGCCTGGCTGGCCGATTACTCAAGCCACCGGTGAGCTCTTACCTCACCCTTTCATCCTTACCATTTTCATGGCGGTTTGCTTTCTGTTGCACTTGCCTTGGAGTCACCTCCACCGGGTGTTACCCGGCATTCTGCTCTGTGGTGCTCGGACTTTCCTCAGATTCACTGAATCCGCGATTACTGATCCGGTTGGTGTATTCTTTTATTCATCTTCTACTACAATTTGATCTAAATCAAAACTGTCTAGGTTCATAGTTCCTTGTGTCGTTTTTTCTTTGTCTTGTATTTCTTCTGAATCTTTCTGATCTTCTTGATGGGCATCTTTAAAAAGTTCTTTTCGAACCAGTTCGTCGATCATCTCAGAAAACGCTTCGTTTTCTTCCATGAACTCTTTAACCTTTTCTCGTCCTTGACCGATATTCTCGTCTTCATAGGAGAACCAAGATCCGGCTTTTTTAATGATGTCCAACTCTACCGCAGTATCGAGTAAATCGCCCAGTTTAGAAATGCCTTCGCCGTAAATAATCTCAAATTCTGCAGATTTAAAGGGTGGAGCCATTTTGTTTTTCATTACCCTGACTCGGGTACGATTGCCGATAACATCTTTTCCTTTTTTGATACTTTCAATACGTCTGATATCAATTCTAACGGTAGAATAAAACTTGAGCGCGCGTCCACCGGTTGTTACTTCTGGGTTACCAAAAACCACACCGACTTTTTCGCGGAGTTGGTTGATAAAGACAACAGCTGTGTTGGATTTTTTAATGATACCGGTTAATTTTCTCAATGCTTGAGACATTAATCTGGCGTGTAAACCCATATGGCTATCGCCCATTTCACCTTCAATTTCTGCTCGAGGTACCAAAGCTGCGACAGAGTCTACGACTATAACATCCAAGGCGCCGCTTCGAACCAAGGCTTCCAATATCTCTAAGGCTTGCTCTCCGGTGTCCGGCTGGGAGATTAAAAGTTCGTCCATATCGACACCCAAATTTCTGGAGTAGATGGGATCCAAGGCATGTTCGGCATCGATAAAGGCTGCGTAACCGCCATTTTGTTGTGCCTCAGCTATGATATGCAACGCTAAGGTCGTTTTCCCGGAGGATTCCGGACCATAGATTTCTGTGACACGTCCTCTTGGAATGCCGCCGATTCCCAAGGCAGCATCAATACCTATGGATGAAGTGGATATGACATCGACATCAATTTGTGCGGCATCATCGCCTAAGCGCATGACGGAACCCTTTCCAAAGGATTTTTCAATATTTTTTAACGCCGCTTGAAGTGCGTCGGTTTTTGCTGATCGGTCTTTGTTTTCTGTAACGGCTTTCGTTTTGCCTTTGCGTGCCATGGGCAACCTCCTACACTGTACTTTCTCTTTTAATTATATCATAGATCATTTGAAATGCCTTCTTTGCAGAGCGGTTTTGTATCACCAATCGATCGCCGGAAAAAACATTAACGCTGACCTCCGTGCTATGTGCTGTCGCAATACCGACATAAACTAAGCCAACGGGTTTTTCAAGGTTGCCACCATCCGGTCCGGCAATTCCCGTAGTGGAAATTGCAATGTCCACATCCCTCAATTGACGTAAGTTCTCCGACATTTCTTTTGCGGTTTCTTTGCTGACAGCACCATATTTTTCCAAAGTTTCTTCCTTAACTTGTAGGAAATCGCGTTTTGCTTGATTCGAGTACACCACAATGCCGGAGTCAAATACTTTTGAAATACCTGGCAATCTAGTGAAACGAGACGCAATTAATCCTCCTGTACAAGACTCAGCAACTGCTATACGCAATTTTTTTGCCATTAATAAGCGGGACACAACGGTTTCGATGCTTTCTTGACGGTTTGTAAAGATATTGCCTTCGAAGCGTTCTCTGACAATTTTATCGTATTCCAACAGCTTTTGCTCTGCATCGTTTTTGTTTTTACCCTTTGCTGTCAAGCGTAACATGACTTCCCCATTCTTTGCATAGGTTGCAATGGTGGGATTGGTCTGACCTTCGATGATGTCCAACAGCCTGTCTTCTACTTGGGATTCCCCTACCCCGATGATGCCATAATAATGTGGAATGACGGCGACATCATGGTTCAGATGCGGTGTCACATACCGGGTGTACATGGTTTTCATTTCTCCCGGTGGGCCGGGTAATAAAAATATTTTTTGTCCTGTTTCCTCTAAGTGAATATAAATACCCGGTGCGGTACCATTGTCGTTGGGCAAAGTCTCTGCCCCCTCGGGCACATAGGCTTGCTTAAAATTATTTTCTGTAATGGGATAATTTCTTTTTTTAAAATAATCAATGAGTTGTTTCTCAATTTTTTGTACTTTCAACAATTCAAGATTTAAGGTATCAGCCACCATTTCTTTCGTCATATCGTCTTGGGTGGGTCCCAAACCGCCGGTAAAGATAATCAAATCGCTTCTCTGCAAGGCGGCTTTTAAGACGGCACGGCCTCTTTCGTAGTTATCACCAATGGTGGTGTGATAATAGACCGAAACACCTCTGATGGAAAGGTCTTTGGTTAAAAAATGTGAATTGGTGTTGATGGTATCACCGGTTAACAATTCTGTACCGATGGTAATAATTTCAGCTTTCATAAATTAATAACTTTTTATAACATCCTTATTGAGTCTATAGTAATCATATCCGGAGTACACGGTTAACGCCAATGCAACATAGATCATGATATTTCCAAATAGCTTCAGAAAACTGATGGGATATGCATATACGAGTAGTAAGGATACAATGGCTATGATTTGAGAAACGGTTTTCGCTTTCCCCCATTTACTGGCTGCAATGACCACATTATCCGATGCTGCCAGGGTACGGAAACCCGTGATGGCAAATTCTCGAGATAAAATGGCGATGACCACCCAAGATGGAATGGCTTGCAGCTCCACCAAGCAGATAAAAGCTGCAGAAGTCAACAATTTGTCCGCCAAGGGATCCATAAACTTACCAAAATCCGTAATTAGATTGCGACTTCGCGCCAGGTAGCCATCTAAAAAATCCGTTGCGGAAGCCACAATAAAGACAATGAGTCCAATCCATTTATGTCCCGGAAATGGTATCAGCAAAGCCATGATGAATACAGGTATCAAAAATATTCGAAACATCGTAATTTTATTCGGTAGATTCATTTTTTACCTCCCCTATCAAATCATACTCCACAAAGGAGAGCACCATAGCTGTATAAAAACCACCAATTTTAAGAGGCTTTGTACTTTTAACGTATATCAGACAATCTATATCCGGTGCATCCCCTCGGGTACGTCCCACATATTGGTCGGATGATACTTGTTCTTCAATGATGATTTCCACTTCAGCACCAATTTTTTCGTTGTGCTTTGTTTCCAAAATTTCCTTCTGCTGTTCGTAGATTTCCCTTTGCCTTAAAAGAGCGACTTCTGGGGGAACTTGGTCAGTCATACCTGCGGCCGGAGTGCCTTCCTCAGCAGAAAATGTAAAGACACCTAAACGATCGAAGGCGAGTTTCTTTAATGTTGACATCAGGGCTTGGTGGTCTTTTTTCGTCTCACCTGGAAAACCTGTAATGATGGTCGTTCGCAGAACCGCATCGGGAAGTGTTTGACGTATTAAAGCTATTGTATCACAAAGTCGACCTTTGGTGATTTTCCGTCCCATTTTTCTCAGAATTTCTGTTTCCGTGTGTTGAATTGGCATGTCCAAATAAGCACAAATATTCTTGTACTGAGCCATAGTCTCTAAAAGTTTTTGATCAATCCCTTCCGGGTACATGTAAAGCAGGCGAATCCAATGGAAGGAATAATCACGGGCCAACACTTCCAATAAATTTGCCAAACTTTTTTGTTCAGGTAAATCCCTTCCGTATTCTGACAAATCTTGGGCAATTAAAATTAATTCTTTAACGCCTTTGCTTTCGAGATAGCGGGCTTCTTCGAAAATACTTTCCATGGGCCTGCTTCGGTATTTTCCGCGTATCTGAGGAATGATACAGTAAGTACAATGGCGGTTACAGCCTTCGGAAATTTTTAAATACGCCGTGACGCTGCCCTCCGGCACAGCTCTTCGAATTGTTTCCGGATACTCGGAGTGAATGCATCCCGTATAAGAAGGGATCTCTTTGTAGGGTAAAGCTTTAAGCAAATCGACAATTTTGTCCAGCTGCCCGGGGCCCAAGTAACCGTCTATTTCCGGGATCAGGGGTTGTAACTCCTCGTGGTAATGCTCTGACAAACAACCGGTGACAACTAAATACTGAAAAGTACCCTTTTGTTTCTCATAGATTAAATCAAAAATCGCATCGATGGATTGTTGCTTGGCATCGTGAATAAAACAACAGGTGTTGACTATGACCACATCTGCTTTTTCTAAACGAGTGGTAACTCTCATGGTATCTTCTTGAAGGATGCGTCCTGCCATGAGTTCAGAATCGATCGTATTTTTATCACATCCCAGTGTCTCTAAATAAACGTTTTGTATTGTGCTCAATCCTGTTGTCTCCTTTTGTACTCCTCGTAGGAAATGAGGATATTTCTTGGTTTGGAGCCGTTGGGTCCGGAAATGAGACCCATACTTTCCATTGTATCGATGATGCGCCCGGCCCGTGCATAACCGATTCTTAAACGTCTTTGCAACATAGAGGTAGAAATGTTTTCAGAATTGAGAGCTAAGTCGATGGCTTCTTCCAATAATTCATCCTGATGTTCTTGTTGGTTTCCTATTTCCGATTTGGTTTCAATAGCTTCTTCGACTTCTTCATCGTATTCGGCATCTTGATGTTTTTTGATATCATTGAGCACGCGTTTGATTTCTTTATCATTGACAAAGGTACATTGCGAGCGGATCGGCTTGGAAATGCCGGAGGGGAAATACAACATATCTCCTTTACCCAAAAGTTTTTCTGCTCCTGCCATATCTAAAATTGTTCTGGAGTCGGTATTGGACGTCACAGCAAAGGCAATTCGGGAAGGAATGTTGGCCTTAATGAGACCGGTAATAACATCCACCGAAGGTCGTTGCGTGGCAATAACCAAGTGGATGCCACAAGCTCTGGCTAGTTGAGCCAAGCGACAAATGGCATGTTCACACTCTTTAGGGGAAGTCATCATTAAGTCGGACAACTCATCGATGATAATGACGATTCGAGGTAGTTTGGTGATATCTTCAGTTTTCGATAATTCATTGTAACCGTCGATGTTACGCACATTATTTTCTTTGAACAATTGGTAGCGATCGGTCATTTCTTTGAGAGCCCAACTTAAGGCATAACTCGCTTTTTGTGGGTCCGTCACAACAGGAATCATCAAATGAGGAATACCGTTGTATTGGTTGAGTTCCACCATCTTAGGGTCAATTAAAATAAATTTAACATCCTCCGGTGAAGATTTATAGAGCAGTGAAATAATAATACTGTTGATGCAAACCGATTTACCCGATCCGGTGGCACCGGCTATCAGAACGTGGGGCATATCTGCAAGATCTCCGATAATCAGTTGACCGGAAATACTTTTCCCTAAAGCAAAAGCCAGTGGATTGGGATTATTTTGAAATTGTGGGGAGGTAATCAACTCTCGAATGCCCACCGTTTCCTTGGTATCGTTGGGTACTTCGATACCGACGGCGGCTTTTCCGGGTATGGGAGCTTCTATACGAATACCGGTGGTCGCTAATTTCAAAGCCAAGTCGTCGGCCAAGGAGACGATACGATTCACTTTAACACCCACATCCGGTTTTAATTCGAACCGCGTTATCGTAGGACCTACATCGATCCCTGTAATGCGGGCACTGACATCAAAGTTATGCAACGTGGTTTCGATGATTTGAGCTTTATTTTCGATTTCCTCTCTCTTTGCCTTATTACCCTTGGAGATAGGATCCAATAAGTCCACGCTTGGAAAACGATAAGCGATCTCTACAGGTGCGTTTTTAGCGGATGAAAGGCCCAAATCTTCCAAGTCCTCTTGAGATTTTGAAGTTTTTAGGGCGGTCTCTTTTTTATTTTGCTCTACTAAGAAGGGTTCCTTTGGCTTGTGCCGGGTTTGTTCCTGTAAAGCCTCATCGATGGCATCCTCATCTAATTGGGCCAACAGTTCTTCCGGAATGGAGATCACTTGCGTATCGACGGAAACACTGCCTTCTTCATCTCTTTTAAAAAGTCCATTGCTTGTGTCTTCTAAATTGTCTAAGCTCTCTTGCAAAGCTTTTTTTTCTTGCTTTCGTTCTCTGAGCATTTGGTAATAAGAGACTTTTTCGCGTCCACGTTGGAAAAGCAACTGCAACCAATTTAATCCGTATCGGTTTGCCTTCAGTTTTTCATAAAAACCGGTAAAATACGTTCTAATAAAAAGTCCGATATAAATAATAGTTGTAAGGATAAAAAGAGCGATTAAACCGTTTTTACCAACCAGTATAATCGTGTAATAAGCCAACACATTGCCGATGATACCACCATAATATCCGTATAATGCCAAATCCAGCAAGTCCTTGATCCCCGTATATTGAGTTAAGTTCGGAATATTTGAACTGAAGAGCACCATCATATTTAAGATGAAAAGTGCACTGAGGAGCAATCCCTTTGAGAATTCCTTTATTTTTGATATGAGTAAGGCGATCCCTATGGCAACGATCCATAAAGAAACCAAAATGCTGCCATTACCAAATAGATAAGAAAAAATTATTTTACCGATTATTTTATCTAAGATGGCCGGCATAGCAGCGGTAAAAGCATATAAACTGTAAGCACCAAATAATATACAGACGATTCCCCATATTTTTTGACTGCTTCGCCCAGTATTTGTTTGTTTTTTGTTTCTTTGTTTATTTCGACTCAAAACACAATCCTTTCTTTCATAGCAGAAAATTGATGGTTGCCCTTGGTGTGATTGTTTTGTATTGTATATATGTTTTCATACACGACACTATTTCTACTATGTTGCGGGGAAAAGGGAGTTATTCCAAATAACGTAAAAAGAGTACACTGGGTGTACTCTTTATTTACCCGAATGGCCGAAACCTCCCTCTCCCCTATCTGTTTTTGTCAGTGTATCGACGGTTTCAACAGGGTAAAAAACAGCACGTTCGTATCGATTAAACACCATCTGTGCAATTCGATCACCGGGTTTTATTGTATATTTTTTTTCTGATTAATTGGTTAAAATCACTTTAATTTCACCGCGAAAATCAGAGTCTATCGTTCCAATGCCGTTGACTAAAGAAATCCCGTGTTTTAAAGCTAAACTGCTACGTGCTCGTACTTGCGCTTCATAACCAATGGGAATTTCCAAATGAATACCGGTTGGTACGGCATAGATGCGACCCCTTTCAACGGTTAATTCCTTTTCTAAGTGTGCATAAAGATCGACACCGGCGGAATTTTCCGTCGCATAGCGAGGAATGGGGTAAGGACTGCTATTATATATTTTAACCTTTAAATCAGGCTTTGTTTCCATGTGGTTTTTTTCCTAGTAAAGCCTTTCTGGACAGGTTGATTCGACCTTGATCGTCTATTTCAATGACTTTTACCTTAACTTCATCCCCAAGTTTGACCACATCTTCGACTTGTCTGACCCTTTCGTTGGCCAATTTCGAAATGTGAATTAAACCGTCTTTACCACCTGGTAGGGATACAAAAGCACCGAATTTCAAAATACTGACGACTTTACCGGTATAGATTTCGCCTACTTCCACTTCGTGAACGATGTTTTCAATGATATCTTGAGCTTCTTTTGCTGCTTTAGAATCTGCTGAAGCAATATACACCATACCGCTGTCTTCGATATCGATGGTGACACCGGTTTGTTCAATGATTTTATTGATCACTTTTCCACCGGAGCCAATAACATCCCGAATTTTTTCCGGATTGATTTGCATAGTTAAAATTCTCGGTGCATAGGGGGACAACTCTTCTCTAGGCTCTGGTATCACTTCCAACATTTTATTGAGGATGTGAAGACGTCCAATGCGCGCTTGTTCCAAAGCTTTGGTCAACACGTCTTTATCGATACCATGAACCTTGATATCCATTTGGATGGCCGTAATACCGTCAGCTGTACCGGCAACTTTAAAGTCCATATCGCCCATAAAATCTTCGACACCTTGGATATCCGTTAAAATAGCCAGTTTGTCGCCTTCCTTCATGAGGCCCATGGCAACACCGGCTACCGGTTTTTTGATGGGTACTCCTGCCGCCATTAAAGCTAATGTAGATCCACAAACCGAAGCTTGAGAGGTGGAGCCATTAGAACTTAAAACCTCTGACACCACGCGTATGGCATAAGGGAAGGATTCCTCCGAGGGTATCATCGGCAATAAGGCTCTTTCGGCTAAAGCACCATGTCCTATTTCGCGTCTACCCGGACCCCTCATGGGTCTGGTCTCACCGACGGAGTAAGAGGGGAAGTTATACTGGTGCATATACCTTTTTTCGGTTTCGTTGGACAAACCATCTAAAATTTGTGCATCTCTTAGAACACCTAAGGTAGCGACGGATAAAACTTGGGTTTCACCTCTAGAAAAGAGTCCTGCTCCATGTACTCTGGGAATGTAATCCACTTTAGATTCAATGGGTCGCACTTCATCCATTTTTCTATTGTCCGGACGAATGTGATCATCTAAAATTAAACTTCTAATTTCAGTTCTTTGTAAATCTTCAATTACTTCTAGAATTTCCGATTCATTCTCCGGATATTTTTCAAGATATTTTTCTAAGGTTTCATCCTTCAGTGCATTGATATTTTCTTGTCGCTCTAATTTATCTACGGTGTGAACGGCGCGCTGCATCTTTTCAGCGATATCCGCTGTGATTTCACTGACCATTTCTTCTGACGGCAAGTAAAATGTGTAATCTTTTTTAACGACATTTAAATCTGCAATGATCTCGTTTTGGAATGCGACTATTTTCTTAATTTCTTCGTGGGCAAACAAGATCGCCTTCAACATGGTCGCTTCATCGACTTCATCGGCACCGGCTTCAACCATCATGATGGCTTCTTCGGTTCCGGATACAACTAGATCTAATTTGCTCTCTTCTCTTTGCGATTCTGTCGGGTTTAATACGAGTTGGTTGTTGATCAGACCAACACACACCGATCCCACCGGTCCGTCAAAGGGTATATCCGAGATGGATAAAGCGATGGATGCTCCGATCATAGCGGTGATGTTCGGTGCATTATCTTGCTCCACAGATAAAACCGTGGTAACAATTTGCACATCGTTTCTAAAACCATCCGGAAAGAGTGGACGAATCGGACGGTCGATTAATCTAGCATTTAAGATTGCTTTTTCGCTGGGGCGTCCTTCTCTTTTCAAAAAACCGCCAGGTATTTTGCCCACAGCATATTGTTTTTCTTCATAATCTACAGAAAGTGGAAAGAAATCCAAACCTTCTCTTGGTTTTTTTGATGCACCGGCTACTGCCAATACACTGGTCTCACCATAGCGGACCATTGCGGATCCCTTGGCTAATTGTGCAACCTCACCTATTTCTACGACGAAAGGTCGCCCAGCGAGATCCATTTTGTAAGTCTTCATTATTCCTCCTGAACAATTAAGAAAAAAGGGCGGAAAACCGCCCCGTCATATTATTTTCTTAATCCTAATTTTTGGACAAGATCACGATACCTCATGATGTCCTTATTTTTTAAATAGTTTAATAAACCTCTTCTTTGACCAACCATTTTGAGTAATCCTCTACGGGAATGGTGATCTTTTTTATGGATGGCGAAGTGTTGGTTTAAGTCGTTAATTCTTGCTGTCAATAAAGCAATTTGCACCTCTGGTGACCCGGTGTCTCCTTCGTGGGTTTGATGCTGCTTCATGATTTGTTCTTTTTGTTCTTTTGTTATCATCATTTTCTCCTTAATGTAAATTCACAATAGACTTAGAAAAACGTTGGAGCATCGTTAAACCAAGTGTATTGCATAACGTTATAAGTATATCATCTAATGATATCTTAGTCAACCTTTTTCATACGTTTCAATCATTTTTATACATAGTTCGACAGTGTTGTCCAAAGAGTAGTTGGACGCACTGTGGGACATATTTTTCATCATTCTATCCATAACAAATTTATGGGAAATTAAAAAGCTGATAATCTCGGTTAAGTCGGAAACTTTGTCCGCACGTATCGCCATACCGTTGGCCACTAGAAAATCCGCATTCTCTTCCTCTTGCCCGGGATAGACGTAGGGTATGATCATGGGCATGTTTTTAATAATAGCCTCTGTGGTGGTTAACCCCCCGGGCTTTGTAATCAAAGCATCCGCTTCGTCCATGAGTTGCGAGATATTATCCACGAATCCATAGATCGATATTTCTTTATTGTTTGATCCATAAGTTTGAACAAGCTGTTCAATGGATGTTTTTATTTTTTTATTCTTTCCGCAAACGACAATGATTCTCAATTTATTTTCGATGCGCATCAAAGAATTAAAGGCAGTTTCTAATTGTTTGCCTCCCAAAGATCCGGCCATGAGTAAAACCGTCAATTCAGGCGCATCGTCTTTTTCCCTATTTTTATCTATGAGTTTTTTCAAGAATTCCTGGCGTATGGGTATGCCATAAGGGTAAATGATTTCTTCGGGAACATCTTTGTCGATTAAGGTTTTTTTTGTGTACCCGGTTGCGACGATGTAAGCATCTGCCAGCCTACCGACATATAATCCATGAACCTTATAATCTGTTACAAAAGAAATGATGGGTACATCGAAGACACCATGTTCCTTTAAACCTACTAAAAGATAAGTAACATAGGGGTGCGTGGATATCATTAAAGACGGTTGATCTCTTTTAATAATGGACACAATATCCGGATTAACAAAATACGAAACCGTATCTAAAATTCTTTGTTGAAATGAAGTCATCAAGTTGAACTGCTGATAGATGACTCTGTACAGCACTGGGGCAATTTCCACCATTTGCTCGTAACCCCTCACAACCATTTTGTTTAAAAGAGGGTTGCTGTCTTTAAAAGTATCGTAAATTGCAGAGAAGATTCCCTTTTCTATCAAAGCTTGCTGTACCGACTGTGCAGCTAAATTATGGCCACCTCCTGTTGATGCGGTGAAAATACAAACCTTTTTCATGTGGAACCTGCTCTCCTAATCGTTGTACTCCTGGGTAAATCTATACTGTACTTTCATGAGTCGTCCCCCCATAATTTTTTCTCTATGTTTTTCAATAGCGGTATAGACCCCAAACAAAGTCATCATACCGGCAGTGACGACACAGGTGCCAATCACAATCCTTTTAAGCATTTCTTTTTCCTCCCTTAAAAAAAGTTCCTACTTTTTTACCATTTAAAATATCGTAGAGAATTTTAAAACTCTCTCCGGATGCAATAATCGTATGGATTCCCTTTTCGGTTGCAAACTGAGCCGCTGAAATTTTGGAAATCATGCCACCTGTTCCGCGGTTGGATGATGAACACTCTGCGTAATCATAAGTGTCGACATCGATCTTGTCAATTTGCTCAATGAATTGAGCATTTTCATTATGATTGGGATCACAGTCATACAAACCCTGAACATCGGACAAGATGATCAATAAATCCGCTCCGAAAATTTCTGCCGTCATGGCCGATAAAATGTCGTTGTCTCCAAAATTCTCTTCTTCAATTTCTTCTGTCGAAACACAGTCATTTTCGTTGACAATCGGTATAACCATACGTCTTTTCAGCGCGCTAAAGCTATTGATTGCATTTTGTCTTTTCGTTCCGTTGTTAAAGACATCTTTGGTCAGCAAAATTTGCCCGACAACTTGATGGTATTCATCAAAAAACTTCTGATAAGTACTCATTATAATGCCTTGTCCAACAGAAGCCGTCGCTTGTTTTCCTTCTAAGGTTTTAGGGCGTTTTTTTAAGCCTAGTTTCTTCATACCGCATCCGATGGCACCGGAAGAAACTAAAACAATCTGATAACCTGAGTTTTCTAAATCTGTCAAAACCAAGGCTAATTCGTCCATTTTTTTGAAATTAGGTTGTCCGTTTTTGTGTGTTACTGAGGTCGTTCCAACCTTAATGACCATTTTTTTAGCCTTACTGATAGCCTTTTTTCTCATTCACAAGCCTCCGGGATAAGTTAGCTTTTCCAGCTGGATAAAGCGATTTTATTATAGCATTAATGTTTTTTTCTTACAAATAAAAGTCAGTGTTTCCGCTTTTTACGATCGGTTTGATTAACTACAACCGGTTGTGGAGCCACAGTCCAAGCAGACTTTACAGGTTCCGCTTTGTATCATCTGATCGCTGCCACATTGGGCACAGATCGAATCGTAGAGTTTTTCTCCGGTTACTTGGGGTGCTGCATAAGGCTGATACTCTTCAACAACGGGTTTTACTTTTTGTTTTTTTTCTTTAAATGTTTTTCGCTCGACATTGGTTTGATGTGGTTTGACTTGACACCTGGAATAATCGCCACATTCAAAATCGATGACCTTAGAGATTAAATCCGAAATTGATGAGGCGTATTTGATATAAGGATGACGGGAAACAAACCCGGCAGGTTCATACTTTTGTCCTCTTAACATTCTGGATATTTTTTCTGGCGGTATTTTATATTGAAGCATATTGGATATCGATTTAGACAAAGAAGCCAATAAGCCTTTGACGACGGTGCCGTCTTTATCGGTGGATACAAATATTTCCGCTATTTGCCCATCGTCGTAAAAACCTATGGTGATATAGAGCTCAATGTCCCCTATCTTTGCTGCGTGGGTTCTGCTTTCCCGCATACCATCCGGTCTAAGTCTTACAGGAACGCTGGAGTCACTTTTTTTAGCGTAATCCAATAATTCTTGATAGGTCAAATCTTCTAAGTTGGATTCTTTGCTTTCCTCATCAAAACTGCTTAAAGGTTGTGAAACTTTACAGCCATCACGATACACGGCAATCGCCTTGGTACCTGTTTGATAAGCCAACAAATGGATATTTTCTACGTCTTGGATGGTTGCATCGTTTTTCATATTGACCGTTTTTGAAACGGAACCGGAGACCATCGGCGTTACTGCGGAAACCATCAGCACATGCCCTTCCGGACTGATATCGCCGGCCGTATCGAAAATAGCTACGTGCTCGGGCTTGATATGCGGTGCTTGATTGAAGTCTATGTGAACCAAACGACCATCTTCATCCCTCGTCAAAAGGTAGCTCATGATGTCTTCAATTTGTTTCTCTGAATAATCGAGATTTTCTAGTGCCGTCTGCATCACCGGGTTAATCATCTCCATGACACCGCCACCGATTAATCTTTTCATCACGATGTGGTTGTAAAAAGGCTCTACCGATGTAGCGCCACAATCCATAGCGAAAGAAATGGTACCCGTAGGCGCGATGGCCGATACTTGTGCATTGCGGTAGCCATACTTTTCGCCGTGATCAATAGCGTGCTTCCAAGATGTTTTCAAGGCTTGACTGAGATTTTCTTGGCCCATTTCTTCCAATAAACCATGGTTAATTCTATGAGGGGTATAACTTAAATCTTCATAGTCGTCTTTTAAAGCACCTGCTACTCTGCCGTGATTGCGAATGACTCGATTCATATAGGGTTTATTCAATTCGTAGTGCTGAAAAGGACCAATTTTTTCCGCCATTAATGCAGAGGTGTAATAGGAATGACCGGTCATCAGACCGATTAAACTGGCTATCAAAGCTCTGGATTCAACGGAATGATAAGGGTATCCCATAGCCATCACCACCGAAGCGGCATTGGCAACGCCTAAACCGGTGGTTCGAAAGCCGTGACTTTTTCTCGCTACGGATTCCGTTGGAAACTGTCCATGGTGAATGGAAGCCTCTAGAATGAGTTGTATCAAACCAACGAGGTGTATATAATCTTCCACACGTATGGTTTTAGATTTAGATTCCAGAAAGCCGTATAAGTTAATGGATGCTAAATTACAAGCCGTATTATCTAAAAAAGCATATTCGGAACATGGATTTGTTGCATTGATACGATTGTGTTTGGCATTTAAAATGCCATCCTCACCTGCCGGGCACGTGTGCCATTGGTTGAAGATATCATCGAATTGTAGGCCGGGGTCTGCACAACTCCAAGTAGCAAGATTGATTTTATCCCACAAAGCTTTGACGGATATATTTTTATTGACAGAGTCATCTACACGTCCCTTTAATGTAAAGTTGGAATCGCGCCCTTCTTTAATTTCCTTGACGGCGTCCATAAATTCTCCGGTTAAACGAACTGAGTTGTTCGCGTTTTGCCCGGAAACTGTTTGATAAGCTTCACCATCAATAGAGGTGTCGTAGCCCATTTTGCCTAAGGCCTTGACTTTTTCTTCCTCCAACATTTTCCAGTCGATAAAATTTTCGATTTCCGGATGATCTACATCTACGATCACCATTTTAGCTGCTCTTCTGGTTGTACCACCGGATTTGATGGCGCCGGCATTCTTATCCAACCCCACGAGGAAACTCATCATCCCTGAAGAAAAACCTCCCGATGAGAGTTTCTCATTTTCTCCTCGCAGATTAGAGAAATTGGTTCCAACACCGGAACCGCCTTTGAACAATCTCGTCTCTGAAACGTAATGATCGCTGATGGAGTTCGGACCTAAGAGCTGGTCCTCAATAGACAATATAAAGCATGCAGAGGCTTGGGTTCTTTCATAGCGGCTTTGAGCTGTGACGACTTGTTCCTTTTCAGTATCGTAATAAAAAAGTCCGTCACTGTCGCCGGATATTTTATAATTGCGATAAAGTCCCGTGTTAAACCATTGTGGAGAGTTGGGTGCCCACCACTGCTTTAAAAAGGCATACACCAATTCATCGTATAGAATTTGCCACTGTTCCTTGTTGTCGATGATCCCTTCATCCATGAGTGCATCTGCCCAGAATCCGACCATTCTGTCCGCCACTTCGCGCATACTTCTCTCGTAGCCTAGGGTACTGGGGATACCTTTTCTTCTAAAATACTTGCTGGCAATAATGTTGCAAGCATTTTGTGAGTAACCCTCGGGAAATTCGCAATTTTTCATTTCAAAAATAATTTTCCCTGTTTGATGGTTTTTTAATTCAATATCTATGGTTTGCCAATTAAACAAGTCATAAACGGTTTGTGTCCCAGCCTCTAAACCAGTGGTAAAGTGGCGCTTTATTACATCATCAATCATACATCTCTCCTTATATATACAAATAAATTCCCCTAGGGGAATTTATTTTATTAGTATCGTTCTATTGACAAAATTTATCACAATGGTTTAACGATAAAAACTGTCAGTTTTCAGTAGGGTCATAAAAAAATTCTAGCTATTGATCCATTTTAATTTTCTGGCCGACTTTACTTTCAGTGCCGGATAGAATGCGTTTAATATTCGTACGGTGTTGAAAAATAGAGGATAGGGCTATAAAAATGGTTAAAACAAGGGTTGGAATATGACCAAAGCCATGAACCAACAACGTTACAAAGGGTGAAATACCGATACCGGTTATGGAGGTCAAGGACACCATTTTAAAAATGGCAAGGACGATCAAACCGATGGCAATCGCAATGAGGGCCACTTTGTAGTCCCATAGCAACATTGCGCCTAAGGTTGTAGCTGTCCCCTTTCCACCACGATACTTTAATAGAACCGGCCAATTGTGACCACTGACAACAGCCATTACACCGGCCATGGCGATCCAGTCATTTTGAAATAACATGCGTCCAATTAAGACCACGACCGTTCCCTTCAAAGCATCCAGAATAAAAACTGGTCCGGCGTATTTCATTCCCGCTGCTCGCAATACGTTGGTTGTTCCCGCATTTCCACTGCCGTAGTTTCTAATGTCTTCATTTTTTGCAAACTTTACGATGATATAGGCGAAATTTAAATTTCCAATCAAATACGCTACAATAATCCATAAAACAACTTGTAATGAAAACATTTTTATCTCCTTTATTTTTCCCTAACGGTTTCTATTAAGATCTTTATTTTTTCTAACATCTTATCGTAATTTTCTCGCTGATGAGGAAAAATACATTTTGTACAATCCTTCACGCCTTTTTTCGTATAATGAAAGTCACCACCACAATTCCTACCCAAGGCATAAAGAGGACAATAACAAAAAAGACAATTGAAATCATCCGTGTCTTCGATGCGATGGCAAGGAAAATATTTGCAGTTTGTGTTTTGAAAAAAGCGTTCGTTATATTTTTCCATACCCTTATTCGTTGAAAGCGGCCACTCCCTGTTGAAAGGCCTTGGAATTCAAATCGATCCATTGCTTCTTAACGGTATCCTTGAGAATTTTATCCCAATCCAAACCCTGCAAAGACAAAGCTTTGACGAGAACACCCAATAGTATAACATTAGCGACTTTAGGATTACCTAAAGCGGTAGCCATTTTTTGTGCATCTATTTTCAAAGTTCTGGTTTTATTTTCTAATTTTTCTATCAGATGTTGTGGATAGTCCGCTTTGTTGATCACAACAGAAAGTGGCCATATTTCATGATCGTTGACGATGATCAGGCCGCCTTCTTTTAAGTAATCCAAATAGCGCATGGCTTCCATTTTTTCGAAGGCGACAATGACGTCTGCCGTGCCGAGCTCGATGACCGGCGACTGGATGGCTTCTCCAAAACGCACTTGGGTAGAAACCGATCCGCCCCGTTGACTCATGCCGTGTATCTCACTCATTTTAACGTCGTATCCATTTTCAATTAAACCGGTTGTCAACAACTTGGCAGCGGTTATGGTTCCTTGGCCGCCAACACCGACTAATAGTATATTCTTATTATTCATGTGACGTTTCCTCCATTTTAATGGCATCAACCGGACAAATTTGCAAGCAAACACGACAACCTAAACAAGCATCTTGAATGATGCTGGATTTTTTTTCAACGATGGTTGAAAAGGCCAAGGCAGGACAACCCGATTTTAAGCATTTTTTACAACCGACACAGGCATCTGTATCCACATAGCACTTGTTTGTAAAGGCATCCGGGAAATCCGCTTGATCTTCTGCAGTGAATTTTTTCAAGGCACAGGGCCATTTCGCAATGATCACCGAAGGTTCTCCCAATTGTATTCCCCAATCCAGAGCTTCTTCCACAGCGGATAAATTATTGGGATCGATGGTTCGAACATGTTGGATACCAAGAGCTTTGACCAAGGCTTCTAAATCGATCGTTGGGCTTGGATTGCCCATTAAATCGTAACCGGATCCGGGATTTTCCTGATGGCCGGTCATACCGGTAATGCGATTATCCAAAATAAAGGTGGTGGTAGCGGAACGGTTGTAAACAACATCTAATAAAGACGTCATTCCCGAGTGGAAAAAGGTCGAATCGCCTATGAGGGATACCACGTGAAGGGGTTCCGCATCTTCTCCTTTTATTTCCAAAGCTTTTGCAACACCATGACCACCGCTGATACTGGCACCCATGCAGATCATCGCATCGGTAGCGTTATAAGGCGGGCCCATTCCAAGGGAGTAGCATCCGATATCGCTAAAAATCATTAAATCTTTTCTCTTGCCTAAGGTATAAAAAACACCGCGATGGGGGCAGCCCACACAAAGGGAGGGCGGTCTAGGCAAGGCATCTTGAGGCTCTATATCGTGATAATGTTTTAAGTCTTTTCCAAAAATGGCGGCACGTAAACGATCCGGCGTTAATTCTCCAAACTCCGGTATCACTTCTTTACCGATACAGTCAATACCGGCTGCACGAATTTCTGTTTCCATAATCGGATCGTTTTCTTCCAAAATGTAAAGCGTTTCCACTTTATCCGCAAAGGTTTTAATTAAATTCATGGGCATGGGGTAAGAAAAACCGACCTTTAAGTAGGAGGCATTTTTTCCAAACACTTCTTTCCCATAATAATAGGCAACCCCCGACCCTATCACGCCGATTTTAGCGTGATTGTCTTCGATATAGTTCCATTTAGAGTCGTCTACAGTCTGAGATAAAGCCTTCATATTTTTGATCAACTTTTGTTGATTGACTTTAGCCGCCGCCGGCACAACTGTGCGACCCATGGTGTTTTTAACATAAGGGCGATTCGCAACGGTTTGCCTGTCTTGACATTTTACGATGGATTTGGAGTGGCACACCCTTGTGGTCAGACGGATGATGACAGGTACATCGTAGGTTTCACTGATTTCTAAAGCAGTTGCTACCATGTCCTTTGCTTCTTGGCTATCGGAGGGTTCTAACATAGGCATTTTT
>JAAYJS010000046.1 GCA_012522805.1 Eubacteriaceae bacterium | reverse complement strand
ATAATTGATTGAAACTCCCTTGTATAGTGCACCTTTAATTCCAAAAACAGCTTTTCCGCTTGTCTGGTACTAAACGCCGATAAAGAACTTAACACCCATAACCAAGGCCACTTGATATAGCCGGTCAGCTTGAGACCGATGAACAAAACCGCTAAAACTCCGGTAAAACTGATACCGACGTATTGACTTTTAGTTCTTTCATTCATTTTTTTACCCTCATTATAAAACTAACACCATAACCGCAACGGCTAAAGCCACCACCGATAAGCCAACCGACAAAGCAAATATTTCAAATTCATTCAACATAATTACCCTCCTATGGGCATTAAAAAAACACCCTTTCAGGTGGTGTTACTTTTCTCTATACCCATACTTTACTAGAATGTCATGGATTCGTTTGTCGCATTCTTCGTTGATAGCCCTAAAATGTTCTCTATGAGAGTCTAGTCCTGGCGTGTCTCCTTTACGTACCAAATCATCATAGATTTTATCTGCTTCTTGCGAATGCCACCGATACACTTCTCCTATCTCATCTTTTATTTGTTCTTCATCGACATTTCTAATAGTCATGTTTCCTTCTCTTGTATCCATACCCATTTCTCTCCGCCCTCTCTATAACATTAAAATGTCGGTTGTACTCATCAGACTCTGAATATTGGTTAAATTCAAATAAATTCAGATTTTCTTTTCTTATAGGATCTAAAGTCTTATCTTCTCGATCAAGAGTAGACACATACTTTTCATCAACTGCCCGTAACGTATTTAATTTCTCTTTTTCAAAATATTTCAAATCCCATTGCTAAAAGACCACTCATGGGTTGAGTCCTTTGGGTGGTTATGGGTCACATAAGCCCCCTTCATCACCTCCCCTGTCGGTGGATAAACACGGCTTTTCATTCCCGTGTATTCATAGACTTCCCCGTCCGGGAATACCACAACGGCCACTTCAACAGGGCTGTCGACAATTCTCTTTTCATGAGCTGCTAAAACCTTTAAGGCTCGGTCCCTAGCAGGGTCCTTCAGCCTGCCAACGCGCCTGGAACTTGTCTCTTTATCTAAACTAATTCTACCATCTTCACCACCGGTACTCAAGCCACCGGACCCTTTCTCATCCCTCGGCTGATCCATCATCCCGAACGCTTTCCTCAGGGCCGCCTCTTCTTTTTCTGTCGGCACATAAGGCGCCGTTGAGGACCGGCAATGCGGCTGCATGGGCGGCGCATTGAGTCCACTTTTCATCTGGCCCACCGGGAAGTGCTTCATATGCAACTGCGTACAAATCTTAGACGTCCGGTCGTCGATAGTGGCAATATACTCATACCAATCTATGCCGGCTCGCTTATAGCTATCTTCCTGTACGGCTATTTGCAAGCGTGTCATCTTCGTAACCGCCAATCTAAACAAAGCTGCCCTGCTGACATCAAATTGCCCGGCCATGCGCTTTGCAATGTCCCTTGGGTGTTCTCCTAGCATTATCCCCCGGGTTAATTCTTTATCTAAGGCCATCTTCAAGGCGTCTTGATCGTGCCATAACCTCTCCGACCACTTCGCATTGTGAAACGAACTGTCTAAGATGCTTTCTAACCGTTTGTCGTAGTTCTCCGGTATGGTATGCCCCAATATCCCGGCATTCTTCCTTGCCTCCTCCAGGCCCTTTTGGATCATCCGCTTTTCTAAGTCTCGATAATGCCCTTCGTAGGCTTCAACCATATCTAAGGCAAACAATTTATACTTCATAGCCTCGCCGGATTGCAGCTTGAGAATTTCTCATCACTCATATTCGGCGCATTGGAAATCTTGCAAATATCCTCTTGCAGACGCTTTTTATGCGCCTCGGTTCCGACGCTGTCATATTCTTTATGGATAAACTTCGCATCGACATTCGTCTGTTTCCCCTCCGGGTCTGTTCCCGATGCCAAAATCAAATAGCGCCCATCTTTCGATAGACTTACATATGTACGATTTCATCATAGACAACCAGTGCCCAACTCGGGTCGCTTATAGCGACATCATAATTGCAGTTATCTTTTGGATAATTTTTACAGGGCGTTTCTGCTCTGGTTTTAGCCCCACATGTCTTTTTTCTCTTGCTTACATGGGGGTTTTTTTGCTTTTCGTGGTCAATTCACCCCACTTCTTAACTGAAAACAAACATTAAAAAAGCGCCCAAAGGCGCGTAAAAAATATTCAAAATAAATCACAAAAAATTAGAGCTTAAGGAAAAAAGGTAAGCAAATGGAAAATATAATAACAATAGCCAATCTTGTAACAGCAATTGTAAATTTAGTAACCGCAATCACTTTATACAGACTGGCTAAAAGAGAGGGGAAATAACCCCTCTCCCCCTCTCGGGGGATTGTAGTTATATTTTACGCCATTTGCAAAGAATATGCAAACAATTCAAGTCATCAGTTTAATCGCAAGCCTTAGTGCTTTGGTCGTCTCAATTGTTGCTCTATACAAAGCATTAAACCGTTAGGAGGTCTCTAACATGCAAGAAAAACCCATCAAACTTTCGCAAAAAAGATAGCTACGGCAACGTATCTTCTTGCACAATCAACATAACCAAAACAGAAGCTATGTCCTGTAATTTTCTAGATGAAACCGGCACTCCCGTACAAATGATTAAAATCATAGACACAGAAAACAACCGCATCATCATACAATCGGCTTAACTGAAGCAAGAAGCGCCCTCAACTATGGGATCGCTTTCTTCTTAGATAGGAGGTATTTAGGATGTTGAATCCTTTGTTTTCTGTAATCATGAACACTATGTACAAGCTTATGACAGCAGGGACATAGAACGCTTTTAGCCTATAATTCGATACGAATTTCGATCAGATTTTCTTCTTTCGAAATTACTATGGTGTACCCCAACATTTATGATAGTAGCCAAAAAGACTGCCCTTGAGCGTTAACGCTCAAAGGGCAGTCTTTTTTAGTCTTCGCATGACATTACGTCTGCGTTCAGTGTGTTCTTTTAATTTTGTAGCTTTTCTCTGACAATTTGATTAACTGTTTTACCGTCTGCAATGCCCTTTACCTTAGGCATGACGGCTTGCATTGCTTTACCCATATCTTTCATGTCGGTGACACCAATATGTTGTAGTGTTTCGTCCACAATTGTTTCAATTTCACTTTTCGTTAATTGCTTCGGAAGGTAGGCTTCAATGACAGCAATTTCAGCATTGGTTTGTTCAATCAAATCGTTTCGTTCCGCTTTGATAAAGTCTTCTAAAGAATCTTTTCTCTGTTTTAATTGCTTAGCCATGATGTCTAAAATGTCCGAATCTTCCAATTCGATTTTTTGATCCTTCTCTATTTGAACAATAGCAGATCGAATCATCGTAATTGTATTTTTTCGGATTTTATCTTTAGCCTTCATAGCAGCTTTTAAATCAGATAATAATTGTTCTTTTAAAGCCAAATTTAGTCCACATCCTATCTTCTTTTCATTTTTCTCTTACGAGCAGCCTCTGATTTCTTTTTGCGTTTGACGCTCGGCTTTTCGTAGTGTTCTCTTTTTCGAATCTCAGACATGACACCGGCCATGGCTGTTTTTCTTTTAAATCTACGCAAAGCGCTTTCTAGAGATTCGTTTTCTTTTACTCTGACTTCTGACATTCTAACCCCCCTCTCATTAACGTATTATAGTTGTCACCTAATGGGTTTGCCACTTATATATTATATAAATGAAAGGCTTTAAAGTCAATGAGAATTTAGTGAATGTGTCGGTGTGTTTTTCTTTATTTTGTGCCGAAAAGACGATCGCCAGCATCTCCTAAGCCCGGTACAATATATTTGTTTTCGTTGAGAACTTCGTCGATACCCGCACAGTAGATCTCCACATCGGGATGAACCTTATGGATGGCCTCTAACCCTTCGGTACAAGCCAAAATGACCACCAGTTTAATGTCTTTGCAACCCGCTTCTTTCAGTTTATTTAAGGCCGCAACAATGGAAACCCCTGTCGCCAACATTGGATCCACTAAAATAACTTCCCTATCCAATACATCCATCGGTAATTTTTTGTAATACTCCACCGGTAGGTGCGTTTTCGGATCTCTGTACAAACCGATGTGACCGGTTTTAGCGTTGGGCATAATACTGAGGAAGCCATCTACCATACCAAGACCCGCTCTCAGGATTGGCACGATGACAACATTTTTTTCGCTCATTACTTTTTGACGTGTAGTCGCCAATGGTGTTTCGATTTCAATCTCTTTTAAAGGAAAATCTTTTGTAACTTCATAAGCCATTAAAAGAGACATTTCTCTGACGATTTCTCTAAAGTCTTTGGATTGCGTATGTTTATCTCTTAACATGGTCAACTTGTGTACGATTAAAGGGTGTTCAATTAAATGTACTTTTTTCACTGGACTTCTCCTATTTGCTATTGAAAATATCTTACCTTAAACAAAGTGAAAAATCCAGCTCAATCCGTACAAACACTTGACAATTATGCTTTTATATATTAAACTGATGTTAATTAAATATTGAATGATCTTGTATTTAAGGGAAAAAGGTGAAAAGCCTTTGCTGTAATCGCAGCTGTAAAGAGAAATGCTTGTTTATAACCACTGCATGTGTGTATATGCGGGAAGGGAACAAAATGTTATCTCTGAGCCAGAAGACCTATATAAGAGTTATTCTTACATTCCTCCGATTTAGAGGGATTAAGAGCTATCGCACACTGTTAGTAATAATCCTTTCTATTCGTTGAGTAGAAAGGATTTTTTAAATTCTCCTCCTTGTGGTGATAGGACTTCAATAATACTTAATGAAACTTCAATATTTAATTTTTCGGGATACTGCCATTTGAGCATTTGCTCTGCCCGAATAACCTACTCCTTCATGACACAGGATAAGTGTCAAACCATTTCTTCTTTGTATTGTCAAAGAAGCTCCATTTCTCAAAACAAAAGAGGGCCGGCCGGCCCTCTTTTGTTATCCTCTTATTTTTTTTCTGATTTCGCTTTTTTCAATAAAACTTTCAATCAAATCAACACATCCATCTTCCCCCAACATACCGCTGTCAAGTGACAGATTGTAGTTTTCAGCTTTGCTCCACTCTTCATCGGTATAGTAGTTGTAGTAATTCTTTCTGCGTTTGTCGGTTTTATGAACCAACTCTTCCGCCTTAGCTAAGGACAGGTTGTTAATTTTAGAAACTTGGTGAATTCTTTCTTCCAAATTGCGGTGAATAAAAATGGAGTATAAATCCGGGTCGTCTCGTAAAATGTAATTGCCACAGCGTCCTACAATAACGCAGGATCCGGCTTCTGCAATTTTTCTAATTTCTTTGGATTGGGCGATAAAAATTTTATCTATAATCGGCAATTCCATAATCGGCGAAAAACTGCCGGCACCTAAAAAAGAATTCGCTACAAGAGAATAAAGCAAGGAGTTGCTTGGACTTTCCTCCAGGTCTTTCACAATTTCAGGATTTAAACCGGTTTTTTTTGCACTTTCATAAATCAAGGCACTGTCATAAAATGGGATCTTTAATTTTAATGCCAATCGCTCACCGATGTTTTTACCCCCGCTACCAAACTGGCGAGAAATTGTAATAATTTTTCTGGTCGACATTCCTCTTTCCTCCTCTGTAGTCATGCGTACTGTTGTTACAGTATCATTATCTCATAAGCACCCAATTGTGTAGGGTGAATACTCTTTTCTTGTATAAATCATATCAAACCATCATGAATATCAACTTAAATTCTTTAAAACCCCATGCTTTCGCAGCATAAAATGCGAAAGCATGGGGTTCATGCTAATAATTTGAATCTATTAACGTGTTTCTCTATAATAAGCATAGGTCATAGGCTTGCCGTCGGTCAGATCTTTACCTCCGACAACTTTACCTACGAACATTAAATGTGTTCCCAATTCCGTGACGCTTTCGACTTCGACCTCAACAAAAACCAATGCTTCCGGCAATCCGGGGCAACCGGTTTCTTCACCTAAAAAATGGTCGATGCCTTCAAATTTGTCCGTTACATGACCACTCTGAGAGCCAAAATGTTTGACGATGTCGTGATTGTTTTGACCTAAGATGGAAACCGCAAATTTCTTAGTGTTTTTGATCATT
>JAAYJS010000045.1 GCA_012522805.1 Eubacteriaceae bacterium | reverse complement strand
TAGTACAGGTTCTGTTTGTATAAAAGCAGTATTTAAATACTTTTTTATAAATTTATTATTCTAGTTGTAGAATTTAGCTAAAAGCCATTACATCTATCAAAGAAATCGGTGGATGGATGAATAGATATAGATCAAAATGTAGTATAGAAGTTTTAATGAATTGTAAAAGGTCATGAAATGAACGAGTCAACAAAAACAGATATCCTTAATGCCGCAAAATATTTGTTTTATAATGAAGGTTATGGGCAAACTTCCATTAGGAAGATAGCGGATAAATGTGACATTTACCACTCGAATATACTTTATTATTATAAAAACAAACAAACAATACTAGAATATATTTTTAAAATTTATTATGAAAGATTTCTAGATTTAATATTTAAAATTGAAAAAAACCTTACACCTGAAGAACTGATCTTATGCACTATACTAATAAATGAAAATTTCAGCAAATACAATAAGAAGTTTAAAAAACTTTACTTTGAATCCATAGATATTCTAGCAAACATTTTACATGGCTATGCCAAGGAGTACTATCCTCTAATTGAAGGCGTTAAAATCAATCCTATACTAGAGAGTCGATACTTAATGGATATCATTCTCATACTAACCGTTGAGAAAGAAACGCACAAAATGTTCGGAGACGATCAGACCAATGCGCACATATCTTATTTCAAAAATTATAAACTCAAGTTGTTTGCATATTTGTTAGATATAGGTACAGATACTTTTGAAAAAGCCCAGATCACAGCCCAAAGGGTAGCGAGAAAAATTGATTATAATCAATTGAATATTTTTAACAACAATTATAGAATAACGATAGAAGGAGACATTAAAAAATCAAACAAAGTGTAACGTGGTAAGAAGTTGTTTAATTACCGTTTATATATAATTGATTATGTTTTCAATATGTACTTATAAAATCAATAAATTTAAAGTGCTTAAAAACTTCTTTAAAAGATAGAAATCTATTATAATAGATATAAGAATCATGAAGGAGGCTATGATGGCTACAGCATTAGTAGAACCGGGATCATGTAAATTAAAATCCAAAATTGTCGTGACTCGAAAAAACGAAGAGCGAGGAGATTATACCGTTCAAATTCACATAGAAAGCGAATCGGATAATGTTAAGAGATTGGCAGAGAAATTGACAGAAGTCGATGGCTTTGAAGAGTGTTTCAAGAAGATTTCAACATCCGAAGTATATCGATTGAGCGAAAAAGTTGGTTTACACCTTTCCTGTCCTGTACCCTCTGCAATTTTAAAAACCATAGAAGTGGAATGTGGTTTAAATCTACCACAAGATGTCAAAATGGTTATTACAAGAGACTAAGGTAAATTGAAGGGGAAAGGGGATACGACGACTAAGATAAAGTTTTTTTCTCCAAGACAGCAAAGTCAGCATAAAACAACCTGAAAATTTAACTCTCAAGTTACAGCTTTGAATAGCGTTAAAAGAAATATCAAATTAAGGAGTGACTACATGGCTACAGCAATAGTAGAACCGGGATCATGCAAATTAAACTCAAAAATTACCGTTAATCGATCTGGACAAGGGCGTCGAGATTACACAGTTTCCATTAAAATAGATAGCCAATGCCCATCTATCAAAAAGTTGGCAGAAGAATTGAAAGAAGTGGATGGTTTTAAGGAATGTTTTAAAAAGATTTCTTCATCTGAAGTTTATAGATTAAGTGAAGGAAAACTCAAACATCTTTCCTGTCCTGTGCCTTCTGCAATTCTTAAAACCATTGAAGTCGAATGTGGTTTAAATTTACCACAGGATGTTGAGATGGTTATTACGAAGGAGTGATATCTCCAAATCCGAAAGCCCAAGGCAGTTCTTAAAAGTGATCATGTAAACACTTTTAAAGTTTGCCAATTATAAAAAAACCTGTAGCTTTGTAATAAATCTTCAAAGTTACAGGTTTTACTCTTTATTTCATGTAATGGATAGCATCCTTAGGGCAAACTTGCTGACAATTAGCACATTGCAGACACAAGGCCGTATCTACAATTGCTTTTTTATTTTCTTCCTGAACGACAATAGCATTGGAAGGACAAACCTCTTCACATAATTTGCATCCTATACATTTTTCTTTTATAATTCTCGTTGAGTATCGAGGCCTTTTTCCAAACTGTTTTTGAAGAACTCCAAAGGGACATATTAAATTATGAAATACAACAGGTGGGAAGAATAAAGTGATGATGACAGCCAGTGCGATCCATGCAGGCAGTAGCGGCAACCTTTGCTGTAAGACTCTTTGCGCTAAAAACAGTGTTATGATGCTACCAAATAATGCAAAAATTGCAAATTTGCCGGATTGTAGCCAACTAGGTATTTTTCTTTTTTGAATATTTAACTTTTTTGAAAACCAATCAATTGGTATCATCAACGTGTTCATAGGGCAAATAGCGCCACAATAAACTCTGCCAAATACTAGGGCCATTAAAAGACTGAAGGCATAAACTCCAAACCAGAGCATGGGTTTACCTTTAATCATTAAAAAAATAAATAGACTCAGAAAGAGAAGACGCAAAACGGTCATTAAATGTTTCATAAAAGACCTCCACAACTTGATTTTATCTTATTATAACGCTACAATAACCAAATAAGCGTTACCAAGGTAACACCTATGTTTAGATAGTCTTAAATTGCTCAGATGGAAGAAGATGACGGGGTGGCCATGAATCATAAAATTGAGTTGATAAAGAGAACCACTTTGCTGGAAGGTTTTTCGGAAAATAAAATCCAATCCTTTTTAAAATCAGGAAACTTCAGAGTGGTCACATATAAAAAGAATGCGGTCATTCATTTTGACGGTGATGTTTGTACCAAACTAGAGCTTTTATTGTCTGGCTCCGTTATGGTGGAAAGAATTGAAGAAGATGGCAATTTTTTAACGGTATCGGAAATTAAAGCGAACGACATGATTGGTGGTAGTCTTTTGTATTCAAATCATCCATACTATCCCATGACTGTAGTCGCTCAATCGGATACTATTGTTTTAGAAATCGAGAAAGAAATACTTTTTAGATTGTTATCCAATAACCCGTGGTTTTTACGGCTCTACTTAGAGTACACTTCTAATCGTACTTTTTTATTGGGCTATAGGCTTAAAAGTTATGTTCATAAAACGATTCGAGAGCATTTAATGGATTACCTAAAACTAGAAAGTATCAAGCAAAATTCTAAGTGTATTGTGCTCAGTACAACAAAAAAAGTATTGGCAGAACAAATTGGCGTGCAACGCACATCTTTGTCACGAGAGTTAGCTAAAATGAAAAAGGAGGGTCTCGTCGATTTTGATAGCAAAACAATTACTTTGCTTTGACTATTTTCAAAAAAAAAAATTAGTGTCTGCTAAATGATTTGTTTTCGATTATTTAAAAGTCTGTCTGAAACGAAATTCAAGCATCATGCAAATCCATTTTGTTAATTGTATGGTCAGCGCTTTATATTTTAAGTTAAATGTAGTGCTCAGACCTGCACTTCTTTGAACCATCACATCAATGACTTTGTGAGAAGTGCAGTATATCTAAACACTATGGTAAACTATCAATTAAAATAGAATCAATGCTTTTAATTTACGTTATGGAACAATTTTTTAAAATAATTGACTTATTGTGTTAATGTCCACTTAAAACCAAACAAAAAACCTTCTTTAATAGCGTCATGATCAGGCAAAAATGTTAATTCTTCTTTTAATTCATCAAACAAACTTTCAACGGTCGTAATATCATTTTTCATTATTTTCACCTTAATATTGTCCGTATGTATGGACGAATTCTGTTACAGCTGCATAATTTTCGATATTCACGTCACCCGGTGCTATGAGTCCTTTGTCTGTCGAAAAAATAAAACCGCCGCCAGGAGCACAATAATCGACTACTTTTTTCACACGATCCAAGCATTCTTGTTTCGTTGCTGTGCGCAACATAGAAAGATCAATACCTCCTGAAAGAGCCACAGTCTTACCAATAATATCTTTGACCTTGAAAATATCATCGGCTTCAATCATTGCGATAGCAAAATCCTTTGGAAAGTCATTAACAAAATCATACAAGTGAGACCAATCTCCCTCTAATGCGATGATTGCCTTACCGCCAAGCTCTGCTGTTTTGTATAAAACTTTTCTAAAAGATGGCCAATACAGTTCTTCGAATTGTTTTGTACTCAGATAGGTGGGCGCATGCAATGGAAAGAAAACTAGGGGATAAGGTTCTAGTGAGGTTTTCCCTTGTTGAATTGTGGCCATCATGATTGGCACCAAAGCATCGCAAGCTTCAGCAAGCTCTGTAGGACGTCTTCTCATATCAGTCATGATGCCTTTAAATCCTCTGAAAAAATCCATGATGATGTCGAAGGGTGCTTGCCCTGTACCACTTACAATAGCAGGCATACCGTGTTTTTCTTTATTATACTGACCACTTTTTACAAGTCTATTGAGAAATCGTGTGTAGGATGCCAATGAGTTTTTTAATGCTTCTAGATTTTCAGGATACGGTTTGTTCAATTCTGGGAATTTCCTTGGGAAGATTTCCTCAAGAGAAAACCCCATTGGATCCTCAATAAATTTCGGGTATTCATCTTCCATCATGAATACATATTCCTTATGTTGAATTGTCACACCATCTCGAGAATAAAAATAGGCACCTCCGCCTAGCGAATTATAAATATCAATTTCTCTTGTTAAACAGCTAATGAGAACACCGTCACAATATATTTTTTCGTAGGGTTTACAAAAGCTTTCGAATTCCAATTCCATATTACCTTGGACATCAACTGCCTTAACACCTGCATAATCCAGATTCCAAGTTTCTGCAACATGTAGCACCGGTACATGATCCGGTTCTTTGTGTACTGCTGTTGTTACAATGCGTTTTACCCTTTCTCGATACAAATTTTCTAAATTTGACACCATTAACTACCATCCTTTTAATTATTTTATTTGTAGCTCAAGATGAGTACAAATCATTTTATAATCATTATATTGTCCGCGGTCAAAATAGTCAACCGGAAATTGACCGCGGACAATATAAAATATGTCAAGCCATAAGCTCTCATCATTACAATTTAATTTGCCACGGATATTTTCTGTATTTTCAATATGACAGGAAACTTGTTTATTGCATATAAATTGAAAATCCAATTATTACACTACCATCTTTGTCTAAAAGATGATAATATTAAGTTTAAAGAGGAGGTATTTTATGAACGGATTTTTAACACCCGCAGAAATTGCAGAAGTATGGGTGCAAAATGGTATTAAAAAGGCAAAATTGCCAATTGGCAAAATGATTGTATTGGGTATTTTTGCCGGTATTTTTATTGGGCTGGGTGCCCACGGATTTATTACGGCAACAGCTCCCGGTGGCAGTGCTGCTGAGGTGATGCTGCAGAAGTTTATCGGCGCTTCTGTTTTCCCAGCAGGTTTGATGATGGTCATTGTTTGTGGTGCTGAGCTTTTCACCGGCAATAATCTGCTTACTCTAGCCTTAGGTGCAAAGAAGATTTCAGCTGCAGAAATGCTGAGAAACTGGATTTTTGTTTATATCGGCAATCTGATCGGATCGGTATTATTGGCATTATTTTTAGCAAAAAGCGGACTTTACAGCGGCGCAATGATGGATAAAGCAGTAGCTGTAGCTCAAGCTAAGTCTCAAATACCTTTTATGGAAGGAATTATTCGTGGTATTCTATGCAACATGGTTGTTGTGTTAGCCTGCTGGTTCCAAGCTGGAGCAAAAGACATAGCGGGAAAAATTTTAGCAATCTGGTTTCCGATTATGCTTTTTGTCTTTGCAGGCTTTGAGCACTCGGTTGCCAATATGACTTATATTCCATTAGGTATGTTTTTAGGAGCAGAGGTAGGCATCTCTCAATTTTTAATGGGAAATATCATTCCTGTAACCATTGGTAATATGATTGGTGGCGCAGTGATTGTTCCTGCAGCTTATTACTATGCTTATTTAAAAAAATAATAAAGAATTAATCTTTACATAAAAAAAGAACAGAGATTTGCGATATCGGCACATCTCTGTTTTTTTATGGTGTATTTAATTTTAACAGCGAATCTTTTGTAGCTTTGACAATTGACAATGCTGTTGAAGATCAGTTCTAAAAAAGATTTTATAAAACTTAAAGGCTTACAATAATTTTCTGGATTTTTCAGCTGCTTTTCTTTCTGCTTCTATAAATGCGGAACGAACGCCTTTTGCTTCAAGCACGGCGAGTCCTTCTATCGTGGTACCTCCAGGTGTGCTCAACATATCTTTCAGCTCACCTATGTGCATTCCCGAGTCCAAAACCATTTTAGCGGCGCCCAACACGGTTTGTGCTGCCAATTTGGTTGCAACGTCTCTTTCCAGACCTTCTAAAACGCCACCGTCCGCCATTGCTTCTATAACCAAATAGATGTATGCTGGTCCCGATCCACTTAGAGCTGTTACAGCATCTAAAGATTTTTCTTCAACGATTTCAGCTTTTCCAAAACAGGAAAAAATATCGATGATTTGTTCTTTTTCATCTTCAGTTACCCATTCATTAAAAGTAACAGCCGTCATAGCTTCTCCAACCAAGGCGGGTGTATTGGGCATCGTGCGAACCAATTTTCTATTTTCTCCCAATTTAAAGGATAAATGCGACAGCGTTACGCCGGCAGCGACAGAAATGACGATGGCATCTGGTTTGAGAGCATCTTTTATTTGAGACATAACACTATCTATGGTCTCGGGTTTAACTGCTAAAACTACAATATCTAAATCTTCGAGTATCGTCATCGTATTTTGGGTTACCTGAATGTTGTAGAGATTATAGAGCTCACTTAAATTTTTAGAATAAGGATCTGCTACATAGATACAATCAGCGGTATAGAGCCTAGAATGATAAATACCTTCTACCATTGTTTTTCCTAAATTGCCACAACCAATAAAACCAATTTTGTTCATTCTATCCCTCCAAAATTTTAATGTAATAATGTCTGGTTCTTGGACCATCAAATTCTGCAAAATATATAGATTGCCAACGTCCTAATATGGGCGCCCCTTTATCTATTATAATGGTTTCGCTTGCCCCGGTTACCGTTGAGTTAAAATGGGCCGTAGAATTTCCTTCAAAATGTTTAAAAGAACTCAAGTTGGGAAAATAAGTTTCTGCAGCATTGGATAAATCTTCTAAAACATCTGGATCTCCGTTTTCATTGATGGTTATTCCTGCAGTGGTGTGAGGTACAAAAACAACGGCAATTCCGTTTTGGACATCGCTTTTAATTACAGCTTCATGTAAAGATTCGTCGATATTGTAAAACATTATTTTTCGATCAGTCTTTATGGTATATTGATATATCATTTAAGCCTCCAATTGAATGATGCTTCTTATTTTACGCGGTATGACTTTATATTGGCTTTTGATCGATAGGATTTTAATGTTATCAGAGTGCCCAAGCACTTTGAGCACCTTGGGAAAAATACTAAATCTATTAAAGTTGAGGTGCAAAAAATGAAAAAAACAAATGCCATGCGAATTTTAGATACAAACAAGGTGGCATACGAAGTTCGTACTTATGACACAAGCGACGGGAAACTGGACGGTGTTTCGGTTGCATATAAAACCGGTTTAGATCCGAACCTTGTTTTTAAAACTTTAGTTAGCAAAGGGCAAAACACGCACTTTGTATTTATTATTCCGGTATATGAAACCTTGAACTTAAAAAAAGCAGCAATTGCTGCCGGTGAAAAGAAAATCGAAATGATCCAACAAAAAGATTTAAAAACGATAACCGGTTATGTTCACGGTGGGTGTTCACCGATAGGAATGAAAAAACACTTTCCAACTTTTATAGATCAAAGCGCTAGAGATCTTGAAAATATGGCTGTCAGTGCTGGTCGTGTTGGTTTCCAAGTAATTCTAAACCCAAAAGATTTGGTCCATCTTGTATCAGCACAATGGGCAGATCTTGCAACTTCATAGCAGATAGAAAATTATTCCAAACTTCTTTACCGATACGAGAAATTCAGATGAAATATAATGTCAACTTTTGCTCCGATTGGATGGACAGGGGACTATCCGTTGTTGTATAAAGTATTAAAAACGACAATATTTTTTGAGTTTTTCTAAATCGGTAATGGTTATATAACGATGTCCTGTTATGAGACACCCTTCCTCACGAAATTGCTTTAGAATTTTGGCAACTTGTGCTCTGGAGATGTTGATGGCTGCCCCCATCTCTGCTTGGGTCAAAGTGATTTTATTGTTTTGTTGATAACTGGGCATGTCGGTAAAATGAAAGAGAAAATTTGCCAATCGCGTCGTAAGATCGCTGATGCTTAGGATTCCGGAATAATATGCAACCTGACGAAGAACTTTTCCGTAATAGAGAACCAAATCGTATGCAAATTCAGAATTATCTGCCAACATTTTTTTAAGAATATCTGTGGTAAATGCCAATACATGAACATCGGTGATACAGGAAATACTGACAACCGACTTAGAACCCGGTCGCACGCAGTCCATCCCAATGAGCGTATTACCTTTAATAAAGTCAATGATGCGTTCACTTCCGTCATAGTTGCTGATATAAACTTTTACCATACCGTCCAAAAGATAATACATCCAACCGCTGGTTACGCATTGTTTACACAAGTCCTTATTTTTTTGCACTTTAAATGGTGGTGAGGAGTACTCTTCAAACATACTGCGATATTTTGCCAAATCGTTCTCAAAAACAAAACTAAGATGAGCCATATAACACCACCCTTTCTTAAATTGAAACCTTTATCTAAATTTTAACAAATTCATTTGATAATAACAAGAAATATATAGCATAGTAAGCATTGAAAAATGTCTACATGTAGACAATAAAGCCAATTTAAACGTATACACCGATGTAGAGAATACCTGAATGTCAAGATAAAATGAAAATATCATAGGGTAAGTGTTTTAGGGGAGGCGGTTACTTACCCCAAATATTGTTAAATTTATATCAAATTGTGTGCTGAAATCATTAAGAAGGAGGATACATTGAATGAAAAATGAGTTAACACTGAAAATCAATGGTGAATTCTATGATTTTACAGTAGGACGTCGTTTGGGCCAAATTCCTGAATCGGAGACATTGTTAGAAACACTACGCGAAAGAATCGGTTTGACCGGTACAAAGAGTTCCTGTGAGGAGGGCTCTTGTGGCTGTTGCGCAGTGTTGATGGACGGGGAAGCGATCGCATCTTGTATTACATTATCTATAGAGTGTGAAGGCAAAGAGATCATTACAATCGAAGGATTGGCGGACCCTGTAACAGGAAAATTGGATCCAATTCAAGAAGCATTCAACAATCATAATGCATTCCAATGTGGGTTCTGCACACCGGGTATTATCATCGCGGTTAAATCTGTGTTGGACAAAAACCCGACCCCAACGGAAGAAGAAATTAAAGAAGGCCTATCCGGTAACTTCTGTCGCTGCATCAGTCACTATCAAGTCATTGAAGCGGTTAAGTCGATTTTGTAAAGGAGAAAAACGATGATGGATGATTATCGCAAAAAGAAAGATTATCGCTATATTGGTAAATCCGTAGTTCGTCAGGACGGCGTAGGGATAGTGACCGGTAAAGCGCTCTATTGTGACGACATCAAAATTCCCAACGTATTGCATGTAAAGGTTTTACGTTCTCCGCATGCGCATGCAGAGGTTATCTCCATAGATACATCCGAAGCAGAAGCGCTTCCAGGCGTTAAGTCGATCATGACATACAAAAACTCCCCACAATGGAAAACTGGGCAACCAGCGCACCGTTTACCCATCGACAAAATCGTTCGATATGTTGGAGATGCCGTTGCTGCAGTTAGCGCCACTACCGTTCAAATTGCTGAGGAAGCTTTAGAATTAATCAAAGTGGAGTACAAACTGTTACCGGCCATTTTTGACGTAGAGGATGCAATTAAACCGGATGCTTATCAAATTTACGGTGAAGAGTACGAAATCGAAAACATGGGGATCAAGTACCAAAACAATTGCTTACCTCCGGGAAGTTATTTCGAACATGGTGGCCCTCCATTCTATTTCATCAAAGAAGGGGACTGTGACAAAGGTTTTGCAGAAAGTGATGTCGTTGTAGAAGGCAAAGTCGCCTACGATAAAGCAACTT
>JAAYJS010000044.1 GCA_012522805.1 Eubacteriaceae bacterium | reverse complement strand
CTTTTTGTGATTAGTGCATGACCGGTTCGTCAGCAGTAACAACAACACAGCCGGCATTAACACCGATATAAGCAAAGGAAAACATGGGATCCGATGCCACATTCATTCCGACGTGTTTCATGGCGCACAAAGTGCGAATACCGGTAAAGCTTGCTCCTGCAGCGGATTCCATGGCGGTTTTTTCATTGGGTGCCCATTCGGAGATAACGTCCGAGTAAGTTGATAAGTTTTCTAAAATCTCTGTACTGGGGGTTCCGGGATAAGCGGTAGCATATTGAACACCGGCCTCCCAGGCGCCTCTTGCAATCGCTTCGTTGCCTGTTAATAATTTATTCACGTAAACTCCTTCAGAATATACTTATATGATATTAAAAAAATCAGCATTCCGGTGGGATGAAATAACCTCTATCCCCTTTTCTAAAAACATTTTATCCTTTTTTAAGATCTGCGACAATACTTCCGATGCAAATTTTTCTGTTCCATAATGTCCGCAGTCTAAAACACAGATGCCATTTTCGTATGCTCTTTGAGCATCGTGGTGTTTCATATCTCCGGTAATATACAAATCGGCACCCTGTTTAAGTGAGGCAAGCATCAAACTGCTGCCGCTGCCGGTGCATAGGGCAACTTTTCGAACTTTAGCAGGTGCTGGACCACATTCACGTATGACTTGCAACCCCATACGTTCCTTTAAAAAAGAAATAAATTGTGAATATATCATAGATTCTTTCAGTTTACCAATGCGACCAAGCCCTTGGGTAGAGGCCAGGTGGCGATTCTCTAAAGGAAAAACATCGATAACGGCTTCTTCATAGGGATGGTTTTCTTTGATGGCGATGAGCGCTGCCTCTAATTGGTCTCTCCGCACCATGGTCTCTATTTTGATTTCTTCCACTTCAGTAAAGCGATGGTGTTCTCCTATAAAAGGTTGGGCCTTTTCCAAAGGCGTAAAGGTGCCGATGCCTTCGTTTCGAAAGGTGCAATCCTTGTAATCTCCTAATAAAAGCGGCGGATCCAGCGATTGGATTCCTGACAGTATATTTTGCAGATGTGTTTTTGGTACAAAAGTGACCACCTTATAATAGCCCGCTGTCTTTTTTTCAGGCAATAATGGTGTTAACTCCTTTAAGCCCAATAAATTTCCGACATAATCGTTCAGACCGCCGTGTGCTTTATCCAGATTGGTATGAGCTGCGTAGACGCTGATACTATTTTGAAGTAGCATCTGAATCATCTTTCCCGTGTATCTGTCACGATCTATTCTTTTTAATCCTTCAAAGAACATGGGATGATGGGTTAAAATTAACTCGGCTTTGCTTGCTATTGCTTCTTTGATGACTTTGTCCGTCAGATCTAGACAAGTTACGATACGCGACACTTCATCTGTGTATGAACCCAATTGAAGCCCCGGATTATCCCAGGTTTCTGCTAAAGATAACGGTGCTGTCTCTTCGATTATTTTAAATATTTCTGCTGTTCTCAATGACTTCCCTCGCTTTCAACAAATTTTGGATATGTTTGCTGATTTCTGATTTTCTTTGTTTCGCTATGGCAGAATTGTGTCTCTCCAATCTTTCCAACAGGATCTTATCACTACATATTAACGCTTTAATTTTTTGAAGCAAAAGATCCTTGTCCTTCGTTTTGTGGATCAAACCAATTTCGTATTCAATGGGGAGACTGAGATTGGTTTTTCCTTGAGTGACGACCATGATTTCATAAAATCTTCGATCTTCTTTTGCTAACAATTCACACTCAATTTGGTAACCGTGGTGAATGAGAAAATGCCTCAAAATATGGCCGTTGTTCATCGGTTGCAGTATCAGCTTTTTTGTTTTTAAAAAGACATTCTCTTCCCTATCAAGAATGTCTTTGATTAAAATACCGCCCATACCTGCGATAACGGCGGTTTCGGCTTCCGAAGGTTTTAAGCTTTTCAAACCGTCGGAAAGCCTGATATCTATTTGTCCTTCCAGTTGATATTTTTTGATACAAGCCCTTGCTTTTTCAAGGGGAGCCGGACGCAAATCCATAGCTATTGCCTTGGGTACCAAGCCTTTCAGAATCATATAAACCGACAATAGCCCATGGTCACATCCGATGTCTGCCATCGTTTGATGACGCGTTATATGTTTTGAAATAACAGCTAACCTCGGCGATAATTCAATCACTCAAATAATCCTTTAGTTTTTTACTTCTGCTGGGGTGTCTGAGCTTGCGAAGGGCTTTGGCTTCGATTTGTCTAATTCTCTCTCTCGTTACTTTAAAGCGCTTGCCAACTTCTTCCAGAGTTCTGGCACGTCCATCATCCAAACCAAAACGCAACCGCAATACTTCCGCTTCTCTATCGGTAAGGGTGCTTAAAACTTCTACCAATTGTTCTTTCAACAAGGCGGACGAAGCAGCTTCTGCAGGTGCTAAGGCGTCGTCATCGGGAATGAAATCCCCTAAATGGCTATCTTCTTCTTCTCCGATAGGTGTTTCTAAGGATACGGGGTCTTGGGATATTTTTTGTATTTCTCGAACTTTTTCCTCTGTGAAACCCATCTCTTGTGCAATCTCTGCTGGCGTCGGTTCTCTTCCAAATTCTTGAAGCAATTGTCTGGAGATTCGGGTTAATTTGTTAATCGTTTCAACCATGTGAACTGGAATACGAATGGTCCTTGCTTGATCTGCAATGGCTCTGGTAATGGCTTGGCGAATCCACCAAGTGGCGTAAGTGGAGAATTTAAATCCTTTGGTGTAGTCAAATTTCTCAACTGCTTTCAAAAGCCCCAAGTTTCCTTCTTGAATCAGATCTAAAAAAGACATGCCTCTACCCACATACTTCTTTGCGATGGATACAACCAAACGCAAATTGGCATCGGCTAGTTCTTTTCTTGCTGTTTTGTCTCCGCTTTCTATCCGTTTGGCTAAAATGACTTCTTCTTCAGCGGTTAATAGATCAACTTTGCCAATTTCTTTTAAGTACATCCGCACAGGGTCGTTGACAGATACATTGTCGGATACATTGACAGTGGCTTCCTTTTCTTTCTTAGTGTTTTCATCGTCGTCGATATCGTCCGCTTCTAATGTCAATTCTTCGAATTTTAAGTCTATGCCTTCCTTTTGGAAAAAAATATAAATAGAATCGATATCGTCTCCATCCAAGGTTTCATCATCTAGCAAGGTTTCAAAATCGGCGTCTGTCAATTCACCTTTTTGTTTTCCTTTTTTTAATAAAGCCTGAACTTCCGGATCTTTTTCAAGCTCCGGTGTAATATCTGTGACTTCTTCAGTTTCATTTTTAATGATTTTATCTTCCATTTTCACTCCTTAAATGTTTTCAATTTAGCTTTTAAATCTATCATTTTGGTTAAACTATCTACCGAATTTTCGTCTTTCTTTCCAATTTGAGAACGAATGGTTGCCAGTTGCCTTTCAATATAGCTTTCCTTGATGATCTCTACCAGTTGCGAAGAAGGCACATCCGAATCTTCCAGCATCAGTACTTCTGTGATTTCCTGTCGTTGTGGTTCATTGAATTCCAGTAACATTTGTGCTACGGGGAAAACCTCTTTATCTTGACTCCAATTGACTATTTTATGGTGCAATAAGCGCAGGGTTGCATTGCAAAATGCTTCTGACGGTAATTTATCCCTAAGTCTCGCTTCTTTTGAAATCATCAATCTGTGCAAATAAAGTTTGTTCGCATCCAGTAAAGATTGATTAATAGTGCTGATGACAGTTTCTTCACTTTCTTTTTGCTCGGTGCCGCTTTGAACGTATCTCCTTAATAGAGTTTCCGTAAGGCCCATTCGAAGAGATAAATCCTGTAAATAAAATTTGCGCTGAATCGGATTTTTGACTTTGTTCAATTCTTCCATCGCTCTTTGAACCAATATTGCCTTTTCGTTGGCGTCGTTGATATTGTATTCTTTTTCCAATTGCTCGAGAATATATTCAAAACCCGGTTTTGCATCAATTAGTTTTTCTTTATAGGCATCAACACCTCTAGCGTTAATAAAGCTATCCGGATCTTGCTTTTGACCATACTGCACGACACGATTTGGAATATCCTGGCGGTTGAGGATTTCTACAGCTTTGTAAGTCGCTTTTTGACCTGCATCATCTCCATCAAAGGACAGCACCACTTCTTTGGCATAGCGACTCATCAGTTTGCCGTGCTCTGTTGTAAAAGCGGTTCCCAGTGCTGCCACAGCATTCTTAATGCCTACTTGATTTAAGGCGATAACGTCCATATAGCCTTCCACTAGTATTAACTGTTCCTGTTCGATGTGCTTGCGAGCTCGATTTAGATTATATAAGAGTCCGCCTTTTCGGAAAATGAGAGATTCCGATGTGTTGAGGTATTTAGGCCCTTGACTATCCGAAGAGATCGCTCGTCCACCAAAACCGACAACGCGATTGGACAAATCGACGATGGGAAACATCAAACGATCGCGAAATCGATCGTATATATTGGTTTTTCCTTTAACACACACCCCTGCGGAAATCAATTCATCGTTCTTAAAACCTTGTTTGGTCAAATAACGGTACAATGCATCCCACCTTTGTGGTGCGTAGCCTAAAGCAAAATCTTTGATAGTCTGAGTTTCAATTTTGCGACTTTTTAAATAGTCTAAAACCGGACCACTTTTTTTTAAATGTAAATAATAAAAATTTGCGGCGAGACGGTGTATCTCATACATCTGTTTTTTAACATGATAGCTTTTATCCGTCCCCATCCCTTTTTGTGGTAAAACAACATCGGCTCTTTTTGCAAGAAATTCCAAAGCTTCCAAGAAATGCATATTTTCCATTTCTTTTAAAAAGGTAAAAATATTCCCCCCTGCTCCGCAACCAAAGCAATGGTATAATTGTTTTTCTTCGGATACGACAAAAGAGGGGGTTTTTTCATTATGAAAGGGGCATTTACCTTTATAGGATTGTCCTGCTTTTTTTAACGGTAAATAATCATTGATTAAGTCTACAATATTATTTTTTTCAATAACCTCATCGATGACACTTTGGTCGTATTTAAATGCCACATTACTCCCCTTTCTTATATTACTTTACGAATACTTTTCTTCATAATAAAGAAAGCAACAATAATCCAGTTTACCATTTCACGTTTTCAAATTAAAGTTATTGTTGAATTTCTATGTTATCATAGAGGCTAGTTAATGTAAATTATAGGTTTCATATGGAGGAATAAATAATGAATAAAGTTTTTGTTTACTTAGCAACAGGTTTTGAAGAGATCGAAGCTTTAACCGTTGTGGACCTTCTGCGCAGGGCGGAAATTGAGGTTCAAACGGTGTCTGTTCACAAAGACCCCATCGTGAAGGGTGCCCATCATATTCCTGTTACAGCTGATACAACCATTGACGCTCTTGGCAACGAAATGGCCGATATGGTCGTGTTGCCCGGAGGCATCCCCGGTATTGATAATCTCTACCAATCGGAAAAACTGAGGGCGGACGTACTGCGCCATGCAAAAAAAGATCGTTTGATTGCAGCTATTTGCGCTGCACCCTATGTACTGCATCAATTACAATTGTTGGATGGTAAAAACTATACTTGCTACCCCAGCGTAGAAGAGCGTATTGACAAAGGTACCCATCAAGATATACCTGTTGTGGTGGATGACAAAGTCATCACCAGCCAAGGTGTTGGTACTGCATTGCCCTTCGCCGGCAAATTAATAGAAATTTTAAAAGATAAAGAGACCGCTGAGCGCGTTCTTAAAGAAGTTCTCTATCAAGGATAAATCAAAACTACAGAGGCCGAGATAAGGTCCTAGTGTTAGCTGAGAGACACGTTATCATTTGAAATGTATTGTGGATTTCAACTCACCAACACGCAATGGGAACCTTTCTCAGCCTCATTTTTTTGCTTTATGCTGTTTGCTTTTCAAGGTTTTTATATGCCGTTGCCAACATCAATTTGATGCGATTAATTTGATTGACCTCGGAAGCGCCGGGGTCGTAGTCAATCGTGGTGATATTGGCTTTGGGGTAACGTTGTCGTAGGGGTTTTATCATGCCCTTACCCATAACGTGATTGGGTAAACAAGCAAAGGGTTGAACGCAGACGATGTTTTCTATGCCCTCTTCAATCAGCTCCATCATTTCAGCAGTGAGATACCATCCTTCTCCCCCTTGATTACCTAAGGAAATAAAACCTTCAACTTTCTTTGCCTTTTCTTCGATGGTGCCCGGCGCGGTGAAGTGACGACTGTCATTAAGAGCTGCTTTCATCTCTTTTCTATGTTTTTCAATAAATTGAATCGAAAAAGAACTGATTTGCTTTGCGACAAAACTTCCGGATAATTCATCGTACTTATAGATTTGGTTATAGAAACAATACAATAAAAAATCAATTAAGTCAGGTAGAAAGACTTCGCACCCTTCTTCCATTAAAAACTCCGCTAAGTGATTGTTGGCCATGGGATGGTACTTAACCAATATTTCCCCAACAATCGCCACTTTGGGAATCTTTTTTTCTATACGAGGTAATTTATCGAATTCTTTGACGATTTTTCGACAATTTTTGTTTAATTGTCTTAACCTTGGGTTTTTCAGTTGTTTTTTCAGTTGTTTCGCATACTTGGCATACAGCCGATAGGCTGAGCCCTTATTTGCTTCATAGGGTATGCTGGCATATAACAAGCGTTGCAATAAATCACCGTAAATGCTCGCGACAATGACTCTGTGCAATAAGGGTAAAGTTGGTTTAAAGCCCGGCGCCGTCTCAATGCCGTTTAAATTGACGGATACCACCGGGACATGCCCCATGTCGGAATCGTTCAATGCTTTTCTTAAAAAACCCACATAATTGGAGGCACGACAAGGCCCTCCGGTTTGGGTCATTAAAACTGAAACTTCATCGAGATCGTATTTCCCTGATTTTAAAGCCGTCATCACTTGACCCGTCGTCAGAATAGAGGGATAGCAGGCATCGTTATTCACGTAGTTTAAGCCTTCCTCCACAGCTTTTTGGTCTATGGTTGGCAAGAGTTCTACATTGTAACCGCTGTAACGCATGGCTTGAGCAATCAAATCAAAATGTATGGGAGACATTTGCGGCATCAACAAGGTATGGGTCTTTTTCATTTCTCTCGTAAAAGTTGCACCGTCGGGGTCGTGTGCATCGATTTTCATCGACTGTACGTCCCTTTTTTCGATGGCAACTTTTAAAGAACGCAATCGAATTCTGATGGCCCCCAAGTTGCTGATCTCATCGATTTTTATGAGGGTGTAAATTTTACCTTCTTTTTCCAGTAATTCCTGCACTTGGTCTGAAGTTACCGCATCTAAACCACACCCGAAGGAAGTGAGTTGCACTAATTCCAAGTGTTCCGACTGTGTGACGTATTCTGTCGCTCTATACAGCCGGCTGTGATACTTCCATTGGTCTAAAACCCTCAGAGGTATTTCTTGATCGCAAAGATGTGCAACAGCATCCTCCGTGAGAACCGCTAAACCCAATCCCGTTATTAATTTGTCCACACCGTGATGCACTTCGGGATCAATATGGTAAGGACGGCCTGCAAGGACGATTCCGGTTTTATTGTTTTTAATCAACCAGGATATGGTCTCTTCTCCTTTACGACGAATGTCCTCTTTAAAAAGTTCATCCTCTTTAAAAGCTTTCCGACAAGCTCGTTTGACCTCAAATGCCGATATATTTTCTTTTGCCATTAATTCGATTAGTTTTTTGATTAATTTTTTTCGATCGTTAAAAGCGATAAAAGGATTGATTAGACGAATATGTTTATCCTCGATATTACCGACATTGTGTTTAATGGTTTCTGGATAGGACATGACGATAGGGCAATTATAGTAATTATCCGCAGATTCGTACTCAGGGTTTTCATAAGGAATACAAGGATAAAAGATCGTATCAATACCCATTTCAATTAAATTTTCTATGTGACCGTGTGCTAATTTTGCAGGGTAGCATACAGATTCTGAAGGAATGCTCTCGATTCCTTTTTTGTACATATTATGATCGGATTCGCCGGATAGAACGACGCGGTAACCTAATTCCGTCAAGAAAGTAAACCAAAATGGATAATTTTCATAAAGGTTTAAAACCCTTGGAATACCCAACTCACCCCTTGGTGCGTCTTTAAGTTTAAGGGGTTCATAGTCGAAAAGCCTTTCGTATTTATATTGATAGAGGTTGGGTATCTTGCTTTTTTTAGTTTGTACGCCGGCTCCTATTTCACAACGATTTCCCGTGATGTGGCGACTGCCTTCGTTAAAGATATTAATGGTCAACAAACAGTTGTTACTGCAACCATTGCAACGGCGGTGCTTGATTTCTGTTGATAAATTCTCCAATTCCTTCGAGGAGAGCAAGGTGCTTTTTGTTTCTGGATTTTCTTCATAGGATTCCTTGGCTATTAAAGCAGCTCCGAAAGCTCCCATGAGTCCCGCAATATCCGACCGGATGGCTTCTTTGCCGGTTATTTTTTCAAATGTTCGCAAAACTGCTTCGTTATTGAATGTCCCGCCTTGCAACATGATGTGATCCCCTAATTCGTCATTATTTCTAAGTTTAATGACTTTTTGTAGGGCGTTCTTAACAACAGAATAGGACAAGCCTGCTGCAATATCTCCAACAGATGCCCCTTCTTTTTGAGCTTGTTTGACCCTTGAATTCATAAACACGGTGCAGCGCGTGCCTAAATCCACAGGGTTTTGAGCTTTAATCGCCTCTTCGACAAAGTCATCGATCGTTGAGTTGAGCGATTTGGCAAAAGTTTCTAAGAAAGAGCCACACCCGGAAGAACAAGCTTCGTTTAATATGATGCTGTCAATAGCGCCATTGCGAATTTTCATACACTTCATATCCTGACCGCCGATGTCCAAAATAAAGGTCACATCGGGCAAAAAGTGCAGGGCTCCAGTATAATGCGCAATGGTTTCAATTTCTCCAATGTCTATTTTTAGCGCTTGTTTAATCAAGCTTTCCCCATAACCGGTAACGGCTGCTCGACCTATGACAGCACTTTGAGGAAGACCATGGTAGATCGTTTTTAATATTTCTACAGATTTATCTAAGGGAGAGCCTTCATTGCTACTGTAGTACTCGTAGAGCAGTTCGTTGTCTTCTCCAATGACCACGGCTTTGGTTGTAGTGGATCCGACGTCCAAACCCAAAAAACAACTGCCGGAATAAGTCGAGAGATCATTTCTTTTTACTTTTACAGCATCATGGCGAGCTTTAAAAGTTTCATAATCTTCTTTTTTCTCAAACAGTGGTTTTAAACGCTCCACTTCTTCGATAGAAAAATCTTTATTTTCTTCCATCACTTTTAGGATTTCTGACATCGTCGTCGCTTCTGTGTTCTCGGCATACATAGATGCCCCTAAGGCAACAAAAAGATTCGAGTTCTGTGGAAAGATAATTTGATCTTCCTCTAATTTTAAAGTCTCAATAAAACGCTCCCGCAATTCCGATAAAAAGTACAACGGACCGCCTAAAAACGCGACATTTCCTCGAATAGGGTGTCCGCATGCCAATCCGGAGATCGTCTGATTGACTACTGCTTGGAAAATAGAAGCTGCAATATCCGATTTTTCGGCACCTTCATTGATGAGAGGTTGAATATCCGTTTTAGAGAAAACGCCACATCGGGATGCAATGGGATAAATAACAGAATGGTTTTTTGCCAATTCGTTCAATCCTGCTGCATCGGTTTTAAGTAACGAAGCCATTTGATCAATAAAAGAACCGGTACCGCCTGCGCAGGTCCCGTTCATTCTCTGTTCAAAACTCTGGCCAAAAAAAGTGATCTTTGCATCTTCCCCGCCCAATTCAATTGCACAATCCGTTTGAGGAATAACACTTTCTACCGCTTGGGTACTCGCTACTACTTCTTGAACGAAAGGGATGTTTAACCACTGTGAGATAAACAGCCCGCCTGATCCTGTAGCTGCAATACCGATAGGGGTATCTTTCAATTTATCGGCTACTTTTTTTAAGAGGGATGCCACGAGTTCCTTTATATTGGAGAAGTGGCGTTCATAAGTTGAATATACCACTTCATTTTTATGCCTGACCACAACTTTAACAGTTGTTGAGCCGATGTCCAAACCAACAAAATAACTTAACTTATTCATAGACTTTAGACTTCCTTTTTCATTGAATATATCAATTATTGAATGCATTAAGCCATTGTAATACATAAAAGTAAATTCTACAAAGTATAAATATTTTCTGCTTAAAAGAATTCAGAATTCTCTTAAAACGTTGATTAACGCAATCCTTGATTTATGATATATGAATTGTTGTTGCACTAAGAACAGATTTAAGGTAAAATGAATTTAATCAAGATAAGGATGGGGTCGAAATGGATAAAAAAATATTTGGTGAAAGATTAAAGTATTTAATGGATCTTTTTGATGAGACGACTTATTCTTTGGCAAAAACTTTAGGTCTTTCTGCACCAACCATTTCTAGGTACACCCGCGGAGAAATGGAGCCTAAAACGACGACTATTCAGGTTTTATCTGAATATTTCAATGTTGCTGTAGAATGGTTAAACGGCGACAATGTCGGCATGTACCCCCAAACCGACAGTTCACAATTGTTAGATTCCAGCTTTGACACAGAATTGGCGATATTTAATGAAATCTCTTACGATTTGCCAATTTTCTCAAATAAAAAGGATGAAAAAAGCAAATTAACGGTGAACAGCGAAAATTTAAACAAATGGGGTGCAGTATTTGCCTTGCGCATTCAAGATGAGAGTATGTCTCCAACTTTGATGAGTGGAGATATCGCAGTCATTAAAATGTCTACCAAGATTAAGAGCGACCGACTCATCGCTTTACATGTCAACCGCTCACCATTAATGATTCGAAAAATTGTAAAATATCAAAATAAAATTCTATTGCAACCGCACAACTTGGCCTATGACAGTCAAATATTCGATATAAAAAAGGATCAGATCCATGTTATAGGACACGTTGTGTACGCCAAACGACAAACAGAATACTTTTTTAATGAAATATAGTGAAATATAGTTTTGAAGCTGGGAGGTTTATGTCTTTGAACGCCCTGTTTTCTAGGATAAAAATACTGGAATTGCTAATCTTAGATGATGCAATAGATATAGCGACATCGAGGTTTCGCATCGGCTTCACAATGTGCTGACAGATCTGGAAAATCTAAACAGTGTACTGGAAAAAAGTAAAAATCACATTGTTAATCTGAGCGCTCCCCCAATGATAGGCTGTGAATCGATTGATGATCCGAATAACACAAAAAATGCAAAGAAGGTTTCGTCTTATTGTTAGAAACCTTCATTACTTTGTCATTATGGACAATTCTTATTTGAATCTTATCACAAATAGAATTGTTGTGCAAGTCGGTAAAATATATTTACGTATCAAAATTAATTATTTGAGATTGAAATGATTGTTTTCGAAATCCACAGTGATATTTTGGCCCTCCGAAACATTGCCTGCGATAATTTCTTTACCCAACATGGTTTCAATGTGTTTTTGAATAAATCTCTTTAAAGGTCTGGCGCCGTATGTAGGATTATAACCCATTTCTATGACGGCGTCTTTTGCTTTTTCAGTAAGATGTAAAGTCAGTTGTTGCTCTTCTAGGCGTTTTTGCACCTCTTCAACCATCAAATCTATAATCTTTCTGGTCACTTCTCTGGTTAATGGTTTATACAAAACAATTTCATCGATGCGGTTTAAGAACTCGGGTCTAAAATAAGTGTTGAGCGAAGCCATTACCGTATCTTCAACTTCAGGTTTAATATTACCGTCAGCATCAATACCTTCCAATAAGTATTCCGAACCGATATTACTGGTCATGATAATGATCGTATTTTTAAAATCAACTGTTCTTCCCTGAGAATCCGTAACGCGTCCATCGTCCAAAATCTGTAACAAAACATTAAAAACATCCCGATGTGCTTTTTCCACCTCATCTAGCAAGATTACAGAATAAGGCTTCCGTCGGACAGCTTCCGTCAATTGTCCACCTTCTTCGTAGCCGATATATCCCGGAGGTGCTCCAATTAAACGGCTGACAGTATGCTTTTCCATGTACTCACTCATATCGATTCGCACCATATTGTCCTCAGAATCGAAAAGAGTTGCGGCAACTGTTTTTGCCAGCTCTGTCTTACCGACACCCGTTGGTCCTAAAAATAAAAACGAACCGATAGGGCTATTGGGATCTTTAATACCCGCTCTGGATCGAATGATCGCATCCACCACTTTTTGTATGGGTTCCTCTTGGCCAATAACCCGTTTCTTTAAAATATTTTCTAAATTCAAGAGTTTTTCTCTTTCGCCGGATACCAATCGACTAACAGGAATACCGGTCCAATTTGATACCACGTCTGCGATTTCATCTTCAGTGACTTTTTCTCTTATTAACGCGTCGTCGCTGCTCTTACCTTCAGCTTTTTCTTCCAATATTTGCATTTCTTTTTGCAATTCCGGCAATTTGCCGTACTTTAATTCTGCAGCTTTGTTGAGATCGTATTCTCTTTCTGCTTTGTCGATGGCATTGCGCACTTCGTCAATTTGCGTTTTGATTCCTTTTAAGTCTTCAACAGCACTTTTTTCGGTATCCCATTGTACCTTCATTTCATCAAAACGCTCTCTATAATCGGCGAGTTCTTTTTGCAGCCTTTCAAGCCGTTCTTGGGAGAGCTTATCGTCTTCTTTTTTAAGCGCCGCCTCTTCAATTTCCAGTTGTATGATTTTACGATTAACCTCGTCCATCTCTTCCGGCATCGAGTCTATTTCTGTGCGAATCATTGCACAGGCTTCGTCAACCAAATCGATGGCTTTATCCGGTAAAAAACGGTCCGAAATGTACCGATGGGATAATACTGCTGCAGAGACCAACGCATTGTCCATAATTTTCACACCGTGGAAGATTTCATAGCGTTCTTTTAATCCTCTTAATATCGATATGGTGTCTTCCACATTGGGTTCTTCGACCAGAACCGGTTGAAACCTTCTCTCCAAGGCAGCGTCTTTTTCTATATATTGTCGGTACTCATCTAAAGTTGTCGCTCCGATACAGTAAAGCTCTCCCCTTGCCAACATCGGTTTTAGCATGTTACCGGCATCCATGGCGCCTTCAGTTTTTCCGGCACCTACGATATTATGCAATTCATCTATAAAAAGAATGATTTCACCTTGAGAGTCTTTCACCTCTTTTAGAACCGCTTTAAAACGCTCCTCAAATTCTCCTCGGTATTTTGCACCGGCGACGAGTGCAGCTAAATCCAAGGATATGATGCGTTTATTCTTCAATCCTTCCGGAACATCTCCTTTTACAATACGCCCAGCTAAACCTTCTACAATAGCGGTCTTTCCGACACCGGGTTCACCGATGAGTACCGGATTATTTTTGGTTTTTCTCGATAAAATGCGGATCGCATTTCTGATTTCCTGATCTCTCCCTATGACGGGATCTAATTTATTATCTATATAGTCTTGGACTAAGTCGTGTCCATATTGTTTTAAAGCTTCATAGGTGCTTTCCGGATTATCTGTCATTACTTTATGTCCTCCTCTTATTTCTTTGAGCACTTCTAAAATGCCCTCTTTAGTAATATGGTTGCGCAGCAATAACTGAATGACTTTTTCTTCATCGCCTAAAATGTAAAAGCCTAAAAAGAGATGCTCTACTGAAACGTACGCATCTTCCATCTCTTCAGCTAATCTAAACGCTTCATTAAAAACCATATCCGTATGACGACTGATATAAACCTTTCCTGGCTCCCGCCCCGGACCGGTAACCGAAGGCATTCCTTCAATTATGGGCTTTAACTGATGAATAAAGGCATCTGTTTCTATTCCCATTCTTTCAAATAGACGGCCAACAATGCCATTCTCTTGAATTATCAGCGCATACAACAAGTGCTCCGGCTGTATTTCCATATGATGATAGTCATTGGCGATGCTTTCAGCCGTTTTTAATCCCTCTACTGATTTTTGAGTTAATTTGTTAATATCCATTGTTCACTTATTTAATCCTCGTAAAAAATTGATTGTAAATTTCTTCTATGAGACGATCGGCTTCTGATTGTTCGTCGCTTTCGAAGAATACATTCATTGCCTGATCGATCGTTTTTAAGTAGTCCGTTAAAAAATCACTTAAATGATGGGTGTCGGAGTCTACCATTCCCACATCCCTCAAGTTTCTTACAAATTTATGATTGGTATTATGAGCTACGTCCTCTTCTACTAAAAAATCCGCCTGTTTTTCTATACGGCATATTTTATCGAAAAAATCGTCAAACTGCCGATTAAGGGTTTCTGATTTTGTTCGAGAGCTGACTTTTAAAACCGCATACTTTTTTCCACTATCTGTAACAAATTCATAACTATACAAAACTTTTGGTCGATACTTGTATTTCAAACTTTTTCCAAATTGAATGCTGGAGTTTTTAGTCATTTGTGATACGGGCAATAATTCATTAAGATTGCTATCCAATTGATCTATTACCTTTTGAACTTGTTGTTCGGGCGTGGAAATTCCCAGATGATCTGCCAATAAATCGTTAATTAATTGAGATCTGTTTGTATCTTGATGGTAAGCTAAACGGTCTATTCTCTCTACGATTTCGTCAAATAACATTAAACTATATACACTTTTTTTCATTTCTACACCTCTCTATTGATGATACAACCATTCTTATAATATGTCAATTGATTTATATAATTGTGCTTACTTTTATATCTTATTAATGTGTTATTAAGGTTTGTTAACTGTTTTTTTATTGATTGTTAATACAAATTCATTAATTTCGTCATTATAAACGCAAATTAATTTAATGAAAACAGATGATTTATTAAAGAGATGGTAGCTATTATTGATCTGTGCTCATTTTATTTAAATGTCTTTTGTGCTATCATGGATTAAAGTAGAATGAGGAGTGTATTATGGAACAAAAAGAAAGACCAAATTTTATTACCAATATTATAGATGAAGATATCCAAAACAATGTTTATACTGACAATCGCGTACATACCCGTTTTCCACCGGAACCTAATGGTTATTTACATATAGGCCATGCAAAATCCTCCTTATTGAATTATCGCTTGGCACAAAAATACGATGGTTTATTTAACCTGCGTTTTGATGACACCAACCCTATTAAAGAAGAAGTCGAGTTTGTTGAAGCTATTCAGAAAGATTTACACTGGCTTGGCGTCGAATGGGGAGATCGTCTATTTTTTGCCTCTTCTTATTTTTCTGAAATGGTGGCTTATGCCGAAGAGCTGATTCAGAAAGGATTGGCTTATGTGGATGAACTCTCGGGCGAAGAAATTAGAGCCTATCGGGGTACTTTAACAAAACCGGGTAAAAACAGTCCCTATCGTGACAGAATGCCGGATGAAAACCTAAAACTTTTTAAGGAAATGGTTGCCGGTAAGCACCCAGAAGAATCTATGGTGCTGAGGGCCAAAATAGACATGGCAAGTCCCAATATGAATATGAGAGATCCTGTCATTTATAGGATTCTCCATGTTGAACATCCCAATACCCACGAGGAATGGTTTGTCTACCCCATGTATGATTTTGCTCATCCTTTAGAGGATGCGCTGGAAGGCATTACCCATTCCATTTGTACATTGGAGTTTGAAGACCATAGACCTTTTTACGATTGGGTATTGGATAATCTGGACGATTATCAAAAAGAAAGACCGCAACAGATTGAATTTGCCAAATTAAACTTGACGCAAACTATCATGGGTAAACGTTATTTAAAGCAATTAGTGGACAGCGGTATAGCAGACGGATGGGACGACCCCAGATTGCCGACCATTTCCGGATTGCGCCGAAGGGGCTACACACCGGAGTCTATCCAAAACTTTTGTGAAGAAATCGGCGTTGCTAAAGCAAATTCTACCGTAGATTTAGGCATGTTGGAGCATTTTGTCCGAGACGATTTAAAATTAAAAACACCCCGTTATAATGCCGTTCTGAACCCACTTAAAGTGACTATTACCAATTTCCCGGAAGATCAGGAAGTCGAATGGCTGGAAGTACAAACCAATCAGGAAGTACCTGAAATGGGTACGCACCGAGTGCCTTTTACAAAGGAATTGTACATTGAAAAAGAAGACTTTATGGAAGTTCCGGTTAAAAAGTATTTCCGTCTCTTTCCGGGTAATGAAGTACGTTTAAGGGGTGCATACTTTGTTACGTGCAACGAAGTCGTTAAAAATGATGAAGGTGAAGTGATTGAACTGAAGTGCACTTACGACCCCGAAACCAAATCCGGCTCCGGGTTTACAGGACGTAAAGTTAAAGGAACGATTCATTGGGTTTCAGCTGAGAACAACGTTCCCATCGAAGTGCACCTTCTGAACCCCTTGTTGGAAAAAGATACAGAATTCGATTCTGAAAATTTCTTAGAGAAAATTAACCCTGATTCGCGTGTTGTCACCCACGGTTATGGTGAGCCGGAAATAAAAAATATGCAGACATTAGAGAAAGCACAGTTTATCCGAAACGGTTACTTCTCGGTGGATCCTAAATATTCAAAAGAAGACCAACTTGTCTTTAACCGCGTAGTAGAGCTTAAAAGTTCATGGCGACCGACAAAAAAATAGAGTGATTTATAAAAAGCTGCAAACACGGCGACTGGCCTTTGTTTGCAGCTTTATTATTGGCATTTGAACAATGATTTTGATGCAATTTCTTCACTCCGTTGCAGTTTGTTTTGCACGCAAATGATGTCTTTTTACTTTTTTGATGCGAAAATTTTCTTCTCGCTCTTTTTCTTCAATGCTGTCTTCGATAAATTTGATACTGGCTTTCGTTTCAGGGATTCTCAATTTCTCCAAGGCATTGGCCGACTTTTGAGTTTTTTTAATTTCCTGAGAGAGCTTGAAGGCTGTACTTTCAATTTCTGCCAATTGATAAGCTAAAAACTTTACTTCGTGAAACTTTTCAATTGCAATGTCCAATGCCGGGACCGAGTCGTTAAACCCATAGGGTAAAGAAAAATTGATGTTATCTTCCCTTCGGGTAACCAATTCAGGGATATCCACCCCCATAACAGATCTCGTTAAACCTTGGTAAGGTGTTTCCTTTGGAATGGACATAATATAATCTTCTAAATGATCGATACCCATAGAGATAATGGCTTGTTGCAAAGCCGTATAGGCTTCCTGAAAGATTCGGGTAGATTTTTCTTCCAATTCTTTAGATTTCTCGACCAATTTCATGATTTCCTGAATGAGTACGGTTCTCTTTTTATCTAATAAATTGTAACCTTTTTCTAAGAATATTAACCGGCTTTTGGCTTTAAATAAATTAGCTTTGGTGGGTGTCAGTTTCGTTGCCATAATACTCCTGTCAATACGGTAAATATTTTTCTATCAATTTAGGACTGAGACGCGTCAACTCGGTTTTGGGTAAAATCGTCAATAAGGACCAGCCTAGATCTAAACTTTCAATGATCGTTCTGTTTTCTGTAAAACTTTGACCTAAGAAATGTTGTTCAAATTGTCTTCCAAACTCCATATAGGATTTATCCAGCTCGCTGAGGTCGTCTTCTCCCATTATTTGAGACAAGTCTCTGACTTCCATTACTTTGGAATAAGAAGCAAATAATTGATTGGCCAAATCTTGATGATCCTCTCGGGTGTATCCTTCGCCAATTCCGTCTTTCATTAATCTTGAAAGTGAGGGCAGTACATCGATCGGCGGATACACACCTCTTTGATACAACTCCCTCCCCAGTACGACTTGACCCTCCGTTATAAAGCCCGTCAAGTCGGGTATGGGATGGGTAATATCGTCGTTGGGCATGGTTAAAATGGGTAAAAAGGTAATCGATCCCTTGGATTCTTGAATCATACCGGCGCGTTCATAAAGGGTGGCCAAGTCCGAGTACATATAACCCGGGTAGCCTTTTCGACTAGGAACCTCATCCCTTGCAGAAGAAATCTCTCTAAGACCTTCACAATAAGCGGTGATATCACTCATAACGACCAATACCTGCATGCCTTCTACGAATGCAAGGTATTCAGCGGCAGCTAAGGCGCAGCGGGGTGTTGTGGTGCGTTCCGCAACGGGATCGTCTGCATAATTGACAAACATAACGACCTGATCCATAACACCCGCTTCTTTAAAAGCTTTTCTAAAAAAATGCTCGTCATCGTGTTTGACGCCGATAGCAGCGAAGATGATACAAAAATTCTCATCACTGCCTTCCCCCAACCGCGCTTGACTGATGATTTGTGCCGTCAACTGATTGTGGGGCAAACCATTACCCGAAAATATCGGTAATTTTTGACCGCGAATCAATGTCATCAAAACATCGATGGAAGAGATGCCCGTTTGAATAAAATTTCGCGGGTACACGCGACTCATCGGGTTGATGGGTGCACCGTTAATGTTGACTTCCCTATTGGAATAGACTTGGGGGCCGCCATCCATCGGTTCACCGATTCCGTTAAATTGTCTGCCCAGCAAATTTTTGGACATGGGCAAGGTAAAAGCATTTCCGGTGAAACCGGTGATACTATTTTCTGATGCCAAACCGTGGGTTGGCTGAAATACTTGTATGAGGGCTTTATCGCCCTCTAATTTGATGACTTTACCGATTCGAACTTCACCCGTTTCCCGAGATCTGATCTGTGCCACTTCACCATAAAAAACATCTCGAACATCGGTGATTTCGATAAGAGGACCGTTGATACGATCGATCTGTAAGTATTCTCTTCTCATACATCCTCCTGTTCGCTGTATTGTTTAATCAATTCGCTATAGTATCTTTCAATTTGATCTTCAATTTCCGTTATACCGCTTAAATCATTGTTGGGAATGGTGTATTTCATTTTAACGATCCCATCGAAAAGTTCCGTATTTTTTAATATAGTTGTCGGAATTCCCTTTTTAAGACAATCGACACCTTGATCGTATAGAACTTCAATGACTTTCAGCATCCGATATTGCTTTTCTAAGGGGACAAAGGTGTCTTCGCTGTCAAAAGCGTTTTGTTGCAAAAAGCCTAAACGGACTAAACGACAGACCTCTAAGATCCAACGTTGTCCGTCGGGTAGGGCTTCTTCGCCTATTAACATGACCATTTCCTGCAATTTATTTTCTTCGAATAATAGGTTCAGCATTTTATTGCGTAGGGTATGAACATCTTCGGCTATATTTTCTTGAAACCATTCCTGTAAAATGCCCAAGTAGCCTGAATAAGAATCCATCCAGTTAATGGCCGGGTAATGTCTGGCATAAGCCAAGTTTTTGTCCAGTGCCAAAAAGGTGTTGACATAGCGCTTTGTGTTTTCCGTCACAGGTTCAGAAAAATCGCCACCTGCCGGAGAAACAGCGCCGATGATACTGATGGAGCCATCGGCTTCGCACAGAGTTTCAACCATACCGGCTCGTTCGTAAAACTCGGCAATGCGAGAGGATAAATAAGCAGGATAGCCTTCTTCTGCCGGCATTTCTTCCAAACGTCCGGATATTTCTCTCAAGGCTTCAGCCCATCTGGATGTGGAGTCCGCCATCATCGCGACGTCGTAGCCCATATCTCGATAGTATTCTGCTATGGTTATGCCCGTATAAATACTGGCTTCTCTGGCGGCAACCGGCATATTGGAAGTATTCGCTATTAACATGGTGCGCTCCATCAATGATTTTCCGGATTTTGGGTCGATTAATTTGGGAAAGTCTTCAATAACCTCCGTCATTTCATTGCCACGTTCGCCACAGCCGATATAGACTATAATATGCGCATCGGACCATTTGGCCAATTGATGTTGCGTCATCGTTTTTCCTGTACCGAAACTTCCGGGGATAGCAGCAGTACCGCCCTTTGCTATGGGAAAAAACAAATCGACAATTCTTTGTCCTGTAATGAGGGGCTTATTTGGTTCACACCTTAATTTAACAGGTCTGGGTGTTCGCACCGGCCAAATTTGATGAAGTTTTAATGCATGACGATGGCTGTGTTCATCCTCTAACACAACCACCGTTTCCTCTATATTGTAAGACCCGTCGGGTTTGACTTTTACCACGGTCCCTTCGAGATGAGGAGGCACCATTAAACGATGTTCGATGAGTTCGGTTTCAGGAACCGTGGCATAAACAGCACCGCCGGATAATTGATCACCTACCTTAACAGTTAGATGTGTCTCCCAGAGTTTTTCACTATCAATGCTTAATAAGCCGATGCCATCGGGGATAAAAACCGGCGAAATGAGTTGCATGGCTTTTAAGGGTCTTTGAATACCGTCAAACATATTGGTCAGAATACCAGGTCCCAATTTAACACTTAAAGGGCTTCCGGTTGAAATAATGGGTTCTCCGGGTGTTAAGCCTTCAGTTTCTTCATAAACTTGAATCATCGCTTCGTCACTTTCTAAAACGATGATTTCACCTATCAGCTTTTTATTTCCGACCATCACCATTTCCCTCATTTTAAAAGGACGCATGGCTTTTCCGGTGACAACGGACCCGTTAATCCCGTAGATGATTCCGCTCTGTTTATCTGTCGTCACGATTTTCCTCCCGGTTTTCCAATAAATCTTGAAGATGCTGTCCAATTAATTTTTCGTTGACGCGCACTAAATTTCGCAACGTACAATCGTAATGAATGCGACGATTGGAGTCTTCCGCTACAAACCCGCCTCGTTCTTTTTCCGATAACGGATGAATGGTCACTTTTACATTACCGGGTAGATTTTTTAATTCGGCTTTAATCACTTCTGCATCTTCTTCGTTTATGTATAAACTTAAGCCTTTTTCGTTATTAAAGATTTCAGGCAATTTTTGAACACAGCCTTTGAGGTAGGTTTGATATGACGGTTCGTCAATCAGATTGCGACAATTCCTTAAGAGCATATCGATGAAATCGTCTGTTAAATCTTTATATAAACATAAAAACGAATCATTTGCTTCCTGACGCCCTTCGCCGATCATTCTGCTCCGATCTCTTTCAAGAACCTTTTTTGCTCTTAGATTGATATTTTTTTTCTCGATTTCTATTTTCTGCAATGCTGCGCTCTCAAGTGCTTCACACTTTTTTTGAGCATTTTCTAATACCATCTTTCGAGATGTTTGTTGTTCTTGTTGAAGATATGAGGTAAAAACCTTCAGTTTTTCATTTATTTCTATCATAATGCTATACCTCTACAACCCCACGGACTCTTTGATATATTTCGATATAACACCGGATTCTTCCTGATAGCCGTGACGATCAGGAATGATCGTTATTAAAGGATATAAGTTGCGACGTTTGGTTTCTATAACCAAGGGTTCAATCATCTTATAGGCTTTTTCTGTCAAAAAAATAATGCCGATATCTT
>JAAYJS010000043.1 GCA_012522805.1 Eubacteriaceae bacterium | reverse complement strand
GCTATGTATATCTAAAGCCTTGCTACCTAATTCAATATTCCAATCTGGAGTTAATGTTTGAGGCATGATATGTTCGATTGTCAATTCAATGTCTTCTACTAATTCTTTATGTGATTTCTCCTCAATTCTATATAATGTCATTTTTGCAATATTTTTATTTCTTTTATATATATCTGTTGCAAAAAAACTATTCTTAAAATCAATATCTCTAGGAAATTTTGCGTTACCAGTTCTATTTAATAAATATTCTTCTACTGCTCTAATATACGATGTTCCTTCACTTCTTTTTTTTCTAGTTTCTTTCCCTATTCTTGAAAATACTTTATTCAACGAATTTGTAGGAACGTTGCAAATATATCTTCTAAAAATATAAGAAAACACTAGTTTTAATACTGTAGAAAATTCGCTTTCGTTGAGCAGTTTCTTTTCATAGTAATCATTGAAAACTTCAAGTATATAAGGATATGTCACAGTAGACTTCATTGTATTTATTCCACTTAACTGATTATTTACATTTGCAATTTCTGTTGATTCGTTTATAATTTTATCGTAAAAATTGGCATACTGCAAAAGTTCAGCCAAAATGTTTTCTGCATAATAATCATTTGTTCTGTAGAAATATTTAAATTGTTCATAAACCCTATTCTTCTTTGTCACATTGTTTTCACGCATTGTGAGATAATCTCTTACAAAATTTGAAATTATTTTATTGGTTAATAATTCTTCGATTTTCACCCAATATTTTTCATAATATCTGGTTTGTTTATCATAATCAAGTCCCATAAGAATAAAATTTCTTATTAAGTCCGCTTGGGTTAACGATAAGCCCGTTGAGTTCAAACTTTCAAAAATAATTTGTGGATTCTCACCATCATCTAGATCTATATACACAATATGAACATTCATAAGAGCCTCGAAAATGTCTTCAATAGAGTGTTTTGATGTATCAATCAGGTTTTTAACAATAACATAGTTTTTATAAATATTTGAATCTGATTTTTGATTGTTCATTAAATCATAATATGAAGACTCATCAGTTTTGACTGGCTTTAATTTATATTTAGACTCTTCATTAACATGTTTATTTTCTAGATATGTTTCAAGTATTTCATCTGCCAAAATATCTGATTTTGAGGAATCAGCTTTTATACAATCATAAATAGCTTTGAGTATAATTATGGTTGTAGTAACTCTTTGTTGTCCGTCAATTAAGATTCTTTCAACAGATAATCGACGTTTTTTACGGGTTACAAAAACAATCGTACCTAAGAAGTGTTTCGTCTTGAAGTCATTTTCTACTATTTTTTCTAAATCAGAAAATAATTGTCGGATATGCTTTTCTTTCCACTCATAATTTCTTTGATAAACTGGAATTTTAAATACTGCTTTATTCTCTCCAATAAGGCTCAATAATTCAATAGAATCTGCATTCATGTTTCTCCTCCACATTACTTAATATAATAATTTTCTCTTTTCTATTATAACCTAGCTTGCAAATCTCTTTTGCTTTCTATTTGCTTATTCCGTTCAACTAGAAGTTTTGTCGTTTATTCAGATTTTTAATTGCTTTATGAAAACATAGCCATGACTATAAAATACTCTTTCTATGCTATACTGCTATATCATGCTTTCATTTATATTTTATATACTGTATTCAAAGCTTTAGATTCCAAACACTTAAAATACTTCTTCTACTATCGGTTAGTCTTTATCATAAGCAATGCCCGACAGGTTAAAAACCATCCCACTTTTGTAAGCAACGAAATATGTGCCTGCTGTCTTTGTTGCGAATATGCCAAGATGTCATTGCCGTCAAGTAAAACATAAAACTTTACTATACCATGATCATTAGAAGTTTTTTTATAATTTTTGTATAAAATTTCGAAAAATCATCGTCTATTTATGTCAGTCTAGACAAAATCAAATAAATTTTCTAAGATGGAATAAATGCCATCTGCAAAATAATTACAATTTATGTTTAGTACAGAGGGACATCAACACCATTGATGAAAAGTGGTTCTAATTCATTAAATTAAATATTTCGATAAAATTCAAGCCGATACTACCTATACCTACAGATTTGAAGATCTTCGTTACCAATACATTAATACATAGTAATTGGTCGTTTCGAAAATGACTTCATTAAAACATGAACGATCCTATTTTTTACTTTCTCATTTTCTATAGGCTTCAGTCAAAGATTTAGCCAATAGATCAATGGAAACTTTAAGACGTAAAAAGAAACCTCAGAATTAGCGATTGTTTATTTCCTTTTACCAGCTTTTCCATAAACATAAATTCATCTACGTATTCCTTCAAGCTAATTTTCTCAAGGAGATGATCTTCTTGTGTTAACATCGAATATATTCCTTATTCATTTTACGGACAGTATCAATCTAGTAATCTCTACAACAAAAATATCTGTATCCATACTTATACATCAAGCTTTTATACGATCTGATATCATCACAAGGTACTCTACCTTCCAGATAACCCATTATCTCAATCACACTAAATACCTCGCATATAATAAACCGTTTTTATACATGGATAAAATTTCCTATGTTTTTTTATGTAATTGGTAAATCTAAAGAAAGCATATCACTAAAGGTTTTGGCTTTAAGATAAAACTTTCCAATCCTTCTGCATAGTAGGCAGTTTGTTGATTTTAAATGTTTGTGCCATTTAAAATCGCACTAAAGTGCTATAATAAAACGCCGGTGGCAGAACATCACCGGCGTTTTATTATTTTTTGAATACTGATCTATAGCGAGTCTCAGCTCTTCTTACGTCTCCAAGTTACAAGACCATATCCAAGAAGGGACACGCTGCCAACCAGCATCCATGCTGTTGCCTGCATTCCCGTAAATGGCAATTTTCTAAAACCTTTCTTCTGGTAAGTATTGGTAATGGTATTGCCTTCTTGACTCTTGATGTACCCTTTGGGTACGGTCGGTTCGTCAACCGTGTAAGTGTATTTCGATCCGTCCGGTGCGAATTGGGGTAGTCGATCCCATGTATGGGTTGCTGTATGGGATCCGTCATCCGTTAATTCTACCGGGGTTTCGAAAGTTTCTCCATTCTGATGCAATTGGAAGACAACTTTTGTTCCACGATGGCCCTTCGGCAATCCAACCCATTTCTTAGTAGCGGTCAGGCTGGTCGTAGGATCTTCCGGTTCTTCCGGATCCACTGGTACAACCTGATACGTGTTGGTAATGGTGTTGCCCTCTTGAGTTTTTTCATATCCTTCCGGTACGACAGGTTCGTCTACGGTGTAGGTATACGCTGTTCCGTCGGGAGCGTACTTAGGTAAGTCGTTCCAAGTGTGGCTTGCCTCATGGCTGCCACTGTCTTCTACTTGTACCGCTTCGCCAAAGTCAGCGTCATTTTGTTTGAGTTGCAAGCTGACGGCTGCGCCGTTGGCACCTTCCGGTAAGCCTTCCCACTTCTTGGTAGCGGTAATTTCAACAGGTTCTTCTTCACCGGTACCGTTGTAGGTATTGGTGATGGTATTGCCTTCTTGAGCTTTCACATAACCGTTGGGTACAGTCGATTCCTCTACGGTGTAGGTGTACGCCGTTCCGTCGGGAGCGTACTTGGGCAAGTTGTTCCAAGTGTAAGTGACTTCGTGTTCGCCACTGTCTTCTACTTGTACCGCATCGCCATAGTTTTCATCGTTTTGTATGAGCTGTAAGCTGACGGTTGCGCCATTGGCACCTTCCGGTAAGCCTTCCCACTTCTTGGTAGCGGTGATTTCAATCGGATCTTCCTCACCGGTACCGTTGTAGGTATTGGTGATGGTATTATCTTCTTGTGTTTTCACATAACCGTTGGGTACAGTCGATTCCTCTACGGTGTAGGTATACGC
>JAAYJS010000042.1 GCA_012522805.1 Eubacteriaceae bacterium | reverse complement strand
TTCAGTGTAAAATGTACTTGGGTCATGTAACGTCCTCCTGGGTATGTTTTTGTGGTTAAAAACATTGTACCGTAAAAAGGGCTGTTACATGGCCTTTTAACTTTTACACAATTATATGGACTTTATCCCTAAACTGTGTATGATATATTATACTTAATAAAAGTCTAAACTTTCTAAGTGATTGCACATGGTAAGGATTTAGCTTTTATATTAGAATTAAGCTTAATTTGTATATAAAAATTAATACAAATGGTGTCGACATAATTCTAATGGAAAGAATATGAAGGGGAGCAGACATGAAATTATTTTATACAGGTATTGAAGACGGCGATGTAAAAAAAATTCATGAGACGAGTCTCAAGATACTTTCTGAAATTGGTGTTGTTTTTCATTCAAAAGAAGCGGTTGATATCTGTAAGAAAGCAGGATCTAAGGTTGATGAAAATATCGTATATTTCTCTGAGAAACAAATCAATGAAGCGTTGAAGACAGCACCGTCAAAATTTGACCTTTATGGTATTCAGGATAAGATATGTATTGGAGACAAAATTACTAAAAATATTCCTGCATATGGTCCCATTTATATTCTAAAAGAGGGGCAATACAGCAAAGCAAGCCATGAACACTTAGTAGATCTTACAAAACTCAATGAAACCAGTGATGTTATGGATTTATCCAATCCTAATATTATTGATGTATCGTATATAAAAGGCGATCATCGCGAAAAATATCGTCTTGGTATAGGGTTAACCTACAGTAAAAAGCCGTTGATGGGATTGGTAGAAGGCAAAGCAATTGCCCAAGAAAGCCTGAAGTTAATCAAAAGATTTTATGGATTAAGCTCCGATTGTGAAAAAAATATTGCATTAGGTTTAATTGATACCATGGGGCCTATGCGGTTGTCGACATCTATGGCGGAAGCATTAATTGAATACTCTAAAGACGGTCAATCCTTAATGATTTGTAGTGGTCAGACCTTAGGTATTACTGCACCTCAGTCGATGGCAGGTACTTTTACGATGGGCAATGCGATGATATTGGCTTCGATCGTCTTGTCGCAGATTGTGAGACCGGGTACACCGGTTATTTATGCCGGCAAATTTGATTCGGCAGATATGCGGCTGTCCTCGGCAGCGGCATACGGTGGTATCGAAAGTTTGTGGAGTGCAGCGACATCGGCTAAAATGGCAGAATACTATCAACTGCCCCTACAAACCGGCGCAGCCAATACGGACTCAAAAGTTTTAGATTATCAATCCGGTGCGGAGACTTTTATGAATTTGTTTTCCGCTTATGCGCTGAATGCGGATTGTATCTTGCATGCAGCTGGTACCTTGGATTCTTTCAACTCTTTTTCTTATGAAAAGTTTATATTGGACGAAGAAAGAATTAAAGCTTTTAAACATATGAAGAAAGGATTTCAGGTGACGGACGAAACCTTGATGTACGAATCTATGTTAAAAACAGGAGCAACTGGACAACATTTTGAAAGAACAAAGGCATCTTATAGAAGAGATTTCTTTATGCCTAAATTTTCCGTCAGAGACAATCATAACAATTGGATGCAGTCCGGTTGCCCCACTAGTGAGAACATCGCATTGACGGCCTTGAAGGAGCGCATCCAAAATTACGAATATAAAGAATTGACTGCGGATCAAAAGAAAATCATTAAGAATTTATTGCCTGAGAACTATTTGGACAAAAATATATTTTAGTTTTTGAGCCGGCTCAAAGGCTGATAGCGTTTAATAGAAACAGCTATGTGGTTAGTAAGTGTGTAAAGGATATGGTTTATGTTTAAAGAAATCATTGATATTTTTGCAGTAAGAAGCGATTTCTTTCTTCAATTAATACAACAGCATATCTACCTGTCTTCAGTTGCCATTATGATATCTTTAATCATTGGTATGTTAGTGGGGATATTGATAAGTAAAAACACATTTTTGGCTCCCGCAATTTTTAGCATCACCAATATTATGTACACATTTCCAACGATTGCGCTTTTTGGTTTTCTGATTCCAATTACCGGTATAGGTGATAAAACGGCGATCATTGCATTAGTTATTTACGGTATGTTGCCTATTATCCGCAATGTTTATATCGGTATAAAAAACATCAACAGTTCTGTTATAGAGGCGGCAGTGGGTATGGGGAGTACCCCCCTCCAAGTTTTATTGTTAATTGAGTTGCCCCTTGCGCTACCGGTTATTTTTGCAGGGTTTAGAAATATGGTGGTCATGACCATTTCTATTGCGGGTATTGCATCTTTTATAGGATCTGGTGGTATAGGTGTTGCGATTTACAGGGGGATAGCTATGAGTAATGCAACGCTTACCTTGGCGGGTAGTATTTTGATAGCTGTGTTGGCGGTTGGTGTAGACGGCATTCTGAATGTTGTCGAGAAATATTTAATAGGGAGGTGGAATAGACTGTGAAAAAGAGAACGCTTATCTTTTTAACAGCTTTGATGGTATTTACGTTAATAGCATCTTTAGGGTGTAGTAAACAAAACGGTAAAACAATACAGATGGCAACGGATACTACAGCGGAAGAATCGGTTATATCTGAGATGGTCAAAGAAATAATCGAGAATAAGACGGATCTTAAAGTCGAAATCACAAAAGGTATCTCCGGCGGTACAGGGAATATTCATCCGGCTATGGTAAAAGGGGATTTTGATATGTATCCGGAATACACCGGAACAGCATGGATGTATGTTTTAAAACGAACGGACTTATTACACGATAACGAAGCATTATTTAATGAACTTAAAAAAGAATACAAGGAAAAATTTGATTTTGAATGGATCGGCTTGTATGGATTCAATAATTCTTATGGCTTGATGATTCAACCGGAAATTGCTGAAAAGTATAATATTAACACCTATTCCGATTTAGCAAAACATGCGGATCAACTGGTATTTGGTGCAGAATACGATTTTTTTGAAAGAGAAGATGGTTATGACGGTATATGCAATGCTTACAATATGAATTTTAAAAGCTATGTTGATATGAATTTTGCTTTAAAATACGATGCATTACACGCAAAGGAAGTGGATGTTATTGTTATTTTTACCACTGACGGCAAGCTTGCCAGCGCAGATGGAAAGGTATTGGTTGATGATTTAAACTTCTTTCCCAAATACCTATGTGGCACAGTTATTAGAGGTGAGGTATTGGAGGAATATCCTGAATTGTGCGAGCCTCTTATGTTGATGAATGATTTAATTAACGATGAAGAAATGACAGAACTTAATTATAAAACTGAAGTATTAAACTTGGAAGAGTCAGAAGTTGCTCTGGAGTATTTGAAAGAGAAGAAAATTTTAGAAAAATAACATGCAAGAACAGCAGAAAATGATTCGATTAATTGATGTCAGCAAAAACTATGGCTCGGTTAAAGCCTTGGTTGATATTAATTTAGATGTTTGCAATCATGACTTTGTGACGATTGTAGGTAGCTCTGGCTGTGGTAAAACAACCTTATTAAAATTGATAAACGGTTTGTTATTGCCGGATAAAGGCGAAATATTATTAAACGGAGAGAATATCAAAGGCAAAGATCTTGTATCTCTCAGAAGAAACATTGGCTATGTGATTCAAGACATCGGTTTGTTTCCACACATGAATGTTAAGAAAAACATCGCTTATGTACCGTATATCAAGGGATACCCAAAAACAGAAATAGAGAAAATTGTTTTAGATGCTATCGATGTGGTGAAATTGGACAAAGATTTACTCAATCGATTTCCAGTGGAATTGTCGGGTGGACAGAAACAAAGGGTTGGTATAGCTAGAGCGATTGCAGCGCAGACAAAAATATTGCTCATGGATGAACCCTTTGGTGCAGTAGATGAAATAACGAGACGAAAGCTTCAAGATGAAATATTGGATATGTACCATCAAATTGGTTTAACCATTATGTTTGTTACCCACGATGTTCAAGAAGCTATCAAACTGGGAACTAAAATAGTTGTAATGGATCAAGGAAAAATCATTCAATACGATAGAAAAGAGAACGTTATCGAAAGACCTCAAAATACATTTGTCAAACAATTGTTGGGATTGAGTTCGTAATACGATAGCAAAATTTAACATCAAAGTTTGATTTAGACTTAAGTTAAATGTTGCGCAATCTATTTATGACATGTCATACACTTGTAATGTAGTTCTAAAAATTGTGGTGGTATGAAAGATTAAAGGAGGGTGATACGTTTATAAAACAATAGGAATACGCTTGTAGGGTAGAAGATCTATATCCGTTTAATAATTTGATTCATTAAAGGAGAAAGTAATGAAGTTAAATTACTCCATAGGCACATTAGAAGAAGTTGAGTTGATTCATGCATATTCATTAGAAGTTCTAAGGGATGTCGGTGCAGTATTCCATTCGGAAGACGCCATTGAAATTTTTAGAAAGCATGGTTTCAAAGTTGATGGTCAAACGGTTTATTTTAAGAAACAAGAAGTAGAAGATGCAATAAAAAGTGCACCACCCCATTACACGTGGTACGGTAATCAAACATCAGTAGAAATTGGTAAAGGCGGGTTGAAAGCGACCCCAGCATATGGACCGATTTATGTTCATCAAAATGGTGAATATAAAAAATCTGCCCATATAGATTTTGTTAATTTCCATAAGTTAAATGAAACAAGCGAAGTTATGGATGTTTCCAGTTGTAACACCTTAGATGTGTCCTTTGTTCCTGTTAATAAAAGAGAAGAATATCGATTGGGTACAACTTTAAAATACTGTAAAAAACCTATCTATGGTATTGTGGATGGTGGTTATAAAAAAATTAACTATTGTCTGGACAAAATGAAGGATTTTTATGGCGTTACGGATGACAAAGTTTTTTCTACTGGTTTATTGGCTACAATGGGCGCTATGCAAATGTCGACGGATATGTGTGAAGCTTTGATTGCTTATTCAGAACGTAAACAAGCAATTATTATAACTAGTGGTACGGTTTTAGGAGCCAACGCGCCTCAATCTATGGCAGGTTCTTTTGTTCTAGGTAATGCGATGATTTTGGCAGGTTTGGTGTTATCACAGCTAGTTAATCCGGGTACACCAGTTATTTACTGTGCGAAATTTTCGTCATCTGATATTCAAAGGTTGGCACCTGCTTACGGAGGTATCGAAGCGATGCTTGGTTGTGCGACTTCTAGGGCTATGGCTTCCTACTATGAGTTGCCTTTACAGTCCGGATCCAGTGTGACGGAATCTAAAGCCAATGATTATCAAGGAGGTGCAGAAACTTTTTCCAACTTGTTCTCGGCTTATATGTTAGAAGTAGACTGTTTGCTACACGCTTGTGGTGTTTTAGATTCGATGAATTCATTAAGCTATGAAAAATATATTTTAGACGAAGAGATGAACCTGACCATGAAGCATTTGACTGAAGGGTACTTCATTAACGATGAAAGTGTCATGATCGATTTGATTAAGAAAAAAGGACCGACAGGTTCGTACCTTGGAAGAACTATGAAAATGTTTTTAAGAGATTTCTATATCCCTAAATATGCCGTTCGCGATAGTCACAACGAATGGGTAACAAAGGGTAAATTGGTATCGGAAGATTTAGCTAGACAACAAATAGATAAAAGATTAAATGCTTACAAGGAAATCGAGCACGACCAAGACCAAGTTCGTATTATTGAAGAATTAATTCCAGAATTTTAGCCGTGATACAAATAATTCATAAGTATTAAATCATGATAGAGGTAAAAAAGTGAGTAAGAATAGTTTAAAAAGCAAGTTGCAATTTGCAGTGTTAGCAGCAGGTGGTGGAGCAATCTTTTATGTTCTATTTAGTAGAGCTAGCTATTACGATGCCTTTATCCAAGCGATGGATGTTACCAATGAAGAATTCGGCATCTTATTTTCTGCATACGCTTGGGTTGCTGCAGGAACCTATTTTCTTGGAGGATTAGTAGCTGACAAAGTGTCACCCAGAATTTTGATGACAATATCCTTTGTAGGTACCGGTATTCTAAATGTTTGGTTTGGGTTATTCCCATCTTATAACGTATGTTTATTTTTATATATATCCATGGGGATTACAACAACGGTTACATTTTGGGCAGCCATGTTAAAAGCTACCCGGCAATATGGTCAGGAAATTAAGTCAGAGAGTAAGGCCTTTGGCTATTTGCAGACCGGGAGAGGTATCTTTGAGATTGTTGCGCAAACGGTGATAGCCTTCGGTTTTAATCTGTTTGCTAATGCAGTTTTGGGACTTCGCTTTGTCATATGGACTTATGGCGGAATATTAATTATTTTAGGTATTATATCTTGGTTTGTATTCGACGATGAAAAAGGCTCGGATGTGTTAAACAAAGAGAATTTTTTACAATTAATTGTTCAATGCATTAAAAATCCAGATATGTGGTTATTAACTTTAATGGCTATGGGCGGCTATAATATCGGAAGTTGCATCGGTTCTTATATGGGTAATATGGCAACCAGTATGTATGGCGCTACCATAGGAATGGCAGCCTATATCGGTACGATGAACGCTTGGTTAAAACCGGTGGGTTCCTTTGCAGCGAGTTATGTCGGAGAAAAGAAGGGTCCAAGTTTTGTCATTATGTTCACAGGTGTGTTACTGACGATTATTTCTTTGGTTTTTGCGTTTGTCAATCCGAAACCCAGTATGATTATTTTCTTCTTAATTGTAGTCGGGGTAGAGATAATGCTGACCGGTGCGTTTAGAAGTCATAAATACGCAACGGTTAGAGAAGCAAAAATTCCAATGAATTTAACAGGAACAGCCTTTGGATTTGTAGCAACCATCGTTTATACGACCGATGCCTTCATGCCTCCTATCATCGGTAAATGGTTGGATATCTATGATCCGGTAACGGCTTATAGAAGGTTGTTTTATGTATTGGTCTTCTCAGGTATAGTGACTTTGGTAACGGGTACGATCTTCATCATCAGAAATAGAAAGAATATTCAAGACGTACTGGAAGAAGAAAAGTTGCTGCGATTAGCTGAAAAGACGGAAAACCAATAAGGCACTTTTGCCAAGGGCCAAGTTGTTCATTTCTGTTAAGCAAAATAGTTAATTCATATAAAAAAGTTTCATACACACCCCTTGTCAGGAGCTCATGATAAGGGGTGTTTTTTTATTTTATTGGAGTTTTCCGAAAATATCGGCAATAAGCTATTCATTTTTTGAATGAATACCATTTAATATAGATATTTAACAAATTGTTTTTTCGATGCTAACATGAATATGTAGAAACAAATAAACAGTGGGGGATAGAGGATGATGGACGATGAAAGGAGTTGTATCGGTATTCGGACGAAACAATCGAGAGTGATGGTAGCGTTAGGAGCAATTTTATTTAAGGAGGTAATCTAATGCAAGAAAAAACTTTAAAAACGTCGACTAAATGGGCTTATGCAATCAGTAATAACGGATTCTTTATCAGTATGACGTTGTTTACCATTTATCCAATGGTATTTATGACAGCTTGTTTACATTTGCCCCTTGCACAGGCAGGGATGATTTTAACATTAACCAAATTAAGCGATCTCATTTTAGGATTTTTTTCAGGGGCTATTATCGAGAAGGTCAAACTACCTTGGGGTAAATATCGTTCCTGGTTTTTGGTGGGTCCTATTTTAGCAGGCATAGGTTGTTGTTTGTTTTTCTCACCGCTGTTGATGCACGTGCCGCAAGGTGCAGTTGTTCCACTGGGTGTATTTTTGATGGTTCTGTGGAATGTTTCCAGTAATATTGTGATGACCAGTCACAGTTCATTGAACAACTTGCTAGTGCAAGACCCCATGGAACGGGTCAGCATTTTTAAGCTTTCCAACCAACTACAGGCCATAACCGGTTTTATTGCAGGTTTTTTCATGATGAAAATTGTATTTGCCGTCGGTGGCGAAATGAGTATCAACCTGCCGGGTATGCAAGTGATTGGGATTTTATATAGCTTGATCTATTTTGGTTTGTACTTGATTTTCTTTATTGCCATTCGAGATTTCAAAGATTCGCCGTCGCATTTTGGCAGAAGAGTGAGCGTCATCACGACGATCAAATTGTTGTTTACCAATAGGAAATGCGCCGTGGTGACCCTATCGGGTATTTTCGGATGGTCGGCAGAAACTTTTTATAAAGCTCTGGTTTCCTATTTGTTCTTATACGTTTTAATGGCACCGAAGGTTTTTGATGCCTACAACTGGTCCATTGCTATTGCAGCTTTTATCGGGGCTTCCTTGGCTCAATCCTTAACCAAAGCAACCAGCAAGAAAAACACCTTTGCACTTGGGTTTTTCCTGATGGCGATCGGGTTAGGTGGAGCGTATTTTACATCGTCCATACCCATGGTTACTTTGTTGTTAATTTGCTTTGCCACCGTTGGTGCCAATTTTGCTCGAACCACCTGTGTGCCCATTTATTCGGATATTGCCGATTATGTGGAATACGACACCGGAGAAAAGATCATCAGCTATGTGATGACTTTGTACAATGTCATCTTTAAAATAGCAGGTTTGGTGGCTGCACAGGCTGCAACTGCCCTTGCTGCTGTTGGTTTTGTCAGTGGAGAGGAGCTCACCGCAGAGGTTGCAACCGGCGTTAAAAGTATCGCTTTATTGCTTCCTGCGGGTTTCGCCCTAGTAGCCGCCATTATTATGTTCGTATTTTATAATTTAGATGAAAAGAAAATGCCGGAAATACAAGCGGGCTTGCAAGCGCGATTAGCGAAGCCTAAAAAATCATAGGAGAGTGAAGAGTATGTCCAATATAAAGACTTTACAACAATATCGAACAAAATTATTTGAAGACATTTACAATAATGTGATTCCGGACAGAGTGCCCATCAATATCAACATTTGTAAGGAAGCGGTAGCGGAATTTGGTGGGATGAGCATTAAGGATATCAATTGGAAGCCGGAAAAGTTGATGCCCGCGGCCGTGGATATTTGTAATAAAGTCTATTCGGATGTTTGTCCGGCCAATTTTTTCAGCACCCGATACCCCGGGCAATATGAAATGTCTCGCTCTCGCAGCTTTGAGATGGGCAGCAGCGGTTTTGTGCAGCACCCTGAAGTCAGCGGTATGCTCCTTGAAGATTACGACTATTTAATCGAAAAACCCTTCGATTGCCTTGTTGAGAGAGTAATTCCAAGATTGAACCGCGGGTTCAGTTCCGATTCTCCCATGGAAGTGGCGCTGTCCTTTACAAAGACTTTCAATATTAAAAATGCAGACTTCTTTACGGGTTTGGGTTTGGTGGGCAAGCTCAAAGAACAGTTTGGCTACTATGCCGACAATGGCATGGCAAGGGCCTTTACGACAGCCCCCTTTGATTTTTTAGCCGATCAACTTCGTGGTTTTTCAACCATACCAGTGGATATGCGACGTTTGCCCGACAAGGTCTTGGCAGCTTGTGAAGCGATTTATCCGTTAATGGTTAAAGCCGGCATCCCGAAAATGATGACACCTCATGCAAGAGCCTATAGCTATTTACATATGCCGACGTACATGCGGGAAAAAGATTTTGAAAAATTCTATTGGCCGACGTTCTTAAAAATGTGCAACACCCATGCCGCTATGGGTATTCAGATTGATACATTTTGCGAAGACAATTGGGATCGATATCTGGATTATCTGCTTGAATTGCCCGCTAATACGATACTTAAATTTGAATATGGCGATGCCCAACTCATCAAGGATAAACTCGGTAAAAAACACATCATCACAGGTTTATATCCCATTACTTTGCTGAAAACCGGAACGAAGACGGAATGCGTGGACAAGGCCAAGGAATTGGTGGATATTTTGGCACCCGGTGGGAAGTATCTCTTCTCCTTCGATAAGGTTATTATTTCGGCCGGTAGTATTAATTTAGAAAACCTCAATGCGGTGACGGAGTACGTGAGAGATCATACCCAATACAGCAACGCCGGTGAGGTTGCCGGAATTGCCTTTAATAAAGAGGATTATGCGGATTATGCCGACGGTATGCCTGATTTAAACAGCAGGTATTACACAACAGCGGAGGAATACCAAAGGGAAAACAATATGTTGACGCCAGAAGCTAGTCATAAATTGCAGAGTTTTGATGACAAAATGTTTGAGTTTCTCATTCAGCTGCTGTTTTAATTTAGAGTAAATAGCCGTCAATTGTAAAAAAACCACGAGGTGTGAAGAGCTACACCCCGTGGTTTTTCTTGTATTCTTTTTTATAAACATCGATGGACCGAACATTGGTTAGGATTTCAACAAATAAAGGTATAAAGGGATTTAAATTATCCGATTCCCAAACAGCGGCAACAAAGGGTGGTATGCCTGCTTTGGGTAGGATGTAACAATAATATCGGTTATCGAAGATACAGTCCATAGCCGTGCTGATAAAAGCCAATCCAGAGTTGGTGCGTACCTTGAAAAACAGGGACTCGATGTTTTGAGTGTGCTCAATATGAATATCGTCGATACCCAGAGCCTTGCAAATCGATCGGAGTTCGTCGGTTCTACCCGGGCTTTCCTGAGGATCGGGTAGAATAAAGGTATGACCATTAAAGTCCGAAAGTTTGAGGTCCTTCTTTTTCGTTAAGGGGTGGTTGTTGGACATAACGATCATGGGGGTGACCCCATAGCATTTTCTGTAAATAATATCTTCGAGTTCTCTTATTTCAAAGTTATAGGTAAAAATGATGTCGTAGACACCCTTGAGGAGTTTTTTGCGCAATCCTGAAAAGGTGGAAGAACCTAAGGTGATTTCAACGTCGGGGTAGTCCTTACTGAATTTTATTAAAGGCGGATGGGCAAACATATCCGTATTAAAATTGCTGAGATAGCCAATGGATAATTGCCCCTTGGATTTTTTGCTGGATTCTTTGGCCAAGCGAATGGATTCGTCCATACTTTTCCTCAGACGTCTAAATTCCTGAGCCATGATGGCACCGCCGGCCGTCAGTTTGAGCGTGCCCTTATCTCTGTGAAAAAGTTTAAAGCCCAGCTCTTCCTCTAAGAATGCGATTTGCCGGCTGACCGTCGGTTGAGATGAATGGCATTCCTCTGCTGCTTTTGTAAAATTGAGGTGATGGGCAGAGCTTAAAAAATATTGAATTTGAAGACTATTCATAATGGGACCCCTTTGTATGATCTCTTCATTATTATAGTAAAGAAATTTATTCTATTCAACAATTGCGATTGAAATCAAAATGAAGATCCTTAGTTTATGTAAAGGAAACAAAACTACAAACAACGTCAGTAAACACCTCCTTGATAGGGCTTTTCAATGCCATGATCGGAAGCTTTTGGCAGATTTATCTTTGAACAGTTTGAAGAAATGTTAGAAATGACGTATAATAGTATTAGAGATCATTGAATGATGGTTTCAATCATCAAACAATGCAATCTTTTGCAAACAACCTGTTGATAACAGGATAGTATAAATTCTTTCGGTTCTGCTGTTTTCAATTGAAAGGAGAACTATATGAGAAAAAACGATACGGTTGCAAGAAAAGAACATGAAGTAATTAGACAAGGTGTCGGCTATTACGACTTTACGCACTCTGTCATGGAGGTTTCCGGAAAAGGTGCGCCTGCATTCCTAGACAAAATGTTTGTCAATAATATTGGTACGAGCAAAATAGGCCAAGCGGTTTATACGACCATGTTAAATGAGTCGGGCATTATCATTGACGACGTGATCATATTCAGATTGGAAGACGAATTGTTTTGGGTATCCACCCTGTACATCGACGAGATGTTTAAGTGGTTTGATAACTACAAGAGCGATTTCGATGTCAATCTCAAAAATATTACCGACGACTGGACGATGTATGCCGTGCAAGGCCCTAAGTCTGCAGCGGTACTCAACGATTTACTGAAGAATAAAGTGGACGACATGGCGTTCCTTACCATTGAAGATAACGAAGTAGATGGGACGCCTGTAAAAATTGCCAGAAGTGGTTACACCGGAGAGTTGGGCTATGAACTCTATTGTAAATCGGATATCAAGAAAGAGATCGAAGAAAAATTAGTAGAAAAAGGTAAAGCCTACGATATGATGAACATCACCACTGATGTCATCGTAACCTCTTTACCCAGAGAAGCGGGTTATGTTCTGATGAGCGATATCGCCGGAACCAACCCCATCGAAGCCGGCTATGGCTGGACGATTCGCTGGGCGAAGGACGACTTTATCGGAAAAGCGGCTTTGGAAAAAGTCAAAGATCAAAAACCTGCCAGAAGCCTGATCGGTTTTACAGTGGCTGACGATGCAGCGGAAATAGAACCCGGCACAGCCGTTATGAAAGACGGTGCGGAAGTGGGTAAAGTGACCATGTTTACCTATGGGTTTACGGTAGAGAAAAATATCGGGTTTGCTTTAATCGAAAACGATAAAGCGGCCATTGGCGACAAAGCAACCATTGGAGATTACGAAGCGGAATTAAGCGATCGTGTGTTCTATGCATCAAGAAGTGCTGAATAACGAGGCAACTTATCGCTGAAAGGTAAAAAAACACCCCGAAAACCTAGGTTTTCGGGGTGTTTTACATCGTTATTGTATTTGTATATGAATAAACCCTTGGTGATAGTAAGGGATAGCCAGAATACCCAGCCCATCTGTACGGGACAGGAGTTCCTCTGTGGTGAGTCCGGGACAATAAATGTCCGCGGCCTTGCCGATGAGGTGGTAGGAATTCGGTACACCGCCCACGGCATCATTTTCAAAAGAGCATCGAATACCGCTGGTGATGATGACGGGGCTGCCGCACCGCATGCGGATCGCTTCTAAAACAGCGACCAATTGGGGATCGGGGTATGCGGTAAAACCGCTACATGTACCGCAATTGCAGCGAAATTCCTGCAATCTGAAATGTGGGGACAGGGCATCGGCGTCCGGCTCTTCTGCGGGAGGTTCCGGTACCGGCTCGGGAGGTGGTACTTCCGGTGGTGGGATTTCGTCCTGTATCGGTGGGTCGTGGAGAACACCTTGAACCTGTGGCAGGACATCTTCGGTTTGAAGAGATGGCCGTTGTACCGGCAGGGGCCGAAGGGTGGGTTGGATGAGAGTCGGCTTATTTTTTGTGATGCCCCCCTTTGCCCCAAGGGGAAGTAAGCAAAGGGGGAGCAGGCACAGGACTATGAGAAAGAGAGTCTTAAAGCTTTCCATTAGCCGGGTGTGACGATATCCTTGGTAATGCTGACCTTTGTGGCATCGTTGACCTTCACCAAGTCGTAACCCTCCGGCTGAAAGACATTGGCTTCGAAGATGGCTGCGATGGCATCTAAAATTTCTAAGTTGGTCAATTCGGGTTTATAATCTTGCACGGTCATATTGAAGACCTTTCCGTCGGCTCTCTCAAAAGAGAGGTTTAAATAGTTGGTTGCAGACATGTGTTTCTCCTTTCAAATTTCTTACAGTTTACGGGTTGACTTCTGTCAGTTTAGTTGTGGTCACCACTTGGCAAATTTCTGCTGTGGCATTTTGCAGACTGTCGATGGTGTTGTAAACATTGAGGATGTTTTCGTTGGTGGCCTCGGGGCTCACATGGCCGTAGGTTTTTGTTTTTCTTAGAACTTTTCCGTCGATGACTCCGTAGTTGTTGGTCATACGCAAAGACTTGTTGGTGATAACACTTTCAATAGGCATAAAATTTCTCCTTTTTCTTTTATTGATCCCGGGTTCTAACTCTTAAAGTGCAGGGAAGTCGGTAAAGTTGCAGAACAAAGCATAAAATTAAGAAACATTTAAGAATAAACATGAAATGATTTACAATATGACGAGAAAAGAGCTAAATAAGACTGGAAGAAGTGTAGATAAAATGATAAAATGGCAAAGCATGAACAAAATGAAGCACATCGATTGGAGGAAATGATGGAATCATATGAAAATCAAGAAATTGAGATAGATCTCAGTGAAATATTGCACATCGTGAAAAAAACCTGTTGTGGATTCTGGCCAGCGGCGTGGTTGTTGGTATGATCGGATTTTTAATTTCAGTATTTGTGCTGACACCTATTTATGAAGCATCGGCTACGATGATCGTCAATACCAGGCAAGATCAAAACGCCAACGTAACCAACGACCAGTTGTTGTCGGCTAAAAACTTGGTGGATACCTATGCCATCATCATTCAAAGCGACAGGGTATTGGAACCGGTTATTCAGAAATTAAACTTGGACGAAAGCTACGAGAAACTGGTTAAAAAGGTGTCCGTTCAGGATGTCAACAACACCCAAGTGATGCGTATAGCTGTTAAGGATTCCAATGCGGAAAAGGCAAAAGCCATCAACGATGAAATCGTCGAAGTGGCGCCGGAGATCATTATGGATTCGGTGGAAGCGGGTTCGGTAAAAGTGATCTCTTACCCGACCATATCTCAAAAACCGGTGTCCCCCAATGTAAAGAAAAACACAGCGATTGCCACCTTACTTGGTGTCCTTGCGATGTTCGGAATTGCCGTGTTACGCCATCTCAATGACAATACCTTTAAGAGCGAAACGGATATTCAGCAGCAGCTCGACTTGCCAATTCTCGGTGTCATTCCGACGACGGAAAGCTGCGGTGTACGGGAGTCATAAATGATCAAAAACCTTTTAAATAGAAAGAAAAAACAAACACACGATATCACAAAGGTGGAAATTTTATCCAAATCTTCTCCCTTTGCTTTTTCTGAAGCATTTAAATCTTTAAGAACCAACTTGAGTTTTGTAACCTCGGCAAATCAAGTCAAAAGAATTGCCTTGACATCTGCCATACCGGGAGAGGGCAAAAGTTCCGTGGCCATCAATTTATCCATTACTTTGGCGGAAAATGGCGAAAAAGTTCTGTTGATGGATTGTGACCTGCGAAAACCCTCCATTCACAAATATATGGGTTTCCATAAAATGAACAGACAAGGGGTTTCCAATGTGCTTTCCGGCACGGTGGATCCCGTCGATGTGATTTATAGACATAAAACACACCAATTTGATGTGATGTTTTCCGGCCCCATTCCACCCAATCCGGCGGAGTTGCTGGGCGGCAAATATATGGACCAATTGTTTGACAGTTTAAAGGATCGCTACGACTATATTATCTGCGATATACCGCCTGTTTCGGTGGTGACGGATGCAGCGGTTATTTCCTTAAAATGCGACGGTGTTTTGATGATCATCAAGCAAAATTACGCCACCTTCGAAGAAGTGAAAGCCGCAAAAACAAACTTAGAAACGGTCAAAGCTAAAATTTTGGGAACAGTTCTCAATCAATACGACCTTCTAAGTGAAGCCAAGGACGGCAGTCGTCATTACTATTACGACCACTATTCCTATGGTTATGGGGAAGCTCCGGAGGAAGAGCCGGACAGCGACGATATCGACGAAGTTGCAGAGGTATTGTAATGGTCGATGTACACACCCATATTTTACCGGGTATCGATGACGGATCCTCTTCCGTGGAGGAGTCCATCGCTCTGCTCAATGAGCAAAAGAAACAAGGGGTGCAGAGAATCATGCTGACACCCCATTTTTATCCCGATAGAGAAAAACCCGAAAAGTTTTTAGCCAGAAGGCAAAGGGCCTATGAAAAAATAAAGAATGCCGTCGACGGCGTCCAGCTGAGACTGGCTGCGGAAGTGCGCTTCTCGCAGTTGCTGACCAAAATCGATTTAGAGCCCTTGGCATTTGAAGGCAGCGACTATATCTTAATAGAACTTTCCAGCCGGCGCATACCCTATCGCTTAGATGAGGTGCTTTTCGACATACAATCCCGGGGGTATGTACCGATTTTACCCCATGTGGAAAGATGCGTTTATTTTCGGAAAGACCCCCAAATGTTGCTTCAATTAATAGAAAACGGTGTGTTATGCCAAGCCAATGCGGAATACGTTTTGGACAACACCTACAAATCTTTTATAAAGGCCGCATTAAAGCATAATTTTTATCAGCTGCTGGCATCGGATGCCCACAATATGACCGTGCGTCCGCCATACTTACAAAGCGGCTATGCAGCGCTGGAAAAGATGTTGGGCAAAGAGAAAAGAGAGATTTTTCAAAAAAATGCTCTCAGTGTTTGGAACAACGAGGAAATCGACAGACCTCAACCGACGCCCATCAAAAAGTTTTTTAACAAGTATATTTAAGGATGGTTTATGAGAAAAAAATAATCATACCCATGGTTCTATTGGTGATTTTGGCCATAGTGGTCGGTGGTGGCTACGGTTTGTTTCGCAGGTATTATTCCTTACTCAAGGTACAACCCCAAGAAAAACCGGTGGCGACAGAACAGCAAGAAGAGGAAACGGAATCTTCGACAGCTTCTTCTCAAGAGGGTATTCGCAATATTTTGTTGTTGGGGATAGACTCCCGCAACCAAGATGTGATGACCCGCACCGATACCATGATGATCGCCACGATTAACGAGAATACAAAAACCATAACGCTCACATCGCTGATGCGGGATATTTACATTCCCATTCCCGGTTATGGCAGTACCCGCCTCAATGCCGCTACGGTTTACGGTGGGCCTGATTTACTGATTCAAACCATTGAAGAAAATTTCGATATTGCAATCGACAACTATATTCTAACGGATTTTTTTGAGTTCAAAGAAATCGTCGACCACTATGGCGGCGTGGATCTGGAAGTCTCTGCAGCGGAAATCGAATCGCTGAACAACAGCATTATTGAATACAATCGCATTACCGGCGAAAGCACCTATGCAGATGTGATGGACCCGTCCCAAGCCGGGTACGTCCATATGAACGGCAAACAAGCCTTAGCTTATGCCCGAATTCGATATGTGGGCAATGCAGACTTTGAAAGAACGGAACGTCAGCGGATTGTGATGACGAAACTCATCGAAAAAAGTAGAAACATGGGGGTTGGCGAACTGGAAAACTTAGTGCGTGAGGTCTTGCCCAGATTGACGACGGATATCACAGAAGGGGAGATGCTCAGCTTGCTGTGGAACAGTTTTACCCAATATAAGAACTACGAGTTGCAAAACCATAGAATTCCGGAAGACGGAACCTGGCAAAGCGTGATGATAGACGGAATGTCCGTATTGGAAATTAACTTCGAAGAAAACAAACAAAACTTTTTTTCTAAAGTATACGCAGGGCAATAAAACAATCGATAACCCTTAAACAGATGCCGGACATCCCTTTGGATGTTCGGTTTTTTAGTGGATTGCAGAGGGCATAGCCACCATTTGTAGTTGCTCTAAGGCGAAATAGGTGTAAATGTGGTATCATTATGACAGAGTACAAATTGTGATATACAGAGATACAATAGATGAGGAGAGTATGAATGGAAAAAATAAAAGAAGCAGCGCGTTTACTCGTTGCATCCCATAAAGTTTACGCCTTGACCGGTGCGGGAATCTCGACGGAGTCCGGCATTCCGGATTTTAGATCCGATAGCGGCGTGTACACCACCATGGACCCGATGGAATCCCTATCCATCAATGTACTGCTAAATGAGCCCAAAAGGTTTTATTCCGAGGGTTTTCTATTATTAGAAGACTTATGGGATAAGGAACCCAATACAGGGCACAAAATTTTGGCGGAGATGGAATTAAAGGACTATATTTTAGGTGTTGTTACCCAGAATATCGATAACTTGCATAAAAAAGCGGGATCTCAAAATGTCTATGAAGTCCATGGCGAAACCCGTAACGTACATTGCATGGATTGCCAAACCCATTATGGCTTTCGAGTGATGCAAGAGCAGGTGCACCAGGGCCAAATTCCGCCTCGCTGTCCGAAATGCGACGGAACGCTGCGCCCCAATGTGGTGATGTTTGGCGACCAAATGCCCATCGATTATATCAACGCTCAAAGTCAATTGGCAGGATCGGACTTAATTATCGTCGTCGGATCTTCCTTGACGGTGTCTCCGGGCAACTTTTTGCCGAATTTGGGAAAACATCTGATCATCATCAACCATACGCCAACCCCCTTCGATGCCGAAGCGGATTTTGTTTTTTATCAAGGTGCAGGGGAAACCCTAAGCTACTTGATGGAAGTAGCGGAGGCCTTGGGCAAGGATTAAAAGGCTTCGCACTGATCAAAAATACCATCTCCATTGAAACAGACCGTTTCGGTGGAGGTGGTTTTTTAATGTCCGGCAAGGTCCGGTGGTCTCTCAATCGTCTTTTAAGAATCGTGAAGCTCGCTAAATACGGGGAAATACCCAAGGGATGACCATTAATAGCCATAAAATACTATTATAATACCGAAATACCCTTGACAGTAGCCATATAATCATGTAATATCTGTATAAGCATTGATGCTAACAAGCAAATGAAAGGCCTTTCAATGAAAAATAATAATTTTGGTGCGTTTATCGCTCAAAAAAGGAAGGAACAGCAATGGACCTTACGTCAATTGGCAAACCTTCTGGATATCAGCGCACCCTATCTAAGCGATGTGGAAAAGGGAAGACGTCATCCCTTTGACATAGAAAAACTCAAACGCTTAACCCAAATTTTAAAACTGAATAAAGAAGAAGAAACGATCATGATGGATTTGGCGGGACAAGAGCGCTCAGAAGTGCCGCCGGATTTGCCCGAATATATCCTTGAAAACGAGGTGGTGCGCGTTGCGCTGCGTACAGCTCGCGATCAGGGAGTAGGAGAAGCGGAATGGAAAAAGTTTTTGAAAAGCTTGAAGGAGGACAGCTAGCCTATAACCCCCACCATTCAATCGATACGGTTTTAAGCTACACCCCCAAAAGCTTGGATCGCCTTGGGGAAGCCTTTGTCACCCTCTTTAAACCCTATGCCATGATTAAGCCCGTGCCCGTGGATATCCGACGCATTTGTATCGAAGATTTGCATCTTAAATTGGAGTCCTATTATTTAGCCCACACCCTCCTGTATTTTGGTTTATTTGCTTTTGAAGACTATCCCCAAATGCCCGTTTATATTCCCGAAAAAAACAAAGCGGGGTTTGTGTCGGTTCAAGCGGATACGGTGGTGGTGGATACCCACTTGTTGGCCCATCGCTATTCAAACCTATACCGATTTACCATTGCCCACGAAGTTGCCCATTCCTTACTACACCGTCATGTGACGGAGTATGTTTCGCCCGGCACTGAGGCGGCAGATATTGTACGCAATCGGTTGGAAGGACAAGCCAATCGGTTGGCGGCGGCCATTTTAATGCCCAAAACCATGGTGATGCTGGCCTTACAGCGAAACCGACGGTACGGTGCTAACCGAGATTTGGTAGGTTACATTGCCGGGACCTTTCAGGTATCCAGGCAAGCGGCCTATTACCGGCTGTTGTCTTTAAAAGTTGCCAAAAATTCCTTGTGGCTAGACCCACCCATGGAATTGGTGTATTGAGATTTTTTGATCAACATACCTCGAAAGAGGTTTTTATTTTCAATGATTGTTAGCTAATAAGCTAACAAGCGAACAGGATAAATGAAGGAACAATATCAAACAATAAACGATTTAGCCCAACGTGCAAAAACAAATAAAGAAGATAAAGACTACCTTTATGCCATGTTTCGACCCTTGATGCTTGCCACGGCCCATAAATATTGTAATCAAGGTGAGAGTTTTGACGAATGGTTGCAAAGTGCACGTTTGGCCTTTGGATATGCCATTGCCATCTTTGACCCCGACAAGGGATTGGATTTTGCCCCCTTTTGCAAAAGGTACCTGGCATCTGCATTGTACACGATAAGACGGCAAGAAAACCGTTATCGCATGCGTACGACTTACGGTGAAGAAGATTTGCAATACGAAATAGACAAAACCCACCATGATCTGGCAGCCGATGAAATTTTTGAAAGGGAGAAGACAACACAAAGGTTAAAGTTCATCCTATCTCAATTGGAAGCAAAGGAACAAACCCTCATCCAATGGCATTATGAAGAGGGCAAGCCCCTGACAGCTTTGGCCCAACAATGGGGTCTGTCGAAAAGCCAAATTTATAGGCAGAGGGATCAATTGCTCAATAAAATACAAGAAATGTGGAGAAAAGAATTAAAAAATAAATAAAAGTCAAGGTATTTTACCTATTTGTTTCGTAAATTAAGCTAACATTCAAGATACCATGGTAAGATACAAAAAGAAAATTGATTCATTCAATTAATTAACTATGGAGGAGAATGAAATGTACGATGAAGCTTTGCATCAAGAAAGGCAATCTATTTTTGAAGATGTCTACAATGGTCGAATTCCCAAAAGGGTTCCCATATCCGCATGGATAACCGTGGACTTTGCGATTCAATACTCCGGTATGGATGTATTTGAAGCCCAATGGCACCCGGATAGGATGGAAGCCGCCTTTAGAAAAGTAGCGGAAGAATTCTTTGCCGATACCTTACCCGTGCACGATGCCATCCGTTTCCCGGCTATGTATGAAATCCTAGGAGCTAAAAACTTTATTATGGGTTCCAACGGATATCTGCAGCACCCGGAAATTACGCCCATGAAAGCCGAAGAATACGGCGAATTGGCTAAGGATCCGATCGGGTTTATCGTGGAAACGCTATTGCCCAGAATTTACAGTGAGTTGGATACGACTCCGGAAAAACGTTCGATTATCATGGCAAAGGCCTATAAGGCTTTCAACGATACGGTAGGCTATATGAATGGTGTTCTTTTACCGAAGTTGGAAAAAGAATACGGATTTTATCAGGCACCTGCGGGATCCGGTAGCATGACTGCCGTTCCTCTGGACTATATTGCCGACCAAATGCGCGGTTTTAAAGAGTTCAGCAGCGACGTGCGTCGTCATAAAAAAGATATTTTGAAAGCCAATGCAGCGTTGCTACCCATCATGCTGAATAAAGGAATTCCGCCGGCACCCAATAGAAACAACTACACCTTTATGCCGTTGCATATGCCACCCTACATGCGAACCAAAGATGTAGAGGAACTCTACTTACCGGACCTAAAGCGCATCGTCGAAGAAATCGATGCAGCCGGTGGTAAAGCCAACCTATTCTTAGAGCATGATTGGATGCGTTTCTTAGATCATTTAAGTGAATTTCCGGAAAATACGGTGTATCGCTTTGAATTTGGAGATGCACAAAAGATTAAAGATAAATTGGGTGATAAGTTTATTATCTGTGGTTTGTATCCTGTGGGATTGCTAAAAACCGGAACCGAGCAAGAATGCATCGACGAAGCTAAGCGTCTCTTCGACATTTTAGCACCGGGTGGAGGCTATATCTTTGACTTTGATAAAAACATCATCACCACCGATTCCGTCAATATTGACAATCTAAAAGCTGTCTTGAACTTTGTTAGAGAATACGGGAAGTACTAGGAGGTCGTCATGAGTACTAAATATTTTGAAACTTGGGAAGAATATTCGGAACGTCGTAAAGACCATATTCACCCCGGTGAAGAACAATATATGAAAGAAGTTTTACAGAATTACGATGCTGAGATGCTCAATTTCATCTTGACCTTGATCATGTAATTTTGTTATAAAACAAAAAAGGATAGAATATCCTAAAATAAAATCGTCTTGTCGGTGGCCGTGGCAGCGGCCGCTATCAACAAGACGATTTTTTGTTTGAAGGCACTTTCAAATACCTCGTGGGCATTGTGAGGATCTTTTTGACAAGTCCTTGATTGCAGGTGAAGCCTTAAATTTTCTCAAGTTCTTCACATTGGTTTTCAACATACAAGCGCTAGTCTAAACTTAAAATCTCTTTGACCATTTTTGGTGTTACTTCATCTAAGGTGGCGGGGGACCACGTGGGTGTGTCGCCTTTGTCGATCATGGCTACCCGTACCCCTTCTTGAACATTGCCTCTGACAATGCCGTCTAGGATTATTTTTTTGTCTAAGGCGTAGGTATCTGCCAAAGATAGATCTTTGCCGGCGAAGTATTTTTCAAATTGCAGGGCCAAAGCCAGGGGGCAGCGCTGTTTTAAAACAGCCGAGTGATGCTTGTCAAAGGGGTCGTCTCCTTCTTCCAATCGCACCATTATCTCTTTTAAAGTCGGAGCGCTGTAATAGTGGTTGATGGCTTCCATATCCCGGGTCATGGGGGTGTCCTCTAAGGGTTTGCAATGCCAATCTCCGATGTCCTTGAGCTCTTTGATGGTTTCTTCCGCTGTGTTTTTCTTGCGGACAGCCAATACTTCCGATCGGACGATGGGTAGTTTTTTAGGGTCGATATAATGGGTCGCCAAGCCCAAACGAACCAAATCGGACCCTGTAATGGGGGTGCCGGACAGTCCTAGATACATGGCAATGGGTTGGGGTAGTTGGGACAAGTAGTAGCCCATACCCACGTCGGGGCAAAAGCCCAAGCGCGTTTCCGGCATGGCCCATTGAACGGTGTTGTCGGCAAAAATAACATCCGCCGATATGGTCATCCCGGCGCCACCGCCCATCACAACACCTTCCCATAAAGCCACGTAGGGTGTTTTTAAATGGTGCAGGTCAAGGTCCATGGTGTACTCTAAATCGAAGAATACAGCGCGTTCTTCTAGAGACTCGTTTTCGGCAATATCGCGGTACATTTCAATGACATCGCCGCCGGCAGAGAAAGAACCTCTGCCCATGCTCTCCACTAAAATGGTTTTGATGGTGGGGTCTTCATCGTAGATTTTAAAATCTCGGGATAGTATTTTAAACATCTCTTTGGTGAGAGCGTTTAATTTGTCCGGCCGGTTTAAAACAATGTGGGCAACATGGTTTTTCGCATCACTGATAACGGTCATGACGACCTCCTTTATAATAAATCGTTTTACCAAGTATAATTTCTATGTTTGTTCATTAAATTAACACATCGGATTGAAAAGTACAAGAATTCTTAAAAGATAATCATTTACATGGTTGTTCAGATCGAATGTTATTGAGATTTTTTTCGTCTTTGTTTTAGCAGATATCCAATTCAAGATAGATCGTCGTTGATGCGTTATTTTTGTCTAGAAAGCTCATATCCGGTCTAAAAGTTGACGTAGGGAGCCGGTCAGGATAAAATAAAGAAAATATCGCGTGGGATGCACATGAGAGGAAACAAATGAGTAAACAATTTTATCAATACGTAGGTGACATCACCCAAGAGATGATTGCCACTTATAAAGAAGAAGAACGAAAAACCTACGAACGGGCTTGTATATTTCCATCTCGTAACAAAATTATCGGTATCATTAATTATTTGAGAGAGCTGTTTTATCCTTGGCATTTTGGAGAACAAGAGTTTTACAACACCACCATTCACTATTACACCGGCAATTTGCTGATGCAAATAGAAAACGAAGTCAACAAGCAGGTACAATTGGCCCTGCTGATGCAACAGGAAGGGGAGCAACCCTGCGATCCGAAACAGGTAGAAGAACGGGCGACAGAAATCAGCTGCGCTTTTATGGCAACCTTGCCGGGTATCCGAAAAAAATTGTACAAAGATGTGCAGGCAACCTTCGAGGGAGATCCGGCAGCTCCGGATTTAGACGAAATTATTTATGCTTACCCCGGTGTGTTCGCCATGATGGTGTATCGGGTAGCCTTTGAACTTCGCAAGTTGGAAGTTCCTTTAATGCCCAGAATTATGACGGAGTATGCCCATAGCCGTACGGGGATCGACATCAACCCCGGGGCGCAAATAGGGGAATACTTTTGCATCGACCACGGCACGGGTATTGTCATCGGCGAGACCACGGTTATCGGCGAATACGTCAAAGTTTATCAGGGTGTCACCTTGGGTGCTTTGTCCACCAGAGGTGGGCAAACTTTAAGAGATGTTAAACGACATCCCACCATCGAGGACAGGGTGACGATTTATTCCAACGCTTCGATTTTGGGAGGTAACACCGTCATTGGCCACGACAGCATCATCGGTGGGAATACCTTTATCACCAAGTCCATTCCGCCGAATACCAAAGTCAACTCCCTCTATCAGCACGAAGAAGTGTTGGGTGATTGAGTCGAACAATGGCAAATCAGAAAGCTTAAGCAATTTCAAATGGAAGTTGTTTAAGCTTTTTTTATAGAAAAACCAAAGGCATGGACACGGGTTTAAGTTTTGTAGATCATAATAATATAAAAGGAGGTAGCTAATGAAAACAATTGCAATAGCCGGTACCTTTGATACCAAGGCAAAAGAGTTTTTATATTTGAAAGACTTGATCGAAGAACAAGGTCTCAAGACATTGATGATCAACACAGGGATTTTTGAAACATCGATTGTTCCCGACATTGACGGAAAGGACATCGCCCAAGCGGTGGGGGTGGATTTTGATGAAGTGGTCAGCCGGAAGGATAGGGCTTATGCCACACAGGTTATGAGTGAAGGTATGGAAAAGTTGGTGCCGCAACTTTACGAGGAAGGTAAATTTCACGGCATTATTTCCTTAGGGGGTTCCGGGGGTACGGCTATGGTGGCACCTGCCATGCGGGCTTTGCCCATCGGTGTGCCGAAACTCATCGTCAGTACTATGGCATCGGGGGATGTCTCGCGCTATATCGAAAGCAGCGATTTGATTTTAATGCCCTCCATTGTGGATGTGGCGGGCATCAACTCGATTTCTACGCGTATCTTTGCCAATGCCGCCCACGCCATAGCCGGTATGGTGAATTACGATCGTCCCATACATGTTCAGAAAAAACCATTGATCTGTGCGACGATGTTCGGTTTAACCACACCCTGTGTGGAAGTCGCTAAGGAATTTTTGGAAGACAAGGGTTATGAAGTTTTGGTTTTCCATGCCACGGGTACCGGTGGTAAGACCATGGAAAGCTTAATCGAACAAGGCTTTTTTGCGGGCGTTTTAGATATCACCACAACGGAATGGGCGGATGAGCTGATCGGTGGCATTTTAAATGCCGGACCCCATCGTTTGGAAGCCGCTGCCAAAGCCGGTGTGCCCCAGGTCGTATCCTTAGGCGCACTGGATATGGCTAATTTCGGCTCCTACGATTCGGTTCCGGATCATTTAAAGGAAAGAACCTTATATCGACACAACCCTATGATTACGCTCTTGCGCACCAATGTGGATGAAAATATAGCCTTGGGTAACAAGATTGGTGAAAAGCTCAATATGGCTACAGGACCCACCGCTTTGATGATTCCACTAAAGGGTTTGTCCGGAATTGATATAGAAGGGGGCCCCTTTCACGGACCGAAAGAAGATGCGGCATTATTCAGAGCTGTCCGCGAGGCCATTACCAACGAAAAAGTGGAGATCTATGAAATAGATGCCCACATCAACGATAAAGAATTTGCATTAAAGGCTGCTCAAACCTTGGTTGCTTTTATGGAAAAAGAATAGGAGGATTTTATGAACAAATTAACTCGTCAAGAAATTATTGCGCAATATAAAGATCGTATTGCAAAAGGAAATATTTTATTGGGAGTCGGCGCAGGTACCGGTATCACTGCTAAAAGTTCCGAAGCCGGCGGCGCGGATATGCTGATTATTTACAACTCCGGACGTTATCGAATGGCCGGCAGAGGTTCCTTAGCCGGGCTTTTATCCTACGGTGATGCCAACGGCATTGTCGTGGACATGGCAAAGGAAGTGTTGCCAGTGGTTCAAGAAACACCTGTTTTGGCCGGTGTATGTGGAACCGACCCTTTTAGAATCATGGAAGTCTTTTTAAAGGAATTAAAGTCCATGGGTTTCAGCGGTGTGCAAAACTTCCCGACGGTTGGTCTGATAGACGGTGTTTTCCGCCAAAATCTCGAAGAAACAGGTATGGGTTACGATTTGGAAGTAGAAATGATTCAGATTGCCCATGAGTTGGATATGATGACCACGCCCTATGTCTTTGATCCCGAACAGGCCAAAGCTATGGCAAAAGCAGGGGCGGATATTTTAGTTGCCCACATGGGTCTGACCACCAAGGGCACCATCGGTGCACAAACCGCTCTAACCTTAGATGACAGCGTTGTGAAAGTACGGGAAATTATGGAAGCCGGCCGTTCGGTCAATCCGGATATCTTGGTTATTTGCCACGGCGGTCCCATTGCGGAACCGGAAGATGCCCGCTACGTCATCGAACGCATTGAAGGCTTAGACGGATTTTTCGGTGCTTCCAGTATCGAACGTTTTGCTGCGGAAAAAGGCATTAAAGAACAAACCGAAGCTTTTAAAAAGATCGAAAGAAAATAAAGCAACCCTTCGATCAATTGCACGGTTGATTCTTTACAAAAAAGGACCTCCTCATCTTGGGATATGGGAGGTCCTTTTGTGTGTTTTGTATCGAGTTTCAATCTGATGAAAAATGCTGTATAGAAGCGAGCCACACATTCAACAATATAAAATCTTAAAATCACTCAGGCATTAAGACAGATATTTACTTAAGGCAAACTTTATTGTGTTGATAGAAAGCTTGTAAAGGTATCTTTAAACCCGTATCATTGTATCATTCACCTTACAGAGATCATATTTTGAGTATGGAAAGTTGGAAGAGATGATAGAATGGTTAGACCCTGTTAGGGATTTAAGTTTACTCGCCATGATGGTACGTGTGGTACTGGCATTGATCGTCGGCGGTGTCATGGGGATCGAAAGGTCTTCCCGCAACCAACCGGCCGGTTTTAGAACCTATATGTTGGTTTGTTTAGGATCGGCTCTTGTTATGATGACCAATCAATACATCAGCGAGTTTTTTAAAACCGGAGATCCGTCCCGTTTGGGTGCACAGGTTATCAGTGGGATCGGTTTTTTAGGTGCCGGTACCATTATTTTAACGAAGAGAAATCAAGTCAGAGGTTTGACCACCGCCGCAGGTTTATGGGCGGCAGCCTGTACGGGTTTGGCCATTGGCATCGGGTATTACGAAGGTGCTATTTTCGTAGGTCTATCTATTTTCGTGGTAATGCGGTTTATGCGCCATATCGACGCCTACTTGTTTCAGGATGCGCGGGTGGTTTCACTGTATCTGAACTTTGAATCCGTCGACTATTTAAACTTCTTTATGGAGTATACAAAAAATCAGGACTGGAAAATAATGGATATGCAAGTCCATAAATCTAGGGACCTCGGGCCTTCGGGTTTGATTGTCTTTATGATCATCAAATTGAATAAACGCATCGATCACCATGAATTGGTAAGAAAAGTATCGGAGGTAAAGGGTCTGATTTATGTTGAGGAAATATAACTCAATGTGTACAAAACAAACGAAAAGACTATTCCAATATCGGGATAGTCTTTTTTTAATGGGATGATAGAGGTTGATGCTGTAGGATCAATGGTACTGTTCGCTACAAAAGCCAGAGGCTAATCAAACAGATCCTCTACAATCTCTTCTGAGGGCAAAGTGGTGTTTTCAATTATTTCGATGTAATACTCTCTATCCTTAGACGCATCTGTCGGCCTTATATAATGATTGGAATAAAAGAAATTGTACAGATATTCTAAAGCGTTGTCGATGGTAATCTTATCTTGAGAATAGTGGCTGGCAACGATCATATCCATGGCTGTGATCATTTCATAATTTAGCCTATCCACCCAAACCGATCGAGACAGATGAAGTTTAAAAAGATCGCGGGTTATCTCTTTACCCGTGGTCAAGGACACCTGTACAAATTGGGGATTTTCGGCTTCGTAGTATTCAAAATAAAAGTTAGCAAAATGACGGTCTTTTTTTAAAAAGGTAAAGTGTAAATACCAATAATAGTAAAAGGCCATCAGCGGATCGTCTTCGGGGCAGTGATGAGATTTTAAAAATGCTTTCGTTTGAGCCACGAGTTCATATAAATAATTGGTTTGCAAGATTGAGCCAATCTCGCCTTTATTTTTGAAATAAGTGAATAAAGCAGTGTGGCTATAGCCATAGGTTTTTGCTATTTTTCGTAAAGTCGTCTTATTATATCCAAATTGATAAAAAAGCTTTGTTGCCGTTCGGATGATGATATCTTTTGTATTTGTTTCCATTTTTCACCAGTTGTTTTTTAAGTTTATTATAACATAGCCTCTCATTTATCTAAAGAATGCGTTAGAATTCGCTCGAACACTCAAAAAATCAGAGGCAAAAAAATGCTTATAAATAACAAAATAAAGCATACATAAATTGTAAGTAAAAAATAAATACAAAAAACTGTTGACAAAATCTGTATATAGTCTATAATAAAACTAGAAAATACCATGGTATGTTAAAAAAATACGAATTACTCCAAAACGAGTAAGTGTAATAAAAGGAGTACAGAATGGCAAATAAACAACAAACCTATGAAGAGCGAGTGAAAAGGATTCTAACCACTGCTAGTCATCAAGAACCGGATAGAGTACCGGTTTTAGCCATGTTTGAAACGTGGTGTATCGGTTATGCTAACGGGACGATCAGGGAAATGGAAGAAGATTATGAAAAGGAGATCGAATACTATACTCGTCCTTTCGATGATATTTATGCAGATGCTACTTTTGGCGCCGGTTTGGTTGCTGATACAAAGAGTGCAGAAATACTGGGAAGTACGGCACACTTTACTTCTTCCGATGGACAAACTGTTCAACACAAGGAAACTTGTTTAATGGAGGATGATGAGTACCCGGAACTCCTTGCAGATCTAGAGGCTTATACTTATAACAAACTAGTCTTGAGAAAAAATGCGAATCTTAATAAAACACCGGAAGAAAACTACGAAACGATGAAAAAGCTGTTTGTTCATTGGAAGAAAAAAGCGGAGATTCATGCCAGACTGAGGGAGATATTGAAAGAGAAATACGGAATACCGCCTATGTTTGGCAACACTGTGAGACCACCTCTGGATACTATCTTTGACTTTTACCGAGGATTTAAAGGTACATCCATGGATATGCGCAGACAGAAGGATAATTTAGAGGCAGCTGTGGATGCGCTTTTGGAGATGTCCTGCGAATTGATGGGCATCAAACCGGAGACCACTTCTGTTCCGGT
>JAAYJS010000007.1 GCA_012522805.1 Eubacteriaceae bacterium | reverse complement strand
TATTGGTTCGCCCTTCTCTGTTATTGCTTGACGAGCATACGGCGGCCTTGGACCCCAAAACAGCGGAAAAAGTTCTGTCCTTAACCGATAACATCGTATCTGAAAATCAATTGACCACTTTGATGATCACGCACAACATGCGAGATGCGATTCGCTTAGGAAATCGCTTGATTATGATGGAAGAAGGAAAAATTATCATCGATGTACAAGGGGAGGAAAAGAAAAACCTTACCGTTACAAAATTATTGGAAGCTTTTGAACAAGCCAGTCATAAAACATTCGACCAAGACGACGCTCTGTTGAGTAAATAAAACACTAAAGCCCGGAATTTAAACTGATACGTTTGTAAAGTTTAAATTCCGGGCTTTTGTCGAGTGAGCTATTTAAAGCGTGTACCCATACATTGATGATGGGCACATCCTCAATATAAACTGAGAATATACGAATGTCAAATAGAACAAAAAAAAGAACATTTTGCTTACAAAATGGCAAAACAAATAAAACATTAAAATATTGCTTACAAGATGATTCTCGATAAGCTTCTAGTTATTATTTTATTCTAAAGTTCAAAATCTTTTCCGGAAACTCATTTTTTTCGTAAATTAAAAAATCTGAATAGATATCGAATTCAATCTTTTCAATCATTTTCCAATGATTGCGATAAAACAATTCAATTTCCCTCTGCTCAATTTGCCAAAGAGTTTTCGGCAATTTGTAGATGATGTTTGCGAAGTAGTTACTTGCTTCATAGGCATCTATTAAACCTTTGGCACAATGCTCAGCCAACATGACATCCACCTGAGAAGTCAATGCGTAGTTGAGCATTTTTAATTTGTCTGTTTCCTCCGCGGGTTGATCGTGGTAAAAAAGCAAAAATGATTCTTCGTTGTATCCCTTATAAAGATTCATAGAAACCTTATCTGTCATTTTATTAAAAACGTCCTTTGATTGATAATAAAAATCTATATAAAAGTTAGAAAATAATTTATCTTCCTGAAGGCCTCTAAAATGAATGGCAAAGAAAAGCAAAGAATAATTCATAAATGTTCTACTTTTTCCCTCAAATAGTTCTTTATTAATGTTGTAGGTAAATTTTAAGATTCCTGTAAAATAGCGCAAAATAAGGTGTTTGGCAATCTCCGCTTTGTTGGCATAATAATAAAACAAGGAAGAGTGGTCGATTCCCGATAAGTTTGCAATTTTTCTCAAAGTCGTTTTTTTAAAGCCTTCATAATAGAATAATTCGATGGCTTTTTCTTTGATGATTTCAGATTGAGTGTTTTCTTTTTTCACAATAGCTGCTCCTAACCTTTATATTGTTATTATACGTGTTTTTAAAAAAATAACAAGAGTGCGTAAAATAATAGAATTTACAATAATAATTGACTTAGAGCTACTTGAATGATAATATATTTACAAACCATGGTTGATAAAAGTGAATAAGTTATGGAAAACGAATTTGTGGAGGGAAACTTTGAAGGAAAAAAGAATTTACGAAGAAAAAAAGAAAAATTTTTTTACCGCTTGTAGTTTAGAAGAACCCGAATGGGTACCCGTAGGATTAGATGCTATTACTTGGCCCATTGCCTATGCTGGAAAAAAGACATACGACTTACTGGGTAAGCCTAAAGAACTTACAGAGGCCGTGATGAAAATTTATTTAGAGCTGGATCTGGATTTTTGTACGGATATTCACAGAAATTTAATGCCATTAAAAACGATAGAAGCACTTGGTGGTAAAGGTTATGTGATGTCTTCCGACGGCATAACCATTCAACATACTATGCAAGTCGAAATTATGCGAGCCGATGAGTATCCCGAATTTATTGAAGACTCAATCAATTTTAAACTCAATGTTTTACCGCGACGAAAATTTTCAAAAACCAATGGCACAAGAGAAGAATTCAAACAGGCTTGTCTCGATGCCTTTGAACAGATGAAATTACAAAATGAAACTTCGATGTTGCTTCAAAATGCAGCAGAAGAGGCAGGCATCATCATTGCTTGGGACCCAATGAAAATGCCTGGACATCCCTTGGATACCTTGTTTGACTTTTATAGAGGGTTTAAGGGGTTACTCATTGATTTAAGACGACAGCCGGAAAAAGTTGAAGAAGCTATGAGTCAAATGTTGGAAGAAATCCTTCCTATGAATTTGAAGATAGCGGAGGAGATTCGCAATTCAGATGAAACGTACATCATTCCAATACCGGGGGGCGGATTTCATGCGGTACCTTATCTGAACAGAAAACAATTTGACAGATTTTGGTGGCCAATTTTCAAACAATTGATCCTGCCAATTATCGAAGCCGGAACAAAAACTTTTATGAAAAGTGAAGGTAAGGCCGGTTATTGCTTGGATGCCTTTAAAGAGCTGCCAAAAGGATCTATAATCATGCAGTTGGAAGAGGATGACCCTTACGAAAATTACAAACACTTTGAAGGGCATATGACTTTAGCGGGCGGTATATCGACAAGCAAATTAAAGTTGGCTTCTATAGAAGATTGCAAAGATGAAGTAAAAAAAGCAATAGACACCTTTGCACCCGGTGGCGGCTATATTTTTATGGCGGATAGAGCTTTGTTGGGAGCAACTGATGCGAACCCAGAAACGTTGAAAGCTACCTATGCTTTTGCAAAGGAATATGGAAAGTACTAGGAGAAGACATGGAAAATTTTAAACTTACAGATGTATTAGAAGAATTGGAAAAAGACCCTTCATGGGAAGAAGATGACAACCTACGCATCGCTTTAGTTAATGGCTTAAAAGCGATTCTGATGCTGTTCTAAGATCATTTAAAAAAGTTGGATAGATGGGGCGCTCGACCTTAGATTTATAAGAGAAAGGCGTCTCTATCCATTCTTTCACCATAGACGGCACTTTGACAAAAGTTCTTATATAGGCTATATTATTAATTATATTTAAGGAGGAATTTTATGGTAGACAAGAAAAAAGTCAAAATGGTAGTTTTCGCAATATCGTCATTATTGATGATTTCGGTAACAGCCTCAGCAATTCTGGCAAACATTGCCCTGCATTATCCTGAAAAAAGCATGAACACCGTTTCGATGGTTTTAACCTTGCCGGCTTTAGTAGGGATTATATTTTCGGTAGCTTCCGGACCGGCGTCATTAAGAATTTCCAAGAAGTGGATCATACTCTTCGGAACAATGTGCGGTTTGCTAGGTGGTGCCATCGCTTTTACCCTTGGAAAGAGCACTTTTATCGCGTTACTCATCGGTGCCGGATTGGCGGGAGTTGCACAAGGGATCAATGCAACCATGACCATTGCCGTCATATCGGATTATTTTTCAGGTGAAGAGAGCAAACAACTCATGGGCTTACAGTCCGCCTTCGTTAATGGAGGCTCCATGGTGTTGGCGCTTATTTCCGGAATTTTGGCAGGAATCGATTGGATTAATGCTTATCTTATTTACTTTTTATTTATACCGGTCTTATGGATCGTAGTGCGCAACCTGCCTGCTGCAAATCCGGCTTCAAGCCATGAAGGACAAGTGGTCGCCGATGGACCTATGTCTTCTAAAGTTTGGTTTTATACCGTTTCTCTCTTTGCCTTTGGTGTTTTTTTATTTGTCTTTCAAACCAATGTTTCAGACATCGTCATGGGCAACGGCTGGGGAACAGCTTCTACCAGTGGGTTGCTCAACTCGGTTATGATGGGCTTTGGTATGATAACGGGTATACTTTATGGTCAAATCAGTCGATTTTTTAAAGAAAGATTGTTGGCCGTCGCTATGTTAGCCGGTGGTATAGGAAGCTTTATGGCTTTAATCGCCAACAACGTTTTTTTAATGTTTATTGCAGCCGGCTTATTAGGTTTCTGCTTGTCAGCCACCATGCCTACGATTTTATTTTTGGCATCGGAGGCGGCAGGGCCGGCTAAAAAAGATGTGGGTATTGCCTTTGTCAACGGAGCTTTGAACTTGGGAATGTTTCTCTCTCCCTTTATAGTCAATGCGATCAGCCAAAACTTCGGTCGACTTCAAGATAAGTTTATGATATCAGTCGTTGGTTTTGTCGCATTGGCCGTTATTCTGTCTTTTTCGACTAAACGAGAGGCAAGAGCTTAACAATATCCAAGAATTATGGAACCTTGATTAAATCTTTACTGAATAACTGGGAATTTGACATTTTAGAATAGAATGATTATAATATAGACAAGATCAAAAATGATTGTATAGAATAGTAAAAAAGATTACGGAGGTATATCATGGCTAGTAAAAAATTATTGGAAATGTTAAACGATCAATATAACTTTGAATTAGAATCTGCTTATGTATATTTAGCGATGGCGGCTGATAGTACCAATAAAGGATTGGACGGCACAGCCCATTGGATGCAATTACAAGCTCAAGAAGAAATAGAACATGCAATGAAGTTCTATGAATTTATAGCAGATATGGATGGAGATGTTTCTCAAAAAGCTATTCCTGAACCTAAAAATGAATACGATAGTTTGTTAGAAATCATGGAGACCGCATTGGCACATGAAAAGATTGTAACGGCTAATATCTATGAATTAGCAAATAAAGCTCAAGAAGAAGGTTGCTTTGATACCTTAGAGTTTTTAAATTGGTTCTTTATGGAACAAAGAGAAGAAGAAAACACGTTAAAACCCTATGTTCAAAGACTCAAAGCGATTGGAGACAACATGATAGAGGTTTTCAGATTTGATGCAGAATTAGGACAAAGAGAAGACGATTAATTTTGAAATCTAATGTATCAAAAAAGAGAATTGTGAAATCACAATTCTCTTTTTTGATGTGTCGACGGTTACGTGTTTTAGGATACAAAAAAGCCCCCTAGGGGGCTTTTTTGGGATAAATTAGAAGGTATTATTTTGTTCACAATAGATATAAATCTATTGTATAAACTTATTAGATTAGTGAGAGGCTAGTTATCTCCTCTACTTGTCCTTATTATATGAAATCTTACTTAAGTGCTCATTAAAAATAAGAAAAAATCAGGATTGCTTAAGAATTGGATGATGGGTACTTACAACATGCGGAACTTCTCTGATAAAGGCGCGTTTTCTTTTAAGACAAGATCCAACGATTTTAAAAGTTTCTCTTTGTCGTCATCAAAGGTTCCTCGTAAGGCAATGTAGTTGGAAGCATGGTTGCTTCTAAAGATGGTTCCCGGCGACGAAATGTGTTCGATCATTTTTCTAGTTTCTAAAAGGACTTCCCGAGATGTCAACAATGTAAACCGTCCTTCTTGGTGGTCTTTGTACAAGGGTGTGCTGGGCTCCAATATCAGCGTCAACAATCCGATGTAATCGGCTTGCATAGCGCTCAACACTTTACCGGTTTCTACGGCGTGTTCTTCCATCAACTGGCGACCACCCAACCCGCTGATAACCGTTACAGAGGTTAAAATATCCGCTTCATTTAATTTTTGACAACAGGCGATCATTTCTTCGGCGGTGACGCCTTTTTTGATGGCTTTTAAAATTTTGTTTGATCCGGACTCCAAGCCTAAGTAGGCAATGGTTAAGCCCTTAGAATGCAAAAGCTTGAGATCCTCAGGTGTTTTACTTTGAATGCTTTTAGGTGAGGCATACACCCCAACCTTTTGACAATAGGGGTAGAGTTCTTTGATGGTTTCCAAATAGGTCACAAGGGTATCGGTCGGGATGATGAGAGCATCGCCGTCAGCTAAAAAAACTCTACGGACATGATCTGCATGGGCGGACATCTCTTGTAAATCTTTGAGCACCTCTTCCTTCGGTCGGATGATAAAACGTTCATTTTTATACATACCACAAAAGGTACAGGTATTTTGAGAGCACCCGAGGGTGGCTTGTATGATCAGTGAATTGGCTTCTGATGGGGGGCGGTAGACCGCGCCGTAATATTGCATGGCATTACCTTTTCTATCGCTATGATGGAGTTTTAAATTTTTGATGACCGATTCCGATCATCAAATCTCGCGTAAAAGTATCATATCCTGAAAGAAATGATAAAACCTTAAATAGAAGTGATGACAATATTTGAATAGAGGGTTAGAAACCATGAAATGATTATGAATCTGAAGTCGCTTTACAACTTATACAGTGTTTTAACATAAATACAACCTCATTCTAGCACAGTATGTCTTGAAAATAAGGGTTGTAAAGAGTATAATACTTTCATCTTCATGTAAACATGAAGTTTTTTAATTTAAGATATTTTATTAAAGGAGTTAAGGTATGAACAGAGTATTCAATTTCTCAGCCGGTCCTTCTGCTTTGCCGGTGGAAGTGCTGCAAACAGCAGCAGAAGAAATGCTGAACTACAAAGATGCCGGTATGTCCGTCATGGAGATGAGCCATCGTTCAGCTGCTTACGAAGATATCCAAGAAGAAGCCAAAACAGATTTAAAAGATCTGATGGCCATTCCGGATAACTACGAGATTTTATTTTTACAGGGTGGTGCTTCCACACAATTTGCAATGGTGCCGTTGAATCTGATGACGGGTTCCGGGAAAGCCGATTTTTTGCTAACCGGATCTTGGGCAAAGAAAGCTTATCAAGAAGCAGCTCGTTATGGGGACGCAAAGGTGGTGGTATCCTCCGAAGAGGATACGTTTTCTTACATCCCGAAAACGTCCGAGGCAGATTTCAGAAAAGATGCGGATTACGTCCATATCTGTGTCAACAACACCATCTATGGGACGCGTTTTAAACCGAATCAATTGCCGACGGTTTCAAACATTCCCTTGGTGGCGGATATGTCCTCCAATATTTTGTCTGAAGCTTATGATGTATCGAAGTTCGGACTTATTTATGCCGGCGCACAAAAAAACATGGGGCCTTCCGGAGTTTGTGTCGTCATCATCCGAAAAGATCTAATCGGCACAGCGATGGACATTACCCCGACCATGCTCAATTATAAAACGCAAGCAGATGCGGATTCCAAATTCAATACACCGCCTTGCTACAGCATTTACATGTGTGGTTTGGTTTACAAATGGTTAAAAAAATTGGGCGGCATCGACGCCATTGAAAGTATCAACAAAGAAAAAGCCAACAAGCTGTACGACTTCATCGACAACAGTAAACTGTACAAAGGAACTGTTGCTGTGGAAGATCGCTCTTTGATGAATGTACCCTTTATAACGGGCAATAAAGAATTGGACGCTCTTTTTGTGAAAGAATCTAAAAAAGCAGGATTGGAAAACCTCAAAGGTCACCGTTCTGTTGGCGGCATGCGTGCCAGCATCTACAACGCCATGCCCATGGCAGGGGTCGATGCTTTGATTGATTTCATGAAAAAATTTGAAAAGACCAACGGCTAAGAGGATGGTTTAAAACCACCGTTACCATCATATTCAGCGCATAGTAAAACCGGGTTCGTGTCGCAGTAGGCCGGCGTTTGCTATGGCAGAAAGAGAAAAAAATGATCATATTAAAAAAAGACTATAAAGTTAAGACCTTGAACAATATTTCACCCAAGGGCTTAAAATTACTACCGGAAAATTTTACCATCGATGACAATGAGGATCATCCCGATGCTATTTTGGTTCGTTCCGCTAAAATGCACGATATGGAAATTTCACCCAATGTTAAATACGTCGGACGTGCTGGAGCGGGTGTCAACAATATTCCCATCACACGTTGCTCGGAAAAAGGCATTGTGGTTTGCAATGCACCTGGAGCCAATGCCAATGCCGTCAAAGAATTGGTAGCCACGGGTATGTTGATTTCTTCTCGTAAAGTACTGGAAGGCATCGATTGGGTTAAAGCACAAGAAGACAAAGAAAACATTGCAGCCAATGTGGAAAAGGGTAAAAAAGCTTTTGTAGGTCCCGAACTTTATGGTAAAAAAATGGGCATCGTTGGTCTTGGTGCCATCGGTGTGCTGGTGGCCAACATGGCTGTTGACTTCGGCATGAAAGTTTATGGTTTTGACCCCTTTATTTCGATAGAGCACGCTTGGGGATTAAGCAGAAAAGTAAAAAGGTCCGCCAGCGCAGAAGCTCTATTTAGAAATTGTGATTACATTTCCTTACACATACCTTTAATGGAAGAAACGAAAAACTACGTCAATGCCGAGCTGTTGTCGGTTGCAAATAAAGGCATGCGCCTATTGAATATGGCACGGGGCGGTTTGGTGGATTTAAAAGCCTTGAGAACAGCCTTGGAGGACGGCACGGTGTCCCGCTATATTGTCGACTTCCCTGAAGCGGAAACCCTTAGCCTGCCCAACACTATTAATATCCCCCATTTAGGGGCATCGACGCCTGAGAGCGAAGAAAATTCCGCAACCATGGTCGTGGACCAAATGATAGATTACATCGTCAACGGCAATATCAAAAACTCTGTCAACTATCCCGACTGTAATATGGGTGTGTGCAACAGCGTTCACCGTATTACCGTCAACCATCGCAATATCCCAAATATGATCGGACAAATCACCGCGGTTCTGGCAAAACAAAACATCAATATCTCCGACTTAACCAATAAAAACAAGGGCGAGTGGGCCTATACCATGATTGATGTTGACTCGGAAGTCGACTTAGTATTGAAAGAAGCACTGCAAAACATCGAAGGTGTTGTACGTGCACGTTTAATTAAGTAGGTAGGACATGGCTACAATTAGACCCTTTCCTGCATTGCGTCCCATACCGGAAAAAGCCGCCGATGTTGCGGCCCTGCCCTACGATGTTTACAATCGAGAAGAAGCTGTCAAAGTTGCCTACGGCGATTACGATACTTTTTTGCGGGTAGATCGTCCGGAAATCACCATGGATCCACGCATTGATATTCACGACCCCGCTGTTTACCGCCAAGCGGTACGCAATCTGAATCGACTCATCGATCGGGACATCATGATACAAGACGATATGCCCTGCCTATACCTATACGAATTGGTTATGGAGGGTAGAAGCCAGATCGGCTTGGTCTGTTGCGTATCCATCGACGAGTACATGGACAATACCATTAAAAAGCACGAAAAAACCCGCTCGGATAAAGAAGTAGACCGCACACAACACGTGGATGCTTTAAATGCCAACACCGGGCCTATCTTTTTAACCTATCGTCACTTGAAAGAGATTGATACGGTGATCAATCGTTTAAAATCGGATCCACCTGAGGTGGATTTCACATCAGAAGACGACATCACCCATCGCGTGTGGGTCATCGAGAAAGAAAAAGATATCGCAGCACTGGTCTCGGCTTTTGAAAAAGTGCCTGAATTGTACATCGCCGACGGACATCATAGAAGTGCTTCCGCCGTGCATGTCGGACAAATGAGACGGGAAGAACATCCAGATTATACCGGTGAAGAAGAATTCAACTATTTTTTAGCCGTTGCGTTTCCCGATAACCAATTGCAAATTTTGGATTACAATCGCGTCGTTAAAGATTTAAACGGTTTGTCCCCTGAAACTTTTCTCGATAAAGTAAAGGAAAATTTTGATGTCAGAAAAATTGCAAGAGGTATCTACCGACCAAAAGATAAAGCGGAATTCGGCATGTATCTGGATGGTTATTGGTACCAACTCAAAGCGAAGGAAGGCTCTTACCCAGCGGAAGACCCTTTAGAAAGCTTGGACGTCGCTATTTTGCAAAACAACCTTCTACAACCGATCTTAGGAATAGAAGACCCCAGAACCGACTGTCGCATCGATTTTGTCGGAGGTATTCGCGGTCTGGAAGAATTGGAAAGACGAGTGTCCGAGGACATGCGGGTAGCCTTTGCCATGTACCCCACAGAAATCAGTGAGCTCATGGCTATTGCCGATGCGGATGCATTGATGCCGCCAAAATCCACATGGTTCGAACCTAAATTGAGAAGTGGTTTGTTTATCCATTATTTAGAATAACGATTGTCAAAAGACATTGCAATCAAATTGTATTGTAATGTCTTTTTATTAAATAGATGTAGAGGGAGTATGCACAGAATTTTTAAGAGTGCACTGGACAAAAATTTTATTTGTATGATTGTAAGACTCAATCCTTTAAAGAGGATTTATAAAATAAGCCCTAAATGCACTTGTTATTGTAGCCTCAATTCCTTATAATAGATACATCTGATAAATATACTATATAATGCCATTTTGTTGGAAAAACGAATGTAAAACGTTCCAAACAACCTTTATTTTATTTGATCTAAACATCGATAGGATCCCGGTTGTGTAAAAAAGACACTTAAGAGTACAGGTTTTTGTGGGATGAAACCTGTGGGCAAAGATTAGAGGGCATTGAGGTATAGACATTACACTATAACACTTAAACGTTAAAGGAGAAGTATAAATGAGAAAAAAGAAATGCGTATGTTTAGCACTGGCATTGGTTTTGGTAATGGCCATTGCGGCACCCTCGGCTCTGGCTTCACAGCAGACGCCTTCGCCCTATCCAAACACCGATGTGGTGATTACCAAGGTAAAAATGCCGGATTTAACAGGTTTTCCCATCGATCACGACGGTAACCAAATTACCGATGCGGAATGGAACGCCATTTTTGGAGACAATTCCGGTCGAATTTCGAACATCACCTTTACCTATTGGTCAGTGAGTGAAGCTGACTACAATACCATGGTAGCAGCTCCGGGCAGCTATCAAACGGTCGAAGAAGTCAAAGCTTTAATAGGCGAATCGGAAGAGGGTGTTGTAACGGCTGCGACCAATGCCAATGGAGAGGTCACGATACCGGCCATGGCACCGGGGTATTATTGGTTTATTGAAAACACTCCCACAACTATTACGGAATCTGCTGCGGTTCCCTTTGGTGTCGCATTGCCCGTAGGGGACAACGACCCGGTTACAGGATTAAACGGATTTAAAAGAACACTTTACGTTTATCCGAAAACATTGAAGCCGGCCCACCGGAAATCGAAAAAGATGTCACCTCGGTAGGCAACAATGAAGATACCGCCAATGTCGGTGATACCAATACTTGGATCATCTATACCAGCATTCCCGTAGGGATTGGAGCCTACACCCAATTCGATATTACCGACACCATCGCTTCTCACTTAAATTACACCGATACCTTGACCGTGACCTTAGACGATGCCGATTTAGTCCGAGATACCGGTGCAAGCTTTGATTTTAATAAAGCCGGAGTGGATTATTTTGCAACGGAACCCGCCGTTGACAGTGCCGGTGGCACTTTAAGTGTTCAATTCACCAAGGCGGGCTTAGAGAAACTGGCGGCAGCCTATGCCAACGGCTCTCTGGTTGGAGATGCCAAATTGAAAATCTCCTTTACGACTGCTATCAACGGTACAGCCATATCGGGACAAAACATTCCCAATAGCGCTACCTTAAATTACAACAACGGACACGGCGTGGTAGACTCGGATGTTCCCACAACCGACCCTGCTGTTTGGACCGGAGGCAAGCACTTCGACAAACTGGGAGTCGGCGCAGAGGCTGAAGGCTTAGCCGGTGCGGTTTTCACACTCCATACAGAGGAAGGCGGCACAGCCGGCGAAGAGATGGTCTGGACACAGGCGTTACTGGATCTCAATGCGGATGCTATTGCAGCAGGAAAATTCGCAACGACTGCTACAGGTACGGCAAGCTCCGCTACCAATATACCGGCAGTGGGTACGACCATTTGGCTCTTATCTTCTGCAGACGGCAGCTTTGAGATTCAAGGTCTTCAAGGCGAACAGGTGGTAGCAGACGGTGTGACCGTTACCCACCCCGGTACTTATGCTTTACATGAAGTCAAAGCACCCGACGGCTATGTCCGAATTTTAGAACCTTTTAGTTTTACAGTGACGAAGACAAGTTATTGGACAGATCCCACCACCGGAACCGGTGCAGCTGATCCGACAACCATTCAAAATAAAAAGGTGTTGATTCCACAAACAGGTGGTATCGGTTCTGTTCTTTTTGTTGTAGCCGGTTTGGTCATTGTGACAACGGCCTACACCCTTAAACAGAAAAGAAGGGAAAAAGACCTGTAAGCAAGCTTAAAAGATAGACAACGGGCGAGGTTTTCTTCGCCCGTTTTTGTGCAGGATTAAAATGCTATCCGAAGGGCTTCACAGTTAAGCAAGTCCTTGGGATAACGTTTTAAAAAAGATGTAAGCAGAAACTGAGCAGATTATAATACTGAAAATTTTGGCAAGCTCCAATTGATACCGCGATTCATGTTAAGAGGTAACCGATGAAGAGACATAAAAAACGCAAAACGATCCTATTGTTGACCATCTTTGTAGTTTTTTTGTGATGCTCCAAACCTCTCCGGCTGTAAAGGCAGAGAGTGGTAGAACGCAATTGATCGGTGGGTACGGCAGCTTTTCCTGGACGGCAGAGCAATCCGCCGACGGTAGTCACGTCGATTGGACTTTGACGGTTACAGAGACCGGCAGTGCACCGAGAACTAGAGCGTATCTGGCCATTCATATCCCGGAGGACTTTGAACCCATTGCTATTGAGGATATTCAGGCATCCGGATCCATCTCGTCAAACCTTCGCGAAATGGGCAACGGTCGTGATTTTTATTACTATCACAATTTGCGTGATTCGGGAAACTACAGCATCACCATGAGTTTTACCACCGTGTTAACGGAAGAGGCAAAGAACAACAACACAACGCTGTCTATAGATGTTTGGCCGGCGGTACTCGTGGGCGTCGAAAGTTCGACCAATCCGATTAGTTTTCAAGGACCCGTCAATACAGCAAGTAAAATGATACCCTATGGTACGTCGCCCGGTATGCCACCGGAGGATTTGCTGCCGGCACCTATTGCTGTCGCCAATACCTATCAACCCGTTACCGCTGTCTTAAACCTTTCCACCCAAGACGGGTCACCCCTACGGGATAATATTTATGTAGAACTGCTCTCTACGGCGGACCCTACAAAAGTCTACCCGGTACCCGCTGCTGTCGTTCCCTCAGGGGAAGCCAGCGCTACCATCACCATTCCAGATTTACCCCTAACCGAGTACAAGTTGCATATGTATGGGTCAGGACTTGACGGTTGTTATCCGACACCGCCTGTTACCTACGACTTTGCAATCTCAGGGCAGGTCATCGAACACAATTTAGTTTTAGAATCCATCCCTGCCAATAGCTTGGCGGTTAAAGTCAGCGATGGGCTCAATAAAGATCTTTTGGAGGGTGTCAGCGTAACGCTCATGTTGGGCGAAAGCGTTGTAGCCAACGCCATGACCGACGCCTCGGGCGGTGTCGTTTTTTACGACCTTCCCGCTGAGCGCTACCATTTGGTTCTGGAACGCACAGGTTACCTCCCGGTAACCACCGGACAGATGGAACCGGGCAACACCCATATGAATCTGCATATGTTGCCGGATAGCGGTACCGAGGGCGTGTGCACCATGACCGCCACCAACAACGGCGACGGCACCATTACTTTGCGGGTTACCTATAACGAAGGAGAAAGGTATTATGCCCTCGGTTATGATATGACTTTTAAGCCATCGCCGGGCTTAGGTGAACCTATTTATTTGAACGGTTTTACGTACAATGGCTTTACCGGCAATTATCGGCGCTATCAAGCAGCCGGTCGGGCTTCCCATACAATCGAGTTTATAACGCCTATCATCGATGATTCCTACGATATCTATTCTGCAACAGCCCGGCTGTATCGCGGTTTAGATGTTTTTGGCGACTTGGCCGGAGAATCGATTATCAGCGTTCCCATCACCCGGTTGCGTACGATCAACCCGGTCTACACGACCAGTAACTTGGTCAGCGGTACGGCGTCAGCCAATTCCGTCATTTATGTTCGGGACGTCAACGGCACGCTCTTGGGGCAAGCGCAAACTGATGCTGCCGGCTATTACGTGGTCAGCATTCCGCCACAACCGGTCAATGCACTGCTGACGGTACAAGCACGCTACAACAATCAAACGGATACGAAAACCACCCGTGTGTTGCCGGCGGTCTTCGACCCCGACCATGTAGTGGATTGGGAGATTTCTCAAGAAGCCAATTTGTATTTAGATGAAGGAACACCCCTAGATCTTTCGCAATTACAGGTGTGTCTATACGATATCTATGGGACAACCCAACTGGTGAGTTTTGCGGACTTTGAACAATACGGCATTACGACCAATCACACCCAAGGGGCGGTGTTGCCGGTAGGGCCTTTTACCTTGACTTTGCAAAAGGCGGGTTTACCCGACATACAGAGAAGGGGTTATATCAACCCCATGGGTATGGGCAATCCCATCGATTACACCACAGATGCCACGGGCACCTATCCCACCATTTACGCAGAAGGAGACCATTTGCGCAATTACGGCGACCCAACAGGCGGTGCGGACTATCCCGATGCATTTTTATCTAAAAAAGCAGCTGCCGGTAACGTAGCGGGCGCTTTTAGTATCGATCTGATGGTGAGAGGGCAAACCGTTAACGGAGAACCCACCATCGTCAACGGTATTGTGACCGATCCGATGGGAGAAATGGTTGATCCGGATTTTGGCACCGACGGTACCTTCGATTATGCTGATATTGTTTTAAAGGCCTCCGATGGTTCTATTTTGGGAGTCGACGGTATTATTTACGACGATCATGGACAACCGGTAACCGATAGTTTGCTCAGCGGCGTTCAATTATCCTACGATGTAGAACAAAGAGCATTTATCCTAAACGGTTTGCAATTAGGAGATCAACAATGGGTGCAATTGAGCTATCGGCTCCATTTACGCACCGAAGATTCTCGTTATGAGGGCAACTTTTTCTATCAAACCAATCGAATGACGACGTTGCAACTCAATGGGGATCTCCCCGAGGCGGGTTTACGATATTTTCCCATACCTTCGGTTAAAGGAGATGCGATTTCTGTTGAGAAAAGCTGGATTGATACGGATTTAACCAATATCGACCATGTAACCTTGGATATTTATCGGGGTAATGAGCCGGCACCGGTATTAGCCGGGGTACAAGTTTTTAAAAATGACAATTGGATTAAAGAACTGAAGGGTCTTGCCCCTTACAACAACCAAGGTGAGCCCTATATCTATACCGCTATGGAAACCGCCATCGGCGATACACCGGGTACGGAAGGTTTCGATGTTTCTTACCGCTATGCGAACAATAAATTAAGTGTCGTCAATCGGGATATCATCCCCAAACACACGGTGCTCAATGTCTGTAAAGTGGACAGACTGCATCCCAGTAAGACTTTAATCGGTGCAAACTTTACTTTGTACGATGCCGACACCAATCAACCCGTAGAAGATAAAAACACAGGTGTGGGGGGTGTCGCAACGTTTACCTTTGAAGAAGCGGGAACGTATTATCTTCAAGAAACAAATGCACCGCCGGGGTACAGTGGTACCTCTAAGAACATTGGCCCCATCGTCACCGATGGCAGCAGTGAACTGGAAGTGGCGGGAGATCTTGATGGGGATTGGGTCGTGTATGCCGACAACCCCACCCAGAGCGACCCTACCGTGGTGAGGGTTTTCAACGACAAACACTATCCCTTGGCTTTTCTAAAAGTCGCTGACAACCACAATCCCATCGCTACCAATGAGGTAATTTTTGAAGTCTTTCATCTTGAGGATACTTACGAGGATCTCTACGGCAAGCTACAAGTGAAAGCCGATGCTGTACCCGTCAGTGTCGTACAGACCTATTACGGACGGGCAAGAACCGACGATATCTTCGTACCCGGGCGCACGTACGCCATCAGGGAGGCCAAGTATCCCAACGGTTATGTCGGACTGATGGATGTCCTTTTGGTGGAGCTGTCTTTGGTGGACGGTGAACCTGTTTGGAGTGTGGTAGAACCCCACGACAACCTCAAAATTATAGACAATGGTGTGGTGGAGGTTCTCAACCGACGAGCTCAATTTCCAAAAACCGGTGGTATCGGTTCGGCTGTCTTTGTGGTGATCGGCGTCATCATAGCGGTCGGCGCTTGGCGTTTGAAGAAGAAAAAACCTCAATAGCGTGAGATATCGGATGGGTTGCGGCAACAGCCGGGACTCAAGCTTTAAAAGTGTTGAAGGGAAGCGATAGCCATATGCAACGTCAAAGCAAACAAAAGAAAAAGGGGAGTGCCCTGGACCATTTGTTGACGGTTGCCATCGTCATCGGTTTGATTGTTATGGGTTATCCCCTTGTCTCGCAATTGTATTATCGTCATATTTCAGCTACCATCGTGACGGAATTCGATGCGGGTGTGGAAGAATTGGATTTGGTTGAAATCGACCATCGCATCGATTTGGCCCACGCTTATAACGAAACTTTGAATACCGGCTTAGAGGATTTGCATGACCCCTACACCGAGGAAGAAAAGGAAGCGGGCAAGGCGGAATACGCTCGCATGTTAGAAGTACGGGAACAAATCGGCCATATTCACATTCCAAAAATTTTATTAAAGGCACCGATTTATGCCGGCACATCGGAACTGGTGCTGCAAAAAGGTGTGGGCCATATGGAGGGAACCTCCTTACCCGTTGGTGGCAACAACACCCATACGGTGCTGACCGCCCATCGGGGTTTACCCACCGCTAGGTTGTTTACCGATTTAAATCGGCTGGAGGTCGGGGACCGTTTTTATATCAAAAACATCCAAGAAACCCTGGCTTATCAAATAGCAGAGATCCAAGTTATCGAACCCCACGATTATACCGACTTAATGACGGTGCCCGGTCACGATTACGCCACCTTGTTAACCTGCACACCTTATATGATCAACTCCCATCGATTGGTCCTCAGAGGTCATCGCATACCCTATATCGAAGCTCAAGAAGAAAAAGACATCAAAGAAAACAATACCAGCACCATGTACAAATACTTGTTTTACATCACCTTGGCCATTTTAATTTTTGTGTTGTTTTCACAGGAAAAATCCAAGAGAAAAGAACGAAAAGAAAAACGAGACTCAGCTGCCAAAGGGTAAGACTTTATTTCCATGCCTAGGAGTGCCATGGACACCATTCGAAAAGATAAGCTTAAAAACATCATATTAAATGTTGTCATTGCCCTTGGGGTTGTTTTAGCCGTGTATCCATTTTTGAGCCAATGGGTCAATCGCAGAATTGCACAGGACGTCAATCAAAATTTCGACGAAGCCGTACAAGCCATTGCGCAACCGGAAGTAGATAGACGCTTGGATTTGGCCCGGGCTTATAATGAAACGCTGGACCCCAGACTGATGGCAGACCCCTTTGACGAAAGACAAAAGGAAGGAAAAGCGGAATACGCCCGCATGTTGGAAGTTAAGGAGCAAATCGGATACATCCGCATACCGGCCATCTTAACGGAAGTGCCGATTTATGCGGGCACATCGGAATTGGTTTTGCAAAAAGGTGCGGGACACTTAGAGGGAACGTCCTTGCCCGTCGGCGGTAACCATACCCATACCGTCATAACCGCCCACAGAGGCTTACCCTCCAAACAACTGTTCACCGACCTTCCCAAACTGGAAGTAGGGGACAAATTTTATCTGCACAACCTTGGAGAAGTGTTGTGCTACCAGATAGACCAGATATTAACCGTCGAACCCAACGATTTTTCAAGGGTATTGGTGGTACCCGGTCATGATTATGCCACCCTCTTAACCTGTACACCCTATATGCTCAACACCCATCGACTATTGGTAAGAGGTGTTCGGATCGATTACGTTGCGGCCATAGAGGAAAAAAATATAGCGGATCGACAAGTGACCCAGAGGTATAAAATTTTATTCATCATCACCTTGGTTGCTTTAATCGCAGTTTTGATCAAGCGGAGCAGAAAGCGAAGGGAATGATCCGTTGGCAATACATGGCAATCTGCTAATAAGAAGTTTAGAATTTTAGAGGCGGATCCTAAAGGGAGAAAACATGAAATGGTATCAAAACATAAAAGGATGGATCATTCCACTCATAGTGTGCGCAATCCTTTTTTCGGGTTTTGGCATCAGCGCCGAGACCACGACTTACACCCTTACGGTTTATCGAATCGGCTATGAAGGCTCGGTAAAATACGACCCCCTGACTGGCGATATTCTGACAGGAGAGGGTGTGGTGCCGGTTTCCGATGCCACCATCGGCATTTGGAAGGTTGGCGAAGATGCGGATTTTGAGGCGATGAATCGACAGGATTTACAAAGCTTGGGCCCACCCTTGCTCCAAGGGACGACTGACCCTCAAGGCATGGTTGTTTTTACGGACTTAGAACCCGGCACCTATTATATCCGAGACATCACCAACCCCAACTTGGATCCGGACCAAGAGTCCCTATATGCCTCTCTGACGACATTGCCTTTAAAGGACTACCCCGATTTAACCCACCTACATGTCTATTTAAAGGGGCAGCCCCCTTATACAACCCCGGAAAACCCTTTAACCTTGGAATTATTTAAATTTGGGGAGCACAGACGCCCCTTGGAGGGAGCTGTTTTTGAGCTTTACAGACAAGTGGAAGAAGGAGAGCCCTTTACAACACAAAGTGGAGATACAATTTACGGACGGCCTATCAGGGTCCGTGACGGGCAAGTTGTCGGGTTGGGTGGTGTGGCCACCCCGCTTAGAACCGACGGCAACGGCATCATCTCCGTGACGGGTTTAGAACCCGGTACGTATTTTTTTATTGAAACCAAAGCACCGGCGGGATACCGTGCCCTGAGCGATCCGATAGTGGTCAGCGGCCAAGCGTTGGAGACGCAACGCGTAGAGGTGGAAAACACCAAAAGCGCCGGCGGCAAGAAATTTAAAAAGGTGGATGAAAAGGGAAACCCCTTGTCCGGTGCTGTCTTTAAACTGACGGTGTACGACGCGAAAAATAAAACCTACAACACCTTCTCGCAAAATGGTGAAGCCAGCCTTGCCACCTCGGGTGAAGACGGCCATTTTGAATTTGTCAACCTACCTCCGGGAGACTATACGATCTTTGAAACCGTTAGTCCGGTCAAGGACGGTATGAAGTACCAATTGCTGAGCCATGGCATTTCCTTTACTGTCCACGAAAAAGAAGATCCGGAAGTCATCGTCATGCAAAACAGACCGGAAGGAAAGGTGGTGCCTCCGGGAGAAACCCCACCTAGACGCATGAGAATGCCAAAAACCGGCGATGTACAACAACTGCTGTCCTTAGTTGCTGGCATGGGGTTGCTGGCTGTGGGTGCTATCCTCTATTTGGACAAAAATAACGAGAAGGCCCAATAATAATTTGAAATATGACAGATAGAAATCGATGGAATCCTTTCTGTCAATTGAAAAGCTGAGGAGATTTGTGCAAAGAAAAATTAAAATAGTGGCCATCGTCATGATGGTGGTAGGCCTTGCATTGATCGGGTGGCCCTTCATCGAGACGACGGCCGACAACGCTCTATCAAAGCAAAGGATCGGTGCCTATGAGGATAAGGTGAAGGCTCTTCCCGAAGGGACATGGCAAGAGATGCTTGCGGAAGCGCGGGTGTATCATCAGAATTTAGATTCTTTAAGGCGATCGGTTATGGACCCCTTTGGGATAGAGGATTACCGCGGTGCCTCTCCCTTAAGCGCTGTTGGAAATCACGATATCTTTGCTTATTTATGGATTCCAAAATTGGGGGAAAGGCTACCGGTTTACCTAAGTGTCAATTCTAAAAACTTAACCCAAGGTGTGGTGTTGGTAGAGGGGACGGATATCCCCATTGGAGAGCCGGGCACCCACACGGTGTTAGCCGGAAGGCGAAATGCTTTAACCCGCAATTGGTTGACCAATATAGAGAAATTAACCGTGGGAGATCAACTCTATCTTTACATCTTAAACAAACGCATAACCTATTCGGTCAAAGAAAGCGCTGTATTTTGGCCTTCAGAAAATGACCATTACCTCCCATCTCCGGGAAGTGAACAATTGAGTTTGTTGACGACCACCCCTTATCCCATCAACAATCAAAGACGATTGGTCGTCGCAGAAAAAATTCAAGAAAAAGAGCGGCAAGCCTCCATTGTTCGAGATATGGAGCGCATCGAGAAAGAAAGCTCGATGGCAGGGTCTCCACTTCATCAAAGAAATTGGAGTATTGGTGTGAGCGTTCTTGTCGGTATCGCTTTGACAGGACTTGCTCTACTGCTTTATCGAGAAATCAAACAATAAAAAACATCAACGCAGCATCAAGCTGCGTTTTTTTGATCCAACCAATGGGTGGCATCCGCCATTGTCTTCGTGTTGCAAAGGCATCGACGCGTAACCATTGTTACGGAAGTTTTTAATGTGTCTGTGATACAATCCAATTATTAAAAAGAAGGAGAATTCGATGGGATACACATTGTCAAAAGAACAATTCGAAACCCTGGTGAATCGCCTATCAGAGCAGTATCAAGTCTTTGCCCCGGTGAAGTTTGTAGGAGGCAACACCTTCACCGATGTCGACGTGATACGCTACGATCAGGTTAAAAACCCGGAGGAAATCGTATTGGATCAAAAATCAGATTATTCATTTAAAGAGGTGTTATTGCCACTTTCGGAGACATTGTTTTATTACACAGAAGAGCAGACGAAAGAAGCAGATATTCCCAGAGGTGAGGCGGTCGTCTTTTTAAGAAGCTGTGAAATGCACGCAGTGAAAGTACTGGACGACATTTATTTAAACAACAAATTTGAGGACTACTATTACAAAAGATTAAGAGACAAAATAAAATTCATTGTGATAGCCTGCCCGGAAAGTTTTGACTCTTGCTTCTGTGTGGATATGGGGACCAATAAACCCGAAGGACAGGATATGATCATCGAACAACAGGGCGACCAATTCCTCGTTGTCAATGAAAACCCCCAGTGGGAAGCTTATTTTGAAGGTTATGCAAAAGTCGATCAAGCGCCGAGCTATGCAAAAGAAAACAAGGTCAAAGTCCATATACCGGAAAACTTAAATCCCAATATTGCAAAGAGCTCCATCTGGGAAGAATACGACACCCGTTGCATTGCCTGCGGTCGTTGTAACTTTGTCTGCCCCACCTGTACGTGCTTTACCATGCAGGATATTTTATATTCAGATAACGGCAAAGCCGGCGAAAGACGACGCGTTCAAGCCTCTTGTATGGTCGATGGGTTTACAGATGTAGCCGGTGGCGGATCTTATCGCAAAAAATTCGGTGAGCGGATGCGTTTTAAAATGATGCACAAAGTCTACGATTTCAGAAAACGGTTCGGCTACAATATGTGTGTCGGATGTGGACGTTGCGACGATGTTTGCCCGGAATACATTTCTTTTTCCGCCAATATCAATAAATTGGAAGAAGGCATGAAGGAAGTAGGTGAAGAGCATGCGTAACGAATACATTCCATTTATTTCTGAAATAACCGAAGTCATCAAACATACGGATATCGAGTACACCTTTCGGATGACCTACGAAGGGGATGTTCGCCCCGGTCAATTTTTCGAAGTGTCTTTACCGAAATACGGGGAAGCGCCCATATCCGTCAGTGGTATTGGAGACGGCACGGTGGACTTAACCATTCGAAAAGTTGGACATGTCACCGGCGAAATCTTTGAAAATTATGTCGGCGATAAACTTTTTTTAAGAGGGCCCTATGGCAACGGCTTTGACGTCGACGATTATAAAGGCAAAGAAATACTAGTCGTAGCCGGCGGCACGGGCTTGTCCCCGGTGCGCGGCGTCGTCGATTATTTTGCTACCCATCAATCGGAAGCCAAGAGTTTAACCCTCATTGCCGGCTTTAAATCACCCAACGATATTTTATTTTTTGAAGATATTGCCCGTTGGAAACAACATGCCCAGGTTATTTTAACCGTCGACTGTGCGGAAGGGGATACCGATTGTCACATCGGCTTGGTCACCCAATTTATACCGGACATCAAAATTGAAAACATGGACGAAGCGGTAGCGGTGGTTGTCGGACCACCGATCATGATGCGCTTTTCAGTGATGGGCTTATTGGATTTGGGTCTTAAAGAAGAAAACATTTGGATTTCTCAAGAGCGAAAAATGTGCTGTGGCATCGGCAAATGCGGTCATTGCAAAATCGGAGAATCCTACGTATGTATAGACGGCCCGGTGTATCGTTACCCCGAAGGCAAGCTCTTGATAGACTAGGAGGCAATGATGGATATCAACACAAAAAAATTAAAAAAGAACGCCTTTCGCGTTACCAAACAAAGAGGCTATACGGCATCGCGGGTACGTATTCCCGGAGGTCACTTAAAAGCGGAACTTCTGCCCCAGCTTCAAGAAATTGCTGAAACCTACGGTAACGGGACTTTGCACATCACCAGCAGGCAAGGTTTTGAAATACCCGGCATTCCTTATGAAAAGATGCAGGAAGTCAACGAAAAACTTCAACCGATTATCGAAGCGACGGATATCAACCAACCGGAAAGAGACAAGGGCTACTCCGCATCCGGAACCAGAAATATTACCGCCTGTGTGGGTGCTAGGGTGTGCCCCTACGGTTGCTACGACACCACAGCCTTTGCGCAAAAAATTGAAAAGGAAATATTTCCCCACGATTTGCACTTTAAAGTGGCTTTAACCGGTTGCCCCAACGACTGCGCCAAGGTACGCATGCACGACTTTGGCATTATGGGTATGACGGAACCGCAATTGGACCCAAGCCGTTGTGTCGATTGTGGTGCTTGTGTCAAATACTGTCGCACCAAATCCGTAGATGCTTTAAAAACGGTCAACAACAAACCGGTCAGAGATACCGAAAAGTGCATCGGTTGTGGCGAATGTGTCATCAATTGCCCAACCCGTGCTTGGACAAGAAGCAAGGAAAAATATTATCGTTTGGTTTTGATGGGACGCACCGGTAAAAGGAATCCCCGTTTAGCTGAAGACTTCATCAAATGGGTGGATGAAAAATCGATCATACAGATTATTAAAAACACCTACCCCTTTGTGACCGAGTACATCGCAAAAGATGCCCCCGGTGGGAAAGAGCACATCGGCTATATCATCGACAGAACCGGTTTTGAAGAATATAAAAAGTGGGCATTAAAAGACGTCGAGTTGTCCCCTAAGGCGGAAGTCAACCAACGTCTGTATTGGAAGGGGCCCAAATATCACACCTACGGGTAAGCACGCAATTCATTGAACAATCGTTAGATGTAGATTTGGTTTAATAATATTTATGAACAGAGAGGCGATCCATGTTTAAAAAAGTAAACCCTTACGAATTAAAGGAAAATTTCTTTGAACAAATCGGAAACAACTGGGCATTGATTACGGCCTTGGACAAAGGTCAAGTCAACACCATGACGGCATCTTGGGGGACAGTCGGCGTGCTTTGGCACGAACCTGTATTCATCACCTTTATCAGAGACCAAAGATACACCCGAGAGTTGATCGAAAACACCAAAAAGTATACGGTCACCTTTGTAGATGGCAACACCTATCGCAAAGAATTAACCTATTTGGGAACCACCTCCGGTCGAGATGAAGATAAATTGGCCCACGTCGGGTTTGACTACGAAATCCACGGCGATTTTGCGCATATTCACCAAGGGTTGCTACACATCGATTGCGAAATCATCTATGCCGGAAAATTCCGTGAAGAACAATTTTTGGATACCGACTATCTGGATCAAAACTATCAGAACAAAGACTTCAGCAATGTTTATATCGGAAAGATAGTGGGCGCCTATGTCAGAGAAGAGAAATGAACAAAAATGAAGAGGTGGCCATAGGCCACCTTTTAATTTGATACCATTCGGCATGAAATTTAATAGAAAATCAAAACACCAAAAATAGTCCGGATCGATGGGAGTACCCAATAAGAACTTTAGTGATATCTTGATCTCTGCAATCCATCCATTCAATTTAATAAATTTAAGAGTTAAAAGGAAAAGATACACAGTTAACCCATTTAATGGTAAGATAGTATGATGAAAAGACCAGTCAATCAAATACGATGACTTGAATAAGGAGGGAGTATGGCAAAAGAAATCTTACTCAATGAAGAAGCCCGCCAAGCTTTAGAAGCTGGCGTCGATGCATTGGCCGATGCGGTGAAAATTACTTTAGGTCCGAAGGGAAGAAATGTAGCCTTCGATCAAACCTACGATGTCCCCTTAGTGACCAACGACGGTGCGACCATTGTCAAACAATTGGAATACAAAGATCCCATTCAACGAGCCGGTGCGGATACCATCAAAGCAGCAGCTTTAAAAAGCAACGAAGTGGCCGGAGACGGAACCACAGCAGCTGTTGTGATCGCTCAAGCGATCGTCAAAGAAGGTTTAAAAAATATTGCCGCAGGGGCTAATCCTGTTTTTTTCAAAAGAGGCATCGAACAAGCAAGCGAAGTCGCATTGAAGAGCATAACAGAACTCAGCGTTCCTGTAGAAGGCAAAACCTTTGTTGAAGAAATTGCCACTATATCCGGTAATAACGACCCTTTTGTGGGTGAAATCGTTGCAGATGCCTTCGAAAAAGTGGGCTTACAAGGTGTAGTTACTGTTGAGGACAGCCAACATATGACGACCACTTTGAAACATTCAAAGGGAATTAGAATCGAAAACGGTTATTTATCGCCGTATTTTATAACCGACCCCATGAGCCGCAAGGCGGAATTGGACCATCCCTACATTTTGCTCGTCGATGATCGCATTAAAAACTTTAGAGATATCGCCAAATTGATGGAAGAAGCAGCACGAGAAGACAAAAGCTTGCTGATTTTAGCACAGGATGTCGAGGAAGAAGCCTTGGCGGCCCTCGCCTTGAATGCGATG
>JAAYJS010000041.1 GCA_012522805.1 Eubacteriaceae bacterium | reverse complement strand
TGACCGGCTATATCAAGTGGCCTTGGTTATGGGTGTTAAGTTCTTTATCGGCGTTTAGTACCAGACAAGCGGAAAAGCTGTTTTTGGAATTAAAGGTGCACTATACAAGGGAGTTTCAATCAATTATTAAGAATTTAACGGATTAGTTTTTAAGGAGACCGGGGAGTGCCGTCCCCTACGCAATCGGTGGTGTTACCCTACAAAAAGAGTTTATAGAAAGAAGCCGTCGGCTTATACGAAAAGTCAGAAAGACGGGCACAAAAGTGACAAATTCTAATAATAAAAAAAAGACTGCTTTTTTACAGTCTTTTATACTTCGAGCTTTATGACGATATAGATGTAATCTTTATCTACAAAAATTTCGTCTATGTCACGAATGGTGGGCCTTCAGGGACTCGAACCCCGGACCTAACGGTTATGAGCCGTCCGCTCTAACCAGCTGAGCTAAAGGCCCTAATGAAAATGGTCGAGGTGAGAGGATTCGAACCTCCGGCCCCATGGTCCCAAACCATGTGCGCTACCAAACTGCGCCACACCTCGACTTTTCGGAATTGTGACTAAATCATTTTAACACGATCCGCACATTCTGTCAAATGAAAAGTAAAATTTACAACGAATCCTAAAAGCATAATGATTTTACCGATAAACTAAACTATATCTGCGAACGCTTTTCTTTTCGACGCAGCAAAAACCCGTCAAAAGGTTCTATGAATCGTACCATGGCAGTTTGTATGGGGTAAATTAAAACCATCATCGGTATGAGGATAACCAAGAGTTTCCAATCCAAGGGGAACCAAGGTGCCAATTGAAAAAAACTCGGAAAGATTAAGACTCCACCAAAAAAGCCTAGGGTCATGGCAGTAATTAGAATCGTTCGCATTGTGTTTAAAGGGCTGGAAATCCTGTATAGAATGACCAACCCGGCAGTACCGGTTAGAATCGTGGCGATCGTCGATAATTGTTGATGATTAAAATGAACCAACCTTCCTATGAGGATTAAAAGAAAAACATTTAAAACAATGGTCAAAGCGCCGGGTAAAGCCTTTAGCATGACCCTCGTTAAAAACTTACCTCTCACAATATCGTGATTTCTTTCCAATGCCAAGAAAAATGATGGAATACCAATGGACACCGCAGAAATCAAGGTCAACTGTATTGGGATAAAGGGATAGGCGGCACCTGCCATGATCACCAACCATGTCAAGATAAAAGAGTAGATGGTTTTAACCAAATACAAAGACGATGTTCTGGTAATGTTGTTGATCACCCGACGGCCTTCCGCTAGAATACGGGTCATACTGGAGAAATCGGAGTTCATCAAAATCAATTGAGAGATTTCTTTAACCACGTCGCTGCCGTCCGCCATGGCAATACTGCAATCTGCCTCTTTTAGAGCTAAGATATCGTTGACGCCGTCTCCTGTCATGGCAACGGTGTGGCCTTGCTTTTTCAACGCTTGAACGAGCTTTTTCTTTTGATGAGGCGTGACACGGCCGAAGACCGTATAGTTTTTTGCAGCTTCGTAGAGTTCTTCGTCGCTGTGTAGCGTTGTCGCATCGACACTTTGATCAGAATTTTCCAGTCCGACCTTTTTAGCGATGCTGCTGACGGTGACGTCGTTATCCCCGGAAATGACTTTCAGAGTCAGTCCCTGTTCTTTAAAATATTCTAAAGTTTCCTTAGCGTTCTCTCGAATTTTATCGGTGATTAGAAAAAAAGCAAGGCAACGTGCATCGTGGGGCAGGTGAGGTTCTTCGGTCAAGACTTCATCGCTGCCTGTCAAGGCTAAAAGCCGGTAGCCTTCAGCAGATTTTTCATCTAAAAAATTTCGATGGGAGGAATAGGCGTCGCCCAAGACAAATTCCGGTGCACCTAGAATATAACTGCGACCGTCTGCAAAGGTAACACCACTCCATTTTCTATCGGAAGAAAAGGGAATGATTTGTTGTGTGTCCGGTATAGCAGTCGTTTCATCTCTGAAATGATCTCTCAAAGCTTCCATGGTGGTATTTTTATCCGGAATAACGGCCACAATTTTAGACATGATGGCACGGATATCCGTATCTTCTTCTACGACGACGGTATCGTTTAAAGCCATGGTACCTTCTGTAATGGTTCCAGTTTTATCCAAGCACAACACATCGACGTGGGCAAGGGTTTCGATAGAATACAACTCGCGAACCAAAGTTTTATGTCGACTTAGGCGAATAATCCCTAGGGATAGCGCAATGGTCGTCAACAAAACCAAACCCTCAGGTATCATACCGATAAGGGCCGCAACGGTTGAGATAATACTGTTTTGCACGGTGTAGCCGATCGTTGTCACTTGACGGAAATACAAAGCGAGGCCCAAGGGCACGATGCATACGCCGATGATGCGTATGATAATGCGGATCCCTCTGAGGATTTCCGACTGCGGTTTCTTTATGAACTGGGCTTCCTGCGCAATCTTTGTGGCGTAGTTGTCATCTCCAACCCGTATCACTCTGGCCAAGATTTCACCTGCAATGATAAAAGAACCGGACAGCAGCTCGTCTCCTTGTTTTTTTAGAATCGCATCGGATTCTCCAGTTAGGAGGGATTCATCAACTTCCGCTTCGCTGTCCACAACCATACAATCGGAGGGGATTTGGTTACCGGCCCTCAGAATTAAAATATCATCTAAAACGATGTTTTCTAAGGGAATTTCAGTTTCTTCACCATTGCGAAGGGCATTGACTCTGGGCAAAGAAATGAGATTAAGCCGGTCGATGGTTTTTTTGGCACGTACTTCCTGATAGATCCCGACTAGGATATTGATGATGATGATATTGATGAACAGAGCATTTTTGTATGAACCAACGGCAAGAACCAGGACAGCTAAAACAATATTCAAAATATTGAACAGTGTTAAAACATTATCCCGCACAATTTGTTGAACGGTTTTCGTTTGAGGATCGGGCAATTTGTTGAACTTGCCTTCTGCTATGCGCTCCTCAACTTCTGCAGTGGAGAGACCTTTATATTGAGTGTTTGTCATCGTATTTTCCTTTTAATAGATTTCATTATTTATTCTATCATTACTCGTCAAAAAGAAACAACCTATTTAAGTGAAACGAGGGAGTCATCTATAGGATGACATCCTTTTTAAAGCGAATGGATCCATAGAAAAAAGCTTGCCAAAGTGAGCAAATAGCTAAAATAAGTTGAAGAGATCATACCCCTAGGGTATAATATTGAATTAAAGATAATGATCAGAAAACGAACAAAAAATAAATGGAGACTAAAATGAGTCGAAGTACCCCTAAAAATTTTAAATTTAAGCCCAAACTATTGAAGAATAATAAAATCAAAACGTTGATAGCCATTCTCACTGGTTTGATCGTCTTAATAGGATTTGGTTCCTATATAGGCGTCAAGGCTTATCAGAATAAGAAAATTTCAGAAGCTGTGAACATCGTTAACAACTTGTACCAAAAGAACGATGCGTTGCTGGCGGAGGGAGTGACCGATACACACATCATTAGAGCCGGAAAAGTTGTAGACGGCATTCGCGACAAAGGTCGCAAAGAAGAACTTAAGTTTCGTGTGACGGCGGCGCGCACCATGTGGAATACTACGGCAATGGTCAATAATTTATACGAAAGCGATGGTCAAATCGCTTTGCCCAAAGGGCCTTTGGACTCCAATGAAGTAAAAAGAGCCGGAGAAGCCTTAGAAGATATGCGCAATCGCTATAAAAAAGAACTTCTTTACGCTATTTTAAAATACCGATTGGACGATGCGGTACTCATCGACAACATCCGACTGGAATCCGAAAAATTGATGGAAAACAACGAGGAAAATCAGAGTATTTACGATGGCCTCATTGCTAAACTCAAACAAATAAAAAACCCTGAATTGCAAAAGCATTATTTAAAAGAATTAAATGAGAGGGCACAACCCTTGGGTATTCAAATTGTGGAGACCTTAACGGAACCACCGGCACCGTCACCGGAAGCAACAGAACCGGCGCCGGAAGCGATTTATGAACCAGAAGAAGAGGTTGTTGAAGAGCCACAAGAACCGGTAGTGGAGGATGTACCAGAACCTGTAGAAGACGAGCCCGAAGAACCGGGTGGTGACGAAACCGGAGAGACGGGCGGCGAGGACGAAGAGCCTGGCGGTGGCGAAACCGAAGAACCCGGCGGAGGCGAATGACCAAGGACACCTTTAAGAAATATCGAAAAAAATGAAACTAAAAAAGCACATCTCCAATTGAAGATGTGCTTTTATCTTTTTATGCTGCTTTGTCGGTTAATTGTGAAGTGCAATGGGGGCAACGGGTTGCTTCCAAATCGACTTCAGATTTACAATAGGGGCAAGTTTTTGTTGTGGGTTCCGTTATTTCTTCTTGACGACGTAGACGATTGATAGAGCGCACAATTAAAAACATAAAAAATGCGATGATGATAAACTTGAGAAACGCATCTACCAATAAACCGTACTGCAAACTAACGCCTAAAAAATTAACGGCTAATTCTTTAAGATTGACTCCGGATGTCAATGCACCGATGATGGGATTGATCATGCCTTCCACCAAGCCCGATACGATGGTAGCAAAAGCGCCCCCAACAACGATACCGATAGCCATATCTAAGAAATTGCCTTTAAAGGCAAACTCTTTAAACTCCTTAAACATCTTAATTCTCCTTCCGTTTGTGATAACTGTATTGTAACAGACAACGTTTGAGAAAAAAAGTTAATTTTAGATTGGTCGATGTTTTTATGGAGATACAATGACAACTGGAAGATGTGCCTAGGGTGCGGTATAATAAAAGTAAATGAAGATAAGGAGACTGTTTTGAAGAAAAAACTAATCGTTATAGATGGGAACTCCCTATTGTATCGCATGTTTTACGGTGTAAGAGAAATGCGAACGGCAAAGGGAATACCGACCAATGCCATTTACGGTTTTGTCAATGTTTTATATAAAATCCAACACGAATACCGGCCGGATTATTTTGCGATCACTTGGGATCTGCGCACACCAACCTTTAGACACGAAATCGACGCTATGTACAAAGATGGTCGCGATAAAATGCCCGAAGATTTGCAAATCCAAAGCGATTTGCTCATGGAACTCTTGGATAAAATGAATATCAAAAACCTGACCTTTGAAGGTTATGAAGCAGATGACATCATCGGTACTTTATCCGCTATGGGAAAAGCCCAAGGTATGCACACCGACATCATTACAGGGGATAAGGATACCTTTCAGTTAGTAGATGAAGACGTCAAGGTAATGTACACTGCAACCCGAAGCGGCAGTCAATTTGTGACAGTAGACAACTCCTATATTCAGGAACGTTACGGTGTGTCGCCCCTAGCACTGATTGAAGTGAAGGCTCTGATGGGAGACAAGTCCGACAATATACCCGGGGTTACCGGTATCGGGATTAAAACGGCCATCAAACTGGTTCAAGACTACGGTACTGTGGAAAATTTGTACGCCCACATCGATGAGCAAAAAGGAAAACGCAAAGAAAACCTCGTCAACGAAAAAGAAGCCGCTTTTACCAGCAAAACACTAGGAACGATCGTCAGAGATGTTCCTTTAAGCGAAGATTTCTCTCAACTGATCAAAGAAGAATTCTTTAGTGACGCAGCCATGGATATGCTGAAGGATTTGGAAATGCATTCCATCATCAAAAGGGTGCTTGACGCAAGGGGTGAGGATCCGGAAAAAGTCGTTGTCAAACGCGTAGCGGACTATCAGTTTCTAAAAAAACATCAAGGGTTGATCCCGCTCTTAACCGACATCAACCGGACGAAAGAAGTGACCATCCATTACAAAAGAGAGCCGGGCTTCGATTGCCTTGTCGTTTTGGCAAGCCACTTGTACTACTATATGGATACACCGGAAATGATTGGTGACTTTATCACCGGTTTAACGGAGATACCCGAAGCGGACAATGTATCCGTCATCGGTCACAATTTAAAACGCTTGGAACATCTCTTTGAAGATTACAACGGCGTCATCGTAACCTATGGTTTCGACACCTATGTTGGGGCATACTTGCTCAACCCCTCCGAAAACCGTCTGGATATTACCGCATTGGCAGCTCGTTACTTGGACAGATCCTTAACGGATGAGGAAATTTTTCTCGGTAAAGGGAAAAGCAGAAAACAATTAAGGGATGTTGCTCCGAAAGAATTGGCTGCCTATATGGTAGAAGAATGCCATGCCGTCGACGACTTAAAAATGGTGATTCGAAAAAAACTCAAAGAGAGTGACTTGGAGCCCCTTTACGAAGACATCGAGCTGCCCTTGGTTAAAGTTCTCGCCTCCATGGAGAAGCTGGGCATCGCCATCGATGTGCCACAGCTGAAAACTATTTCCCAATCTTTTGAAACAAAACAAAAGAAATTGGAGGAGGAAATCTACGAACTAACCGAGCATGCGGACTTTAACATCAACTCCCCCAAACAACTGGGAACCATTCTTTTTGAAAAGCTGGGCTTACCGGTCATTAAGAAGACAAAAACCGGCTATTCTACCTCTGCAGAAGTTTTAGAACAATTGTTACTGTTTCATCCTGTCGTGCCAAAAATTTTAGAGTACCGGGAAGTTGTAAAACTGGATTCCACCTACGGCAAGGGCTTGTTGCGATTGGTTGATTCCGATACCCATCGTATATATTCCACTTTTCAGCAAACCGTAGCTGCAACCGGTCGATTGAGTTCCACCGACCCCAACCTACAAAACATACCGATTAAAACAGAAATGGGACGTCAGTTGCGCAAAGTCTTCGTACCCTCCGATGACGAGCACCTCTTCATTTCTGCGGATTACTCTCAAATTGAATTGCGGGTCTTGGCCCATCTGTCCGGAGATGAAACGTTAATTGAAGCCTTTGAAAACGAAGAAGATATTCATCGTAGAACGGCATCGGAAATATTTGACGTAGCTATGGAAGATGTGACACCCCGACAAAGAGGTCAAGCCAAGGCGATTAACTTTGGGTTGATTTACGGAAAGCAAGCCTTCAGCTTGGGTAAAGACTTGGATATCTCCAGAAATGAAGCCCAAAACTATATTGATCTATACTTTGAACGCTACCCAAAAGTAGAAAAATACATGGTGGATATCGTCGAGTTGGCAAAGAAACAAGGCTATGTGACCACATTATTTGGCAGGCGCCGGTATATTGAAGAGATTAACTCCCGCAACCGCATGATGGTTCAAGCAGGGGAACGCATGGCATTGAACACACCTATTCAGGGTACCGCAGCGGACATTATAAAGATTGCCATGATTAAAGTATACAATCGCCTAATCAAAGAAGGTTTGAGCGCCAGAATTCTTTTACAAATCCACGACGAACTGCTCATTGAAGCGCCTGAGTCGGAGCAAGAGACAGTTTTACAATTGTTGGTAGAAGAGATGGAAACGGCCGTTCGCTTGGACGTCCCTTTAACGGTAGATGCCAATACCGGCCATTCGTGGTACGAATTATAGGAAAACAATGAAAATAATAGGTTTAACCGGAGGAATAGCCTCCGGCAAGAGCACGGTGTCTCAAATGTTACGGGAAGAGCACCATTTGCCGATCATAGATGCAGATCATTTAGCTAAGGCGGCGGTGGCTGTGGGTACCGTAGGCTTAGAGCGTATAGCCCAACATTTTGGTCAAGATTATATTTTAAAAAACGGAGAGCTGGATCGAAACAAAATGGGCGACCTGGTGCGTCGAGATGAGAAGGCTCGTAGGGATTTAAATGCCATCGTCCATCCTTTAGTCAGCGATAGCTACTTTGCAGAAAAAGAACGGCTTGCACGTGAAGGGCACAGTCTCATCGTTTATGATTGCCCGTTACTTTTCGAAGAAAATTTAAGCCATTTGGTAGACAGCAGTGTTTTGATTGTGGCGGATCCAAAAGTGAGGGCGTCCCGTTTAATGGAACGGGACGGCATCTCGGAAGACATCGCCTATGAGAAAATGGCAATTCAAATGCCGGACGATCAAAAGGAATCCCTAGCGGATATCGTGCTTCATAATAACGGCAACTTGGAAGATTTGAAAAAAACCGTGGCACAATTGGTGATGGATTTTAAAAGTAAAAATAGCGAAGATTTTAAGCTATAAGATTTGATTTTACAAAATATCCGAATAAATTGAACAATTTGCTTGATTTCACCCTAAATTCTGATTATAATAGAAGTCACGTCGAGATGCGAGGATGGTGGAACTGGCAGACACGCAGGTTTGAGGGATCTGTTACCGTGATACGTAGTGAGGGTTCGAATCCCTTTCCTCGCACCAGATGTTTTTAAAACAATAATGATGATGAACAAACCGCAAAGAGTGATGTACCGCTCCCAAAAGTTAGACCAAGATCGTAGGATTGGAGGTCGGTACAACATTTCTCCTTGCGGTTTTTATCATTTAATGGCGCAAGCTACCAGAAAGATCAGCAAAAATTGGTGGTTTGTCTGCAAAGATTCCTGCGTGCCACAGAACTAACGTTGCTTATTGTAACCTTCTGTTCCTAATATTCAGAAGCTTTCGGTTCATTTACTAAAGATTTGATTCTTTTTCTTAGTTACATAGAACTTATTAAACAAACTGTGTTAAAATATACATTAAGATTTATGAAAAACAGTTCATTGTTCGTATGGGATCCTATAAGTGCATAAAAGAGGTGGATTATGAAGGGTTGTAATAAATGTGGCAAAAATTTAGGTTTTTTTGAAAGATCGGTTTCTGTGGATAGCCCCAGGGTACATATTCACTACGACCAATTGTGTTCCGATTGCTATAAAACGGTCAAAGAAGGTATCGACCAAATTGAGCAAATGTATCAAAGAGTTTTGGAGAATCTGAAATTGTTTGATCTACAACGCAATCAGTCAAAAATAGATATCGATCGACTCATTTATTTATCAGTGGAAGCGCTCATGGTGGTAGAACCGAACTATCACTCCGAGACGACAAGCCTACACCAAACCATTATCAATCGAAAGGAACGCCTAGTCAACAAACACGCGGATATGTCCCGTGTGGTTTACAAGGTGATGACCTATGGCTTTAATGACGCTTTGGAACGGGCGGGTTTGGAAATTGCCTCGGATTTTACAGAGTATTTTCTCAAAACAACCCTCTATGTCGAACAAATGATGGTCAATTGCTCCGATACTGTGCCAATGGTGTATGCCAATGTGTTTTTTACTCGAAAGGGCTTGGTGATCGAACGCATTGAGTCGGGTACTTTTGTTTATGTACATCTCGCAGAGGGTCAATCCTACGAATTTAACGTCGTAGACCAAGGTGCACAATCAAGCATCAACTTTACAAACTTATTCTACCAAAGTGGTGGCGACAAAGCGGTGGTTTGTACGCATCAAGACCAAGAAACCGTGGCGTTGATTGTCCGAACCTTAAAGGATTTTAACGACAAAACTGTCGCACAAATAACAAAAAAAGAAAACGAAATTATCGAAAGCGTTTATCTCAACATCGAAAAAGATCGAGAGGAACTGGAAAACGAGAAAGCCAAAAGCCAATTGGATGCATTGCTGTTATTTACAGTCAAAAACATTCACCATGACGAAGAAATAGAGGACAAGTTCTTCGAGGACCTAGAAGGCCTAGCCGTAAAAACTCTTTTTGCAAGATATGGCGATATCTTGGAGGAAGGCGATATGCAATCCGAGGAAGATTTAGTAGCATACGTGAAAGAAAATTGTGTATCGATACCCGACTTGGAATTCCGAATAGGAGCTAAGAAACCCTATAGGGGATACGGTTTTTTTACACCCAAGGGCTATTTTCTAGGTTTATCTAAAAAAAATGCTGGTGTTTTTCAATACACCACTGAACACCCCAACGATGTTTACTACGGTAACGAAGATTTGGTCATCAAAAGTCGACAATATGTCCATTTGCCTTTAAACAGCAATGGCGATGAACCGGGATTTAAAGAACCCGATGGTCTTCTGATTTACAGTAAAAATATCAACGAAGTGCTGTATCTTTCCGATTATTTTAAGAAGGAAGCCGGCCACTATAAAGTGGACCAATTTTTAATTGAACAGGAAGCCATCATTCAAGACAGCGAAAAAATGATGGAACTCAAACGCATTTCCGATCAATTGTTTAAAGACTTTGGTTATTTACCATTTTGTCTATACGATGAATGGTACTACATTGAGACCACACTCAGACAAGGTTCGCCCATTTTGCAAGAGCTCATTACCTCTAAGGATCAATTGCGCCCCCATTTTGGCAACGGCGAAATTATTTATGGAAAGCGAATCGTAGACGCTTATATTGAAGGCGCGAAAGACTTAATGCGTTTCTGTGATATCCGCGACTTAGATGTGGCCAAAGGCGTTTTGTGGACTTATTTCAGCAATGTATTGGTTCGTGACTTGGCGGAAGAATGGGCACGTCTTGGTGGTGACATCGTCACCCCGGAAGATGACATCAACTCAGCCTTCCAAAAATATTCCGGCTTAACGGAAATAGAACCGGATCGAACCTATTATATCGGTTTATTCATCTATTACCTCATGCAAAAAGGGGTATTGGAAAACACGGATTTTATAGAACATTACGAGAGTTGCGTTCGTATTTACCTAGACTCACGGCGCAATATCGAAAAAAGCGATAGAAATGTCGTAGCGGAAGAAGAAGCCCTCTTTCAACGAGAAGCAGAAGTCGTTAAGGAGCGAAAAGCCTCGGTCAATGTGGCGACGGTTCCGGAAGATTTAGAGGAGACAAAGGTGTTTAACACCCAAGAAATTGTAGAGGCTTTGGATCCCGAAAACAAAACAGAATAAAAATGAAGGGAGAATATAAGTGCGGGTTTTATTAGTCGAAGACGAAGTATCTTTGGCTGCAGCTTTAGGCAAATTATTTGAAAAAAACAATATATTATGTGATGTCGTACACGACGGTACAGAAGGAAAATTGTTAAGCGAAAACGACGTTTACGATGTCATCATATTAGATATCATGCTTCCGGGCGTCAGCGGATTGGAAATATTAAAATCCATCAGAGACAGCGGCAAAAATGTACCGGTTTTATTATTGACTGCAAAAGACAGCACTGTAGACAAGGTCAAAGGTTTGGATATGGGTGCCGACGATTATTTGGTCAAACCTTTTGTCACCGAAGAGTTGTTGGCAAGGGTTCGAGCTTTAGGGCGGAGACCATGGGAAGTCTTTCAAAACTCCTCGGTGTCCTATGCGGATTTAAATTTAAACATCAACAACGGCGAGTTGACCGTCAATGGCGAACCCATTCGCTTAACGGCCAAAGAAAGCCAGTTATTGGAGATGTTTATAAGAAATCCCGGTATTACCATTTCTAAGGAAAAAATATTAGACAGAATCTGGGGCTTTGAAAGCATGGCAATGGAAAACTCAGTCGAAATCTATGTTCATTATCTGAGAAAAAAATTAAAAAAATCCAGAGCTACCATTCGTACCATACGAGGACTGGGTTATGTACTGAAAGATACTGCAAATGGATAGGCTCAACAAAATACGGCTCAAATTAACGCTGGTCAACACCTTGGTGTTGATCAGCCTGTCACTTTTTGTGGGAATTGTCATTTATTTATTTTTAAACTACAATGTGGAGTCCGGCTTGGCTTCTAATTTAAAAATTTATTCTTCACAATTGGCGACGAATATCGAATACATAGAAGCAAAGGAGTCTGCTAAACCCGTAGAGGGTGAAAAGTTAGCAGCCTATGAAGAGCTGTTGTCCGGTCTTTACGAAGAACGCGTGGGTTATATGATCTGGAACGAGGATTTTGATATTTTACAACAGGCGGATATGGATCCCTTTACCGAAGAGGAGATGTTGAGGCACATCCTAAATTATTTTACAGAAACAAGAGATACCGGCAACCCCTATGTGTTACAAGATTTGGAATTGAACGGGCGACAGTATAAATTATGTACTTACCCCATTGTCAACCATGCGGGAGAATTAAAAGTTGTACAAACGGTCAAAAACATTTCTCCAGAAACATCCTTGATCAACAACTTCATCAAAACCATGGCATTGGCATTGGTGATGGGTGCAGCCCTTTCCGTGGTGATGGGATACATTTTATCCGGTAGATCTTTGATTCCTATCCGTGAAAGCATGGCGCAGCAGGAGGCCTTTTTAGCAGATGCCTCCCACGAACTGAGAACACCTATCTCGGTCATTCAAACCAATTTGGAGGTTGTGCGCACCAGCCCCGAAGAAAGCGTTGCGGAGCAATTGTCTTGGTTAGACAACGCCTACAAAGAAACCGTTCGTATGAACAGCATCGTCTCCGATCTTTTGTTCTTAGCACTAGCGGATGCCGGGCGCGTTGAGTTGAAGAAAGAAGCCATCGATATTGGCTTTTTAGCCATGGAAGTAACGGAGAGAATGCTGCCCTTGGGTGCAAAAAAAAGGGTTAATTTATTGGCAGATATTCCTGCTGAGCCTTTGATGATCTACGGTGATAAAAACCAAATAACCCAAGTTTTGGTTATATTGATCGACAATGCGATTAAGTATAGCAAAGAGAATGATATTGTAACCATTACAGGGCGAGAGGCCTATTACGATGTGCAAATAACCATATCCGACAATGGCATTGGCTTGTCATCGGAGGATATCGACAATATTTTTAGACGATTTTATCGTGTCGACAAAACCCGCTCTCGCTCCGAAGGTGGGACCGGTTTGGGGTTGTCCATCGCGGATTGGATCGTAAAACAAAACAAAGGCTCCATAAAAGTAAAAAGTCAACCGGGTCATGGTACTGAAATGATCGTGATCTTTCTAAAATACAGTGAAAACGAAAGGAACGAAAATGTTAATCGATAAATTAGGTGGAAAAAAAGTAGTTAAAGGTCCAGGATCTTTAAAAGAAATTGCAAAACTTCCCTATAAACGTTTTGCTTTAATAACAGGAAAGTCCTCAATGGTTCAAACCGGGGTTATACAAAAAATTGAAGAGATCCTAAGCAAAGACAATCGGGTGTTTCGCTTACATACGGGTATCGGCGAAAACCCCACGGTAGCGGAAGTTTTACACGCCGTCGAATTGCTGTCGGACTTTGAACCCGATGTGGTTTTAGCAGTAGGTGGCGGCTCCGCCATCGATGCCGCAAAAGTCATCACCTTATTGCTGGAATATCCGGACCTTTCCGTCAATACGATTCGGGATGGACGTGCGCCGAACAGTAGGGAAAAGATCGCTTTTGTTGCCGTGCCGGCCACTTCCGGCACAGCGTCGGAGGTTACCGCCGCCGCAGTCTTGACCTTTGAAGAAGAAAATTTAAAAGTTGGCCTTAAAACACCGGCCTTTATTCCGGATTTAGCTATTTTAGACGGAGAGCTCACATTGACCATGCCACCCCATGTCGTGGCGGAGTCCGGAATGGATGCTTTGACCCATGCCTTAGAAAGTTTGATCAATAAAAAAGCGGATGACGTGACGAGAACGTTGTCTCGAGAAGCAGCTTTGGGATTGATCGAGAACCTATGGGATTCATATGAAACTTGCGATATCGAATGCCGGCAATCGGTTCACGAATACCAAAATATGGCCGGAGTGGCTTTTCAAGCTGCGGGTTTAGGAATGTCCCACGGCATTTCCCATGCATTTGGTGGAAAGTACGGCTATGCCCACGGGTTGCTCAATGCCGTGGCTTTACCCTATGTATTGACCTATAACAGCAGAGACGAGCAAGTAGCGAAAGAACTGAAAAGCCTCAGCATTTGGCTTAACGACGATGTGATTCAACGCATTCAAAATTTAAATGAAAAATTGGGTATCCCTCAAAGCTTCCAGGAGATGGGAATTTCAGAAGAGGATTACTTGAAAGATTTTAATATGCTGTTGGATAATGCCATGAAGGGATCGACGGTACGCAACCCTATTCCCATGACAAAGGATGAAATGAAAAAAGTGTTGGACAGTATTTATTACGGAAAAATAGTTTTTTAGGGGATACGATGTTAGAAGGACTAAATGAACCGCAGCGACGCGCTGTTGTTTCGACGGAAGGCCCGCTATTGATATTGGCCGGTGCGGGCTCAGGCAAAACTCGAACCATCATACATCGCATCGCTTACATATTAGAAGAAAAAAAAGCATGGCCCTCCCAGGTGTTGGCCATTACCTTTACCAACAAAGCCGCAGGAGAAATGCGAGATAGAATTGCCGCACTGGATATTCCCGAAAGCGAAAAAATTTGGATCTCGACCTTTCACGCCATGTGTGCACGCATCATGCGTTATCACGGCCATTTTTTAGATTACGACAACAATTTTGTTATCTATGATACGGATGACCAAAAGAGACTTTACAAACAACTTTCTAAAGAGCTCAACTTAGATGACAAGGCTTATAATTTTGCCTATGTGATGAATCAAATATCCACTGCAAAAAACAATTTTTGGAATCCGGATCAATACGAAAAAAGCCAAGAAGGCAACTTCCGTGCGGAAAAAGTTGCAGATTACTATCGACGTTATCAGGCAACGCTCAAAAGCAACAACGCCATGGACTTCGATGATTTGATTTACAATACCCTGCTATTGTTCAAAAACTTTCCCGAGGTGTTGGAACAGTATCAGAATCGTTTTAAATATATTTTGGTAGACGAATACCAAGATACCAACTTCAGCCAGTACGAATTGGTTCGTTTTTTAGGTGCTAAGCATCAAAACGTTTGCGTGTGCGGGGATGACGATCAAAGTATTTATGGATGGCGGGGTGCGGATATTCGCAACATATTAGAATTTGAAAAAGATTTTCCCGGTGCCGATACCGTACGCTTGGAACAAAACTATCGCTCAACGCAAGTTATTTTGGAATGCGCCAATGAGGTTATAGCCCACAACCAAGGGAGAAAAGAAAAAAAGCTTTGGACTGAAATCAAAGGGCACGAAAAGGTTACTATAACGGCCTATGACCAAGGCCACGACGAAGCCTATGCCATCGGCAGAACAATAAATGAATTGCGCGCCAGTGAGGGCTATGCCTATGCGGATTTTGCGGTCTTATATCGCACGAATGCTCAGAGTCGCTTGTTCGAAGAAACCTTTATGCGCCTCAATATACCCTTTCAAATGGTAGGCGGAACGGGTTTTTATGCACGAATGGAAATCCAGGATGTTTTGGCCTACCTCAGAGTTCTGAGCAACCCCAAGGATGACTTGGGATTTAGAAGAATCATCAACACCCCCAAAAGGGGCATAGGACCGGTAACGGTAGAAAAACTTGCGGAGTTTGCTGAGTTTAAAGGTTGGAGCTTGTTGGAAACGGTTCTCAACCATCAAGAAATCCCTAACTTAACGCCCGGTGTCTTGTCTAAGATTGCAGATTTTGGCACCATGATGGAAGACTTGATGACTTTGGTAGACGGTCCGATCAGCCAATTGTTGGAACGCGTCATCGAACAAACAGGCTACGAAGAAATGC
>JAAYJS010000040.1 GCA_012522805.1 Eubacteriaceae bacterium | reverse complement strand
TTTGTTGAGTACTGAGGTGATTGCCGCTGTCAAGGTAGTTTTGCCGTGGTCTACGTGTCCAATGGTTCCGATATTAACATGGGGTTTAGATCTTTCAAATTTACTTTTTGCCATTTCTTTCTCCTTTAGATTTTCGTCTTTATCTATTAGGGCAATTACTTGCCTTCGATAATTTCTTCTTCAATACTTTTGGGGACCGGTTCATAGTGGGAAAATTGCATGGTGTAGGTTCCGCGTCCTTGGGTGTTGGATCTCAAAGATGTGGCATAGCCAAACATCTCGGATAGGGGCGCAAAGCCCGAAATTACTTGTGCACCGGAACGCATTTCCATACCTTCAATACGACCGCGTCGGGAGTTAATGTCTCCGATAACATCGCCCATATATTCTTCCGGTACGACGACTTCCAGCTTGAAAACAGGTTCCAAGATAACCGGTTTTGCTTTTCTCATGGCGTTTTTAAAAGCCATGGATCCGGCAATTTTAAAGGCCATTTCTGAGGAGTCTACCTCGTGGTAGGACCCGTCGGTTAAGGTGACTTTTACATCGATGACAGGGTAACCTGCTAGGATACCGCTGGCCATGGATTCCTCCATACCTTGCTCGACCGAACCGATATATTCTTTAGGAATCGCACCGCCGACAATTTTGTTTTCAAATACAAAACCTTCACCTTTTTCCGCCGGTTCCATGGTGATAATACAATGTCCGTATTGTCCACGTCCACCGGATTGGCGAGCAAATTTTCCTTCTGCGTCGGTTGCTTCCTGAATGGTTTCTCTATAAGATACCTGGGGTTGTCCTATATTGGCTTCTACTTTAAATTCTCTTAGAAGACGATCGATGATGATATCCAAATGAAGTTCGCCCATTCCGGAAATAATGGTTTGGCCGGTTTCTTCGTTGGTATGTGTTTTAAAGGTCGGGTCTTCTTCAGATAGTTTTTGTAAGGCGGTTGCCATTTTTTCTTGACCGGCTTTGGTCTTGGGTTCGATGGCAACATCGATAACCGGTTCCGGGAAGACCATGGATTCTAAGACAACATGGTTGTCCATGTCGCTTAGGGTGTCGCCAGTTCCCGTATCTTTTAAGCCTACCGCCGCTACGATGTCTCCGGAGTATACTTCGGTGATTTCCTCACGGTGATTGGCATGCATTTGTAAGATACGTCCTAAACGCTCTCTTTTTTTCTTTGTAGAGTTGTAGACGTATGAACCGGAACTCGCTTTACCGGAATAGACTCTGATAAAAGCCAATTTTCCGACAAAGGGGTCGGTCATAATCTTAAATGCTAATGCTGAAAAAGGTTCGTCGTCGCTTGGTTGACGTTCAACTTCTTCATCCGTATCGGGGTCGAAGCCTATAATGGCCGGTACATCCAAGGGTGATGGCATGTAATCCACAACAGCGTCCAATAACAGTTGAACACCTTTGTTTTTGTAGGACGATCCGCAAACAACGGGGATGAAATCGACTCCGACAGTTCCTTTTCGAAGAACCGTTTTAATTTCTTCGACGGTGATGTCTTCGCCTTCCAAGAACTTTTCCATGAAGTCTTCATCTATTTCGGAGAGGGCCTCGAGTAGTTTTTCTCTATACTCTTCCGCTAATTCCATCATGTTTTCCGGAATGTCCGTCTCTTCATAAATTTCGCCCATTTCGTCTTTGTAGATTTCCGCTTTCATCGTCACAAGGTCGATGATGCCTACAAAGTCGCTCTCTTTACCAATGGGTAATTGGATACATACCGGATTTGCGCCCAGTCTTTCTCTGATCATCTCTACCGTATGGTAGAAATCCGCCCCGGTGATGTCCATCTTATTGATGTACGCCATTCGAGGTACGTTATACTGGTCGGCTTGGCGCCATACCGCCTCCGATTGAGGTTCTACTCCGCCTTTAGCACAGAAAACGGCTACCGATCCATCAAGGACTCTTAAAGATCTTTCTACTTCGACGGTAAAGTCGACGTGACCCGGGGTGTCGATGATGTTGATACGATTGCCTTTCCAGAAGCAGGTTGTCGCTGCAGAAGTAATCGTGATACCACGTTCTTGTTCTTGTTCCATCCAGTCCATTTGTGCGCCACCATCGTGGGTTTCGCCAATTTTATGGATTTTTCCGGAATAAAACAGGATTCTTTCTGTCGTTGTCGTTTTGCCTGCATCGATATGTGCCATTATTCCGATATTTCTTGTGTTTTGTAAACTATATTCTCTTGGCACAGTTTAATCCTCTCATATGTTTTATACAATAATTCTTACCAGCGATAATGTGCAAAAGCTTTATTAGCTTCGGCTGTCGCATGTACTTCTTCTCTCTTTTTAACAGCACCGCCAGAATGGTTCATCGCATCCATGATTTCGCCGGCTAAGCGGTCGACCATGTTTTTTTCCGAGCGTCTGCGCGCGTAATTCGTCAACCATCTCAATGCCAGTGCTTGTTTTCTATTTTCTTTAATTTCCATGGGTACTTGATACGTTGCACCACCGACTCTTCTTGCTTTTACTTCCAAGACCGGTGTAATGTTGGCCAACGCTTCGTTAAAAGCTTCCATGGGTTCTTTGCCCGTTTTTTCATTTACTTTGTCGAATGCATCGTAAACGATTCTTTGAGCAACTCCTTTTTTTCCATCCAGCATGATGTAGTTGATTAATTTTGTTACAACCACGCTGGAGAATTTAGGATCCGGTAATACTTCTCTTTTAGGTACTGGTCCTTTTCTTGGCACTTTGCTTCCCTCCTTAACAATTGATGTTCATCGGTACTCGACATCCAATTTCTTGTCGTCGTGCGTCTATACATATGCAGTATGATGCACTACTTTCTGGGCTTTTTAGCCCCATATTTGGATCGAGCTTGCTTACGATTATCGACTCCTGCTGTATCCAGGGCACCACGAATAATTTTGTAACGTACACCGGGTAAGTCTTTGACTCTTCCGCCTTTAATGAGAACGATACTGTGCTCTTGTAGGTTGTGTCCTTCTCCGGGAATATACGCCGTTACTTCCATTCCGTTTACAAGCTTAACTCTGGCAATTTTTCTTAAAGCGGAGTTCGGCTTTTTCGGTGTGGATGTCCTAACAGCTGTGCAAACACCTCTTTTTTGAGGATTTTGCTTTAACGCCGGCGTTTTAGTTTTTTCTGTTAAACGCTGTCTTCCTTGTTTTACAAGCTGATTAATGGTAGGCATTCAGTTCTGCACCTCCTTTTAATATTTATTAAACCTTTTAAGTGTTTAATCTGATGTTTTCGTTTCCTTTAAAATAGCTATTGCTGCGGCATGTCTGTTGATGCCACCGAGAATGCCCAAAGCTTTTTTACTTTTGTAGGCTTCTGTCTTGACCCCATGGGTTTTGCAAAGCGATAAGATTTCTTCGCGAATATGTGCATCGGCGTCCATCGCCAGGATGACTTTTTCCGCTTTGCCGGAAACGACGGCTTTCATGGTTTGTTTGGTTCCTATGACCAAATTTTGTGATTTTATCTTCGCCACCTCCAAACCATTTAAAATCTTTCAAGTTTCTTAATAATGCTCCCATACAAAAAATATGAATGGGAGCATACCTTACAAGTATAAATTTTTCCTCTGATAATGTCAAGTCTTATTCTTCGTTATTTTCGTCAAAATAGAAATCTGTATCGAACATCGAGAATGCATTTTCTAAGACTTCATCATTGACAAGCAGGTCTTCCTGACTCTTTAACGTATCGGTTGCGACGATCATATCGTCGTCCATCACGATATCTAAATGATCAACCAAGTCGCCTTCTTTGGTGACTTGTTCTTTATAATCGCTAATGGTGTCCATGATGTCCTGTCCGTCGGCTTGCACGGTTCTAACTTCTTCCGGCTCCTCTTCCCGTTCGTAGGTAAAGGATATTTGATCGTATTCTTTGAGGCCGGTTCCTGCAGGGATGAGTTGCCCGATGATGACATTCTCCTTCAACCCCATGAGTGGATCGACTTTGCCTTTAATGGCGGCTTCTGTGAGCACTCTGGTGGTTTCTTGGAAAGAAGCTGCAGAGAGAAAAGAATCCGTAGCCAAAGATGCCTTGGTAATACCCAAGAGCTCACGACTACCGGTAGCCGTCTCTAAGCCCGCTTCTTCCGCTTGGCGATTGGCCGCTTCAAATTCAAAGATGTCGGTCAATTGGCCTGCTACCAAGTGGGTATCCCCCGGGTTTTCTATTTTGATCTTGCCAAGCATTTGGCGAATGATCAATTCGATATGTTTGTCGCTGATGTGTACTCCCTGTAAGCGATACACTTTCTGAACTTCCGATAGAAGGTATTGTTGAACAGCGGCAACGCCTTTAATACGAAGGATATCGTTGGGATTGATAGAGCCTTCCGTTAAAGGTTGTCCGGCTTTTACCGTGTCGCCATCGATGACTTTAACACGAGATCCGTAGGGAATTAAGTAGGTTTTTGTCTTGCCCTCTTCCCCTGTGATGATCGCTTCGTGTTTTTTGCCTTCCAACAATTCGACTGTACCGGCCAATTCCGATACAATTGCTTGACCTTTGGGTTTTCTGGCTTCAAACAGCTCTTCGACACGGGGCAAACCCTGTGTGATATCGTCTGCTGATGCGACACCACCGGTGTGGAAGGTACGCATGGTCAGCTGGGTTCCGGGTTCTCCAATGGATTGGGCTGCGATGGTACCCACCGCTTCGCCGATTTCTACGGGTCGCCAAGTTGTCAAGTCGACGCCGTAACATTTTTTACAAACACCGTGTTTGGATTTACAATTGAACATCACACGGATAACGGCTGATTCAACGCCAGCACTTTCGACGGTTTCTGCCATTTGGGAGGTGATGACCGTATCTTTCTCTACTAAAACTTCTCCGGTTTCCGGATGTATAATATCTTCGAAGGCATAACGGCCGGCAATTCTTTCGGATAAGGTTTCGATGACCTCGCCACCTTCGGTAATGGCCGTCACGGTGTAGCCCTCTTGGGTACCGCAATCGTCTTCTCGAATAATGACCTCTTGGCTGACGTCCACCAAACGTCTGGTTAAGTAACCGGAATCGGCGGTACGCAATGCAGTGTCCGCCAACCCTTTTCTGGCACCGTGAGTTGATGAGAAAAACTCAAGGACGTTTAAGCCCTCTCTAAAGTTGGACCGTATGGGCAGCTCGATAACACGTCCGGTTGGGTTGGTCATCAAACCACGCATACCCGCCAACTGGCGAATTTGGTTTTTAGATCCCCTCGCTCCGGAGTCTGCCATCATGTTGATCGGATTGGTGGTATCCAAATGGTTTAATAACGAGTTGGTCACACGATCTGTTGCGTTGTTCCAAATCGATACGACGTTTTGATAGCGTTCTTCTTCGCTCAACAACCCGCCGGCAAATTGTTCTTGATTTTTTTCGATTTCAATGTCGGCTTCTCTTAGGATGGCTTCCTTGTCACCGGGTACCTGCATATCGGATACACCGATGGTGATGGCCGCCTGGGTTGAATATTTAAAACCCATCTCTTTGATTTCGTCCAACATTTCGGAAGTGACGGTGGGGCCGTGGGCTTTAAAGCATTTGTCCACAATGGCGGACAGCTTTTTCTTGCCGATGACTTCGTCTACTTCCAACTCGAACATATCTTCGAGGCATTCCCTTTTCTTAAAACCGATATCCTGAGGGATGATCTGGTTGATGAGGAAACGACCGACGGTGCTTTCTATGCGTTTGCTTCCGACTTCACCATTAAACTCTTTGGTTATTCTGACGGAAACTCGAGCATGGATGTGAACCTCTTTGTTGTAATAGGCCATTTCCAGTTCGTTGGTATCTTTAAAGATAGACCCAGAGCCTTTAATGCCCTCTTGCTCCAAAGTGGTGTAGTAAATTCCCAAAATCATGTCCTGCGAAGGCACGACGACGGGTGTACCGTCTTGGGGTTTTAAAATATTGTTGGACGCCAACATCAGGAAACGCGATTCCGCCTGGGCCTCGACGGATAATGGCACGTGTACGGCCATTTGGTCACCGTCAAAGTCGGCGTTGTAGGCGGTACACACCAATGGGTGCAGCTTGATAGCGCGGCCTTCTACCAACACCGGCTCAAAGGCTTGAATACCGAGGCGGTGTAAGGTCGGTGCACGGTTTAACAGGACGGGGTGTTCTTTGATGACTTCTTCCAAGACGTCCCAAACAGCCGGATCCAGTTTTTCTACCATTTTTTTAGCACTTCGAATATTTTGTGCCATCTGTCTGCCGACTAATTCCTGCATGACAAAGGGTTTAAACAACTCGATGGCCATTTCCTTCGGCAAACCGCATTGGTACATTTTCAGTTCCGGACCGACGACGATAACGGAACGCCCGGAGTAATCCACACGTTTACCCAAAAGGTTCTGACGGAAACGCCCCTGCTTACCCTTGAGCATATCGCTTAAGGATTTAAAAGGACGGTTGCCCGGACCGGTAACCGGTCTGCCCCTTCTGCCGTTGTCGATTAAGGAATCCACCGCTTCCTGCAGCATTCTTTTTTCGTTTTGTACGATGATATCCGGCGCTTCCAACTCTTGTAATTTTAACAAACGGTTGTTGCGGTTGATCACACGACGGTACAAGTCGTTTAAGTCGGAGGTGGCAAAACGTCCACCGTCCAATTGCACCATCGGACGCAATTCCGGCGGAATAACCGGTATGCACTCTAAAATCATCCATTCCGGACGATTGTCGGAGTTTTTAAAAGCTTCGATGGCTTCCAAGCGACGGGCAATTCGCACCCGTTTTTGTCCGGTTGAATCCCGCAGTTCCTCTTTAATGACCGCTGCGTCTTGGTCCAAGTCTACCATTTTTAATAGTTCTTGGATGGCTTCGGCGCCCATACCGGCCTTAAAGCTATCGCCATAATTCATTCTAGCTTCTCGATATTCCCCTTCGTTCAGCACCTGCTTGTAAGCCAAGGGTGTATCGCCGGGATCGGTGACGACGTAGGAAGCAAAGTAAATGACTTTTTCAAGGTTTCTTGGCGACATTTCCAAAACCAACCCCATACGGCTGGGAATTCCTTTAAAATACCAGATGTGGGTAACCGGCGCGGCCAATTCGATATGGCCCATACGCTCCCGTCGCACTTTGGATTTGGTTACTTCGACACCGCAGTTTTCGCAGACGATGCCTTTATGGCGTATTCGTTTGTACTTACCGCAGTTACATTCCCAGTCCTTGGTTGGTCCAAATATCTTTTCACAGAATAAGCCTTCTTTTTCCGGCTTAAGGGTTCGGTAGTTAATTGTCTCGGGTTTTTTGACTTCCCCTCTGGACCATTCCCGAATCCTTTCAGGTGAGGCTAATCCAATTTGTAACGACTTAAATGCAAATTCTTCACTCAACAATTGGTTGCTCCCTTCCACATCAAATCTATCATTGATTGTATTGTGTTCATTCTATTTCTTTGTTTCATGACAGTATATCCGGATTATCTAAATCGGCGGCTTCGATGATGCTCATCATTTCTTCGTCTTCATAATCTTCTTCCGTCAGGGTTCCAATCAGCGGTTTTGCATCCATGCCGTCCAGGATATCGCTGCTCACTTGTTCGGCTTCGCCGAGTTCGTGATTGTCCAATAACTCTACTTCGGATTCATCGTTGATGATTTTAACGTCCAAGGCCAAGCTTTGGAATTCTTTGATGAGTACTTTAAAGGATTCCGGAACACCGGGCTTTTGTATGTTTTCTCCCTTAACGATGGATTCGTAGGCTTTAACACGGCCCACAACATCGTCGGATTTAATGGTCAGTATTTCTTGAAGGGTATGGGCGGCGCCATAGGCTTCTAGGGCCCAAACCTCCATCTCTCCGAAACGCTGGCCACCGAATTGCGCTTTACCGCCCAGTGGCTGCTGCGTAACGAGGGAATAAGGACCGGTAGAACGGGCATGCATTTTATCGTCCACCAAGTGGTGCAATTTCATATAATACATATAGCCCACTGTTACGCGGGAATCGAAGGGTTCGCCGGTGCGTCCGTCAATCAATTGAACTTTCCCGTCTCTAGGCAAACCCGCTTCTTCTAGAAGATTCATAATGTCTTCTTCGTTAGCCGGGTCAAAAACAGGTGTGGCCACATGGTAGCCCATGGTTTTTAAAGCCAAACCCAAATGCACTTCCAAGACCTGCCCAATATTCATACGGGAGGGTACACCCAAGGGGTTTAAGACGATATCCAAGGGGGTGCCGTCCGGCATAAAGGGCATGTCCTCTTGGGGTAAAATTCTGGAGACAACCCCTTTGTTACCGTGGCGTCCCGCCATTTTATCCCCGACGGATATTTTTCTTTTAATCGCAACATAAACGCGCACCATGGTATTGACGCCGGGTTTTAAATCCTCATCTTTATTCGCTCTGGAGAATTTTTTAACATCGACAACAATACCGGATTGCCCGTGGGGCACTTTAAGAGAGGTGTCTCTGATTTCTCTGGCTTTCTCGCCAAAAATGGCGCGAAGCAATTTTTCTTCGGCAGATAAATCGGTCTCGCCTTTTGGGGTCACTTTACCGACCAAAATATCTTCGGATTTTACTTCCGCACCGATATAGACAATCCCCTCTTCGTCCAAGTTTTTAAGTGCATCTTCAGAAACGTTGGGGATATCTCTGGTAATTTCTTCCGGACCCAATTTCGTCTCTCTGGCTTCGCACTCGTATTCTTCGATGTGAATAGAGGTATAAACATCGTCTTTTAATAAATTTTCATTGATGAGCACCGCATCTTCGTAGTTATAACCTTCCCAGGTCATAAATCCGATCAAGGCGTTGCGCCCCAAGGCCAGCTCACCCATTTCTGTTGAAGGGCCGTCGGCGATGGTTTCATCTGCCGCGACGCGTTGTCCTTTGTCCACCAAGGGTTTTTGATTGATGCAAGTGGTCTGGTTAGAGCGTTTAAACTTGTGTAGATGGTAGGTATCCAGCGTATTGTCTTCGTCCGCTCTGACGCGAATCGTCTTTGCATCTACATATTCCACGACGCCGTCCCTTTTGTTGATAACGCAAACGCCGGAGTCCTTGGCAGCTTTGTATTCCATACCGGTTCCGACAAAAGGTGCTTTCGGTGTAATCAACGGCACCGCTTGACGTTGCATGTTGGCACCCATCAAGGCACGGTTCGCATCGTCATTTTCCAAGAAAGGAATCAAGGATGTTGCGACGGATACCACTTGTTTTGGAGAAACGTCCATATAGTCGACTTCCTCCGGCCTTAAGGTGACAAAGTCGCGGTTGCTACCGGAACGACCGGTAACGTCTTTATTCACAAAACGGTTGTTTTCATCTAAGGACTCGTTGGCCTGTGCAATGGCATATTGACCTTCTTCGTCAGCGGATAAAAAGTCGTACTCTTTTTCCACGATACCATTGTTCACACGCAGGTAAGGGGTTTCGATGAATCCGTATTCGTTGACGCGGGCATAGGTTGCCAAAGATCCAATTAAACCGATGTTGGGGCCTTCTGGAGTTTCGATGGGACACATTCTGCCATAGTGACTGTGGTGTACGTCTCGAACCTCAAAACCGGCCCTCTCTCTACTTAAGCCGCCGGGTCCCAGTGCCGATAATCTTCTTTTATGTGTCAATTCGCCCAAGGGGTTGTTTTGATCCATAAATTGCGACAATTGGGAGCTACCGAAAAATTCTTTTAAAGAGGCGTTGATCGGCCGCGTGTTGATCAAGCTCTGAGGGGTTAGGCCTTCATCGTCCTGTACGGACATACGCTCTCGAACCACTCTTTCCATACGGGACAAACCGATACGGAATTGATTTTGCAATAATTCGCCGACGGAGCGCAAACGCCTGTTGCCTAAATGGTCGATATCGTCTATACTGCCGATACCGTACTCCAGTCCGATGAAATACGAAACCGATGCAAATAAATCGCTTTGTAGAATATGCTTTGGCACGAGGGTATCTAATTTATTTTTTAACTCTTCGTATTTCTCCTCGTCGGAAACATCCTTATTTAATATTTTCTGCAGTGCAGGGTAGAAAACCATTTCTCTTATGTTCAAGTCACTGATATCGAAGGGTATATCCTGGGTGTGGATATCCACAAAATGGTTACCCAAAACCCGCACGATTTTATCTTCTCCGTTATAGGAAACCACGACATCAACGCTGTTAATACCGGCATTTTGCACCTGCCAAGCGGTTGTTTTATTAAAAACTTGCCCCTCTTCGGCCAGTATCTCGCCGGTTTCCGGGTTGATAATATCCCTTGCCGCCTGTTGTCCGATCAATCGCGTCGCTAAGGATAATTTTTTATTGTATTTATAACGTCCCACGCGGGCCATATCGTAACGACGATCGTCGTAAAACATGGAATCCAACAAGGTTCTCGCACTTTCCACCGTAGGCGGTTCACCGGGCCTTAAACGCTTGTGAATTTCGATCAGACCATCTTCGACGCTGTTGATACCCGGTGCAGCATCTTTTTTGATGGTTTCTTCCAAACGCTCGTCTTCTCCAAGGGCTTCGCGAATTTCGGCATTCGTACCTAAACCGAAGGCACGCAACAATGCGGTAATGGGTAGTTTTCTGGTTCTGTCAATTTTTACATACATAATGCTGTTGGAATCCATCTCGTATTCCAACCATGCACCCCTGTTGGGAATGACCTGCGCCGAGTATAACTTTTTTCCTAATTTATCGCGTGTCAGCGTGTAATAGGCACCGGGCGAACGTACCAATTGGCTGACAATGACCCTTTCGGCACCGTTAACGATAAAGGTACCGGTATCGGTCATTTTATGCAAATCCGCCATGTAAACAATTTGTTCTTTGACTTCATTTTTTGCTTTATTGATTAACCTTGCCCGAACCCTTAGGGGAACATAATAGGTTTGATCTCTATCCTTACATTCCTCGATGGTGTATTTAGGTGTTTCATCTACAGTGTAATCTCCGAATTGTAGTACCAAGTTTCCCGTATAGTCGGTAATCTCATCGATATCGTTGAAAACTTCTTGTAGTCCTATTTCCAGAAACCAATTGTAAGAATCCAATTGTACTTCTAGGAGATTGGGCATCTCAAGTGCTTCTTTGATTTTTGAGTAACTTTGTCTCGTCCTTAATCCATATTGCTCCGGATGTGTTCTCATCTTTGATTAACCCACCTTCTTTTACATTTTTCAGCATTGATTATTTTTCTTGTCTTTTAGGATAAAATATGCTAAACTAATGCCATAACCATTCGGGTGCAACATCTTTGATCAATGTTGTAAATACAGCCTAATAATATTTGGCTTTTCTTTGATCGAAAAGCCCGTATTTCCGAAGTTTGTTTTAGAAAAATAGCAAATTTATTACTTCTAATGCAGCTTAATATACTATCATATACGCGTTGCCTCGTCAAGGGGTTTTTTGTGCGTCATCAATCGCTTTTTGATCAATGTACCTACCCTTATGGGAACTTTTAAGGATCCCCATAGGGGTATTCTTTTGTATTGACCTGATGCTCTTTTCTTTGCACCATCGTTTTGATTTCTAAAACTTGCACAAACTCCAAACATACGATGTTTTGATTGGTGTTAGAAAATGAAGTTTAAAGACACAAAGCTTATCGACCGATTGACTGAAGGAGGTGGTTTGTTGTCGATTTTATTAGAAAAACTGAAAGAAGTTTTATATTCCGTTATTCCTATAACGGTGCTGGTTTTAATTTTAAATTTTTTATTTTTAAGACTGGATTCCCTGCTCATTGTCCGTTTTCTCATGGGTAGTTTGCTGATCATCATCGGGTTGACGATCTTTTTGTTCGGCATCGATATCGGTATTACACCCATCGGTGAAAATATGGGGCGTTTGTTGATGCGCTTATCGACCATTGTCGGTATCGGATTGTTAGCTTTGGTATTGGGCTTTTTTATTTCCATTGCAGAACCGGATTTACACATTCTTGCACAGCAAGTTGAAAACATTGCCCTGAAGACGATGTCTAAGAATTTTGTTGTCTTAGTGGTATCATTAGGTGTGGGCGCCATGATATCCGTGGGAATTTTAAGAATCGTCAAGCAGGTGCGTTTAACCAAAGTGTTTATAGGGGCTTATTGTGTGATTTTTGCACTCGTAGCCCTTGTCCCCCAAGAATACGTCGCCATGGCTTTTGATGCTTCCGGTGCAACCACCGGCGCCTTGACGGTACCTTTTATGCTTGCCTTAGCCTACGGGGTTGCCATCAGACAAAGAGACTCTTTAAAGGCCGAAGCAGACAGCTTTGGCTTGGTGGGTCTTGCTTCTTCAGGGGCTATTATGGGATTGCTTTTCGCAGTGGCTCTTTTTAGACCCCAATTACCCAACAGCGAAACATTAGTGACAGCGGAACCAGCTGTAAGCAGTGGTTTGGTACAACCCTTTATTGACATTTTACCTTACACCTTGCAGGATGTTGCTTTCGCTTTATTGCCTATTGTGATTATTTTCCTTTTGGCAAACGGTTTTTATTTGCGTTTACCGAAAAGGACGAGAAGGCAAATCTTTGTGGGGATCATTTATAGTTTTATCGGGTTGATTGTTTTTTTAGTCGGTGTCAACGGCGGCTTTATGGAAATCGGCCGTTTAATCGGCTTTCAATTGGCCACCACACAAAGTAAAATTGTTTTATTGGTGGTCGGGTTTTTAATGGGCGTCACGACGATTTTAGCAGAACCCGCTGTTCTTGTACTCTCACAACAAATCGAAGAAACCACCGCAGGTTCGGTGAAAAAAACTTGGTTGTATTTTGCACTTTGTACAGGGGTTGGGTTAGCCATTCTTTTCGCTCTATCTCGTATTTTATACCCGGGCGTACACTTGTACCATTTTCTGATAACCGGTTATGTCATTATTTTTATCATCATTTTCAAAGTACCGGAGCTCTTTGTCGGGATGGCTTTTGACTCCGGAGGTGTGGCATCGGGTCCCATGACAGCAACCTTTATCTTTGCATTTGTACAAGGTATTGCCCATGCTACGGATCCGAGCAACATTATCTTGAACAGTTTCGGTATGATCACCATGGTCGCCATGATGCCGATCTTAAGTATCATGTTACTGGGTATTTTCTATCAATTTATGCTGACCCGTTCGCGCATAGGAAAAGGAGAAGACGATTATGAATAAACTCTATCCTGATATCAGCCTGTTAGCAACTATCGTGCCCCATGGGCATGGCTCCAGAGTGATCGCATTGCTGCGTCAAGAAGGTGTCAGAGGTGGCACCGTCTTAATTGCAAGAGGTTGTTACCATCGCGGACTATTGGAATTTTTCTGTTTGACGGAAAGCCATAAAGAGCTGGTGATCAGCATCTTACCGACAACACTCTTGGACCACGCGGTCGAAATAATTGAAGAGAAAATGGCTTTAAAAAAAGCAGGCACGGGTATTTGTTTTGCTTATCCCTTAGTGGGTTTCAGTAGAAAATATCCCGATATCCCCAATACACACGTCAAAGAAGCTAAAACTAAAAAGGAGAACACTACCATGTACCAAGCCATTATCACCATTGTAGACAAAGGTCTCGGTGAAGCTGTCACCAATACGGCGGAAGAGCACGGTGCAAGAGGCGGCACCATTATCAATGCCAGAGGTTCCGGCGTATCCAGCAGTGTCAATTTTTTTAATATGGACATTGAACCTGAAAAAGAAATGGTCATTATCATTATCAATGCCAACGAGACCGAAAAAGTCGTCGATGCCATTCTCGAGGAACACCAGCTGGATCAACCCAATAAAGGTGTTCTCTTCGTGCAGGACTTAAGCCATGTACGGGGTATTCGCGAATCTTAAAACTGAAACCAGTTGTTGACTGTATTAAAATAAATACCACCCTAGTCACAAGCTCTGATGCAGAAGCCAAGACCTAGGGTGGTTTTTTTATAAACTATTCGATTCTTCTTGCTGTTTGGCTTCAAACCTTTTTAAAAGTCCGTTATGGTTTTAACGTTTAAAAAATTTTACACAAACTTATTAAACCTCTCTGCCCCATTTCATTTCTTGGCCTGATGCGTCGTATTTTTTTCGTTTTGCTGTGACCTCTAGGATATCGATCGCATAGACCGCGGTTACCTTCAATCCGCTTGCAACGGCATAGTCAAAGTAAGACATCCATTGAGGTGTGAATTTTTCCGAAATAGCCCGAAGCCCTTTTATTTTTTCAGCATCTTCTGTTACTTTCCGAATCACACCCAATACCATAGCGGATTCAAACTCCGTTGTAAATGTCTTGCTAAAAATTTTACCAAACTCGCCTGTGGTTAGAGTTTCAGCATTTACATCGACTTGATCCGGATCTAAAACTGAAGGCACCTGAACATCGCCTACAAAAACGACATGTACCCCTTGCCCATCAACCATTAAATCGCATTTTTTTCCTTCTTTGGCAGAGTGAAAGTACAAAGTTTCATCGACTCTTGCGATGGACAGCGGAACACCGTAAGCCGAAGCACCCTCCGGAAGGTTCAACACTCCGTATTGCGCTTTGTCAATGACCATCAGGCCAAAGTCTTTACTCATTTCTCTATCTTTTCTTCGCACGATAACCTCTCGTTTGCCTGTTTGTAATAGTAAATAGCCAATTGGGTGCGATCTCTCAAGGATAATTTTTCTAAAAGGACAGTTAAATAATTGCGGACCGTCCCATCGCTTAAATAGAGTTTCTGTGCTATTTCTTTGTTATTGTAACCCTCTGCAACCAAACGAACAAGCTCTTTTTCTCTGTCGGTTAAATCCGCATTTTTAATCTCGGTGGTTTTGCTTTTTAATAGATCCGGCAATTTGTCGACAATCTCTTTTCCAAAAACATGTTGCCCTGCCAATACAGCTCGTATGGCAGGTAGAATGGATTTAAAATTTTGTTTCAGCAAATAGCCCATCGCCCCCATTTTTAAACTTTCGTAGACATATTCGTCGTCACTGAAGGTGGTTAAAAATAAAACTTTTGCGGACTCATCTTCTGCGATGATTCGTTCCTTCAGAATTTTTGGGCGACAGCATCACAAAACTTTCACAGTTTTACCCCAATATTGGTACACAGAGTCTATTCGAACCATCATCCAAGCCAATCTATCCGCCAAGGATATTGCCTATTTCTGGCAAGGCATTCGCATTGAATTGCTGATGGCGACTGCTCTTTTGGGGTTAGCCTTGGTCGTTAGAAGTCAAAAGAGAATTGTCGATGTTTAGAAGGATATCCGCAACGTCTCAGTCAGAGCAGGACCAACATTGCCTTCAGGTTAAGTCATTTTAATTGTGGATGTTCTATAATGGATGCACATCAAAGGAGGACATTATGGAGATATTATTCAATTCTGACAAATTTTATGTGGGCGATGTGGAAAAACCCCATGCTTTTATAGGTTATCGCCAAGAGGGCAACATCTGGTACTGGGAACATACACAAGTAGACCCATCCCTTCAGGGGCAAGGCGTTGCCGGTCAATTAGCTAAGCGTTTTGTAGAAGAAGCAGAAAAAAGCAAGGTCAAAATCGTGGCACATTGCCCCTACGGGATCGGCTATTTCAAAAGAAAGCCACAGTATCAACATCTCTTAAAGGACCATTAAACGCATCTAACCGTCACTTGGATGCTTGATACCCCACCGCAGATTTTAAACCATCTGCGGTTTTATTCATTTTCCAATTACCTCGCAAGTTCACATCGTACATCTTCTCGGCAAAAAGATGTATGGGTGCTTTGCTGTTGTAAAAACTTCTCCGTAAAATAGCCAAAGACGGTTGATCCGAAATAATACCGTCCACACCATAGCGGTAAAATCGATCCATGGCTACATCGTTGTTAACCGTCCATACATAAATTTCTTTATGTCGAAGATGGGCTTGGGCAACCAAGGAGGATGAGACAAAGCTTTCCTCCAGGCAGAAAACATCCACATCCGGTATATCGAAAATATTTCCCTTAGAAACCGGTAGAATATAACCGGTTTTTAATTTAGAGTTCAAGGATTTCACCTTTTGAACGGCACGCAAATTAATAGATGTTACCAAACATTGATTTTCTATACGGTGCTTTTTAATGAGTTCCACCACTTTTTCAGATAAAGCATCCACCTCGTCGTCCTTCGCCTTAATCTCGATATTCAATTTGATTTTGTCCTTTGTTGCTGCCAGCACTTCTTCCAGGGTAGGAACAGGGGTAAACTTTCCGTTTTTTAAATACGCTGCCGCATTCAGTTTTTTTACTTCACTTAAAGTTAGTTGATTGACCTCAGCATCCATACCCGTGGTTCGCTTGACATTTGCATCGTGGGACAACACCACGACCTGATCCTTCGTCAAACGCACATCGATCTCCGTATAATCCGCACCGTCAAGAATTGCTTTACGGATAGAGGGTATGGTGTTTTCCGCCCCGTCAAAACCGCCTCCACGATGGGATATTACCATAGCACTTTTGTATTGAACATTCCCTTGGGGATCCATATTTAAAAATGTTGTAAAGCTGTAAAATGCAAATAGAAGTATCAGCAATACACTTACGCCGATACGATACAATGGTAGGTTTTTTAAACTGAATTTGTCTCTGGGAAGGTCATTCTCACGACTTTGCTGATGAATGAAGAGTCCTTTCTGAGCGGCATAGCGATCGTAAAGATAGGTCATCAATAAGAAATGCAAGGTGACACCGATAATATTAGATAAGACCGGCAAGGCACTCGCAAGCGTTTTTGTGATGGATACAAAAATCTCCAAGGTTGGTCCCACCTGTTTGAAGATGGTAACCGTTCGTGCCAACAAATCATAAAGCAAGGCGGAGGCCCCATATCGCAAAAATGTGACAACACCTTGAACCAATAAAAAAAAGGCAAATGTTTTCAAAAGTTGGCCTTTGATGATTTCTCTTGAGCGTTTGAAGGCTTGAAGAAAGGGCAAATCCTCATAAAAAAAAGCGACATAAATAAAAATATGACCGTAATACAAATAGACCAAAAAAATGAAAAGCACCAAGAAAACGATGATATAAACCATTTTTTCTCCTATGCCCAATAAAACAAAACTGGGTATGTTGATTCGTCCAATAAACGAAGAATTGGCACCCATCAGGGGAAAAAGAGTAACAATCCACAAAATCATCGGTAGGTTTTTGGGATGTACAATGCGGCGCATATCTTTGTAAATTTCTTGTAGAAAGATTTTTAAATTCAACTCCCAACCATATCGATTGTAGTAGAGTAAAGTCATGATGCCGGAAACTTCAATGGTAATAAAAATCCCAAGCCATAACAAGAGTGTCGCTAAAATTAAGAGAGCTATCGGGTTTTTAGCCATCAACTGAAGCGTCTCTATCGTTAGGAAATTTAATCCGGTTTGTTGACCGGCATAGTTAAAAAGCATGGACACAATCGGCCAACCTATAAAAAAAGCCAACAATTTGTATGCTAATTCAAAAAATAATACGTTGGAAAAGTCTTCTCCGTAATGGAATAATTTCCATTTTTCTAATGTCTTTACCCAGATTTGCATATTCTCTCCTATGTCTGTACAGTGTTTTCTTTATCATCAGGCGATAGTATACACATATCATCTTAAATGAGATAGCAAAAATCAAGTATAATTATGAAAACATTATAAAGATTAAATAAATATTCTATGAGTTCTTTACAGCACCACAAAAAAACCTAACATCTCTGTTAGGTTTCTCCTCATAAAATGAGATTGCTACGATGAAACGGCCGGTTGGGGACGTTCTGCTGTTTGGCATATTCAAACTTAAAAACGAAACAGCGGTGTTCCTTTGCCTAACGCTTCTTCGATCCTCATCAATTGATTGTATTTTTCAATCCGCTCGCTTCTGGCAGTGGCACCGGTCTTTATTTGCCCCGCTGCCATGGCAACCACAAAATCCGCAATAAAGGTATCTCCGGTTTCGCCGCTGCGGTGGGATACCATGGTGCCATAATTGTGACGACGAGCCAATTGAATAGCCTCCACAGCCTCGGAAACCGTTCCGATTTGATTCAGTTTAATTAAAATGGCATTGCCGATGCCACGGTCGATCCCCTCTTTGAAAATTTTAGGGTTGGTAACAAAAATATCGTCACCCACCAATTGAACGCGCTTACCAATGCGTTGGGTCAGCAACTTAAAGCCGTCCCAGTCGTGCTCCGCCATGCCGTCTTCTATGGAAATAATCGGAAAATCCTTTGTGATTTTTTCGTAGTAAGCCACCATTTCTTCGGAGGTCATGGTTTTCCCTTCAAAGTGATAGTGACCATCTTTGTAAAACTCACTGGATGCGGGATCCAATGCAATGGCAATATCCTCTCCCGGGCGATAAACCGCTGCTTCGATAGCTTGTACCAATGTTTCCAAGGCCTTTTCCGTCGTTCCCAATTGTGGCGCAAAGCCGCCCTCATCCCCCACTGCGGTGGTTAACCCTTGTTTTTTAAGACTCTTCTTAAGTGTGTGGTAGGTTTGAACGATCATTTCAAAACCGTCTCTAAAGCTTTTGCCTCCCACGGGAGCAATCATAAACTCTTGCGTATCGATGCCGGAGTCGGCATGTTGGCCACCATTGATCACATTGTAAAAGCCCAGCGGTAAGCTTAAATCAATCCCTCCCAAATACCGGTACAATGGCAGAGAAACCGATTGGGCTGCAGCTCTTGCATTGGCCATTGAAACCGCAAGCAAGGCATTGGCACCTAAACGCGCTTTGTTGTCGGTTCCATCCAAATCGATCATCACCGTATCTATTTCTTTTTGATTAAAGGGATCTCGTTCCAGTAGAGCTTTTCGGATTTCACCGTTCACATTCTCTACTGCCTTAGCCACGCCTTTTCCCTGAACTCTGTGGCCGCCGTCTCTTAATTCCACCGCTTCTCTGTCTCCAGTGGAGGCGCCGGAAGGGACCGAGGCGCGACCAAAGGAGCCGTCACTTAAATAAACGTCTGCTTCTACCGTCGGGTTCCCCTGGAATCGTACACTTCCCTAGCAATTATGTTTTCTATATAGACTTTCATAACATTGATCCTCAAACTTTCAATTCAACACAACAACATCCGCTTGATAGGATGCATCTTAACAATTGTATATTGTCGATCGTACCACAGTAACCTTAAGTTTGGTTCATCTACCAATTTGTTTTTTTGTGGGTCGTCGCATTGGTCAAGATAAAAAAACCGTAGCTTTACACTACGGTTTCAATCAATTTTATTTTGTCGTTTCGATTTATTTTAAACTTGTTCTTTTTTAATCGGGGTCAAGAATCCACAAATCACGCCAATGGTTAAAACCAGGACGATCATAATGGTAAAGCTGATGATGGCCTCGCTATGACCTTGAAACATGAGAAAAAAGGACCAAAACAAACCCTCACCGGCATCTAGAATATTGGTGATGACACCTGCACCACCCTTTTCGACAATCCATTCCATAGGACCAAAAAAAGTCAGGATAACACCCAAGGATATGGCCTTCATAAAAATTTTTAAGGGACCGAGGTTTGTGTTTGCAAAGACCAGTTGTCCCAGCAGACAGATGAATCCTCCAAAGAGGAATGCCATAATATACGTCATTTTATCTTCCTCCTGCTACATCATAAAGAGCTTTACGGCGCTCAGAACGATGGCTACAAAAATACCGACTCCAAAAATTTTTCCGGGTCCGGCCAATCCGGCTTTTATTGCTTCGCCTGTGGATGCTCCGTTGCTACGTGCAGCGGCTATGCCTTCGGCAATACCGGCGGCTAGCCCCGGCATACCCATCATGGCGCCCATTCCAAATTTTTGTTCGAATTTTTCGAATATTCCGAGTATCGCCAACACGCCACCCATCAAGGCGACGGTTAAAATAACAGCGGGAAGTTCATATGCTTTCGGTATACCCAGTGTCCGGTAAATCGTAAACAATATTTGTCCGATGAGGCCCACGGTGCCACCGAAAACGAAGGAACCGATGGCGGTGTTCAATTTTGAAGGTTGTTTTTCATTCATATATCAATCCTATTCTTATCAATCCGTTTGTTGATTCTTTTTGAATCGAGAGTAATCCAGTATGGCCCGTTTTAAAGCTAATTCTGCCATTTGGGCGCAGTGGTAATTTTCCTTTGTCAGGCCACCGAATTCATTGCTGATGCGGTCGGCATCGATCAAGTAAGCTTCCAGCACCGGCTTATTCTTTGCTAACATCGTCGCCAGACTGGCACAAGCCTTTGCCGGTGTACAGGCGGATTCAGTGATCATATAACTGATTTCTGTTACCAAGTCTCTTTTGGTGTTGATGCGTATTTCTAATTCGTCTTGACAGTCCGGTTCAACCGCTATGCCACTGGCCACATAGTCTTCCAGCTGACCATAATTTTCTGCTTTTTCTGCGAACTCAATAATTTTCGTCGTATCCATTGGTACCTCTAATTCCTCTTAGATTTCCGAACAACACGTGTCCCGTATTTAAAATTATACGTTACCGGATTAGCTGATTCAAGCCAAAGACCCGAATGGTTATCGGGTCTTTGGTTGAGTTTCAAGATATGTTCGAAATCTACCCTTCATCGGGCATTCCGATCATCTTTAAGCTAACGCTTCAACCGCTCTGCGAATTAAAGTCTTAGCATTGACGATTTTAAATTCGTTATGCGGTAATTGCAGTGCATCTTTAAGAGCGATTTCCGCCGCTTCACGGGCTACTTCCTCTGTGGGTTCTTTACCCATTAAGAAAGCTTCAGCTTCGCTACAACGAATCGGAATCGGTGCAACGGCACCCAATACCAAGTCGGCATTTTTAATTTTCCCTTCTTCCATGGTGAAGACGGAAGCCAATGCGACGATTGCAAAGTCGATGGTTTCACGCAGTCGGAATTTATCGTAACTGGCCACGGTATTTTCCGGTAATTTCGGAATGAGGATCTCCTCGACGATTTCTGCCGGGCGCAATTGATCGGTAATCTTTGTACGTCTGGTAAAGAAGACTTCAGCGCTGACGGTTCTTTGATTGGTTTTGAGCTTTGCCCCCATCGCTATAAGCATGTTGGCCATATCGCTGGGATTCACTGCCAAGCAACCGCAGTTGACACAACGGGAAGCTTCGGCGACGATGGCATCTTTAGCCAATTCCAACACATCTTCGTCCAGAACGTTCAATTCGTCGGATTCCGGAGCTTCGATCGCTTCGACTCTTTCGTAGGTATCAGCGGTAAAGCTGAGCAAGCGATTTTTGTCCTTAGGGTCGTAATCTTCCAATTCCAGATTTTTATTCTCACCCATCAAGTAGTGGTTCATGTGGACAGCGGTATTTTTACCTGCCGCTACCGCTTCTACAACGGTTGCCGGACCGGTGGTCACATCGCCACCTGCGTAAATACCTTCCACACTGGTTTGGTTGCCTTCGAGGGCTTTGATGCGGCCTCTTTCGGTTTCGATTTCGAAGGAGCCTTCCAAGAAATCCAAATCCGCAACTTGGCCGATAGCCATCAAGACGACGTCGCCATCTAAGGTCATTAAACGACTTTCATCATAAACCGGTGCAAATCTGCCTGTTTCGTCAAAGACTTTCGGGCAAGCTTTAAAGACCATGCCGGAAACGCCTTTTTCATCTTTAATGATTTCTTTTGGACCCCAACCGTTGATGATTTCGATGCCTTCGTTGACGAGACGCTCGATTTCTTCGGTTCCTGCGGGCATCCGATCTCTCGGTTCTAGGGCGACCAATTTGACATCTTTAGAACCTAAACGTTTAGCTGTCACAGCTACGTCCACCGCGACGTTTCCACCACCGACTACGATGACTTTGGCACCGGGACGGTCTAGAATAAAGTGGTTGACATCGACTAAGAAGTCCAAACCAAAACGGGTCATTTCTTCGCCGGAAATACCGATAAGCGGTCTTTTCCAAGCGCCGGTATCCAACATGACACTGTCATAGTTTTTGTGAATTTCTTCTAGTGGCATGCCTTCTTCGCCAACATGGGTTTTGAGATTGAAGACAACACCCATATTTTCCAAGGCTTGAATGAATTTATCGACAATATCTTTCGGTAAGCGATAAGGCGGAATGGCATAGGTTAAGCAGCCTCCGGCTTTCGCCATTCTTTCAAAGAAGGTTACTTTGTAACCCGCATCGCGTAGGTAATAAGCCGCGGTTAAGCCTGCCGGCCCTGCACCAACAATCGCTACGGATTTGCCGTTTTCAAATTCCGGTGCTTTCATAAAACGATCGGCATGTTCTAAGATATAATCGCCGACATAGCGCTCTATGGCGCCGATGTTGACACTTTCGTCATAGGATTGGCGTTTACAGCCTTCCATACAGAAGTGTGCACAGACACGGCTGGTAATGGCGGGCATCGGGTTGACTTTCATGATGATTCTAGCAGCGCCGTCGATATCTCCCGCTCGCACTCTCTCTAAGTAACCGGGAATATCGGTCCCTGTAGGACAACTCTGGTTACATGCAGAGGTATGAACTTTAGCGCCACCAAAAATAGAATGGTAGCGGTTTTCGCCCATCAGTGCGTAGCAGACGTCACCTGTTTTTCTGGCACAGTCTACCCGTCCACCAATTTGATGTGGGTAACGGTAGTACCAGCAGCGAGAGTCTTGGCATAGGTTACCACCTAGAGTCCCGACATTTCGAATATTTAAGTGAGCGACGGATTTTGCTGCATCCACCAATGCCGGGGCATTTTCTTTGATGATATCGGATTCGGCAATTTCTGATAAAGTTGCCATGGCACCGATACTGATGCCTTTATCGTCTTGACGGATTTCATTCAATCCGTCGATGGTTTTTAAATCGACAACATTTAATGGGTATTCCGGTAAAATTTTATCTTTCAGGACGCCTAACAGGTCGGTCCCTCCGGCTAAAGCAACTGTTTTTTCTTCTGCGAGGAGACTGGTAGCTTCTTCGAGAGATTGTGGCTTTAAAAGATTGAAACTTTTCATCTATTTATCCTCCTCTTCTTTTTGGAACGGATCGCATCCAGTATTTTCTGCGGTGTATAGGGGTATTCCAGTACTTCTACGCCTATGGCATTATAAATAGCCATCGTTACAGCCGGCCCACTGGGTGTCATACAAGGTTCTGCGATACCCATTGCACCAAAAGCAAAGACGTTTTCTTTGTCTATATTTGATTCTAAAATGGTCATATCGTGGTGGGATACTTCATTAAAGGTACGCGTTTTATAATCGATTAAACTTGCAGATAAGACTCGGTTGTCAAAGGGATCAAAAACGGTTTCTTCCATTAACGCCATATCGATACCCGGATAGAAAGATTCTATTTGGTTTTTAAGTCCTAACGGGTTGACAACACGTCCAGCATCGACGCCCGACAATTGGTCGACCAGTTTGACAAGGCCGGTTTCGGTATCGACTTCAACTTCAACGTACTGCATGTTGCAAAGGTTTCCGTTTTCTACGCCGTCCCAGTGTCCGGTTCCGGTTAAACTGTTGGGTGAAATAAGAATTTCAGGAACAACATGCTTTTCTTAGGGATTGGATTTACGAACGATGAATCCACCTTTAAATTCGACATCCTCCGCTGGAATGCCCAATCTTTTTTCTGTTTGCTCGGCAATTTTCTTTTTCAAGTCTTTGCAAGCATACATCGCAGACATACCACCGGCATAAGTACTTCTGGCAGCCATACTACCGAAGTCGCTGGGGGATGTTTGCGTATTGGCATGGGCAATCGTAACATTCACGATTGGAATTTCCAACTCGTCTGCTACAATTTTACGATAGACATCCCGGACCCCGGTTCCGTGTTCGTTCATCAATGTCTGAACGATCACACCACCTTGGGAATTCAACATAATGTTGGTGTTGGAGGCCATACCGCCAAGGTCGGATTGACCGCATAGGCAGCAACCAACGCCTCTGCGTTTTGCGCCATCCACTTTGGTTGGAACGCCCCAGCCTTTAAAACGCTCTTTCCATCTGAACTTTTCGCCGGAGGCAATGACCATGTCTTTCCAATCCGGGGAGACACTCTTTTGCCACTCGCGACCGATGGCCAAGGAGTTATAGTACATACCACCATGGGTCAAGGCATTCTTTACGAAATAATCGAAGGGATCAAGATCCAATTCTCGACAAGCTCTGAAAATAGCGCGTGCAATGATAGCGGTGGTTTCCATATAACCGTAGCCTCGGAAAGAACCGGAGGGCAAACGATTGGTCATGACGACATCGCCTTTATAGCGCATATTGGTGGTACGACACATCATAGACATGGAGATCCCACCGACGCTCATCATATTTTCTTGAGAGGTCGCCGCGGTTCCGGCTTCACACCATTGACGGAGGGCAACACCGGTGACGCTGGCATCTTTGTTGATACCTATTTTGACATTTGCCTTCATGTTCATACGAATTTGGTTGGCGGCAAAGTGTTCTTCTTTTGTCATAGCGTACATAACCGGTCTGTCAGCTTTTTTAGACATTAAAGCGGCAAACAGCAAGGGGTGTACGTTACCCATAAACAATTTAGAGCCAAAACTACCACCGCAGCAAGGTGCGATAACGTGAATTTGCTCATAGGGTTTGTTCATGGAAGCGCCGACGTTAAAAGCGGTATAGGAAGGTGCAGCGCAGGAAGCGTAGAGGGTTAAGATATCCTCGCCGTTCCAATCTCCGATAATGGTCGGTGCCTCTGCTGTCAACGGGTTCTGTGCACTCATCAAGTTGGTGTCCAAATCGATGACACAATCCGCTTCTGTTAAAGCTTGATCGACATCGCCTTCTTCCCAATCTATGTTATCTACCAAGAAAAAGGTCAGCGGAGCTGTATTTCCCGGAAGTTGTGGGTAAATTTGCGGTGCATCTTCAGCCAGAGCTTCGTCGATGGTCAGTACCGGTTTCAATAGTTCATATTCGACATCGATATATTCCATCGCCTCGTCGGCCATTTCTTCTGTTTCCGCAACGACAAGTGCAACGGCATCGCCGATGCAGCGTACAATTTTATCGAGGGGTTTGGCGTGTTTTGCCGGAGACATGCCATTGGTGATATACATATCTTCCGGGACATCCTTATACGTTACAACCGTCACCACACCCGGCAATTCCAATGCACGGGAATAGTCGATGGATACGATTTCCGCATGGGGATGGGGAGACCTCAAAACACGACCGTAAGCCATGTTGGGCAGTCTGATATCGCCTGTAAATTTCGCTTTACCGGTTACAAGATCCTTTCCTAAAAGACGAGGTATCTCTTTACCTACATATTTCAGTTCTTTTTCTTGGTACGGTTTACGTACTACTCTCTCTTCACTCATTGTTTTTACTCCTCTCGGTTGACATAAGCCATCACCGCATCTACAGCCGTGTAGTGGGTTCCGCAACGACAATAGTTTCCGGAAAGAGCTTCGCGCACTTCTTCCGATGGTTTAGGTTTCTTTTCTAAAAGTGCTTCCGACGCCATGATGATACCGGCTGTTCAGAAACCGCATTGGAATCCACAATTATCGACGAATGATTGTTGAAGACCGCTTAATTCGCCGGTTTCAGAATCTGCTAATCCTTCGATGGTTGTAATGGATTTACCTGCGCAGTCTAAGGTTAATGTCATGCAGGAAGCAATTGCCAACCCGTCCATAATTACCGTACAGCTACCGCAAGCTCCTTGATCGCACCCGATCTTTAAACCGGTTAAATGCAAACGATCACGCAGTGTCACTGCCAAGGTCTCACCTTCGCTCACCTCGTGTATTCCATCTCCTACTAAAAAATCGTAGGTTTTACCGTTTACATTTAGCGTAACGACTTTCTTTTCTACTGTTTTCAAGTTAACCTCCTCACTAAGTTCACTCTTTTTACATGCTGACTGAAAGAATCGAAAAGTCAATGAACGTCTGAAATTATAGGCGTTAATTTCGTGTATTGCATTCACCGAATCATATATGTTAATGGTATCATATGTGAACTTTCTGTCAATGTTTTGTTCGTGTAACTCGCTTTGCCGTTTTTCTCGAAAAACCGTGGGTTTGAAGGCTATAATAGGCATGCGTATTCTATCTAAAAACAACTCGGTAGCAAAAATAAAAAAACCCTTTCCGTAAGGGTTTTAATAGACTTTATTTTTTTAATTGTGTACGATCAAATTATGTAGGCGCTCAAAAAAATTTTAATACATTCAGCTGTTTTGTCTTTCAGAGAAAAAGCAGCTCTCTCCTGACACCAACTAAAAATAACACCTCGCGCTACGATTAACAGTTGCTCAGCAACTTGGAGTGCATCGGCTTTTGGATCGATCAGCTGTTCTTTTTTTCCTTCAGCAATCAACAATTTTAAACCATGTAAGAAGCCTTGATCGACAGATATAGGAAACGGCACTCTCAAAGTCAAGAATGCTCTAAACACTTCCGTAACCACTTCCAGTCCATCTTCTTCAGCGCTGATGGCATAATTATCCATGTATTCATAAATGCGTTCGATAGCATTTGTACCCTTTAAGTTGTTGATGGTGGCACCGTAAGTTTTATCTATCTTAGTATACTGCTCGAGTAGCAATTGCTCCTTCGAATCAAAGTAGTGATAAAAAGCTCCTGTAGAGACTCCGGCTGCTTGGCAAATGTCGCTGATGGTTACCTGATCAAAGGATTTTTCTTCGAAGATTTCCATCGCTTTTTCAAAAATGCGTTTTTTTGTTTCAATTGCCTGTAACTGCCGACTTGTTAATTCCATCCTATCCTCCTGAGTTTATATAAGTGTTCAAAACACCTTCTTTTGATTTTAGAGTAAGAACCTGTCCTTTAATTTTACAAAACGATACTCTTACAGTTGGTAGCTTCCTACTGCCAACCCATGCACGAGATCTTGGGTTTTTCTGCAGATCTCCATTTGATTTTTTGAAAATAACGTGATTTCTACTAAGTGTATCAATTTTTGTGATAATGGTAAAGGTTTTTATATCGAAAGCAAAAATCCTTCCTATCATTTTCTTGAACACGAAGCCAAAGCCTTGTCCTTCTTCATGTTTTCCTATCTTCTCTCTTCCTATCAAGTTATACTCTAAACTTAATGGTCATATGATATGATTAGTAAATGAATTGTTGAATTGTCTTGTATTATTACACCATTCCATAATAGGAGGATCTATGAGAACACTAGAAGAAATCGAAAAAGCCTACACCACAGCTTTAAAGACCTTGGACGGCGAGGATAAAATCAGCTATTTAGAGAAAATTCTTGAAGAACTGAGAGATGACCATGGTGCATTTTGTAATATCCGATGTGGCTCTAAGGTCATCGACGGCCCTGCCGTCGACTTATATCGAAAAATATCCACTACGCTGTCCAACTATATTTTTTAACCGGTCCGAGTCCATTAAGTGTCAACCGGTTGACAAGAGGTCGGGATCCAAGGCGACTTTTTGAGTTGCTATAATTCTACAACAACTGCATCTCATTTGTTTTTTTTTACTTTTTGATTCAAGGTCATTCACCTATTGTTTAGAACTAGTTTGTTCAACGCTTCAACTCTACGAATAATTGTATCGAAACTGCGGCGCTTTGGAAGTCTTACCAAAGCGCCGTAGTTATTTCATCATTTTAAACTAAAATCTCAGTTCTCCCACTGGCTTTTGTACATGTTTGCATAGGGTCCGTTTTGACGCAACAAGGTGCTGTGGTTCCCGCTTTCAACAATATCGCCGTCTTCCAATACCAGAATGATGTCTGAATTGACTATGGTGGATAACCTGTGGGCAATAACAAAAGAGGTTCGCCCTTGGGTTAATCGATCCATCGCTGCTTGAACATGTCTCTCCGTACGAGTGTCCACCGAGCTGGTCGCCTCGTCTAAAATGAGCATGGGAGCATCTTGAATCATGGCGCGGGCAATAGTCAACAATTGCTTTTGCCCGGCGGATAAAATCATTTTGTCATCTAAAACGGTATCGTAGCCCTGAGGTAAAGTATGAACAAAGTGGTCCAGCCCCGCCGCCTGGCATGCGGCTTGGACTTCGCTGTCTGTGACACCCTTTTTGCTGTAGATGATGTTGTCTTTAATCGTCCCTTCAAAGATCCAGGTATCCTGAAGGACCATTCCAAATTGTTCGTGAACATTTTCTCGTGGGACTTGGTGAATTGGTATTTGATCGATGGTAATTTCGCCACTATCAATTTCATAAAAACGCATGAGTAAGTTGACGATTGTCGTTTTACCGGCGCCGGTTGGTCCTACGATGGCAACCTTCTGCCCGGCTTTGATGTCCACAGAAAAATCGCGAATAATCGGTTTGTCTTTTTCATATCCAAAATGTACCTTTTTAAATGCGACGTCCCCTTTAACATTGGACAGTTTTTGTGTTTTATGGTCTTCGTCATCCATTTCTGTCTGATCAAAAAATTCAAACACGCGCTCACTGGCTGCCGCTGTTCGTTGCATGGCTTGCAAAGATTGTGCCAATTGGCTTAAGGGTTGTGTAAAATAACGCACATACATCATAAAGGCTACGATAACACCGAAGGATATACTGCCATTGATGGCAAGAATAGCTCCAACAACACAGACTGCCAGATAGCCAAAGTTTCCGGAAAATTCCATAATCGGTCTCATTAAACCCGACATGAACTGTGATTTCCAAGCACTTTCGCAAACTTTTTGATTGATCTTTTCAAAAGTCTCTTTCGCATCTTGACCACCATTATAGGCTTTGACGATATTGTGACCTGAATAAATTTCTTCTATGTGCCCATTAATCTCGCCCAAACCCTCTTGTTGTCCACTAAAATACTTTTGCGAGTTTTTCATGATGATTTGCATCAGAATGAAACCGACAGAGACGGAAATAACCGTTACTGCCGTTAGGATTCGGCTATTAAAAAGCATCAGAGCCAATGTCCCGACCAACATCGTGATGGCGCGAACAAAGTTATCCAAACTCTGGTTCAGGGTTTGTCCGATGACATCCACATCGTTGGTGATGAGGCTTAACACGTCGCCATGGCTGGTTTGGTCAAAATATCTTAAAGGTAAACGGTTGATTTTCTTTGAGATATCGCTGCGCATTCTTCTGGAAATCTTTGCAGTAACCGTCGCCATGATGAAGTTTTCACTAAAACTCAATAAGCCCGAGGCGGTATAAAGAACCGCCAGCAAGAGCCCGATATCGGTAATGATTTTAAAGTCGATGCTTTGGGACACCGGTTGTCCATCCACCATTGCCGGTAGCCCTTTGGCAATTTCATCTACCATTACTTTTAATTGATTGGGACCGACTATTTGAAAAGTTGCAGCCAATACCGCCAATACGAGTACGATGAGAATCGCTACGATGTATCTGCTATTATAGCGCAATAGTCGCATCCAAGTTTTCGAGAAGTTTTTCGGTTTTTCAGAACCGATGGGCGGCCTGTTGCCTCTAAAGCGCCTCATCGGTAATGTACTTGGTCTTTGTGTTTGATTGCTCATAGGGCCAACTCCTCCTCACTTAATTGAGACATCGCAATTTCTTGATAAACCTTGCAAGTGCTCAGAAGTTCTTCGTGGGTTCCTTTCCCCACTATCTTGCCTTCATTTAAAACGATGATTTGATCCGCATCCATAATGGTGCCAATTCTTTGGGCAACAATCAAAGTGGTTACCCCCTCCGTTTCGTTTTTAAGCTCTCTTCGCAGATTACGGTCGGTTTGATAGTCCAGCGCGGAAAAGGAATCGTCAAAAATAAAGAAATCCGGTTTTCTACACACCGCGCGGGCGATAGATAAGCGCTGTTTTTGGCCGCCGGATACATTGGTACCGCCTTGGGCAATGGTCGCCTCGTATTGCCCATCCATCTCTTCGACAAAATCTTGAGCTTGTGCAATGGCAATGGCTTTTTGAACATCTTCCGGGGTATAGGGACCATCGCCGTTTTCTCCATAGGCAATATTGGATGCAACCGTTCCTTGAAACAATACGGCACTTTGCGGTACATAGCCGATTTGATTTAACAGCTCTTCCAATCGATATTCTTTGACATCGACACCGTTGACTTTTACCACACCTTCCGTCGCATCATAAAAACGAGGGATGAGGTTGATTAAAGTCGTCTTACCGCTGCCCGTCGATCCGATAAAGGCAACCGTCTCGCCTTTTTTAGCTGTAAAGTTGATATTTTGGAGTACACAGTCCTCTCCACCGGGATATCTAAAATGCACATTTTCAAAACTGATTTCTCCGGCTTTTTCGGGTAAGCCCTCAGTGCCCTTGCCGTCAAGAATTGTCAATTTTGTATCCAACACTTCATTGATACGATCTGCGGATACAGAGGCTCTGGGCAACAAAATAAAGATCATGATCAGCATCATAAAGGACATGATAACCTGCATGGCATAATTTGAAAAAACAACCATATCCGAAAAAATACCGAGTTTTTCCATGTTTGCCGCTTCGGCGATTAAATAAGCGCCAATCCAGTAGATGACTAATGAAATACTGGTCATAATGGTACCCATCATGGGGCGCATAACAGCCATGGAACGACTGGTAAACATCTGCACATCGGTCAAATCTTGGTTGGTGGTCTCAAATTTATTTTCTTGATATTCTTCGGCATTGTAGGCGCGCACAACTCGCAAGCCCGTCAAGTTTTCTCTGGCTACCCGGGTGACATTGTCGGTTAACGTCTGCATGATTTTAAATTTCGGTATCACAAAAATCATCAATAACGATACCATCGTCAAGACGATTGCCACTGCAATGCCGGTAACCATCGACCATTCAAAACCTTTTCCGGCAATTTTTGTCAAAGCCCAAGCTGCCATAATGGGTGCTTTGATTACAACTTGCAAAGAGAGAATCGTAAACACTTGTATTTGAGTCACATCATTGGTAGAGCGAGTGATTAGACTGGGAATCGAAAAACAACTGATCTCAGCCATGGAAAAAGACTCTACTTTATTAAACAGCAAGGACCGCAAACGTTTCGAAAAAGATGCTCCGATTCGCGCAGCAAAATATCCGACAAAAATTGCAGAAACTAAACTACCCAAGGCGGCGAGTAACATGTAAACACCTACTTGCCATATTTTAGCAATTTCTGATCCCGGGGTTTGCACCAATGTGGTGATCTCCGACATATAGCCGGGCAATTTTAATTCAAGCCACACCTGAGCCACAATGAAGATGAGGCTGACACCGACCATCAACCACTCAGTCGGTTTGAGATATTTCAAGATTTTTTTCATATAAACTCCTTCTTGTCAACGAAATAAATGATTAGGCGTTCTCAATCGCTCTCTGCTTAAACCTTATACAGCAGTTTCTCGCATTGGGGCATGATCTCCGCCAACCTTCCGGTAATGCGGACGTACTCCTTTGCATCGTGTTCACCCAAAAGCTCTAATACTTTTATCGTATTTCGTATCACCTTCTCTTGGTGTTGTTCTTTAACCATAGTATAATAAATAATAGTAGTTAAAGTAGTTTAAGAGGAGATATTAAAGGGATATTTTACTTTAAATAAAAATTAACAAGGTTTATAATTTGTAGTAGTTAAAGTATTTAAAGAGGTGGGAACATGTGAAGGTTCAAAGGATAGAAGTGGAGAATAAGCCGTATCCATTGTATTTATTACTAGATAAAGAATACCAGCTAATAGAACCAGTAATGAAATTTATTAAATACTTAGATAATACTGGTAAGTCTCCTAATACCATTAAGGCATACTGCTATCATTTAAAGTTGCTGTACGAGTTCATGGAACAGAGAGGTGTTATTCTTAATGATATTAACTTTGAGTTGTTAGCAGACTTCGTAGGTTGGTTGAGATATCCTTCAGCATCAAATGTAATTGATCTTCAGTCAAAAAAAGCCATAAGAGAAGAAACGACAGTGAATACAATTTTAAATGTAGTTATGAGTTTTCTTGATTATTTAAGTAGATTAGGAGAATTTAAATCAATTGATGTATTTAAACAAGCAAAGGGAAGAAATTTCAAAGGATTTTTACATCATGTTAATAAGGGTAGATACCAAAAGAATGTCTTAAAGTTAAGGGTTAAAAAGAAACAGATAAGAACATTGAGATCAAAGGAAGTTAAGCAAATTATTGATGCTTGTCATACGAAAAGAGATAAATTAATTTTAATGCTTATGTATGAGGGTGGTTTAAGAATCGGTGAAGTGTTATCGCTTAGGCTTGAAGATATTGTCACTTGGGACAATCAAATCCATTTAACACCTAGAGATGTTAATGTTAATGAAGCTTATATTAAATTAAGGAAGGAAAGAACAATACATGTGAGTAAAGAACTTATGTCACTTTATACAGATTACTTGATATATGAGTATAGTGAGGAATTGGAGCATGATTATGTTTTTATTTCCTTAAAAGAAGGCTATTTTGGGAAACCACTAAAGTACCAAAGTGTTCTTGATCTAGTTAGAAGAATAGTTAAAAGGACTGGAATAGAATTTACATCACATATGCTTCGCCACACTCACGCAACGCAGCTAATTAGGGAAGGATGGGATGTTGCGTTCGTTCAAAAGAGATTAGGTCACGCACATGTTCAGACAACGTTAAATACCTATGTTCATCTTTCAGATCAGGATATGAAAAATGAGTTTAATAAATACCTTGAGAGAAAGGAGCATAAGAAATGAATGCTTCTAGTAAAAGGAAAATTATTAGTCAGAGTGAGATTAGCAAAAAAATAGCTGTAATGAATGAAGAAATGCAGGGGTTTTGGGCTAATAATAGTTGGGATATAAGAAAATGTCCACATCCTTCTGCCATAGAATTAAGTAAGAATCCTGCTTTAAGGAATCGTTGGGTTCGTTTTGAACGTGTTAAAAATCTGTGGTTAAGAACAGAATTGAAATATTTTTATTTTTACCATTTAAACAATGGAATATGGAATGCAAAAACTGTCTGGATTAGAAAAGGAACAGTAATTAATAAAATGTTAGATTT
>JAAYJS010000039.1 GCA_012522805.1 Eubacteriaceae bacterium | reverse complement strand
GTTGGATATTGGAGACTTTGCGGCCCATACATTGAATGGTAATAAAAGAACCCACCGGCTGGGAGCCAAAGGGTTCTCTAAATTTCAGACTCCAACTATTGTGTTTAAATATCATATTTTAATATTTCCTGTTATTTTTTTATAGAAGTATAGATATTCTGAAGCTGATTTTCTCCAATGGAAATCGGATTTGGTCGCATTTAATTCTAAGGCTGCCCAATTATCTGGATCATGGTGATACATGCCGACGGCCTTTTGAATCGTAAACAATAAATCATGGGCATTGTAGGTGGCAAAAGTAAAGCCGTTACCTGTTTTTTCCGATGCGTTGAAGTATTGAACGGTGTCCCTTAAGCCGCCGGTTTCTCTGACAATGGGAATAGCGCCATAACGGAGTGCAATCATTTGAGAGAGACCACAGGGTTCAAACTTAGATGGCATTAAGAACAAATCGGCTGCTGCATAAAGCTTATGGGAGAGGGGCTCATCGAATTGAATCAGGCTTCTCATTTTGTTCGGATAAGTTGCCGCTACATCGCTGAGCAGGTACTCGTAATGGCTGTTGCCGGTTCCCAAAACCACAAACTGCAAGTCCAATTGAAGAATCTCATGGATCACCGCAGTGATTAAGTCGATTCCCTTTTGTTCATCCAAACGGGAAATCATGACCAACATGGGTACTTGTGGATCGACGGGTAAACCCAAATCTTCTTGCAGACGAGTTTTGTTCATGCGTTTTTTCTCAATGCTGTTGATGTAGTTCTTATAAATATGCGGATCGGTTTTTGGCGAATATACAGAGGTATCGATGCCGTTTAAGATCCCTACGGTTTTGTAGGTGATATCCCGCATGACACCGTCCAAACCTTCGCCGTAGTAAGGATCTTTTAATTCCTCAGCATAGGAGGGACTAACGGTGGTTACCAAATCTGCAGAGCAAAGTGCTCCTTTCATCAAATTAATTTCGCCGTAATATTCTAAAGAAGGCGGCAAATAATCGATATTCAGGACGCCTTGCAAATCGTGAAAGCCGTACCGTCCCTGAAACTTCATATTGTGAATGGTAAAGACCGTTTTTGTATTTAAATAATGGTGCTGGTATTGCTCTTTTAATAAAAAGGGTACCAGCGCGGTTTGCCAATCGTGACAATGCAGGACATCAGGATAAAAATCAATAAAGGGCAGCATTTCTAAGACAACCCTCGAAAAATAAACGAATCTTTCGCCGTCGTCGTAGTAACCATAAAGTCCCGGGCGTTTAAAATAGTATTCGTTGTCTACAAAATAATAGGTGACATGGTCTTTTTTATAAGTCATAATGCCCGCATACACATCGGTATAACCGATCCGTACATAGAAGACGTCGACCAACCACATTTTGTCTACAAATTCCTTAGGGATGCTACCATATTTGGGTATGACAACGCGGACATCCACTTCATCCGGAGAAAAAGCTTTGGGCAATGCACCGATAACATCTGCCAATCCTCCCGATTTTGCAAAAGGAAACGCTTCGGATGCTGCAAATAGAACTTTAAGTTTTTGCATTAGATTTTAGTTCCTTTCTTTAAAACAATGGGGTTGTTTTTGTTTCCAATTAATGTGGCGTTGTCCCTGATCACCACATCTTTATCCAAGACAACATAATCTAAGGTGACGTTTTCTCCAATACTTGCTTTTTGCATGATGATGGAGTTGGAAATTTTGGTGTTCTTTTTGACCGTTATTTCTCTAAATAGAATACTCTTTTCAATAGAACCTTCAATTCTGCTGCCGCTTCCTAAAATAGAGAGAGACGTTTTTGCGGTTGGCGTGTAATAGGTGGGATGATTGTCCTTGACTTTGGTATAAATAGGTTTATCGCCTAAGAACAAAGATCTCAATATTTCGGCATCCAACAAATCCATACTGGCGTTAAAATACTGTTGCAAATCAGAAATACGTCTGAGGTAGCCTACATGGGGTGCAGCAAATACTTTGACAGAATCCAAATTATCTTTAATCATATCCAATAAATCCATTTCGCCGGTGTCGTCAAATAGATTAATAAAGGCACTTAAGGTTTCACGGCGAATGATCATCATATCGGCGAAATAATAATCCGTCACTAATTCGTCTTCATGGCTCATAGAAGCGACTTTATATTTATCTAAATCTAAGAAGATATCATTTTCGAGGAAATTATTTTCTCTGGTAATCTTTTTAAAGATTAAGGTGATGTCCGCTTTGTTTGTTTTGTGAATACGAAGGGCTGAGCTGAAATTGAAATTGGTCACTAAGTTTGGAGAGACAATGATAAGATCATCGATGTTTTCCTTTTCAAGAAAACGTTGATTGATTTTGAGCTCTCTCATATTGATCTTTAAGAGACTATCCAATCGACCGGTGGTGCTATTGGATAGGATGGTTAAGTTTTGATTTTTTCTACTGAGCATCCACTCTTTTCCGGTGCCTAAGTGATCCACTAAAGAGGAGTATTTATAAGAACCGATAGCTCCGATTCTTTGAACACCGGAGTTCACCAAGTTGGATAAGGCAAAGTCAACCAGACGATACCGACCACCAAAGGGCAATGTGCTCAAACTACGGTAGTGTAGTAAATCTTTTAAGTTGGAATGTTCGCCGTCTACATTTAATATTAATCCCGCTGTATTTTTCATGACAAACCCCTTTATGAATTGATCACGTGGATCTCATCCGGATTATCGCTTTCTTTTGCAACAATGCGCGTTTTTCCGGAAACGACCGCCTTGGAACCGATAATGCAACGCTCCAAATGTGCACCATCTTCGATAATTGCGCCATTATGGATAATAGAATCTTTGATGACGACATTTTTCTTGATTGTGACACCATGGGATACGATGGAATGTTCGACTTGTCCCAGTACGATGCAGGAGTCGCAGACTAATGAATCTTTGACGATGGCGTCCTCTCCAATGTAATGCGGATATAGGCTTTGGTTGTTGGAGTAGATTCTAAAACTGGTATCATTTAAATCGAAATTACTGGCCGGATCCAATAAGTCCATGTTGGCATCATAATAACTTTGGATGGTTCCCACATCCTTCCAATAACCTTGGAAGGGATAGGCAAAGATGCGCTTATTGTTTTCGTGTAATAAGGGAATGACATTCATGCCAAAATCGTTTTCGGAATTGGGATCGGCATTATCCATGGTTAGATATTTTTTCAGGACTTTCCAAGTAAAAGTATAAATACCCATAGACGCATGGTTGCTTTTCGGTTTTTCCGGTTTTTCTTGGAATTCCAAGATGCGTTTGTCATCGTTATGGATCACCACACCAAATCGGTGAGCCTCTTCAATCGGAACATCCATGACAGCGATGGTCAAGTCGGCTGATTTTTTGATATGGAAGTTGATCATTCTGGCGTAATCCATTTTATAAATATGGTCGCCGGATAATATGAGGACGTATTCAGGATTGAAAATCTCAATAAAATCCAGATTTTGGTAAATTGCATTGGCGGTGCCTTTGTACCATGTACCACCACCTCTGCTGACGTAGGGTGGCAGAATTCTGGCTCCGGCATTCATTTTATCCAATGCCCATGCAGAACCGTCGCCTATATAGTTGTTCAACACATAGGGATGATATTGAGTGAGTACACCCACAACATCAATATCGGAGTTCATACAATTGCTGAGTGGAAAATCGATAATTCGATATTTGCCGCCAAATTGCACGGCTGGTTTTGCATTCGTGGCAGTAAGGGATTCCAGGCGACTACCCTGTCCTCCTGCTAGCAACATTGCAACACTTTTTGTTTTCATGTTTGCTACCTCCTTGTGAATAGGTGTTTTTCAAACTATCGTAAGAAAAACACCTTACATGAATATTGTATACGACAAGGCTAAGATTAAGATTAAAAAAACATAAATTTGATTATAAAATCAGAAATATTTATTAAAACTATGATAACTGTGGAGATTAATCTTTGTAGGTTTTCCAGATACGTTTTTGATAATCTCTAATAGAACGGTCAGAGGAGAAGAAACCTGAATTTGCAATGTTGTGAATAGACATGCGGTTCCATTTGTTTCGGTTTAAATACTCCATGCTGAGATTGTGTTGGGTTTTCGTATAATCATCGAAATCGGCTAACACAAAATATTGGTCGTTATGAATTAACAAAGAATCGTAGATTGAGTGGAAAACATTGGTTTCCATATAGTTTTCATCGATCAATTGTTTTAGAACTCTTTGAATCCGCTCATCCTTGTTAAAATAATCGATGGAATGGTAGCCACCATTTCGTTGATAGTTGGCAACGGTAATATCGGACAAGCCAAAGGTGAAAATATTATCCAAGCCGACGTTTTGAGAGATTTCAACGTTGGCGCCGTCCATCGTTCCGATGGTAATGGCACCGTTCATCATAAATTTCATGTTACCGGTACCGGATGCTTCCTTCCCGGCTGTAGATATTTGTTCGGATACTTCAGCAGCTGGGTAAATTATTTCCGCAACGGAAACATTGAAATTAGGCATAAACACCACACTGAGCCGATCTTTCATTCTTGGATCGTTGTTGATTTTAGTTGCCAATGTATTGATTAAGCGTATCACTTCCTTTGCAAAAGCGTAAGAAGGCGCCGCCTTTCCAGCGATGATAAAGGTTCTGGGAACCCAGTCCATATTCGGGTTGTCTTTCAGCATGTTGTAGCAATGCATAATGTGCAGAGCATTGAGCTGTTGACGTTTGTATTCGTGGATTCTTTTTACCTGAATATCAAAGATGGAATAAGGGTTAATGTGGATACCTTGGGTGTGGGCGATGTGCTCCGCCAATCGCTTTTTATTTTCCAGCTTGATGTCTTCTATTTTACTTTGAAATTCGGCATTGTCTTCGAAGGCTTCCAAATCTTTTAAGGCGTTTAAATTATTTGACTTTTTAAAGTCATCTCCAATGGTGTCGCTGATTAGATCGATCAGCTTCGGGTTATTCCCGAACATAAAACGCCTGGGTGTTACGCCGTTGGTAACGGAATTAAATTTATGCGGATACACTTCGTAGTAATTTTTAAAAGTGTGTTCCCTTAATATTTTAGAGTGAAGGGCTGCTACGCCGTTCACGGAGCTGCTGCCGATAATGGCTAAATTGGCCATGTGGACCTGATCTTCCTTAATAATGGACATGGCATAGTTGCGTGCTTCAAAATGTGGGTAGAGGTGGTTCATCTCTTCCATAAAGCGTCGATCGATTTCTTTGATGATCATAAAAATGCGAGGCAACAAATCCTTCATCATGTAAACCGGCCATTTTTCCAGTGCTTCAGGTAAGACGGTATGGTTGGTAAATGTCAACGTTCTTGTTGTAATCTTCCAAGCTTCATCCCACCCTAAACCCTCTTCGTCAATTAAGATTCGCATTAATTCCGGTACGCACAATGCAGGGTGGGTGTCATTGATATGGACACATGTTTTTTCTTCGAAATGGGCAATGCTGCCGTGATGGTGTCTTTTATAACGGCTGACGAGATGCTTTAAACCTGCGGAGACAAAAAAGTATTCTTGTTTCAAGCGCAATAATTTTCCATCAAAGCCGCTGTCGCTGGGATAGAGGATGTGAGAGATGGCAGCCGCTTCCGATTGTCGTTCAATGGCCTGCAGGTAATTGCCATTGTTAAAAGTTGTCAAATCGAAATCGTCTACGGGTTCGGCATTCCATAAACGCAAATAATTGGTTGTATCGTTGTGATAGCCCTGAATCGGTATTTCGTAGGGGACAGCTAAAATCGGCGAATAATCTTTGTGGATGAACACCATTTTATCTCCAACCATTTCCTGTTGGACGTGTCCACCATATTTGACGACGACCGCTTCATCGTGTTGGGCTTGCTCAAAGGGGTAACCGTTTTTCAGCCAATTATCCGCGATCTCAACCTGTTCGTTGTTGAGGATTTTTTGCTCAAAGAGACCGTATTTGTAACGTATACCGTTTCCGAAGATGGGCAATCCCATAGAAGCACCGGAGTCTAAAAAACATGCCATCAATCGGCCGAGTCCTCCATTGCCTAAAGCAGGGTCGTGTTCCATTACTTGTAGGGACTCAAAATCGATGCCCAGCTCATCCAAAGCTTCATAGATAAAGTCGTCCCAACCTAAATTAATAATATAATTGCGCATCATTTGGCCGATTAAAAATTCGATACTGAAAAAGTGTATTTCACGTTCTTCGTGTTTCGTGTATTTTAGATTGCTGTCGGCCAGACCCGAGTTGACGTGTTCCATGATCATTTCGGCCAATGCTCGGTAATTGTGCAAAGGTAAAGAAACCTCAAACTTTTTTCCGGAGACCTCTTCAACTTTCTTTTTAAAAGTCGCCTTGAAGGCTTCCTTTTTTTGCTGCAATTCGTACTGTGTAAAACGACTGAGATTTGTCGTTGTGTTTTGTGTTTTAGTTATTGATTTTTCATTCATAGTTAATGTCACTTTTTAAATCCTTTAATCCAAATATATTATTTTTTTGTCTTGCTTTTTCTTTTGCGTTTCTTTGGCTTAACCCGTGGTACGATTCCCTTCATGACGATGGCACTACTGGGTGGTATGTTCAAGGTTATGCTGTAAGGTTGGTTTTTCCAAGGCATCTTTTGTGCTTTGGCAGTTTTCTTTGCCGGATAACCATGACCGTTAAAAGCTTCATCATCACTGTTAAAAACAGTGCGATAGGTTCGGTCTGTGGGAACACCTATTCTAAAATCTTGCCTCTCGATAGGGCAGAAGTTAATAACGACAATGAGGTCGTCGTCGGGGTTGTCCCCCATACGTCTAAAAGAGAGCACAGAGGTTTCGCGATCATCGGGGTCAATCCATTCAAAGCCCGTCCAGTCGTGATCATCTTGCCATAAAGCCGGCTCTTTTAAGTAAACCTTGTTCAATGCTTGGATATAATCCTTGGTCAGGCGATGGGGTTCGTAATCGAGCATAAACCATTCTAAGGATTCGTCGTAACGCCATTCAATAAAAGGAGCAAATTCGTTACCCATAAAATTAAGTTTTTTCCCTGGATGAAAAAACATATAGGCGTACAACAACCGGAATTGGTCGAATTTCATTTCGTAGGATCCAAACATCTTGTCTAAGATGGAGGCTTTGCCGTGAACCACTTCATCGTGGGACAAGGGTAAAATAAAGTTTTCGCTAAAGGCATAGGCCATCGAAAATGTCAGCTTGTCGTGGAACTGACTTCTAACATAGGGATCGGTTTGCATGTAAGATAGGGTATCGTGCATCCAACCCAAATCCCACTTATAATTAAAACCTAAACCATCTTTGTTGACCGGCATGGTCACTAGGGGATAGGAGGTCGACTCCTCCGCTGCCATAATGGCATAGGGGTAGTCCTTAAAAATGGCGGTGTTTAACGCTTTAAAAAATTCGATCGCTTCCAGGTTGGTGTCTCCACCTTCTCTGTTTTTTAAATTTGCATCGGGCATACCGTAGTTGAGATAGAGCATGGAGGCAACGCCGTCGACTCGCAATCCATCTATATGGTATTTGTCAAACCAAAAATAAGCATTGGAGATGAGAAAGTTTCTGACCTGTGGACGTCCGAAATCAAATTCTGCGGTACCCCATTCCGGATGGTCTTTATTGTCATAAAGCCTTTCACCGTCAAACTCCGCAAGGCCGTGGGCATCTTTACACATATGGCCCGGTACCCAGTCTAAAATGACGGAGATGTCCGCTTGATGTAGGGCGTCGATCAAATGCATTAAACCCTGAGGATCACCGTAACGGGAAGTTGCTGCGAAGTAGCCGGTCAGTTGATAGCCCCAAGAACCACCGAAGGGATGCTCCATAACGGGTAAAAACTCCACGTGGGTGTAGCCCATTTCCTTCAAATAGGATGGCAATTCACGTGCCAGTTCTTCGTAGGTGTAGGGTGTCTGGTCTTCGTGTGTTTTCCAAGAACCCAAATGCATTTCATAAATGTTCATGGGTTCTTTCATGACATTTTTTTTGCCTCTTTTTAAACACCAGTCGTCGTCTTGCCACTGGTAATCGCTAATATCCCATACCATCGAGGCGGTTTGGGGAGGTTCCTCCGCTTTTAAAGCATAGGGGTCCGCTTTGTAAGATTTTCTGCCGTTGGGGTTGGAAATGTAGTATTTGTAAAGATCGCCTCTTTTGATATCGGGTATCTCGCATTCCCATATACCTCCCGAATCCGGTAAACAAGTCATCGGGTTGACGGCTTCGTCCCAGTCATTAAAAGAACCGACAACCGCTACGTAGTCGGCGCGGGGAGCCCAAACGCGAAAAGTGCAACCTTTTTTGCTTAGATGAGACCCAAAAAACTCGTAACTTTTTTTGTAATTTCCTTCGTGAAATAAATAAATTGCTTTAGATTTTTCCATAAGATCATCTCTCCTTATTGTTGGCAAGATTGCATTGATCATCGAATCAATGTAATCTTGGAATTTATCATGTTTATGCATTGATTGTAGCATAAAATGTATATTAAAGCCTTATAAGCAAATCAATCGATGGTAAAAATTTGGACATAAAAGAGCATGTTGAAATAAAAACCTAAGTTATTGATCGTTATACGTTGTCGCATAATAAGAGTTCATATTGGCGCCGATATTCAGCAAAACGGAGTACCAATAAACCATCACCAATAGCACGAAAAGTCCGGCAAAGTTACCATAAACCTGTACATATTGGGTTGATCGGTTAGCAAAATAAATGAAAATTCTCAAACCCACGTTAAAGCCGACGGTACAGAGAATAGCTCCGGGTAAGGTGTGTTTAAAGGACAGCTTTTCCATAGAAACTAAATAATAGATACCGGAAAACAAAGCGATGGACAAAAATGAAGTCAGTATGAAGAGATAATGGCTGATAAATGAAATGATTGAAAAATGTATAGAAAAGGAAGATAAGATCCTTTCTAAAACATCACTTCCGAAAAGAACGGTAACGATCATCACCAATACGGAGACATTAAAAAACAAGGTAAAACCGACAGAGCGCAACAACAATGCCATAGGCGAAAAGGTACGATTATACTTGTGGTGCCGATGGTTTAATCCTCGAATAATATTTCTAAACCCAATAACGGTAAAGACAAAAGAAAAGGCCAGCAATACGATATGGTTTTGGGGGTTATCAAAGTTAAAACGCATTAGAACACGACTGACATAGTCTGCTGAGATATCCGGCATATAGGTCACAACGGTATCGATGATAATTTTACGATAGTTGCTTGCAAAAGCACCCACAAAATTGATCAGAAATATAAATAGCGGAAAAAACACCATCATCATATAGAAGGACATTTGTGCGCAAATACCAAAAAAGTCTATGTCTTTTGTCTCTTCAAGAAAGTGCTTAAAATAATCTGTTACAATTCGAAGTGCCTGTTGTCCTTTATTCGATCCTTTCAATTTTTGACCTCCTATCAATAACATATTCGTTGATGATGCAACCCATCAGTAAAACAACGCAGGCAAGGTACACATAAAGCAAAAAACTAAACAAAGAGATTAAAATATAAGTCGTATTCGTCGTAATTCTTTCCAAGGTTTTTCCAATTTGCGTCAGCAATGGCGGAGAGATCGACCACAGGATGACAACAAACAAACTGCCCGGTATCGCTTGTTGGTAAGTGTAACTGGAGGAGGGCGCCCTTCGGTACAGAAAATTAAGGACAAAAAAACCAATAAAGACACCAGAATAACGCAGGATCATAGAAAAAATCTTTACTAATGGTTGCATGTTTAAGCGCGTAAATAAAAAATTGATAAATGTTTCTACTATCTGGGTGCTAAAAAACAATAGGACGATCAATAATAACATGAGAAATGAGAGCTTCAATGCACCGAGCCATAATTTTGCAAAGGAACGGGTTTCCTCCATGTTTCTCATATTATTGATGATTTTCATAAAAGTACGAACAGCGGCTACGTAGATGCGCACAAGAAAAAGAATCAACAAAAAGTTGGCGAGGATAAACTCCGGTGTCAAAACAAAATTATTTTGTGCGATGGATATCATGTCATCAAAGAGTCCCGGCATCGACATTTTTAGACTTTCCAAATAAATACCGGGGATATAACGTGAAAAAGTATTCACGAATTGGTACAATAACATCAAAAATGGCACAAAGGCCATAATAAAACGATAGGCCAATTCTGCGGCATGGTCGAAGATTTGAAATTGTTTTTTCTTGTTTTGATAAAAGATAAAAAAAGGACTCATACGTACATCAGCTTTCTTAAATGATAAAAACAGCGTTTTTTATATTATAACACGAAGAAAAAATGATTGAAACAATGAGCGGAGAGCAGCACAGATTATATTTGTTCAGGTATTGCAATTATGATACACTAAAGAAAATTTGTAAGATCTATCAACAGAAGGAGTCACTATGTCATACACAATAACCGAAAAGATTATCCAAGATCATTTAGTAGAAGGTGAGATGATAAAGGGCGAAGAAATCGGCATACGCATCGATCAAACCCTTACCCAAGATTCAACAGGTACCATGGCTTATATGCAATTGGAAGCCATGGAAATTGATCGCGTCAAAACAGAACGATCTTTAGCCTATATCGATCACAATATGTTACAAGAAGGTCCGGAAAATATGGACGACCACTTGTACATTCAAAGCGTGGCAAAAAAACACGGTGTTTATTTTTCCAGACCCGGTACCGGTATTTGCCATCAAGTTGAAATAGAACGCTTTGGTGTACCGGGGCAAACGCTCTTAGGTTCTGACTCCCATACACCGACGGGGGGCGGTATCGGTATGTTGGCCATTGGTGCCGGCGGTTTGGATGTCGCCGTTGCCATGGCAGGTGGCGCCTATAACCTGTTAATGCCGCAAATTGTCAAAGTGCACCTTACGGGCAAATTGAGAAAAGGTGTCTCTTCAAAAGATATTATCTTAGAAGTACTGCGTCAATGTACTGTAAAGGGTGGAGTAAACAAAGTTTTCGAATACAGCGGCGAAGGCGTTGCAACGTTAAGCGTTCCTGAAAGGGCAACCATTACCAATATGGGCGCAGAACTGGGTGCGACGACCTCCGTTTTTCCATCCGACGAGAACACGCGTTTGTTTTTAAAAGCACAAAACAGAGAGGACGACTACACACCGCTGTCGGCAGATGAAGGTGCCGTCTACGACGAAGTGGTAGAGGTTAACCTATCCGCATTAGAACCTTTGGTGGCTTGTCCCCACAGTCCGGACAATGTAAAAAAGATTGCTGAACTGCAAGGGTTAAAGGTCGATCAAATTGCCATCGGTTCCTGCACCAACTCTTCCTATATGGACTTGATGAAGGTCGCGGCGATTTTAAAAGACAAAACCGTAGCGGAAAACGTACAATTGGTCATTGCCCCGGGTTCCAGACAGGTGTTATCCATGTTGGCGGACAACGGCGCGTTGACCGATTTATTAAATGCCGGTGCGCGGATTTTAGAATGTGGTTGCGGTCCTTGTATCGGTATGGGGCAAGCACCACGTACCGATGGTGTCTCTTTAAGAACCTTTAACCGAAACTTTAAAGGTAGAAGCGGTACCGTTGGAGCCGATGTGTATTTATTAAGCCCGGAAGCAGCGGCGGTGTCCGCAATACGAGGCGAATTGACCGACCCCTTAGGTTTGGTAGATGACATCGACATCACCATGCCGGAAAGCTTTTTAATCAACGACAACACCATCGTGCCACCGGCGCCGGAGGGAGAGCATGTAGAAGTAGTGAAAGGTCCGAACATCAAGCCCTTTCCGTTAGGAGAAGCCTTAAAAGATCGATTTGAAAGCAAAGTGCTGATTCATCTCGAAGACAATATTACGACCGATCACATCATGCCTTCCAATGCAAAACTATTGCCCTATCGCTCGAATATTCCTTATTTGGCTGACCATTGTCTCGTACCTTGCGATCCGGACTTCCCCAAACGAGCTAAAGAAAACCCCGGTGGTGTCATAGTTGCCGGACACAACTACGGTCAAGGCTCCAGCCGAGAACACGCTGCCTTAGCACCGGTGTACTTAGGTGTTAAAGCCGTACTGGCCAAATCCTTTGCTCGTATTCATAAAAACAATTTGATTAACAACGGTATTTTACCCTTGGTGTTTGAAAACGAAGAGGCATACGATACCATCGAAATCGGCGATGTCTTGGTGTTTGATGATGTGCTACAGCAATTGGAAGATGAGACGTTAACAGTTGTCAATCAGACCAAAAATAAAACCTATACCCTGATTTTAGACGTATCCGAACGACAGAAAAAAATGTTAAAACACGGCGGATTGATTCTACAAATGCGTCACGACGCGCAATTATAATGACCTGCCTTTAATAGAATTTTAGGGGCTTCACATAAAAAGAACCCAAGCTGCGACGTTGTATGGAAAAGTCGCAGCTTGGGTTTTATGATGTTACTTGTCGGTTAACTCAACATGGCACGTCCGGTATAAAGTTGATAGTAAAACCCTTTTTCTGCCATTAAGATGTCGTGGTTGCCTTTTTCCACGACTTTCCCTTTATCGATAACCAGTATTTGATCGGCATTGTAAATCGTCGATAGGCGGTGGGCAATCACAAAAACGGTACGGCCGGTCATTAAGCGGTCCATGCCTTCTTGAATGTGGCGCTCCGTCATGGTGTCGATGGAAGAAGTGGCTTCGTCTAAAATCAGTACCGGAGGGTTGGCGATGGCGGCCCGGGCAATGGACAATAATTGCCTTTGGCCTTGACTGAGGTTGGTGCCGTCGGTTTCCAGTAGGGTTTGGTAACCTTGAGGTAACCGGTTGATAAAGTCATCTGCATTGGCAAGTTTTGCCGCATGAATGACCTCTGAATCCTCCGCATCTAAACGCCCGTAACGAATGTTCTCCATAATGGTTCCTTCAAATAAACGCGTATCTTGAAGCACTGTTCCTAAGGATCGTCGCAAAGCAGATTTTTTAATGCTGCGTACATCAAAACCGTCGTAGGCAATTTGGCCTAAATCGACATCGTAAAATCGTGTCAATAAATTGGCGACAGTGGTTTTACCGGCACCGGTGTGCCCCACCAAGGCAATTTTTTGACCGGGCTTGGCACGGAGTTGCACATTGGTAAAGACGGGTTTGTCCTCTTCATATTGAAAGCATACATTGGAGAAGCGTACATCTCCGGCTACCTTTTTATAATAAAAATGCGCATCGTCTCTACCCGGCACTTTCCATGCCCACAGCCCTGTAAAAGCATCGGTTTCTATCAGACCGTCATCCGTTTCTATGACATGGCACAGGTCTATGATGCCTTCGTCTGTCTCTGGTTCTTGTCCCATCAATTCAAAGATTCTCTCTGCTCCTGCCAGTGCGGAGAGAACGACGTTAACTTCTTGGGACACCATGGAGATGGGTTGTGAAAACTGACGGGTATATTGTAGGTACGCCGCAATGGAGCCGATATCCAAATGGCCTTTCAAAATCAGTATAGCGCCGAACATGGCGGTGGTTGCATATTGAAAATGAGATAAATTACCCATAATCGGCATAAGGATGTTTGCGTTGGAGAGGGCATAGGTCGAAGCAGCCCTCAGTTTTTCGTTATAGTCATCAAAGGTTGTTTTGACGTGCTCTTCATGACCAAAAACCTTGATCACTTTTTGCCCCGACAACATCTCTTCGATATAACCGTTTAATTGGCCAATGGCGGCTTGTTGCTCGACAAAACCTCTGGAGGATCGGGATCCGATCAATCTAATGATCCCGTACATGACAAAAATCAACAAGATGGTAATGACTGTTAAGGGTCTACTCAACCATACCATCATAATAAAGGTGCCGGTAACGGAAAAACTGATGCTGATTACATGGGGAAAGGAAACGCTGAGCATTTGCCGCAGCGTGTCGATGTCGTTGGTATAATGGCTCATGATTTCCCCGTGGGAGTGGGTATCAAAAAAACCGATGGGAAGTTTTTCCATGGCACTGAACAGATCCCGCCGAATGTGGTTTAAAACCTCGTGGGTAATTTTAACCAACATGCGACTTTGCACGTACATGATGACGGTGCTTGTCAAATGAAGGACAATCGCCAAAAGCACCAACTTGACAAGGGGCGATAAGGCGCTTAAAGTCGGTTGGGTTCCAATTAAAGGTAAAATACCGTCGTTGATGATGGGTTTGATTAAATATTGGCTATAAACGGTTAAGACCGATGAGACGATGACCATCAAAACAATTAAGAATAATTGATTACGGTAGTCTTTAAAGTAGCCCATCAGGGCAGTTACCGTCGATTTGAGATTTCTCGGTTTAGAAGGTGCTCTTTTATTCATGACAAAGACCCTCCTTGACTCTGATAAATTTTTTTATAAATATCGCTGGTCTCTAAGAGTTGCCCGTGGGTACCACTACCCGCCAACTCGCCCCTGTGGAGTAAAATAATTTGGTCGCTGTCCACGATGGATGCAATGCGTTGTGCGACGATTAGAACCGTTGTATCGGTATACATTTTCTTTAATGCCGTCTGGATTTTTGACTCTGTATTGGAGTCGATGGCAGATGTGCTGTCGTCCAATATTAAAATTTTAGGTTTCTTTAAAAGTGCCCGTGCGATGCACAGTCTTTGTTTTTGCCCACCGGATAGGTTGACACCGCCTTGACCCAATGGGGTGTCGTAGCCCTTGGGCAACTCCTGAATAAAATCGTGGATTTGTGCAACTTTGGAGACGTCGATCAATTCCTCCAAGGTGGCATCGGTATGGCCCCAACGAAGGTTTTCGGCAATGGTGCCGGAAAACAACGTGTTGTTTTGAAGCACTACGGCGATATCCTTTCGCAAATCTGCCAAAGTATAGGCTTTCAGAGGAACGCCGTCAATTGTAATCTCTCCGCGATTCACATCGTATAGTCTTGGAATTAGATGGATCAAAGTCGTTTTTGAAGAACCGGTGGCTCCGACAATGGCGACGGTGGATCCGGCTTCGATTTTCAAATTGATGTTGTTTAAAGTCGGAAGTGGGGCATCTACGTCGTATTGAAAGCACACATCTTTAAAAACAATCTCGCCTTTTCGGATGCGCTTGTTGGAGACGACGTCGATATCGGTGATATCGGGGTTTTCATTTAAAACAGTTACAACACGATCGATGGAAGCTCTGGTAATGACTAAAAATACCATTACCTGTGCAATGGACATCAGCGAGAAGACAATTTGTCCTACATAGGCAATAAAACCGATGAGTTGTCCAACCTGCATGGTTCTTGAAATAACCATGTTACCACCGAACCATAGAATAGCGACGATGGTCAGGTTCATAGTCAGCATCACCAAGGGAATGCTTAAAATGATAATATTTTCCGCCTGAATCGATCTGTTCATCAAGTCGTCGTTGGCGGTTTTAAATTTTTTCTCTTCGTAATCCTCGCGAACAAAATTTTTAATGACGCGAATATTTCTTAGATTTTCTTGCACCTTAGCGTTTAATTGATCGTATCGTCTTAAGACTTTTCCGAACAAGGGGAAAGCTTTTTTAGTGATAGAAGCAATGGCTACGATCATTGCAGGGATAAAAAGTAAAAAAACAGAAATGAGTTTGGGGCTCACCAGAGTCGCCATGATCAAAGCGGCAACAACCATGACCGGACCTCGCACCAATACCCGGATTACCATCATATAAGCTTGTTGGATATTGGTAATGTCGGTTGTCAATCGGGTGATTAAGCCGGGTATGCTGTAGTGGTCAATGTTGGAAAAGCTGAAATTTTGCACATGGTAAAAGACACCTTTTCGCAATTCGGAGGCAAAGCCGACGGCGCCTTGTGCAGCAAATTGACCGGAAAAAATGCCGCAAACCATTGCACAAAGGGCAATGAACATCATTGAAAACCCGTTTTGCAATACAAAAGACAATTGATTTTGTGCAATGCCGACATCTACAATTTTGGACATGAGAAAAGGTATTTGAACCTCCAACAAAACTTCAGCGATCATAAACAAAGGTGCTAGGATTGAAGGTAATCGATATTTTTTTGCATATTGAATAAGTTGTTTGTACATAGCGTCTCCTAATCTTCAATCTATTCTACAAAAGAAAAAAATAAATGTAAAAAGTTTTAATCTTAAATAAAGATTATGAAAATCAATTAACAGCGCCAAGCAGATAGATATTTGTCCTATTTCACGAATAATTCATGATCGTATTTATATCAGAGGTAAAAATGTTATAATTGTAACAAACCTTCTTCAGTTAAAAGATTCAAAGAGATGGGGCGTGCGCAATGAGTAAAATGGAACAAACGAGATTTTTTCAAGTCAAACCGGCGATCTATTACGGACTGAATTCTATTCAAAAACTCAGTGAATTGAATTTGGGAAGGGTCTGTATCGTCACCGATGAAGGAATGGTCAAATTCGGTTTATTGAAGATGATCACCGATGTATTGGATCAACATCAGATCCGGTACCATGTTTTTGACGATGTAGAACCGGACCCATCCACCGATATTGTCGAAAAGGGCTTATACCACATTTTGCTGGAAAAACCCGATGCTCTCATCGCTTTGGGCGGAGGCTCCGCGATTGATTCTGCAAAAGCCATCATTTATTATTGCTATCACTTTAAAGAAATTTTCATTGAGCCGGCATTGATTCAAAAGCCGATCTTTATCGCTTTGCCGACCACAGCGGGCACCGGTTCGGAAGTGACAAATTATGCAGTGATTACAGATAAAAATAACAATGCAAAAATTGCTCTCTCCGATACGTTGATGATGCCCGACATCGCTATTTTAGATCCAAAATTAATAGAAAGCGTGCCCGCAGGTGCTACCGCCGCAACGGGTATGGACGTACTGACCCACGGCTATGAAGCGTACGTTTCTACAGAAAACAATCCCTTCTCCAGGGCTTACGCCATCAAAGCCATTGAATTGGTGTTCAAGAATTTGTATGATTCCTTAGCGGACGGTTCCGATATCCATGCTAAAGCCAACATGCAAATTGCATCTTGTATGGCGGGTATAGCCTTTAACTCTGCAGGTTTAGGCATCACCCACAGCATCGCCCATGCCATAGGTGCCCGATGGCACTTGCCCCACGGTTTTGCCAATGCCATTGTATTGCCTTACGTCATTGCTTTTAACGGTAATTGCCCCAGGGCAACGCACTTTCATGGTCGAATCCTAGACGCGATGCAAATCGGTTTTAAACCGGATCACGCCACAGCAAAATTATTGGCAGATGTGAAGGCATTAAAAAGACAACTTCAATTGCCCGCGTGTTTAAAAGAACACGGTATTGTAGAGGAAGAGTATCTAGCCTCTAAAGAAAAAATTGTCCAACAAGCCATGAAAGATGTCTGCACAACGACAACACCCTTGCCCCCAACCTTGGAAGAAATGAATAAGCTGTTCGATGACGTGTACTACGGGTGTTAAACAAAAAGTCATGACACGAAATATAATCACAAAAATTCAAACTTCGGTTTATTCCGGAGTTTTTTTATGACCCTACGGATGAAAAAACATCTGCCTTTTGATATGATGATTTAAAACGACTAAGGTGTAGGCACAAATGGACATTAACGACTTTACAAAAAAATACGGCATTGTTCTAAACCGACAACAAAGAGAAGCGGTGGAGAGAACCGAGTGTGCAACGTTGTTGTTGGCAGTTCCGGGAAGTGGAAAAACGACGGTTATTTTGTGTCGTATCGCTTATTTGATATTGGCTCAAAACCTAGCGCCCTCCCGAATTTTAACCTTAACCTTTTCCAAGGCAGGTACCCGGGAGCTAGAACGGCGCTACGCATCGCTTTTCGGCTTGGAGAGACATCCCATGCCGCGATTTTCCACCATTCACGCTTTTGCATTGATGGTTATCAGAACCTACGAGGGGCACGTTCATCGACAGCCCCATCGCGTGTTGGCGAACTCCGGGAAATTGCTCCTAACTTTGTATAAAAACATGTACGGCGGCAAGAGTATGTCCTTAGAAAACGATTTGTCCGACATTGCCACCGCAATTACTTATGCGGTTAACAATCTATTGACCGATGAGGAAATCAAAAAAATAGATTTGGGAGAGATACACTTTCAATCCATCTACAATGCTTACCAGGACTATAAGAAAAAGCACGACATGATAGATTTTGATGATATGTTGGTATTAGCTTATCGTTACTTAGTGCAAAATCCGGGATTGTTGCGTGCCTTTCAAAAGCAATACCGCTATATTCATATCGATGAAGCACAGGATACGTCTAAACTGCAATTTAAAATTTTAGATTTATTGGCAGAAAATAGCCAACAACTCTTTATGGTTGGAGATGAGGATCAAAGCATCTATGCCTTTAGAGGAGCCCATCCGAAAGCGTTGCTCAACTTTAAAAAACAATACCCCGAGGGTCGGGTGTTGTTGATGGAAACAAACTACCGAAGCAACAAACAAATTATCGAAGTGGCGAATCGCTTCATCGTCCATAACAAAGACCGTTATGTAAAAAAAATGGTCGGGGTTAGGGGCACGGGGTTGCCGGTGGTCCATCATGTTTTCAACAACAGCAAAGCACAGTACCGTTATTTATTAAATGCCATTCAATTGGAAAGCAAGGAAATAGCCATTCTTTATCGCAACAACGAATCCGCCATCCCTCTTATCGATTTGTTTGAAAGAAAAGGAATTCCCTATCAAACGAGAGAACACCACCCCTTGTTCTTCAGTCATTACTTATTAAGAGACTTTAATTTGTTTTATCATTTCGCAAAAAACCCGTCGGATCTTAAAGCATTTCAACAATTGTATTTTAAAATAGGATGTAAAATGTCCAAAGATCAAGCCATGGCTGTTTCGTACCATCACATGGATGGTAGTGATGTGTGGTCGACCATCGAAGGTTTGGAGTCTTTGCCGTCTTGGCTCAAAGACAAAATGAGAGATAAAAAAACAGCTTTTGAAAAATTTGCAGATACAAAAGCAAAAAATGCCATCGATTTCTTCTTATATGAATTGGACTACGCCAACTATTTGGAGTACCGCGTCAAAAAAGGCCTGTGGGATGAGAATATCCGCAAAAAAACAAACGTCCTTCGCTTTATTGCTGAAAACGAAAAAACCATTGAAGACTTTTTAGAACGTTTAACGACTTTAAAAAGAAAAATTGAAGGACTGGAGCCCGATCATCAAAACCAAGCCGGTGTGATATTGTCGACGATTCACTCCGCTAAGGGTCTGGAATACGAAAAGGTGTTTTTAATCGACTTATCCGACGGCGAGTTTCCCTCTCAAAGATCCTTGGATGAAAGAGAAGAAAATCCCGATCTTTTGGAAGAGGAAGCACGGCTTTTTTATGTCGGTATGACACGGGCCAAAGAAGAGCTTGAATTACTCAGCATCAAATCAACCTTTTCAAACAAGGTACCGTTGTTTATTCAAAGATCTTTAGAAAATAAACCGAAAAAAATAATATCAAACATCAAAAACCGATTAGCTCCAAGAAAAAAACAATGCTATCAAAGCACAAAAATTTCGTGGAAGGTTGGCGATGCATTGCAACACAAACGTTTTGGAAAAGGCATCGTGAAACAAATCAATGCTGCGGTTGCTACCGTATCCTTTCAAGAAAAAATACGGAAACTGGACCTAATGATATGCGAAGAAAACCAATTGATCGAAAAACTGAAGGAGACCCAATGAACTTAAAAGGAATACTGATTACCGATAATCCGGGAAACCCACAACATATACAAAGCATTTCAAAGCTCATGCTAAAAGAAAAGCCCCAAACTATTTTATTGATATCCAGAGGAGGTGATATTTTCAACGATGGCATCTCTTTAAACTACGCATTGAAAACTGTAGGGGAAACATTAGAAAGCGATGGTCGAAAAACCTTTACCGCGCCGACGGATATGGAACTCCTCGGTCATTTACGCTATCGATTGACTGAAGATCATCACGAATTTATCGCCGTTAATGACCGCATCGCAGAGGAGTACGGTGTGAGTAGAAGGTTGGACCAGCTTTACGCCTCTTTGATGAAAGACATTCAAAAATACCATCCGGATTTTAAAATGGTAGAGTTAAAAATATCAGGACAAAATCCCTTAGAGCACTATGCAATCGGTACGACCGTTCGTCGAGCCATTGAATCCGGCGATCAATCTGTTTGGATCATAGCTGAAAGTTATACGGATCAGCCACTACCACAGTTCAAGGGGCTATTGGAAGAAAATAAGTTTGAGGCGTTCTTGAATCTCATCATTGAAAAGAAAAATCCTGATCTTAACTTTGCCATCAAGGGCATCTTGATGGCGTTGGGTGCAACCGATGCTGTTCAGGTTCAAACGACCTCATTAATCCAAGATCCTCAATCTTTTTGTATAACCTATCGGTATGACTTAGAAAGCGACAGCACAACAGAAAGTGGATTGCTAAAAAAGATTAAAGAACAATACGATTACTCTTCAAATCGCAATGAGCATCAAAATATTTATTTAAACTTAGCATGGCAAACACTGGAAAAAATAATCAAATCCAAAAGACGTTTGTTCCTCAATGACTATTTAGAAGATAAAAGTAAGGAAGATCAAGAAAAACTGGTGGAAATTCAAAAAGGAATATTCGTGACTCTCTATGAGTACGGTGAATTAAGGGGATGTATGGGTACCTTGTATCCTGTTACGGAGAACCTAGGAGAAGAAATCATTCGCAATACCATAGAATCCGCATTAAACGATACTCGTTTTACACCTATAGAAGAAAAAGATCTTTCTAACCTGGAAATCGTCATCGATATTATCGATGAAATTGTACCCTTACAGGATTTAACCCAAATAGATCCCAAACGTTTTGGACTCATCGCAGAACAGGGCTTGAGTAAAGGCATCCTATTGCCGGATCTTGGTGGGATCGACACAGCCGAACAACAAATCAACCATGTCTGTCGGGTAGGTGGCATACTCAAAGAAAACCAAGATATAGAGCCCATTTACTACAGTCTTTTGAAGACTATTAAAATAAAGTAAAATAAAATTAAAAAAGTGCTTGACAAAAGGCTGGTACATCCTATAATATAAATGCGTTGTCAAAAAAGACAAAACAAGTATAAAATAAAAAAACAAAAAAAGACTTGACAATTAAACCAAAGCATTTTATACTTAAGAAGTTCACCCATTGCGGTGGGCATGAGGTCATAGAAAAGAGAATAGTACCATAAAACCAAGTTAATTCAAGAAGTGAGCGAACACTTCTAAAACAAACGAACCAGAACTTTGAGCTTAACAGCTTAAGATACAAACTTTATT
>JAAYJS010000038.1 GCA_012522805.1 Eubacteriaceae bacterium | reverse complement strand
TTTTAAGCCGTGCTCTGAATTTTCCTTCGTAACATTCCCGGGCTTGTCCTCATTCCTTCGCTAGCGCTTCAGTCATTTACGGACACGCCCTATAAAATTTCCCCAATAGTGCCAACCTGGAGAGTCAACTCTCCCACATGGCACTATTGGGGAAATTTTGCACGGCTTATGTCTACGCTCAAAAAAACCCCGAGGTTAGTCGGGGTTGTGCACTAATTGTTCATATGCTTTCTACAATTAAAGTGTAATTATTTAATTTTTCTGCCTACAACAGTAGCGCCTAAACCGGATACTACTAAAGCAACTACACTTGCTAAGGAAGCAACATCACTTGTTTTTGGAACAGTGGTTACTACTTCACAGCATTTGACTTCTTCGCATACGTCGTCGCAGCAGCAGTCGCCTAAATCTACACATACGTTACCAACTGTAGCTACGCCACAAGCTTTTACGTTTACGTTAGATTCCATTTCTTGGTTAACAACTACGTCATTACCTTCTACATCTACAATTTGACCCGGTGAATTGTTGACTAAGTTTCCAGTTAAGTTGATAGCAATCGCTGCGTCGCCTTCAACTACTACGTTTTCGTCGTTGTTGTCGCCGACTATGCCAGCGCCACCGCCTGCACCTGCAACTGCAGCACCATCGGTAGCTGCTACGCCTTTAGCGCATGCATTAACGTTAGAAACCATTTTTTGGTTTACTACTACGTCATCACCAGTTACATCTACTTCTTGCATAGGACTGTTGTTGATAGCGTTAACTGTTACGTTTGCTGCAATATCAGCTGCTAAATCTAATACAATATTTTCACCGTTATTGTCGCCGATTACTTCAGCTTGAGCGAATACGCTACCAAAGCTAACAGCCATAACGACCATTGCTAAGACAGCTACTAATACTAATTTTTTCATTTTATAGTTCCTCCTAAATTTATCAATTAGTGCTTTTTAATGTGTTTATTATAACAGCTTTAAGATTAGAGTTCAAGGATTATCTAAGATTTTATTATTTTTTTTGAAAAACAACCTGTGTTCTCCCTGTAACTACCTAAAATAGGGGGTTTTATCTATCAATCCAATTTTATAGTTCGATTTTTATCGCTTTTTTTAGGACATATTTGGAGATTTTCTATGTCACATTATTGTAAATATTGTAAACGAAACCTCAATATGATGCTCTGTTTTCGTAATTTCGTTTTCCCACAAGAAAGTAAAAGTCCGTGGATAATTCAAAACTATATCTTAGAAATGTTAAACCTCAGCAATGCAAATAGGGAGATCTTCAATAAAAAAAGAAGCAAGGTGTGGCCTTGCTTCTTTTTCTTTATTCTATTGTAGAATCCTTATTTAATTTTTCTGCCTACAACCGTCGCACCTAAACCGGATACGACTAAAGCTACTACACTTGCTAAGGAAGCAACATCACCTGTTTTTGGAACAGTGGTGACTACTTCACAGCATTTGACTTCTTCACATACTACTTCACATACGTCGCAGCAGCAGTCGCCTAAATCTACACATACGTTACCAACTGTAGCTACGCCACAAGCTTTTACGTTTACGTTAGATTCCATTTCTTGGTTTACAACTACGTCATCACCGGATACATCTGCTACTTGAGTAGGACTGTTGTTAACTATGTTTCCAGTTAAGTTGATAGCAATCGCTGCATCGCCTTCAACTACTACGTTGTCGTCGTTGTTGTCGCCGACTATGCCAGCGCCACCACCTGCACCTGCAACTGCAGCACCATCGGTAGCTGCTACGCCTTGAGCGCATGCATTAACGTTAGAAACCATTTTTTGGTTTACTACTACGTCATCACCTTCTACGGTTGCAATTTGATTAGGACTGTTGTTGATAGCGTTAACTGTTACGTTTGCTGCAATATCAGCCGCTAAATCTAATACAATATTTTTATCGTTATTGTCGCCAATTACTTCAGCTTGAGCGAATACGCTACCAAAGCTAACAGCCATAACGACCATTGCTAAAACAGCTACTAATACTAATTTTTTCATTTTATCTTTCCTCCTAAACTTATCTATTAGTTTATGTCAACTATATTGTACCACTGATTATGTATAAGATCAAGTTTTTTTAAGAAACTATCTGCTCTTCCAATTCTGAAAACTCCCATTTTATGGGCCTTTCAAGGTTTTTTGAGTTTTGACTTTGAATCTATCAGGTTTTTTTACAAAAAAGATGCAACTAAAAGTACGAGTTACCCGTTTACAATTTCCATGCCGTCCTAGCGACCGCTCCAACCGACTTTGATGTTTCCTATCGGGTATGAGCACGGGCACCCTATCCTATTCTTTTCTTTTTTTCTTTTATGGTATAATGACAACATCACAGTCCTTAGACGAAGGAGACATTATGCAAATTTCTAAAAGAGTTCAAAATATGGGCGAACCCGCCCTTCTAAAATACTATCCTTTGGTGGATCAGGCGAAAGCCCGAGGTATTCAGGTCTATTATCTGAATATCGGACAACCGGATATTCAGACCCCCCAAGGGTTCATCCAAACCATTCGCGGTGGACACCCGGAGGTGTTGGAATACGCCCAACCGGAGGGCGAAACCGATTTGAGGGAAGCCGCCGGCAGCTATTACAGACGCTACGGGTTGAATTTTGAAAAAGATGAGATGCTGATTACCAACGGCGGATCCGAAGCCTTGCTCTTTACTTTTTTAACTTTGTTCAACCCCGGAGATGAGGTCCTGACGCCGGAGCCTCTTTATTCTATTTATAAGGAGATGGCCGCCGTATCGGGCATTCACCTGAAGGGGGTTAAAACCTATGCTGAAAACGGCTTTGCCCTGCCGGAAAAGCAAGTTTTAGAAGAAGCCATCACAGAAAAAACCAAGGGCTTTTTAATGACCAACCCCGGCAACCCCACGGGGAAGGTTTTTACCCAAGAAGAGATCAACCGCGTTGCAGAACTGGCTCTGAAGCACAATCTATTTGTGATAACCGACGAGGTGTACCGGGAATTTATTTATGAAGGCGCTTACGTCAGCCCGGCTCACGACAGCCGATTAGATGAACAATGCGTGGTCATCGACTCCATTTCCAAGCGCTACTCCGCCTGCGGTGCTCGCATCGGTTTTGTGTTATCCAAAAATAAAGAGGTGATGTACGCCCTACGCAAACTCTGTCAAATGCGGTTGGCGGTTTCCTCGGTAGACCAAATCGGCGCCCGGGAGTTGTTCAAGCTGAATCATGTTTTTTTTAATGCGGTCATCGAAGAATACCGCAAACGCCGGGATATCGTCTACGAATGTTTGAAGACCATTCCCGGAGTTGTGGCCGAAAAGCCCACCGGTGCTTTCTATTACATGGCTAAGCTGCCGGTCATCAAAGCGACCGACTTTATTGAGTGGATGATTACCTCCTTTCAGGAAGACGGAGAGACGGTGTTATTGTCGCCGGCCAACGATTTTTACTTAAACCCCGCAGATGGTGCCGACGAGGTGCGCATTGCTTATGTCTTAAAATCGGAAGACTTGCGACGGGCCATGGCACTATTGAAGAAAGGCTTGGAGGCCTACCGCCTGGCCCGACCGGAAGCATTTAAGGAGATGACCGATGTCCATTAAATCCTACAAAAAAGGAAATGTCGTTCAAGACTATTTGTTTATTAAAAATTTAATCGCCAAAACTGCCAGCAACGGCAGCCGCTACTTTAATTTGATTTTAACCGATAAGGCCTTCGATGAGATCGATGGCCGGATGTGGGACGTCAGCAAGGCCGACGAAGAGGAATTTGTCCCCGGTGTGTTGGTCAAGGTGCGGGCAGCCGTCCAAGAGTACAACGGAAAGCTGCAGGTGATCATTCAAAAAATCCGATTGGCCAACGAGGGCGACCCGGTAAGCATCGACGATTTTGTCCATGCGGCACCCTTTTCATCCGAGGCCATGTTGGGTGATATCAAAAAAGTCATCGCCAATTTTAAAAATGAAGATTTAAAGGCCATTACCCTGAGCTTGGTGGAAGATAAGGAAAAGGCTTTGATGTACTTTCCGGCGGCTAAGCGTCACCACCACGCTTTAAAGGGCGGTTTGCTCTACCATACCCTGTCGATGTTAAAAATCGGCATGGTTTTGGCGCCCCTCTACCCCTTTATCAATGCGGATCTCCTTTATGCCGGTATTATTCTACACGATTTGGGTAAGGTCGATGAGATGATATCCGACCCCAACGGCATTGTCAGCGACTACACCACCGAGGGTAAGCTGCTCGGGCACATCGTCACCGGCATTGCGGATCTAAAATTAAAGGGCGAAGAATTGGGCACCGATCCGGAAATTTTATTGTTGTTGGAACATATGTTGCTCTCCCACCACTACGAAGCGGAATACGGCAGTCCCAAACGACCTATGTTTGCCGAAGCGGAGCTGTTGCACCACATCGATGTCATCGATGCCCGGATGAACACCATGGAACGCATCCAAAACACTTTGGAGCCCGGTACTTTTTCCGATAACCAGTGGTCCTTGGACGGCATTCAAGTTTATCGCACCACCTTTAAATAAGGGCGACACCGGCTATTGCATAACGACAAAGGACCTGAGCTCTCTGCGGGATACCTCCGCAGAGAGCTCAGGTCCTTTTATTTTTTGATTGATTAAATGCGCACGTGTTTCCACTTGCCGCCATAAAAGCGTTTGGCGGAAAAAACCATGCGCAGACTCTGGTCTACCACCAGGGCGATCCACGCCCCGTAAATACCGAAGCCTAATGGAAAGCACAACAGGTAGGTGAGTAGCGGCCTGAAAACGGCAATAACCCCGAGGGAATACACCATCACGTAAAAATTATCGCCGGCACCCTTTAACACACCGGAATACACCAGTTGAAACGCCTGTGGCACCGTGGCCAAAGCCATGATCACCGTCAAAGCTTTACCCAAGGTGATGACTTGGACATCTTGGGTATAAATCCACATTAAAGGTGTTCGTCCCACCACGTAGACGGCAAAGGCCGCAAGTCCCAAAACAAAGCCGACCCGTATGCCGATTTTGCCATAGGCTTCCGCCATATCGCTCCGTTTTTTACCGAGATTTTGCCCGGTGTGGGAAGCCGTGGCAGAACCCAACCCAAGGGTAAAGGAGTAAAAAATATCGCACAAACTCATAACGACGTGGTGGGCTGCCAAGGGCACAACACCCAGTCGGGCCACCATCATGGTATAGGTATACATGCCAAAGCGCTCAAATGCTTGCTCTCCTAGGGAGCTGCTGCCTAATTTTCCAATCGGTTTTAAGATTTGTGGATCAAACCACTTTCCGGGAGCATTGAGGGTCAACAACTTATCGCTGCCTATCACTTCTCTGGAAATCGCCAACAGAGCTACGATATTGCCAACCATGGTGGCAAGCCCGGCTCCGACCACCTCCATACGGGGAAAGGGCCCGATACCGTGAATTAAAACGATGTTTAAAAGGGTATTGACCACATTGCCCATGACATTGGCCTTAAAAACCACCCTGGTGTTGCCGGTTCCGACCAGTGCAGCCCCGATCACTTGGGTAAAAGCGGTGAAGAAAACACCTATGGTCACATAGCGACCGTAACGCGTCGCCGGATCGATTAAGGAGGATTGCCCCCCGGTAAATAAAATAATTTGGGGCAAAAAATAAAAAGCCGCTGCAACGATAGGCAAGTACAGCAAAAGTGTCAGCGAGATGCCCTGTTTTAAAGTGGCATTCATCGCTTGTCTGTTGCCTTCGCCCATTCTTCGAGCTACTAAGGCGGTAACCGGTACCGATAAGGCGCGCATCATGACGTGGAGTACCATTTTCGGTTGGCTCATCACGCCGACGGAAGCCAATGCCCAAGCACCCAAGGTGCCGACCATCGCCAAGTCGATGGTCATCATCAGGTCAATGAGCAAACCTTGCATGGCGGCGGGCCACGCCACATTCAAAAAATTTTGATAGGCGTTTTTTGTATTCGGTACCGGGCCTTTGCGCCTGTTCTCAGGCAAAATACGGCTCATAGAAAAAAATTGTGTCATAAAATCCTCCTCTAATACATTTACAGAATAGCGTCGATCAATGCTTGGGTATAGCGGCTTTGAGGGTTTTCTAAGATATTTTTGGTGGTGCCTCTTTCAACAATTTCGCCGGCATGCATGATGATCAAATTTTCAGTAAAGTTGCTGACCAAGGGCAAGTCGTGGGTAATAAATAAAATGGCCATGTTCTGCCTTTCTCTTAAACTCAGTAACAGCTCGATGATCTGCGCCTGAGCGGAAACATCCAGTGCCGATGTGGCCTCATCGCAGATTAAAAGCTCCGGATGGACGGCCATGGCTCGGGCAATGGCGGCTCTTTGGCACTCTCCGCCGCTGAGCTCGTGGGGGTATTTGTCTCGATACGACTCTTTTAAACCCACTTGCTTCAACAGCTCGCCGACCATATCCTTGGCCTTATTTCCTCTTTCAAGACACAACAAACAAATGGTCTCTTCAATAGAGGGGCCAATTTTTCGCCTCGGATTAAAGGAGCCGACGGCACTTTGAAAAACCATTTGTACTTTTGTGTACAACTGATGCCACTGAGCTCTTTTATAGTGGACGATATCCTCGCCTCGATATAGAATTTGCCCGGAGCTGACTCGATGCAAACCCGTCAAGACCTTAGCCAAAGTGGATTTACCACTGCCGCTTTCTCCGATGACACCTAATATTTCGCCGGGTTTCATGGAAAAGCTGATGTCTTTTAAAGCCTGTACCGTATAGTTGCCATCGGAAAAAGTTTTGGAGACCCCTTTAAAGGACACGAGGTTATCAGGCATAGATCTCCTTTCGTCCACACAAGACCCAATGGTCTTTGCGAATTTCGCAGGCGACGTTATTGTAACTTGCGCATTTTTCCGTACAATATATGCAACGGTCGTAAAAGCCACATCCCTCTTTGATACAGCTAAAATGAGGCGGCCGTCCCTTTAAACCGACGGGTAAACCGGCGCCCAATTTAGGGACCGCCGACAAAAGCGCCTTGGTATAGGGGTGGGCCGGCGCATTTAAAATCTGCTCTTTACAGCCGATTTCCACTATTCTGCCACCGTACATCACAGCGATGGTGTCCGCCATTTTGCCGACGACGCCCATGTTGTGAGAGATGACAATCATAGCGGTGTTGAGGCTTTTCTTCAATGCCAGCATTTCCTCCACCACTTGTTTTTGAACGGTGGTATCCAAGGCGGAAGTCGGCTCGTCCGCCAAAATGAGTTTGGGTTTTAGGAGCATGGCTAAAGCAACGGCGACCCGCTGTGCCATCCCTCCGGACAATTGAAAGGGATAAGCATCTAGAATGCGATCCACCTCGTCTAAACCGATTTTGTTAAAAATTTCCGCCGCATTGTCCCGCATTTCTGACCAACGAACGGCACCTCGATGGTTTTGCATGGTTTCTAAAAATTGATGCCCGATTTTTCGCGAAGGGTTTAAACTGGCTTCCGGATTTTGGAAGATGATGGCCATGTCCTCTCCCATTATTTTTCGTCTCTTCTCTTTGGACAAGGTGCTCAAGTCTTGACCTTTGAAACGAATGTTTCCGGATAAGATCTCGGTATTCATACCTTTTAATCGGGCAATGGCTTTGACCATGGTGGATTTGCCACATCCGCTTTCGCCAACAATGCCCAAGACCTCGTTCTCATGTAAATTAAAGACAACATCTCTGACAATTTTGACTCCGCCATATCCGGCAGAAAGGTTTTCTACTTGTAATAGTGGCGCCATTTTCTTTTCCTATCTATTTCTTCTTTTCTATTTTTCAAAAACTTCTTTAAAGCCGGCGGCTGCAGCTGCTCCTGCAATGCCGCCGTTCGGTTGCAACCAAATGAAAGCCAAAGGGCAGCTGCTTCTACCCTCATGGTTTTATTTGGTTAAATCTTTAGTGACGTGGTAATAGTCGTTGGCATGGGTGGTAAACCCTTGTACCGATTCCTTTGCTGCCACCATCATATTATTGAAACCGATGTAATCGAAAGCGGCGTCGTCGATGGCGGTTTGTTGAATTTCCGCTACCAAGGCGATGCGCTTATCCTCGTCAAAGGTTTGTTGCAATTCTTTTAATTTGTCATTGACTTGGGGGTTGTTGTAATGACCGTAATTGGCTGTTTCCCCTTCCATCATGCAATCAGCTAAAAACTTGGAGGGCTCTCCAATGGGCATGGTCACGATGGAATACATGCCGATATCAAAATCTCCGGGTTCAAAGTAAGTGGATTTCTCAAATACTTTAAGCTCTACATTGATGCCGATTTTTTTAAGTTGTGCTTGTATTTCCGTTCCGATGCTCTCCATGGCCAAACGTTTATAAATGCTGAGTTGAAGGGTTAAGGGTTTGCCATCCTTTTCAACGATACCATCGCCATCGCTATCTGCATAACCGGCGTCGGCCAAAATTTGCTTGGCCTTTTCGATATCATAGATTCTGGCCTTCAGGTCTTTATCGTTGTAGGGGGTAAATTCCGGAAAAGCGCCAACAGCCGAAGTCACCGCTCCCTTTAGTTGCTCCTCGCAAATGGCCTGTTTGTCGATGCCCGTCATCACCGCTTCCCGTACCGCCTTGTCCGGCATGGTTTCCATATTAAAATAGACTTGATAGGTCCGGGGTTGTACGGTTTGAGATACCACGATGCCCTCTTTGTCCTTTAAACTTTCCGCTGCTTCCGGGCTCAGCTCCAAGGCGACATCCACCTCGCCGGTTTCCAGTGACATCGCCAAGGTATTAAAATCGCTGACGTCGATATAGGTCACACTTTGGGATTTGACCTCACCGTCCCAATAGTTCTCATTTTTAACCATGACGGCCTTGGTTTCCGGATCAAAGCTCTCTATTTTAAAAGGACCGGTGCAAATCGGTGCATTTTCAAAATCTTCCGTGTTCGCTACGTCTACAATCGTCGCATAGGGATCGCAAAAGTTATAAATCAAAGTCGCATTGGGTTCCGGGGTTTTCATGGTGATGGTGTTGCCTTCTACGGAAAAGTCGATATCCTGAATGTAAGCCGCACGGCTGTTGATCTCCCCGACGCGTTTTAAGGATTCTACCACTTTTTCGCCGGTTACCTTTTCACCGTTGGAAAAGGTCGCCTTGTCCTTTAGGGTAATTTTCCACGTGTTGGGATCGATATTTTCATAGCTTTCCGCCAACCATGGAGCGGGTTGCAAACTCTCGTCCAATTTGAACAACGTTTCCCCAACACCATAGCGTACGGGGTACCAACCCACCCAATCCACGGCAGGGTCTAAGGTGGGCATGACGGCATTGGTACTGCCGAAAACAATAGAACCGTCGTCCTTCTTTCCGCCGCTGGAGGTCCCGCCGCCACAACCGGCAATCAAACTGATGGCCAGAATCAGGATCAATGCCAACAATAATACTTTTCTTCTCATTATATTCTCCTTGTTATGGATTTATTATCAACATCCTCTGATGTGAATAATCTCAATCGTGCTCATTGACTATCTATTATAACGTATTCCTCTTAAGCAAATTCTTACCATGCTTGGGGTCCAACAGGTCTCTGACCTGATCGCCGAACAAATTAAAGAGCATCATCACCGCAACCATCACCACCGAGGGGTAAATGGCCACCCAAGGAGCTGTTTGCAAATACTTGCGCCCTTCGCTGATCATGGATCCCCATTCCGCTTGGGGTACCTTGACTCCCAACCCTAAAAAGGATAATCCCGCGATACCCATCATCATACCGCTGATGTGTAAAGTGGCTGTCACAATCAAGGCCCCTAAAATATTAGGTAAAATATGTAGAAATATAATGCGCGGTGAGGAACAACCGGATAGTTTTGCCGCATGGATATAGGCCTCTTCCTTGACAGAAATGGTAGAGGATCGGGCCAAACGCGCGAATTGGGTCCAAGTCGTTAAAAAAAGCGCCAAAATTGCGTTGAATAGACCGCCCCCCAATACACCGGCAACGGCAATGGCTAGAATAATATCCGGAAAGGATAAAAACACATCGGTGATCCGCATTAAAAAGGCATCCACCCAGCCGCCGTAGTAGCCGCCAATCATGCCGATGAGGGTGCCGAAGATGCTGGTCATGGCAATCAGGGCAAAGGCGGAAAATATGGAGGTTTTCGATCCGACGATGACCCGGGACAGCAAATCCCTTCCATGTCCATCGGTGCCGAAGGGATGGGCCGCCGACGGCGGTTGCAAAACATTGGAAGGTTCTGTTGCGTAGGGATCGTAGGGTGTGAGATGCTTTGAAAACAGCGAAAACACCACGAGAAGGCTGATCAAAATAACTAAAATCCAAAAACTTTTTGGTAAATGCCCCGCATTCTTTCTTTTCATCCTGCCTCCTATATATCCCGAATTTTGGGATTAAACCATGTGTAGGAAATATCCGCAATTAAGTTGACCATCATATAAGCGATGGCAACCCAAACCACAAACCCTTGGATGACGGGGTAATCCCGTCGACCAATCGCTTCCATCACCATGGACCCCAAACCCGGCCAATTGAAAATGCTCTCCACCACCACCGTACCCGCCAAGAGAGATCCGATGGAGATCGCCGTTAAGGTAATAATGGTAACCATCACATTTTTTAAAACATGCTTGTAAAGAATGGTTTTTTCTTTGATGCCTCGGGCCCGTGCACCGACCACATAGTCCTTGGCCAATTCGTCCAATACCGCTGCCCGCACCTGGCGGATATAGCGGGAGGACATGACGATAGCCAAGGTTACAGCCGGTAAAATGGCTCCGATGGGATCTCTGGTTGCTAAAACCGGAAACCAACGCAATTTCAGAGCAAAAAAATAAATCAACAAGATAGCTATGGTAAAATTAGGGACAGCGTTGCCGACAAAGGTTAACCCTCGAATCAGGAAATCGTCCCATTTGTCCCTGCGCACCGCCGTATAGATACCCAAGGGGATGGATACCGCCAAAGTCAGAACCATGGACAAAGCCGCCATCATCAAGGTAAAGGGCAAAGCCTGAAAGATTTTGTCCATCACCGGTGTATTGCCGAAATAAGAATTACCCAGATCTCCACTTAAAAAATTCACCAACCATGAAAAATATTGGAGGGTAAAGGGGCGATCCAATCCCATTTCCGCTTGAAGGGCAGCGACCATTTCCGGGGTTGGTGTGGTACCACCGGCAGAAAGCCGAACGGTGGCAGCGTCTCCGGGGGCGATGGCCATCAAGGCAAAGGTCATAAAGGTGATACCCAATAAAACGGGTATAAATTGTAACAAACGTTTCGCTATACTTTTATACAATTCGTTCTCCTTAACAAAAAAACTCCTACAACGAGGAGTTTCAACTTCATCTATAACCGATCATTCATTTTCGGCAAAACCTGTCCTCGCAGAATAGCTGTGATACAAAGTATCCGTCTTACTTTTGACAGTTCACGGTAGCGGGACTGAGCGGATTTACACCGACTTCCTTGGTATCAACATTCATATTAAATTCTATTAAAATTATATCCTAATTCACGCGACAAGTCAATTTTAGCAAAGTTTGATTTTTTCAGATTTCCTCCCCTCGACACCCTCGGTAATTCCTAAGGTTGTAGTCCTTTATCGAGATGAATCGGTCCCCAAATTTTTCCGTAGCGCTCTTCCTCGTAAATACGGTTGATGAGTTCCGTATAATTGCCCTGATCGTCGTAAATGATTAAGGGCGGCTCCACCTGTAAAAAAGGGTTGCCCTTTTTAATGCCTTCGATGAGTACCAAATTAGCCGGTTTATCCACATAGGGGTGGACAAACCGTAGCCTTTTGGCCTCGATGCCGGCTTGCCTCAAGGTGACGAGCGCATCTCCCAGGCGATCCGCCCGGTACACCATAATGAGTTTCCCCTTATCTTTTAAACGTTTCTTGGCAAAATCTGACAAATCCTCCATAGTCATCATTACTTCGTGTCGGGAAATGGCGCGACTGTCCCCTTTGGCATGTTCGCCATGATTTGTTCTCATATAGGGTGGGTTGGAGATGATGACATCATAGTTTTGGTAGGCTAATTCTAATTTGTTTGATCGGATATCTCCATGGCGAATCAATACTTGATCTTCCAAACCGTTTAGGGCAACACTGCGTCTTGCCATCTCCACCATAACCTCTTGGATCTCTATCGCTTCAATTTTTTTAGTTCTCTCGTGCCCCACTAAAAGCAGTGGAATGATTCCCGTTCCCGTACCCACCTCCAACACTTTGGTTTTTAAATAAACAGACCTGGAGGCATACCACGCCAAAAGAACCGCATCCATACCGAAACAAAATAGCTCCGAGTTTTGAATGATATGCAAGCCCTTTAAATCTAAATCTTCACATTTTTCGTTTTCTTTAACAACGGTTTGATCCATACTTTTTCCTGACCCCTATTTCTGACAATCTTCAAATCCTTCAAAATCAACAACCCGGCCCCATCCTGACCGCCATCACCACGCCTTGCACCCATCCTCGGACAACTCCTATGGTTTGATATAAGTTATTTCCTTCAGCAGAATGTGCGATCACAGGCTGTCCTAAAATACCGCAGAACAATCCGAGGTCTTCAAGGATAAGTGCCATCCCTAAGCCAAACCCTTCCTATAAGGTCGCAGCCTCTGTTAGAACAACAGGTGGTGCCACCGGTTTGAGTCCGACAACATAGAATTTAAAGCTACTACCCATAGGCAACTCGCCACCGAGTTTGGCATGTGCTGAAAAATGGTCGGTTTTACTCTGATTACATTTTTTCTATCTGTATTGTAACATCAAATCAAACTTCAATTCTAGCTCAATCGCAATCCAGTGGTCTACCCGAGAGGGCACCCAATCATCGATCAACCCGTGGGGTGGTGTTCAGCGTAAAAAATTTTAAACCGCCTCTTCTCTTCATCTGATGATACCCCAAACACCTCATTCTCATTGAAATTGTAGGGCTTTAACAAGGATTGCTTTATTATCTGGCGTATCTTTGCTATAATATAAAATAAAATACTATTATTTGATATTGAAAATCGGAAAGGGACGTAATGGGAGATCACAATCACAATGAGAACAACGGTTATGCCCATAAAAGGGAACATCTTTATTCGACATTCGATCAATGCGAAAACCGAATCGAGGATAAAATATCGAAGATGTCCATCTCTCAGGATACACCCCCCTCAAACGAACAACCCCTGCAAGTAACGAAACGTTGGACGGATATTGTCAACCAACGCGCCATTGCGGAGGAATTAAAAAAAAGACAACAGGCAGCGCCCGAAACCGGTCATGTCCCCATTGCAGCAGACACAGAGAATGAAACCGAATACCTCGACCAAGAGGTCGGGCAGCAAGAAGAAAACACCAAGGTGGTCAATCAACCGACACCACCGAGTAGATGGAAGGAAAAAGTTGCTATGTTTTGGAAAAGAAAAAAGAAACCCGCACCTCCAAAAGAAGTCCAAGAACATCTCGAAACACAGACCGAACCGGTCCAAGACTTAGAGAAAATTGACGCCGAAACAACCCCTGAAAATGAGACATCGACTCAGGATGTGGTTTTGCACCAGGACACTTCGACACATACCGAAGCATCGGAGGGACTGAAACCCCAATCTATTGCGGAGGAAGAGTACCGGGAGACGCAGGCAGTCGACCCATCGGGAGAAGAAACACCGATTGCGCAGCCCGGTATGGACAATCCACCTATTGCCGAACTACAAGAAGACCCATTGTCGAGAGCTGAAGAGGACATTTCAGACCCGGTTGAATTGGAAAAAATTTTCCTCGAAGAACAGCGCACCATCAATTTGGAAAAAGTTGCCGCTGCTTTGAGGGAGATGGAAAAACCCCGTTGGGTTGCGGTAGACCAAGCTGCCATCCGCCAACAGCGATTGGAAAGAAAGCGCTTAGAGGAAGAACGCAGACGTCTGGAAGCAGAGCGACTGGAGCAGGAAAGACTGGCGGAAGAAGCCAGAATTGCCGAAGAAAAACGTCTGGAAGAAGAGCGCTTGGAGCAGGAACGACTGGCGGAAGAAGCCAGAATCGCCGAAGAAAAACGCCTGGAAGAAGAACGACTGGAACAGGAGCGACTGGCGGAAGAAGAAAGAATCGCCGAAGAAAAGCGCCTGGAAGAAGAGAGACTGGAGCAGGAGCGGCTGGCAGAAGAAGAAAGAATCGCCGAAGAAAAACGCCTGGAACAGGAAAGACTGACAGAAGAAGAAAGAATTGCCGAAGAAAAGCGTCTGGAAGAAGAGCGCTTGGAGCAGGAGCGACTGGCGGAAGAAGAGAGAATTGCCGAGGAAAAACGTCTCGAAGAAGAACGTTTGGAACAGGAACGACTGGCGGAAGAAGAGAGAATCGCCGAGGAAAAGCGCCTGGAAGAAGAACGTTTGGAACAGGAACGGCTAGCGGAAGAAGCCAGAATTGCCGAGGAAAAACGCCTCGAAGAAGAGCGTTTAGAGCAGGAGCGGCTGGCAGAAGAAGAAAGAATCGCCGAAGAAAAACGCCTCGAAGAAGAGCGACTGGAACAGGAAAGACTCGCAGAAGAAGAGAGAATTGCCGAGGAAAAATGTCTCGAAGAAGAGCGTTTGGAGCAAGAACGACTGGCGGAAGAAGCCAGAATTGCCGAGGAAGAACGTCTCAAAGAAGAGCGCCTAGCAGAGGCCCGTTTAGCTAAGGAACAGCTGATTGAAGATGAGCTGCGCCTTGAAAGAGAACGCTTGGCACAAATCGATGAAGAAAAGCAGGAGCTCGAGCTCGAAGCAGAGAAGTTTGAGCATACCGAACCGGGACAGCCGGTGAGCTTTGAAGAGGATGACCCATCTCCCGAAGAAGAGGAAAGCGCATTCATCGAAGAGGATGAAACCCCACTTGACGAAGAGCCGGTATTGGATGAACTCGTGCAAGACCCTGCGGTTACCGAGTTTTTAGATGCCTTTGAGGAAGAAAACCCGGCAACAGAAACGCAAGTCTTTGATCCCACCACCATTCCGGATATTAAGGATATCGTGATACCGGATGTGGATGCAGAAGATACCATTCCATTGGAAGCCTTCCACGATGAGCCTCTCCATTTCCAAGAACACGTGGTCTCGGAACCGGCTGTCGCCTTAACTCCCGGAGAAAGCATCCTTCCCCAACAAGGGTTCCCACCGGTAACTTCCATTCGTCATTCTCTGTTGTTCTTTATCGCAGCGGTGATTGCTTTCGGTGTTCAATTGATTTTTTTAAACGGAAACTTGACCATCATCGATTACTCCGTGGTCATCGCCTTGGGGCTGATGAGTTTATTGACAATCAATCTGTCCTTTACTCGCACTCTGATCGTTGCCATCGTGTTGATGATCGCCTATCTTGTCGGTACCTTGATCAACTTTTTTATCTACGACGGCGCCTTTACGGTTTTCCAATTGGGTTGGTTTGTGGTTATACCTTTGTTTTTAATCTCTGCTTCTAATTTAATGGCGAGGGTTAAAAATCTCTTCGTCTATAATGGTAAGCCTTTGAACACAACGCAAGAAGACGACGAGATTCAAAAAGAATCTTAAAAAAGTTCACAATCGTCGATCCCTTATTTTAGGGTTTCGACTTTAAAACACCCCAAAAAATCCCCTTATTTGGATCTTCAAATAAGGGGATTTTTACATTTTCAGAAGCCACTGTCACCTTTTATTAGAGAATATCCAGCCATTCCAAAGGGGAGTCCACCAACCGCCGGCTTTCTTTCAACTCTCCTTTTCTGCCGAACCCGTAGGTACACCCCACCGTCAAGGCGCCCATGGCCCGCCCGGCCTCCATATCGGTTTTTCTATCTCCGATCATCACCAAATCTTGAACACCTTGAGAAAAAAGTTCTCTCAGTATTTCTTTTTTGGACGGCACATGGAAGTTTTGTGAACAATGAACCGATTCAAAGTAACGGTCGATGGGAAAGGCTTGACGATGGGCCCCCATATAGGCATCGGTACAATTGCTGAGCAACATCAGACGATGGCCTTTGTTTTTTAATGTTTCCAAGGTTTCCGCCACACCGGGGTACCAACGGGCTTTGCCCCCTTTAATCGCGCGGATCATATGATCGCCAATTTCTTTGGAATAGGGCTCCGCTTGTTGCCAGGTCCAACCGGGCATAAAATCCGCCCACATTTGGGGCGGGCTTAAACCGATCCAAGATAACACTTTGGCATCTTCAACTACTTGGTTGCCCACAGCCCCTTCCAGCATCAATCTTTTTTCAACCATCCGAAAAGCAGGCAGGTAAATAAAGGTAGAATCGTGCAAGGTGCCGTCGTAATCAAAAACGAGGGTTGCCATTTAAAGCTCTTTGATCAAGTTCACCATTTCGATGGCGGAGAGGGCGGCATCATACCCTTTGTTGCCCGCCTTGGATCCGGCACGTTCGATGGCTTGCTCGATATTTTCGGTGGTGATGACCCCAAAAATAACCGGCACACCCTGTTTCAACCCCACTTGGGCAATGCCTTTGGCCGCTTCGTTACAGACATAGTCGTAGTGACTGGTACTGCCGCGTATAACGGATCCCAAACAAATCACCGCATCGTAGTGGCCACTTTGAGCCATCTTGTCCGCTGTAAAGGGCAATTCAAAGGCTCCGGGCACCCAAGCCAAGGTGATGTCTTCATCTTGAACGCCATGACGGACTAAACCGTCTCTGGCACCGTCAACCAACTTCTCCACAAAGAAATGATTAAAACGAGAGGCGACGATGCCCACCTTGATGTCCTTTGCAACCAGTTGACCTTCTAATATTTTCATTTTGATCTCCTAAAATTTAATTTCATTGAAAACATGTCCCATTTTTTCCTGTTTGGTTTTCATATAACGGGTATCTTCTTTTTTTAAGGGTACCTCGATGGGAAGCCGCTCCACAATCTCGACACCAAAACCATTTAATCCGTAAATTTTATCCGGGTTATTGGTCAACAACCTCAGGGTTTTTGCCCCCAAATCTCTGAGAATCTGTGCGCCAATCCAATACTCCCGCAAATCCGGTGCAAAACCGAGTTCTTCGTTGGCCTCCACGGTGTCGCGACCTTGTTCTTGCAAGTGGTAGGCCTTTAATTTGTTGATCAGCCCGATACCCCGGCCCTCCTGGCGCATATAGAGGATGATGCCCCGGCCCTCCGCCTCTACCATGGCCATGGCCTTTTGTAGTTGATTGCCGCAATCGCAACGGGAGGATCCGAAAACATCGCCGGTTAAGCATTCGGAGTGTACCCGACACAGCACACCCTCACCGTCTCCCAGGTCTCCTTTAACCAATGCCAAGTGATGCTCCCCGGTTAAATCGTCGGTATACGCGTAAAGGGTAAACTCGCCGTAAGCCGTGGGCATATCCACCACCACCTCCCGAACCACATGGGTATCTTTTCGCCTGCAATAGTCCTTTAGGTCGGCAATGGTCACATATACCAAATCGTAGGTCTTCGCCAAATCCCATAATTCGCTGCTACACATCATATGCCCGTCGGGTGCCATGACCTCGCAACACAGGCCGATTTCCTTTAAACCTGCATGACGCAACAAATCCACGGTGGCTTCGGTGTGCCCCTCCCGCTCTAAAACGCCGCCCTCTTTTGCAATGAGGGGAAACATATGCCCCGGTCGTCTAAAGTCCTCAGGCCTGACACCCTCCTCTACGGTTTTTAAAGCCGTCAGGGAGCGTTCATAGGCGGAAATACCGGTAGTCGTATCCACATGGTCGATGGATACGGTAAAAGCAGTGGCGTGGTTGTCGGTATTTTCCGAAACCATTTGAGGTAAGCCCAAGGCTTTGCCGTAGGCTTCGTTCATGGGCATACAAATCAGCCCTTTGCCGTGAATTGCCATAAAGTTGATGTTTTCCGGGGTGGCGTATTCCGCTGCACAAACCAGATCCCCTTCATTTTCGCGATGGGGGTCGTCGGTAATCAAAATCATTTTGCCTTCTCTCAAGGCTTTCAATGCTTCTTCAATGGTATTGTATTGCATGGTCTCTCCTAAAATCCATTTTCAATTAAATCCTCAAGGGTGATATTGGATGTTTGTTCCTCTTGTCCGGAACGCATCAAAGCCCTTCTCACATATTTTCCGATTAAATCCGTTTCTAAATTGACCCTATCCCCTACTTTTTTATACTGCATTTGGGTTTGTATCAGGGTATGGGGAATCATCGATACTTTAAAGGACTCTGCCTCCAACCGGGCGATGGTTAAGCTGATGCCGTCTACGGTAATAGACCCCCGTGGGATCATCTCCGCCAAAAGAGCAGGGGAAGCGGTGATGGTCAACCAACGGGCATTCTGTTCCTTTTCGATTGCGATGATGTGACCCATCCCGTCGATATGCCCGGAAACCATGTGCCCGCCAAAACGACCGTCAGCAGCCATTGCCCGTTCTAAATTGACGGCTTCTCCCACCTTTAAATCTCCCAAATTGGTTTGTCGCAGCGTTTCGCCCATCACGTCGGCCACAAAGGATTGGCCGTCGTGGGCCACAAGGGTTAAACAGGTGCCGTTGACGGCGATGCTGTCTCCCAAGGCGACATCTTGTAAAACCTTTTTAGCGGCGATGGTCAATTGTCCGCCTTGATCGGTGGGAAGGGCCCGGACCAAGCTTCCCACTTCTTCCACAATGCCTGTAAACATCTTTTCATACCTCCTTTGCTCGATCCCAGGTGATGACCACGTCCTCGCCCAAAATTGTTGCCCCGGGTGTTTCTAAGGGCAAGGGCCGGTTTTGAGGTGGCAATCCACCAAAAGGGTTGATCCCCGCCTGTCCACCTAGCAAGGTCCCGCCGATATAGGCCGTTAGGCGCTGCCAAAGTCCCTCCTGTACCATGGCGGCGTGGAGGGTTGCTCCGCCCTCTACCAGTAGCGAATCTATTTGACGCAGTCCCAGGGCTTGTACCAAAGCTTGCAAATCGATGTGGGCGTTTTTCTCCGGCAAAACCATGACGTCCACACCTTGCTCCGTCAATAGGCGACGTTTTTCCCCGGACATGGTGGCCGTCGCCACCATCGTGGGAATTTCCCTTGCGGTTTGCACCACTTGGGCCCCAATCGGCAGACGACCCCGGGTATCGCAGACAATGCGTAAGGGGTTCACACCCCGGTCAAGTCTACAAGTCAAAGCCGGGTCATCCGCCAAGATCGTTCCAATGCCCACCATGATGGCGGCATGGTCCCTGCGCAAGCCATGCAGATGTAGTTGGGCTTGTTTTCCCGTTATCCTTGTGGGTTCTCCCGCTCGTGCCGTGATAAGGCCATCCAAGGAGGCTGCCCATTTTAAGGTGACAAAAGGTGTTCCCTTTAAAATGTAGTGATTGAAAAAGGGATTTAAATCACCACATCTTTTTGCTTCCACACCGACTCGAACCTCGATGCCGGCTTCTCTCAGCTGTCGAATCCCCTTGCCGTCCACCATCTTGTTGGGGTCCACGGCACCAATCACCACCCGGGCTATGCCCGCCGCAATAATTTTGTCTGTGCAAGGCGGGGTGCGCCCCCGATGACAACAGGGTTCCATGGTCACGTAAAGGGTTGCGCCCCGGGGTGATTCGCTGCAATGGTCTAATGCGTCGGGTTCGGCGTGGGGCCTTCCGGCCCCTTTGTGAAATCCCTCCCCGATAATTCTGCCATCCTTGACCACCACCGCACCGACCATGGGGTTGGGACTGGTTTGTCCCCGTGCTTTTTTGGCCAAAGCGATGGCGCACTGCATATATTTTTTGTCTATCATCATCCCTCCTTTTAGGTTGACACGCTCAACCCATGGCTTGGTCAGGACCCCTCATCATTTTATGAGCGTCTCTTTCCAAGGCAATCGATGGGTTTTATTTATTTTTTGCAAAAAACAGCCCGCCCTTCAGTCCGATTGGACAAAAAGGCGGGCAGGGTATTAAAAAAAGCTCTGAAATGATCCAATCATTTCAGAGCTCAATGAACGTCATACAATACGTATATCTTCTTTCATCCAGACTTTACTGTCGGCTTCGGAGTTTCACCGAATCATGCCTTACGGCTCGCGGGCTATACCGCCGGTAGGGAATTACACCCTGCCCTGAAGATAGTTCTAAAAGCATTATAACGCGATCTTATTCTTTTGTAAAGGGCAAAAGCTCCTTTTATCCCATCACGACTTTTTTGACTTGCCGGTATTGTCGGGCCATCCTTTGGAAAACATCGGTCAATTGTGTTGAAGATCCAATCTCCTCGCGGTGTAGGATCAGGTAATAGGCGGTGTTTAAGGCCAGCCGGCTGGCATCCAATTGGTCCGCTTGATCCGGTAAGGTGTCAAAGTCCGGTAAGGGCACCAAGCCCCCCACCCGGGAGAGTATTTGACAGCCGATATAGCCCACCATTTCCGACATATAATTGGTCATAACCCAATCCCTCAGGTCGGTATACTTCCGGTACATGCTTTTGGCATCTCGATCCCAGACTTCACTGAAAACGTCGCTATAGGTATCGATGATGCTGCGGATATCCGCCAGCACTTTCTCTCTGTAACGGGCGCAAAATTCTTTGCCGTAGGCGGTTTCCAAATAAAACCAACGGAGGTATTCGTAAAAATACGAACCGATCAGGTAGCCCATATCCGAGGAGAAAGGGCCCATATACGCGTATTCCATATCGATGACCGCCATGCGGTTGTCCTCGGAAACCAACACGTTGGAGGTGTGCAAATCTCCATGGACCAAGCATTGAGCGCAATGCATGTGCAATTGGCGCAATTTTAAAAGTTCAACCCGCAAGGCTTCGTTTTGCCAAGGTGCCTGTCCCATGGCCACGCGTTGAGGGTCGCTTTCTAAAAAACGCTCGTTTCCGGTATCGATGGCGGATTCCGGCAAAAACAAAGCGTATTCGAATACCAAACGCATCTGTGGATTCATAAAGGTGCTTTGTAATTCTTTAAACACGGTGGCGTCTAAATAGTACTCCGAGGTATAAAAATGATTGCGGGCTAAAAAAGTGCCCAATTGTTTGGCAATATGGGGTAAGGGCATCCCTCTCATCAATTCAAAACGCAAAACCTTGTAGTCTTTCTTGTCCTCACAAACATAGAGATGATTGTCTCGGTCGACGTGGTAGATTTTAGGAATCCACCGAGGGTTGATGGCATGGCGAATGTCCATGTTTTTGGCTTCCAAAAAGTTACGTTCCCGGACAAAGGGACCGACCCCTTCCTCGAAGGCTCGGTAATAGGTCTTCGCCTGTTTAACGATGACGGATTTCCCCTTTTCGTCCCAAACACGGTACAAAAAGTTAACGTAACCGTCCCCGTCATCCTCACCGTCTCCAATCTCGTACACCTGAAGGCGGGCATTTTTAGAAAAAAGATGGGTGTTCTCCAGTAAATAGGTTTTGACACTGTCTGCATTTAAATCTTGATAAGCCATCCTATCCTCCCTTGCTATCATATTATCAGAATCCGCAAGTTCGTAAAAGATAGAAAACCAGTTAATGATAGCAAAAAGCGGCACAGACTATCCATTTTCTGGAAAAGAGCTGTACACTTTTGAAAGCCGACGGGAAAATTCCATCGTATTCGCCGATTCGCCACATCCGTTACCCATCGAGCACTTGAAAAGCCACCCGTGTTCAGCACAGAGCATAAAAAAACTCCAAAGGCCCAGCCTCGGAGTTTTTTTAAGTTAAGCTTCCTTGTCTATTTGCGCGACGATCTCCATCAGTTCGCCAATACCTTCGGCGACAATATCCGGACGATAGGGAAACATCTTAATATCTTGCAGGCCGGTGACACCCGACAATACCAAGAGGGTATGCATACCGGATTCGATACCAGAGATGATATCCGTATCCATTCTGTCACCGATAAACAGAGCTTCTTCCGAGTGAACATCCAGCATTCTCAGGCCTGTTCGCACCATCAAGGGGTTGGGCTTACCGACGAAGTATGCCTTTTTTCCGGTGGCAATTTCGATGGGAGCTACCAGAGCTTTGCCCGACGGCGCCATTAAACCGCCCTCGATGGGGCCGGTGGTATCGGGGCAGGTGCCGATGAGTTTGGCACCGGCGTTGACGAATTGTACCGCCTTAAAAATATTGTCATAATTGTAGTTGGCCGTATCCCCGACGACGACGTATTCGGGGTTGACATCGTTCATGGTAATGCCGCTTTCGTAGAGAGCGTTGATCAGCCCCGGGTCTCCGATAACATAGGCGGAGCTATTGGGTGCTTGGCTTTCTAAAAAACGGGCGGTTGCCAGAGCCGAGGTATAAAAATTTTCTTCGGGAATTTCCAATCCCATTCTTTGTAATTTTTCCTTCAATTCTCTGGGCGAACGGTTACTGGCATTGGTTAAAAACAAAAAGTTGATGTTTTTTTTCTCCATCCATTGGATGAAGTCTGCAATACCCGGCAATAACTCATTGCCGTGATAAATGACACCGTCCATGTCGCAGATAATGCCCTTGACATTTTTCACGATATCTTTAATTTTTTCTTTCATAATTTTCTCCTTACTAACTTATCCTATATTATACGTAAGTTTGCAAAATTAAGCAAAAATATTGTGTCAAATGGTCGTGAATTTTCATGAATGCCCATCGCTACTTTAAGGAAACTTACCTATACTAATAGTATGATACTGATTGTTGGCCTTTTGTATAAATGAATACAAGTAAGAGAAAGAAGTTATGAATACATCTACTCAAAATTCAAAATTGTTTCAAAAAATATTCGTCGGGCTGATCGTCATCAGCTTGGCTCTATCGATTTTAACCGCCTTCTTAATCGCAGGGCTTCGGGGAGAGCAAAAATCACAATCAGAAAAACAAAAAATTATTGGTACCTGGGTCACTGTTCCCGAAGACGACTCCACACCGATTGAACTGGCCTTTACCTCGGACCAATGGCTGACCATTATGGGAGAACAAACCGCCCATTACACGGTGGATAGCGACAACCAAACCATTCAAATTCAATACCTTCCGGGCTTGGGCAACGACACGGTGATGCACTACCGTTTCGAAGACGATATGTTGATTTTGTCTCAAGAACCGGACAAGGAGATGCGCTGTCAGCGGGTGGCTCAAGAAGAATAGCATTCTAAAAATGATCGCGTATAAAATTTAAAATGGCCCAACCCAAGGTCATCGGCTACACAAACATGTTGTTGGTGACCTTAGGTTGGGCCATTTCATGTTGACGATGATGGCCTCTACTCTTCCACATTTACTTTTGATTCTTGATCCATCGCGTTCCTTCTTGAATGCTGAGCTTTGCCATTTGATCTTGATATTTTTGAATAAAATCCACCACCCACTGGGAGTCGGTTTTGCTGTATTCCCGTAAAGCCCAACCGATGGCTTTATTGATAAAGAATTCTTTTTGATTTAAGTTGTTCACCACGATTTCTTCCAACAATGCCTCGCGAGTGGCTTCTTTTCGATGACGTTGGTGATTAATGGCCATTCGGCGCAGCCAAATATTATCCTCTAAACTCCAATCGACAAAGGTCGGATCCAACTCCGGACGGTGTAGGGCGATATGTCCCGCCAATTTATCCAAGCCGTCCACGGTGTCCCACCAGGACTTGGTAACGGTTAGTTTTTCAAATCGCTTCAGATCCTCCGGGGACAAAGCGTTTTTCATGGCGTTCAAATAGTCCACGGCGATGTATTGCATTTCCCGATAGGGTTCTTCCCAAAGGGTGGCGACCAGTTCCCAGTCGATGGCCTTTGTTTTCTTGGTCTCTCGTATAAAATCCTTCGAGAGATGGCGCCTCTTCGTAGCATCGATGCCTAAGAATGGAAATTGGTTGCGCATATAGGCGGCCATCTGCACCGCTCTGTCGCGATTTCGATTTTCTATCAATTTTTCAAATAGTTTTTCCATTGGCAGCTCCAATTCCCCTTCACTGTGGCCGGTTTATACGTCCAGTCCGAAAAGAGTTTTACAATTTTCAAAAGTTTGATACACCACATCCTCGTAGGGGATGTTTTTGATTTCCGCAATTTTTTCCGCAATGTAGCGAACATAAGCGGGATGGTTGCGCTTACCGCGATAAGGCATGGGTGTTAAATAGGGGCTGTCGGTTTCCAAAAGCAATCGATCCAAGGGGACATAAGCCACCACATCCGGCGCTTTTCTGGCATTTTTAAAGGTTAAGGGGCCGGCGATAGAAATATACAAACCCAAATCCAACAATTGTTTGGCCATTTCCACGGAGCCGCTATAAGCATGAAAGACACCGCCGGATTCCTCATCCAATAAATCCCGCACCATCTCATAGGTGTCCCGATGGGCTTCCCGATTGTGCACGATGATGGGCAATTCCATGCGATTGGCCAAATCGATGTGTGTTTCAAAAACTTTTTTTTGCAAATCTCGGGGGGCGCCATCGTCGTAGTAGTAGTCCAATCCGATTTCTCCGATGGCCAAGACCTTTTCATCTTGACACCAGGTTTCCATCATGGGTAGGTGGACATCGGGATCAAAATCCCGGCAGTCCGAAGGATGAAAGCCCACGGCGGCATACACAATGTCGAACTCCTTGGTGAGTTCCAAGGCGCAACGAGCGCTGTGTTCGTTAACGGCGGGGTTTAAGATCAAGCCCACTCCCGCTTCTTCGGCTTCGCGTATCACGTTTTCTCGGTCGGAGTCGTATCGCGAGTCGTCCAAGTGAGCGTGGCTATCGCTGAGATAGGGTAAATTCATGGTATTCCTTTCATTTATTTTGTAGGGAAAGGGGTGCGGGTCTTGTTCATACGTTGAATTTCCATGACAACCCGTTTATCCCTGACGTCCTTTAACGTTTCGATCAATGCCTCGGCATTGTCTTGGGCAATGTGCCCTTTGATGGCTTGCAAGCTCTCTTCGAATTTATCGATTTCCGCAAGCAAAGCCTTTTTATTCATTAAAAATAATTCCGTCCACATCGGTGCGTTGATCATGGCGATGCGGGTTAAATCGCCGAAACTCCCCCCTTCAAAATCGGTGATTTTGAGGTCTTCGTCGGCATCCACTAAGGCTGCGGCGATGACGTGACACAATTGAGAGGTAAAGGCAATTTTTCGGTCGTGCTCTTCCGGTGTGCTCTCCACGATGTTGACAAATCCCAGGCGTTTGATCAAAGTCTTTATAAAGTTCAAATTTTCTTTTTTGTTTTCCGGCAAGGGGGTCAGCACGTAGTTGCGTCCGACAAAAATATCCTCCGTTGCACCGAGAAAGCCTTCCTTCTCACTGCCTGCCATGGGGTGCCCGGGAATAAAATCCACCGTAGGGGGCAGGGCTTCTTTGATATCCCGAATAATCGGTTCCTTCACCCCCACAATATCGGTTAAAATGGCGTTTTCCTGAAAATACCGCCCGTAGGTCTTTACAAAATCAATGGCATCTGAGGGATACAAACACAGGATGATCAAATGGCTTTGAAACAACATCCGGGCTATTTCTTCCGGTGTTTGGGCGCCATAATCGATGATTTTTTCTTCCAGGGCTTTCTCCAAGACCTCTTTGTTGCAATCCGTTGCCATGATGCTGGCTGGTTCCAATTGACGCAAACCCAAAGCGAAGGCGCCGCCCATTAAGCCCAAACCGATGACTGCGACATGTTGATCGCATAGGTTCATTATATCACCTTACCCTCTATCTGACTAATTTTTTGAATGCTGTCCATCAGTTGGGAGAAGTCCACAGGGGACAGGGCTTGCTCGCCATCGCATAGGGCGTGGGCCGGGTCGTTGTGTACCTCCACCATGATGCCATCGGCACCGGCAGCTACCGCAGCCTTGGCCATCGCCTTGACCGCCCAACGGATGCCTGTGGCGTGGCTGGGATCGACGATGATGGGTAAATGGGTTTTGGATTTGATGATGGGAATACAGGACAGGTCTAAGGTGTTGCGCGTCATGGTTTCAAAGGTTCGGATACCTCTTTCACAGAGGATCACCTCTTCGTTCCCACCGGCCATGATGTATTCCGCGCTCATAATCCACTCCTCGATGGTGGCGGACAACCCTCTTTTAAGCAAAATCGGTTTGTCGATTTTACCCAATTCCTTTAAAAGGGAGAAGTTTTGCATGTTTCGCGCGCCGACTTGAATGACGTCCACGTCTTCAAAGAGATCTAAGTCTTGCAAGTCCATGAGTTCGCTGACCAAGGGCAGACCGGTTTCTTTCTTAGCGATGGATAGCAACTCCAAACCCATTTTTCCCATGCCTTGAAAGGAATAGGGAGACGTTCTGGGTTTAAAGGCGCCCCCTCTTAAAAAGTGGGCACCGGCAGCTTGAACATCCTTGGCTACAGAGACGATTTGTTCTTCACTTTCTACCGAGCAAGGCCCCGCCATAACGGTTAAGTTGCCCTCTCCGACTTTTCGACCCATGATTTCCAAAATCGTATCCTGCGGGTGAATCAGACGGTTGGCTTTTTTATAAGGTTCTTGAACGGACAGAACCTTTTCTACGATATCGCTGGAAGCGATCATGTTCCGGTTGATCGCTTGCGTATCGCCCACTAAACCCAAGATGACTTGAGATGCTCCCTTGGAATAGTGGATATCGACACCTTGAATGCGAATTTTGTCCATTAATTTTTGAATTTCATTTTCTGCTGCACGCGGCTTGATGACGACAATCATTTTTTCTCCTTGATGGGACTGCAAGTCCCAATAAAAAAGGGACTCACGAGAGTCCCTGAATTTACCTATAATGGTCACACAGTTAACAATGGCAAAGGTCTACCCGTTCAATTTTACGCATATTAAATTGATCAACATCGTCGCGACGATATTGATAACCATAGGCGTAATCAAATTGAAGGTGGGTGCGAGTTACCATCGTTCTGCTCCTTAATTTTTTATCATTATAAGGTTTATGGAAAAAAATGTCAAGGTTCCTTTCTGTTAAAAATCCCCAGGGGTTGGGTGCTGCCTCAATCAAGGGAGGGTTCTAAAAATTTGGCAAATATTTCCTATTATTTTCTCATTATTAGCGTAAATCTCATTATTTATTTAGTAAATTGTATTTTATTTAATGTTTTGTATTGACTTTTCGTAAATTGTCCCTTATCATTGAATTATCTTTTATTCAATAAACATTGTTTTGATCGAGGGTCAGGCCTTGAGGCGTTCCCGGCATGGTCAACGATACCTCCTCATGATTGCTTTTCATGCCGGCTGGCCACACCTCGGGACCAAATTCCACTGAAGAAAGGAAATGAGAAATGGATAAAAAACAAAGTCGGATCGACAATATTCGCAAAGTCATGCATATGGAAAAACCGGATTACATTCCAATCGAACACATCATCACACCGGAAATGGCCATCGAATACGCCGGTTATCACATTTTTGACGGATTGTGGGAAACGGAAAAAGTCATCGACGCTATGAGAAAGGCCGTCCCGGCCTTTGAGGGCGACTTTATCCGCAGTACCTTTTACCGTTCTCCCCGTTATTACACCTCCTTGGAAGCCAAATCCTTTATACAAAGCAAAGAGGGTTTTGTGCAACACCCGGAAGTGCACTCTATGGAAGACGATGAATACGATGAACTCATCGCCGATGTTCCGGCATTTTTAGCGGGAAAGTGCTTGCCGAGACTCTACAAAGTCTTTGATAAACCGGAGCCCTATCGCTCCATGGCATTGGCAAGGGGCATGATGTCTCTCAATCGCACCTTCGGCCCTTATAATGCCGCCATGGGTCAATTGTTGGAAGAAGAGGGTCTATTCGTCCTCACCGCTGCATCCGCCGAGGCACCTTTTGACTTTTTAGCCGATTTGCTCCGCAGCTTTACCGGAATTTCCAAGGACGTTCGCCGTATGCCGGAAAAAGTGATCGAAGCTTGCGAAGCCCTCCTACCCTTAATGATTCAAAAAGCCGTGGTGGCGCCACCAACGGTAGATGCCATGGTCTTTATGCCTCTCCACATGCCACCCTATATCAGCGATCGGGTTTTCGACAAGATGTACTGGCCGACCTTCGCTAAAATGGTGGATATCCTCACACAAAAAGGTTATTACCTCTATATTTTCTTTGAAGGGGATTGGACGCGTTATTACGACCATTTAGTAACGTTGCCGGAAAAACGGATTTTGGGTCGATTTGAGTATGCTGATCCCAAGGCCATCAAAGACAAGATTGGAGATAAAATGGCTCTGACCGGCTTTTATCCGGTCACCTTGCTGGCCCATGGCACCGAGTCGGAGTGTATCGACAAAACCAAGGAATTGGTGGATATTTTAGCACCCGGTGGCGGCTATATGTTTGGCTTCGACAAAATTACCACCACCATTAAGGATATCCAAGTCAACCACTTAAACGCCGTCAACCGCTATATCCGCGAAAACGGTACGTATTAATTTGGAGGTTATCATGGATCAAAAGAAGAAAACACAATTATTCCCCTTTGAAGACAATCAAAATACCTTCCACGTCGAAGGCGAAAGATTGGAAAAAATTCAAGAGCTTTGGGAAGGCGACGAGGCCGCTTTTATGAATTTTATCGTCGGCTTGTTGCAATAAATACATTGGACCGCACCCTCTTCAGGATGAACACCCTTTGTCCCAGAAGGTTGCCAACCACGGCAGATGCCTAGCCCATCTGCCGTGGTTTTTTATTATCGGTGTTCTGTTTCTCTTCAATCCAAGATTTGCTCCCATCGAAACACCTCTCTGTTCTCCGAAAATTCTGTCGCGATGGCTGTCATCCCTCGTATTGGAATTCTAAAAGATCAAGTCAGACTATTTTCAATAGCGAATAGATCTCTTCATCTTGAAATGATCCCTCGTCTTTGGTACCCTCATTGGACAGATAGGGTGAAGGTGCCGAAGGTGACAACTGGATTTGAAAGTGAAACAAGAGACATGTATCGCGCCTTGGTCAAAGACCCGTCCCATTACAATCCATCATGGAGGCTTCTTTTGAAAACACTTCAAAAACCCGTTGTTGTTTTTCTATTGGCAAATACCGCCTGTTTATTATGGGGATCGGCTTTCCCCTCTATTAAAATCGGCTACACGCTTTTTCAAGTAACGTCCGTCAGCTCCCGCATTCTTTTTGCCGGCATTCGCTTTTTTTTGGCCGGTTTGGTCACCTTGTGCTACGCGGCCTTCCGTTTTAAAAAATGGCCTATCCCGGATCAAACACTTTGGAAACCGATGATGGCCTTGGGTTTGGTGCAAACCTTCGGACAATACTTCTTTTCTTATATCGGCTTGGCCCATACACCGGGAGCCGTTGCTTCCATTATCAACGGGACGTCTTCGTTTATGATATTGGTGATCGCCCACTTTCTATTAAAAGATGAACTCTTGACCCCACTTAAAATCCTGGGCTGTGTCATCGGCACGGCGGGCATCGTCGTCTTACAACTCGGTGCCGATACCTCGGAAGCTTTGCACTTTTTTGGAGAAGCCATGTTGTTATTGTCGACCTTTTTCGGCGCTTTGGGTACGGTTCTGGTACGGCCCCTCTCCCATCGAACCCACCCCTTCATCTTGACCGGATCCCAACTGAGCTTCGGCGGTTTCTTGCTGATGGTCGTCGGCATGTCCCGTGGCGGAACATGGACCCCAACCGGCTTGGGAGCTTATGCCATATTGTTTTATCTGGTGTTTTTATCCTTGGCGGCTTTTAATATCTGGACATTGTTGCTAAAAGAAAATCCAGTCAGCCGAATCGGCGTTTACAATTTGACCATTCCCATCTACGGCACGGTGCTTTCCGGTATTTTTTTAAAGGAAACCTTTTGGGAGTTCCGGACCTTGGCCGCTCTCATTTTAGTCAGTTTCGGGGTTTGGGTCGTTCAAGATTCTTCGAAGAAGCACTAAAAATTCGAATAAATTTGATAGAATGCAATCTCTTTTTTTACACTTTTTTCTATATAGTGATAAAATATAAGTACAAAAAGAAGGAGGTTCATAGATGAAAGTCACACCAGAACAAATTAAAGCCGTCAAAGCTGAAGGTTTTTTGCACAACAGAGGGACAGATCTGTTTTCCGGCAGAATTATCACCGTCAACGGCAAAGTGAACCATGTCGCCCTAACCACTTTAGCAGAGGCAGCTAAAAAATTCGGTAACGGGAGCTTGCTTTTTACAACAAGACTGACCATCGAGATACCCGGTATTCATTATGACAATATTCCCGCTTTTCAAGAGTTTATTGCCCAAGAGGGTTGTGTTACCGGTGGAACCGGTGCAAAGGTGCGCCCCGTTGTGTCCTGTAAAGGAACAACCTGCCAATACGGCCAAGCGGATACTCTGGCTGTATCGGAAAAAATCCATCATCTGTTTTATGAAGGTTACCGCAACGTTTCTTTGCCGCACAAATTTAAAATTGCTGTGGGCGGTTGCCCCAACAATTGCGTTAAACCCAATTTAAACGATGTCGGCGTTATCGGATTAAACCGTCCACAATTTGATGTGGACAAATGTAAGGGTTGTAAAAAGTGTACGGTTTTAGAGGCTTGCCCCATCCATGCCGTTTCTCGCATCGAGGGCGATGCGGACAACCGCATTGCCATCGATCAAACCTGTAACCATTGCGGTTTTTGTACCGATAAATGTCATTTTGATGCCATGAACAGCCACAGGGGTTATCGGCTCGTCGTCGGTGGACGTTGGGGTAAAAACATTGCCATCGGCCAGTTTTTATCACCCTTTTTCGACGATGAAGAAGAGGTCATGCAAACCATCGAAAAGGTGATCTTATTTTACCGCTCCATGGGCCAGAAAGGCGAACGTCTCTCTCAAACCATTGAGCGCATCGGGTTTGAAAAATCCCAAGAAATGATTTTAGAAGACCAACTTCTAAAGGATAAGAATCAAATCTTGGATTTAAAAGTCGAAACCACCGCAACATGCTAAATGGTTTGTTTTGATTCTGAATACAAAAACCGAGTGGCGAATCCGCTACTCGGTTTTTTGTATAGATGGATGGATTGGTAATATTGCATCAATCGCCTTTGATGTATCTGCCTATGGCATCAGCCGCTAAAATAGCGCCATACACACTCTCGGCGGTCACTTCGAAGGGCATGTTGTGAATGGTTTCGTCTTCTACGGTTGCCGCTTGGGCTACCGCCATGATTTGGTCTGGGTTGATTTTTTCAACACCCATATCTTCTAAGGTAACGGGTAAATCCAATTCGGTGCAGAAGGAAATGATTTCAAATAATTCGTCCTCATCCGCATTTTCCAATACCAATTGGCAAATCGTACCGAAGGCTACCTTTTCACCGTGATAGAGGTGATGGCATTCTTCCATAACGGTGAGTCCGTTGTGGATGGCGTGGGCTGCTGCCAAACCGCCGCTTTCAAAGCCGATACCGCTTAACAAGGTGTTGGCTTCGATCACCTTATCCACGGCTTCGGTGGATACACCAGCCTCTAAAGCCAATTTTGCTTTGCGCCCTTCCGTCATTAAGGTGTTAAAACACAATTCGGATAGAGCCATGGCGGCCAAGGTCATGGTACCGCCGGCACAACTGGTTGCATTGGATGCTTGACAAGCCCGGGCTTCAAAATAAGTTGCCAGAGCGTCTCCCATTCCCGCAATGGTTAAACGAACCGGAGATTTGACGATGACATCGGTATCGATGATGACCACATTGGGATTGGATGGTAAGAACAGGTATTCATCGAAGACACCCTCTTCCGTGTAAATAACGGACAGGGCACTGCAGGGTGCGTCGGTGGAAGCGATGGTGGGGCAAATCACCACGGGAAGTTTTTCGTAGTAAGCCACAGCTTTAGCGGTATCTAAAATCTTCCCACCGCCGATGCCTAAGACGATATCGGCTTCGTTTTCCTGGACTAGATCTTTGATTCTATCGATTTCGACCTTGCTGCATTCACCGTTAAAATAAGCATAGACGACTTCGATATCATTTTCTTTTAAGCTGGCGTCTACCAACTTGCCGCTTCTTTGATAACCGGATTGAGAAATAATGGCCAAGGCTTTTTTACCCAAGGGTGCCACAAGTCAAGTCCACAATCCTGTGTAAAATACTATACAATGTTTTACCGGTCACTCATTGATTAAACTTAATATATTTTCTTGTAGAACTGAGCCATTCGTCATGAAGGTCCATAAGGACAGCTCCAATT
>JAAYJS010000037.1 GCA_012522805.1 Eubacteriaceae bacterium | reverse complement strand
TTTAAAGAGCTTGCAAAAGTATATTCCGGGTTTTGTCATGGTATTAGAAGAGAAACTTATGGATGAAGATAACATCCCCTTGGGCTATGCCAAATTGTATATTCTCAATGATTTTTGTGTTTTAGAAGGATATTCTACATGTTAAAAACTCATGAAGTTATTTTTAACGATATTAAAGAAAAAATTGAAAATGGAACCTACCAAGCGGAGGAAAAACTCCCTTCTTTAAGAGAGTTTTCTAAAATTTATCAAAGTACACCGGTTACCATCAAAAAGAGTTTATCCGCTTTAGAGAATATCGGTTATGTTCACGTCGAAGATCGGGTTGGTTTTTTTGTAACATCTCATTCTGTTAAACCTCATATTCTTTATTATCACGACTCAAAGAGTCTGACAAATATGGATCACCAAAAAATCATTGAGATTTCCTTGGTGACTTCAGAGGAGGTTTTAAAGGACATTCAACACGAAACGCCTAAAAATAAGAACGTCCGGTATCTAAAAATAAAACGTTTATGGTGTAACGAACTGCTCCCTATCGCCGTCAATACGATTTATTTGCCTCATAAAAACACGACCCATCTACCCCAAAAAAACATCGCACGTATACAGGAATGGTTGGATTTGGTGCTCTACAATTATGACGTCTCCAGACATCTTACCATTACTCTGACAAAAGGTAATCACCCCTCTAGGGAACTGTTGTTTTTAAATGAGCAAGAGCCGTTGTTTTGTTTTACACAATTTTACCACACCATTAAAAAACAATTAGCGGGCTTAAGTATAACCCATACACCCTGTACAGAAATTGGCTTGAAAATGAAGTATTAATTTCGTACCTATTGAACACTTATAATGATGCAACCACCGCGCAATAGGTGCGAACTCCTTACTTCATCTTTTTTAATGGCACCAAACCCTTAATATTAATTTTAAATTCCTACTGAAGGCTGTTACTTATCTTGACCCTCTGCGAACTCTGATTCATTTTCACAACTAAATCTAACAATTTCTTCACGACGTCAGTAACGCACCATGGGGCAAAGTAAGTCCAACACTCTAGTGCTTTTTCCAATATCAATAGTTTTCTACAAATCGCCCCCTAGGTGTGCGCCAATTAAAAAATCCGTGTGTCATTTTCACAATCCTATTTCATACTTTTAGCCTTGATCAAAATATTTCCAATATAACACTATGCGCTCTATTACCGTTCATATCCTACCTTCTTTTATTTTGCCATAACACACTTTATAAAGAGAAAGTGGCTGAAAATTACGTTTTTACTTGACTTTTGGCCGTTATTAAGAGAAAATGAAGTATATTAGGTTATGAAAGGATACGATGATGAAAAAAAGAACAATCTTTATCTTTGTGGTTCTCATGGTCGCAGCCATGGTGTTAGCCGGTTGCGGTGGCGGTAGTTCCGACAGCGGCGACAAAGCAACAGCCGACAAGGGTGATGTTTTACGTGTTGGTATGGAGTGTGGTTATCCACCCTTTAACTGGACTCAGGTAGACGATTCCAACAAAGCTGTAGCCATTGATGGCGGCAACTACGCCGGCGGTTACGACGTTGAAATTGCTAAACTGATTGCAGATGGCTTGGGCAAAGAGTTGGTCATTGTTAAAACCGCATGGGACGGTTTAACACCGGCTGTTCAATCGGATACGATCGATGTCATTATGGCCGGAATGTCCCCCACTGCTGAGCGTAAGGAAACCATCGACTTCTCAGACTATTACTATCATTCCGACTTAGTGATGGTTGTTAAAAAGGGCGGTCCCTTCGAAAATGCTAAATCCTTAGAAGATTTTAAAGACGCTAAGGTAACAGGCCAGCTTAACACCTTCCACTATTCCGTCATTGACCAAATTCCCGGTGTTGTTAAGGAACAAGCCATGGAAGACTTCCCGGCGATGCGCGTAGCTTTGCAATCCGGTATGATCGATGCTTATGTATCCGAACGACCGGAAGGTATTTCTGCTACAGCAGCAAACGATGAATTTGCGATGGTTATCTTTGACGAAGGAAAGGGCTTCGAGTACACCACTGACGACTCCGCCATTTCTGTGGGACTCAAAAAAGGAAACGATGAGTTGAGAGAAAAAATTAACGAAATTCTAAAAACCATCCCAGAAGAAAAACGTCAGGAAATTATGGAAGCAGCGATTAAAAATCAACCTTCCGAGCAAGAATAAGAACATGCAAAAGCCTGGTCATCAAGGGATCAGGCTTTTTTATTTGCAAATTCCAATTTAGAAGGAGCATTTTATGTCATCAGAACCCAGTTTTTTTCAAATTTCCTACAATATATTTTTACAATACTGGCCCATGTTTTTGAAGGGTACTATTGTTACCCTCATTTTGGCCATTGCAGGAACACTAACCGGAACCGTCATCGGTTTGCTCATCGGTGTGGTGCGCACGATACCCACCCACCCCCACGACTCTACCTTTAAAAAAATTCTTTTAAAAATTTTAAACATCATCTTAACCATCTATATCGAAGTTTTTAGAGGTACACCTATGATTGTTCAGTCCATGGTTATTTTTTATGGTGTCCCCATTTTATTTGGCATTAAATTAGGTGTCTTTCAAGCTGCGTACTTTATCGTCTCCATCAATACCGGTGCCTATATGTCGGAAATTGTACGTGGAGGTATTTTATCCATCGATAAAGGACAATTTGAAGCCTCCAGTTCTATCGGTATGAGCCATTTTCAAACCATGGTCAATGTGGTGATGCCACAAGTTATCCGTAATATTTTACCGGCTACGGGCAACGAATTCGTGATCAATATCAAAGATACTTCGGTGCTCAACGTGATCGGTGTCAGCGAATTGTTTTTTGCCTCTAAGAGCATTGCAGGAAATAATTTTAAATACTTCGAAGTTTATTTGATCACCAGTATCATTTACTTGATCTGTACTTATAGCGTTACCCAATTATTGCGCTTTGCAGAGCGCCGTATTGAAGGGCGGGACAGCTACACCATTCACGGTTCAACAACTTTAACGGATTCCAAGTTCGAAATAAGACCGGGAAGATCATAGAGGTGTATCATGAAAGACAAAGTTATAGAAGTTAATCATTTAAGTAAAAACTTCGGTGAAAACGAAGTGTTGAAGGATATTCATTTCGAGGTTTATTCCGGCGAAGTTGTATGCATCATCGGATCCTCGGGGTCGGGGAAAAGTACCTTGTTGCGTTGTATCAACTTGTTGGAAACCGCTACTACCGGCGAAATTTTATACCGTGGGACCGATATCAACACACCGGGGTTCTCCACTACGCAGTACCGAACCAAATTGGGTATGGTGTTTCAGCAATTTAATTTGTTTAAAAACAAAACGGTGTTGGGTAATTGCACCTTAGGTCCGATCAAAGTCCTAAAAAAATCCAAGGAAGAAGCCAGAAAAACCGCATTGAAATATTTAGATGTGGTGGGTATGGCGGATTATATCGAAGCAAAACCTGCACAACTATCCGGTGGACAACAGCAACGAGTGGCCATAGCCCGGGCACTTTGTATGGAACCCGACGCCATTCTCTTCGACGAACCCACCTCTGCTCTAGACCCGGAAACCATCGGCGAGGTTTTAAAGGTTATGAAGGAGTTGGCGAAAAGCGGGCTGACCATGCTCATCGTCACCCACGAAATGGAATTTGCCCGGGATGTCTCCAGCCGAGTCGTTTTTATGGATAATGGCATCATCGCCGAAGAAAACACACCGGAAAATATTTTCACGAACCCCAATAATCCCAGAACCAGAGAGTTTTTAAAACGTACCTTGGACAAATAATGACAGATCACAAAACAACCTGGTTAACCATACAATTGAAGTCAACAACCAATGGTCCTACACCGTGTTTCTGATCTAAACCGAGTGGATCCTTGGTTGTTTGTTTTCCACACAAGAAAATCATCAGCTTCTAATATCGGATATCCTATGACAAAGTGTGAAATCTTTGTATTGATTAAATTGTTCTCTTTTGGATAGTTTCTTAATCTACCTTAAAATATTCTGTCACAAAATTATCTTGAGTCAGGTATCGGGTATAATATTCTAGAGCTTATAAGCTGATAATTGTTTCAACTGAGGTGAAAAATTGACAAAAAAATCTAATCCTGTAAATCTTGGAAAAGGCTCCGTGCCGAAATTATTGTTTAAATTGGCCATGCCGGCAATTTTAGCGCAATTGGTCAATATACTATACAATATGGTCGATCGGATGTATATCGGCCATATCCCGGAAATTGGTCCCTTAGCCTTAACCGGTGTCGGGGTATCGATGCCTATAATCATCCTGATTATGTCCTTTACGTCTTTAGTGTCCGGCGGCGGCGCACCCAGAATATCGATCATGCTGGGGAAGGGTAAAATTCAAGAGGCAGAAAAAATTCTCGGAAATTGTACCGCCATGTTATTGGCTTTCAGCATTGTTTTAACGCTATTCTTTTATCTACTGGCTGAGCCTTTGCTCCTTGCCTTTGGGGCCAGCAGCAATACCTTGGGTTTTGCCAAGGATTATTTACTGATTTATGTATTGGGAACTGTTTTCATTCAATTGGCCACGGGGCTAGCATTGTTTATTTCCGCCCAAGGGTTTACCAACATCGCCATGCGCGCCACCGTAGTCGGCGCGGTCTTAAATATCATTTTAGACCCACTCTTTATCTTTACATTAAAAATGGATGTCAAAGGTGCTGCGATTGCAACGGTGATCAGCCAAGCAGTATCCGCTGTTTATGTTTTGCGATTTTTAACTTCTGAGCGCTCAAGCATTCAACTCAGCACTCAATATATTCGCTTGGAGAAAAAGGTTATCTTACCTTGTTTGTTTCTAGGTCTCTCTCCTTTTATTATGCAAAGCACGGAGAGTGTTCTAGTCGTCGTTTTAAACACTTCTTTGTTAAAATATGGAGGCGATTTGGCCGTAGGTGCCATGACCATTATATCTTCGGTGATGCAGTTCTCTTTAATGCCCATGCTGGGATTAGGCCAAGGGGCACAACCGATTATCTCTTATAATTACGGTGCTTTAAACTTGGAGCGCATGAGCAAAGCTTTTAAAACCTTGATCATTGTCTCTATGCTTTATACTACCTTTATATGGGGCCTGACGATGTTCGCCCCCAAGGTATTTGTAAGGATCTTTACCAGCAATACAGAGTTAATGATCTACTCTGCAAAAGCTTTGAGAATCTATATGGCCGGTTCACTTCTGTTCGGTTCGCAAATTGCTTGTCAACAAACATTAGTAGCCTTGGGCGATGCAAAAATGTCAACTTTTTTGGCTTTATTCAGAAAAATCATTTTGTTGATTCCACTCGTTTATATTTTACCGATTTTTTTTACTGACAAAACCTTCGGTGTTTTCTTAGCGGAACCCATTGCCGATACTGTCGCCGCATTGACAACTTTTACGTTGTTTATGCGCTCTTTTAAAAAATTCCAAATGGATATCAAACAAAAACAAAGAATGGAGACAAGTTCTTAAATGGACCAGGAGGTGTCATGAGTAGTAAGGAAAATTCCAGACGGTGGGTCTTTAGACTGTTTCAAAGAAGATTGATTGTCTCTTTGCTCATTATCATTCAGGCCGGTATTTTAATTTATTTTGCCATCAGCTCCAGTCGACAGTCTAAAATTGTCGATATCGTCTTTCGCGTCCTATCTTTTATGGTTATTCTTCAAATACTCAATACCCGTATTAAAAGTGCCTTTAAAATGACTTGGATGCTCTTAATTTTATCCTTTCCGGTTTTAGGTGTAACTTTTTATATCCTACACTATTTCCAAACGGAACCCAAGAAGCTCAACAAAGCCATGAATATCATGGAAGGTTTGTCCAGATCTTATTACGATTTGTCCAATCGCTATTTTGAAGAAGCGGTGGCCATGGCGCCCCAATTAAAGTCACATCTGTACTATCTCGATAAAACTGCACACTTCCCGGTTTATAGAAAAACCCAAAGCACTTACCTATCCCCGGGAGAAGTCAAGTTTGAGGCTTTACTGGAACAATTAGAAAAAGCGGAAAGGTACATTTTTTTAGAATACTTCATCATCGAAGAAGGCATTATGTGGGACAACATCTTAGCCATTTTAAAAGATAAAGCCGCCGCCGGGGTCGATGTCCGTTTGATGTACGATGATATCGGATGCTTTCTATTGCTCCCCAAGGACTATCCCGAACAAATGGAATCTTATGGCATTCAATGCGTGGTTTTTAACCCCTTTAAACCCTTTTTAACCACCATACAAAACAACAGGGACCACCGAAAAATTGTGGTGATCGACGGCAAAGTCGCTTTTACCGGCGGCAACAACCTCGCCGATGAGTATATCAACGCTTATCCCAAATACGGACATTGGAAGGATGCCTCCATTATGGTAGAAGGCGAAGCCGCTTGGAGTTTTACCATGATGTTTTTGCAAATGTGGAGTTCTGTCACAGGCGTTCAAGAAAATTTTGAATCCTTTTACCCATGGCAAGAAGAAGGGTGTCCCACCGAAAGCGACGGCTTGGTGCTACCCTATGCCGACAGCCCTTTGGATTATGAAAACGTCGGCGAACACGTTTATCTGCAAATCATTAACAATGCTAAAAATTATCTCTACATCAATACACCTTATTTAATTGTAGATGAAAATATGATCTCAGCGCTTATTTTGGCCGCAAAATCCGGTGTGGATGTTCGCATCGTGACGCCCCACAAGGCGGACAAGCATTTGGTGCATCTGACGACGCGCTCCTTTTACCGGAGCTTAATCGCTTCCGGCGTCAGGATTTACGAATACTCCGAAGGGTTCATGCATTCCAAGACCTTTGTCTCCGACGATGAAGTGGCCACCGTGGGAACGACTAATTTAGATTATCGCTCTTTGTACCTGCATTTTGAATGTGGCGTATGGCTGTATAAAACCCAATCGACCTTAGCCGTCAGAGACGACTTTTTATCCACTTTGGACTTATGCGAGGAAATTACTTTGGAAAAATGCCAAAACAATATGCTGGTACAATTTATTCAAGATGTTCTACGTGTGATTGCACCGCTGCTTTAAACAATGGATTGGTGCTTCTTGAGTCGCTGTTCTAAATATGACGCTGAATTGTTTTTTTATAATCAATCGATGCCAGACGTTTTTTCTAGGATTTTTCCCATAAAACAAGCCCGTTGTGTTTCACAACGGGCTTTAGTTTTATAGATTTGCTAGTTTTTAAATTTTGTTATTTGATTTTTTTCTTCAAGGCAACCATTCCCAGTCCGGATACCATCAAGGTGACCAAGCTCATCATAGAGGTGGGGTCTGCGGTTTTCGGTATGGTTGTCGCTACTTTTTTAACCGGTACAAAGACATCGATATCTTTGACAATTACTTCCTGATCCTTCAAATACATATTGAAGTAAATGTTCATAAGTTGTTTGACTGTGACGTGTTCGGAGTTTTCAATCTCAACACGTTGTTCCGGGGTAAAGCTTGCGAGAAGAATGTCTATTTCGTCTGCATCGTGAACATCAAAATTGATTTCGCTTTCTTGCTTAATGACAACATCTTTCGCATCTTTAACACTAACGATTTGCTTCGGAGCCATTTCGATAGCCATCAGGTTAACATCTGCAACCGCTTCGACTAAAACATCTGTAAAGTTACCGTCCGGGCCTATGGCCATGGTTCGAGGGGTTCCCTCTTCGGTTTCCGGTACTGCTAAAACAACATTTTGGTTGTTGGATTCTTTGCTGGTATCGATCAGGTCTCCACCGTTTAACAGGCTGAAGCCTTCCGGTAAACCTTTGATAACGTCAGCGACGGTTTTTTCTTCACCTCTTTTGAAATCTCTAAAGATCGTAGGTGCCGTCGTAATGGTGCCATCTTCTGCTTCTACTTGTAAAGGATTCCCTGCAATATCTACCAAGTAAAAAGCGACTTTTGCTAAGGCATCGCCTATCGAACCTGCTGCACTGTCTTCAGGTATCGAACTGAGAACAGCGGTTGCAGCTTTTGCACGAGGATCGACAGTGCCACCACTTATAATGTCTCTTTCACCGAAAGCCCTTAACTCATTGGTTATATCGATCGGTTTGTCTTCTTCCGGATCAAAGTTTTCAATACCTATGATAAAGCTTCCAAGATCCAAGCCGTCTACGTTTTCGACGCTTACAAGTATTTCTTTTGTGTCAGGTATGCTGTCAGTCTCACTTGCCAAAGCGGGAACAGCACTTAGAATGATAGCCATTGCTACTAAAAAGCATAGCCATTTTCTTATATCCCTACTTTTCATCTAAATACCTCCTAAATTTATATCTTAATTATAGCTTAATCTTTTACATTTTTCAAGTCTAATGTAACTCTTTTTGTCATTTTATACAAGAGTTGCTTTCGGAGGGGAGGTGCTCCCTCCGAAAACGGCCGTTTATTTTTTACGTCTGAGCACGATGGTGGCGATCAGACCGATGACGGATAGCCCCAGTAAAATCCCCACGATGATAACCGGCGACGTATCCCCGGAGCGTATGACTCTGGTAATGCGTTGCTGCCAAGCTATGGTTTCTTGGCCTTTACCTTGTTCGCCACCGACCTTTTTACGTTGAGTGTCTGCAATCCCGGTGCCTGTACCGGACTTTTGAGGGCGCACCACTTTTAAAGTTGTGGATTTGCCTTCGTGGGTGATCTTCAGCGTTTGGGGTTTTTTGGTGTCTCGATCGTAGGCGGGGTTGACGGTATAGGCATCGGCACCCAATATCTTTTTAGTGCCGTTGTCGTAGTAGGCGGTTACCACCAATTCCGGTAAATCTTGACCCACAGCCACCACGACGGTATTGCCTTTTTGTCCCGATACCTCAGCGGTTATCTTGGTTAAGGTCGGAACTTTAGGCTCGGACTTCGTTTTTTGAATTAAACCGAATAGGCTTAAGTGATCTACTGCGGCTGTATAATGCGATGCTTCCGTTTCGCCTTCGAAAATTTCAACTTCGTTTTCATCCGTCGGGAAGTAACCGATACCTAAAATGGTGTCCGGTGTCAGATCGCCCAGCGGTAAGGATATGATGACCTTTTGGTTGTAAGCAATAAAATCATCTCCTTTTTTCAGTTTGATATCGTACAAGTTGGCTAAATTGAAGCTCGGTTCTTCGGATAGTTTTTCGGATGCCTCTTTAAAAGTTTGACTGTCCTGATCTTTAGGGATCACTACCAAGGTTAAACCCGCAAAATCGCCGTCTCCGGTTGCAGTTAATTTAACACCTGTCGTTTCATCGACCAATTCCGTCAATTTTTCCATAACGGTGATATCGATGTTGGCGCTTTCGCCACGATAGCTGACCGTAATGGTTTGATTACCTGCTGTTTCGGGGTCATAGCCCGTGACGGTTACGTCCTCGACGGACAAGTTTTCTTGTGTACCGTCGTCATACTTGACAATAATTTGAAGAACATCCGCCAAGTGGCTGCCCAAAGGTACCGGATTTTCGCTTAAGGACAAGTCGATGCTTGTTATTTTTTTTGCGGGTTCCGTCACATTGAGGGTAACCGTATCGGTTTTGGTGGGATCTTCTTTTAAAGTCACGGTGATGGTTTGTGTATCCACAACGGTGTTGTCGAATCCGCTGACTTCGTAGGCATCTGCCGTCAAAGTTTCTTCGGTATTGTCGTTGTATTGTGCTTTGACCGTCAGAGCCGGCATGTCTTCGTATTGTTCGATTTGAGACTTTTCTAAGGTCGCGCTGATTCCGGTTAAGGTCTTAACGAACCCTTCCTCGACTGTTACATGTATGGTAGCCTCAGAGGTATCGTACTTGACGGTAACGTCCTGTTCACCCAATGTGTCTTTATCGTAACCGATAATTTTAACCTTATCGGGGGCCAAACCTTCGTAAACTTGCCCATCGTACATGCCCCTGACAGTGATCGGCAAGGTTTCTGTCCCTTTTTCCACTGTTAAGGTGCTGGGATCTACAACGATGCCGTCAAAGACGGGGTTCACGGTGACTCTCAGAATGGCTTCTTTGGTCACATCATTTTCCGTGTATTGAACGGTGGCATTTTGCTCACCCGTCACTTCATTGTCAAAATTTGTAATCGAGATGCCTTCTTGATTGGAATCGTAGGTCTCCGTACTATCGTCGGAATAAGTCGCAATGACCTTGAATTTTGAAGGCATGCTCTTTGCATCGACGGTTTCTGTATCCGGATCAAGGGTGATGCCGGTCAAAGTTCTAGTTGGTGTCTGTGTTTCTTCCTGAACATGAACCCCTAAGGTCGCGGTTTGTTCCGAGTAGGTTACCGTTAGGGTATAATCTCCGGCGGTTTCTCCGTCGTAATCTCCGCTCAGGGTATAGTCCCCTGCTTCGAGGGTTTTTTCCGTACCGTCGGACATAATTGCGGTGACGGTGATTTCATTTTTCAGAGCATCTAAGGCTGTGCCTTTCTGGACTTCTAATTCCGTCGGAGCAACGCTGATGCTCTCTACTGTCGGTTCCGGACTTTCATCTGCCGCGGGGTTTGTTCTATCAAATAAAACAACGGTGTAGTGGATCGCGACCGGCGTACCGTTTTTATTCAAACCCTCAATCTCTACTTTGTATTCGCCGGGATCAAAGCTCGATACATTACTCGGTTCAAAGGTAATGGTCTGTTTAAAATGATCCGCATACTGTACCTGCCCGGAGGTGTTGGTCGCTTCTTCTCGGCTCCCATTGGGATTGGTAACATAAATCTGAGCCGTTGTGTTTTGGTCCGATGAGAATTCGTTGGGGTTTAAATAAACCGTCCAAGCTGCATTTTCGTGGACCAATTCGTTGTAGGGAAAGTTCCCCGGTGCCGGCATGGCGTAAAAATCTTGTTCGTAAGCCACCGCCGCGCCGTCATTTACAACATAAGCCGATTGAGCTTCTGCTACCCAATTCCAATCTTTGCCATCTTTATTTTTTGTATAGGGTACCGTGGCTGCTCCAAAGGCTGCACGGTTGTGGCTGGGGTCGAGCAAGGCCTCTCGATGCCCGATCACCTTCTCATGATTCGTTAATTCTACGGCTTTGCCTTCATTAATCCAAGATTTAATCCCTTTACCGTATTTACCCGTAGGGGGAGAACCCGGTGACATGCCATCATTTGCTCCCGCAATGATATTGTGGAAGGCAAGGGCATTTTCGCCGGAGATCTCTGCCCAACGGTCATCGGACATGCCGGAGAGACCGGCGGGTTTCGATTCCGGTTTGTGGGCTAACCCCGGACCTTCTTTTAACCGATAGGCTTGAACCAGTGAAAAATCTGCAAGGTCTTGGTTCGTAGCAATACTTGCAATTTCCGGAGCACCGTATAACCATCTAAAATAGTTGATGCCCTCTAAAATTTTGTCTAAATACGTCTGATTTAATAAGCCGCCACTGGTATCTATGACCTGAGGGGTCTCATACAAATCCTCATAACCCGGTGCATCTTCAAAGATACCGTTGTAACGATCGGCAATTTCTTGTTGTGTCTTTTGATAATTTGCAAATGTATTGCCGTCGATTACTTCCGGTTCCTGTGCGAAGGTACCGGGGACCGTCGCCATCACCAAGGCAAGCACCAAGGCGATGATCAGCCATCGTTTTCTCATAATATCCTCCTTTTTTATCCACCCTACCTTTTGTTTGTACACCTCTTTGATCAAATTGGTAAGGGTAAGTCTAAACAATAACGGATATATTATTTTAACATATTCTTAAGAAAATAGATACCAAAACTGTGAAGTCTCTTCGAAATAAAAATAAACTTTTTCGCAAAGAGAGGGGCCTTTTATACCGAGTTTTACAACACCAATTTTTAAAAAACCAAAGCCTTCAAGCGCTACGCCTCAAGTGGCGGCTGTGGTATAATAAATGCTGAAAAGAGGGAAAAGTCATGAATCAGTATCAATACCGAATCAGCGATGATAATCTCGCGACAACAACCATAGAAAATATTTTTATCAACGAGTATATGCCCAAAGCCAACGGCGATTACGTTAAAATATACCTTTTCGGTTTAAAACAGGCAACCAATCACCAAAGCGTCACCATTGACAATCGGGATTTGGCGAAAAATTTTTCATTAACCGAAGGGGATGTCATCGCTGCGTGGAAATATTGGGAAGACCAGAAAATACTAAAAGTCGAATATATCGGTTCGGAAAAAATCGTTATCACCTACGACCATATTTTATCGAACATGCTGGTGGGAGACCAACCGGAGGAAAGCCCAGAAACCACTGTTGACGCATCCGACGATGAGAATGAAAGGCGCATCCAAGAGATGTTTTTTGCAATAGAGGGTATGATGGGCAGACCCCTAACCGGCAACGAAATGCACTTTTACAAGTCCTGCCTACAGGATCTGCACTTTACACCGGAAACCGTCGTGCTTTTAGTGGAATACTCCATGAACATGATCGGCAAGAAAGACGAGAGTTTTAGCGCGATACAAATTCTCAATTACACCAAACAAGTGGCCAAGGGTTGGAGTCAGGCCGGTGTACACGACCACACCCAAGCGGAAGCCCATATGAAAGATACGCAGAATCAGCAAAAAAATCTTTACGAGATCTTTAAATACTTGGGGCTCAACCGCCAACCCATGGATTGGGAGAAAAAAATGATCACCACCTGGCAAACCGACTACGGTTACGACCTATCCATCATCGTGTTGGCTCTGGAGCGCACCCATACCCCCAATATTCGCTACGTCGACGGGATCTTAAAAAATTGGCATCAAAAAGGATACCGCACCGTCGAAGATGTTCAAGGAGAAGTCAAACCAAGTTCTACCAAGCGCCAACCCTCCAAACCTTTGGATGCAGAGCGCCAAGAAGCCTACGATACTTTGGCATTGAAAGACGAAGAATGGTTGTGGAGGAGCGAGGATGAATAAACAACAAAAAGAAATCCTAGAAGCTTACCAAAACAAAAACAAAAGAGCCCAATTTCTCCACAAGCAGAGAATCCAAAAATTAGAAGCGGAGATCCCCGAGTTGGTTCGGTTATCGGAAAAACAAGCAGCCTTAGGGGTCGAACAGATTAAAAAAGGCAATGATCCGCAAAGCCGCCAGCAATATCAAAAAAAGTACCGCCGTCTTGAGGAAAAAAAGGTAAAACTGTTGACAGAAAGGGGTTACAGCCCCAAATGGTTGGCTCCGGACTACGACTGCGCACAATGCGAGGACACCGGCTATATCGGATCGGAAATGTGCACCTGTTTGGCCGACGCATTAAAAGAAGCAGCTTTTAGTGGCTTTGATTTAAGCCACTACGTGCGCCACCAAAACTTTGATACCTTCGATCTGACCCTTTTCGAAGATACCAGCGGTGCCAAAAGCTTGCGAAAGCGCATGGCCGCCATTAAAAGCAAAATGCAACACTACGCCCAAAACTTTGACCGCTCGGAGGAAAGTTTTTTATTTACGGGTCAGCCCGGTGTCGGTAAAACCTTTACCTCCAATTGCATTGCCAATGTTTTAATCGAAAACGGCCACCCCATTGTTTACACCACGGTTTCGGGTTTAATGCATTATATTAAAACCCAATTATACGATATGGGCGAAAGCCACGATGCCGTCTACCGACCCTTGCACGAAGCAGACTTGCTCATTTTAGACGACTTTGGAGCGGAAAGCCCTTCGGAATTTAACAGAAGCCAAGTTTTTGAACTCATCAACCACCGTATTTTAACCGGACAAAAAACCATTATCTCCACCAACCTAACCATGCAGGATTTAATTAACCGTTACGAACAACGGCTGACCTCCCGTATTCGCGGACATTTTACACAAATTGTCTTTGAAGGGCCGGATCTGAGGACGAAACTATAAGTCGCAGCAAAGAGGCTACCCCCTTGTCGATTAAAGAATTCGAAAGGCACATGGCTTGTCCTTGAAAAATATGGATCGTCGATTAAAAAATAAGCCATGTCGTTAAACATGGCGATAAGGAGATTAAAAAATGAAAACTATTTACTTAGCAGGAGGTTGCTTCTGGGGCGTACAATCCTACTTCAAGCAACTCGAAGGCGTTGTGAACACCGAGGTCGGTTATGCCAACGGCGATGGTAACACCGCTACCTACGAAAATCTAAAAAACAGCGGTCACGCCGAAGCGATTCGCATCGACTACGACCCCGACCTGTTACCATTGGAAATTTTGTTGCAACATTATTTTAGAATCGTCGACCCGACTCTCAAAAACCGTCAGGGTAACGACATCGGGCCCCAATACCGCACCGGTATTTACACTGTGGATACCTCCGATGAGGCCGTTGTCCAAGAGGCATTGGTCCATTTGCAGGCACTTTATACGCAGAAAATTCAAATCGAAACGGAGCCTTTAAAAAACTATATCCCTGCGGAACCCTATCATCAGGATTACTTGGATAAAAACCCCGGCGGTTACTGCCATATCGACCCGAGCCTTGCACAAAAGCCCCTTTACGGCACTTATCGATTTGTGAAACCCAGCGACGAAGGCCTTAAAAAAAGCCTCTCACCCCTCGCCTATCAAGTAACCCGACACAATGCTACCGAAGCTCCGGGCTCCAGCCCCTTAAACTTTGAGGACCGCCCCGGCATTTATGTAGATATCACCACCGGTGAACCCTTATTTTCATCGGACCACAAATTTGACGCCGGTTGTGGTTGGCCTTCTTTTACCCGCCCATTGGCGCCGGACACCTTGGCTTACAATGAAGACTTGAGCCACGGTATGCGTCGAGTCGAAACCAGAAGCAAAATCGGCGATGCCCATTTGGGTCACGTCTTTGAAGACGGCCCGGCGGATGCCGGCGGCTTGCGTTTTTGCATTAACGGTGCCGCACTGCGCTTTATACCCTACGAAGACATGGACGATGCCGGTTATGGCGACTACAAACACTTCGTAACGGAGAGGTAACCATCATGGGCATGCGAAAATCTTCTTATCTTTCTTCACTGTTGTCTCTTACTTTGATTGCAACCCTTGTTTTTACGACTCTCCCCTTGTTCACCGGCTGTAGCGGTGCAAATCAAAACCACGACATGAAGCCCGTCACCTTCGAGGACGGGCAGATAATTCAGCGCATTCCCCACGACACCAAGAGCTTTACCCAGGGTTTAGAGCTCATATCAGAAAACGTAATGGCCGAATCCTCGGGGATGTGGGGCGAATCCGCTGTAACACTTTACGACAAAACCACCGGAAAGGTGCGAGCAACCCACCGGCTTTCCGATGACGAATTCGGAGAAGGTTTAACCCTAGTAGACAACACCTTGATTCAATTGACATGGCAAAAGGGCGTCGCCCACACCTACAGCCTACCGGACTTAACCCCGGGGCCGGATTTTCATTATACCGGCGAAGGTTGGGGGCTGTGTTACGACAACGACAACCGCCTGTTGTGGCGATCCGACGGTAGCGATACCCTAACCGCCCACGACCCCGCTACCTTTGAAGAGGTTCAGACATTGCAAGTTCATGAAAACGGACAACCCGTCGTTCAAATCAACGAGTTGGAAATGGTTCAGGGCAACATTTATGCCAATCTCTGGCATTCAGAGGACATCGTCGTCATCGATCCGAAAAGCGGCGAGGTCATTGCCCGTTATCATTTAAGCCCCTTGGTGGCACTAGCAGAAACTGATAACGGTCAAGCCTTCACCAAAGAGCAGGTTCTCAACGGCATCGCCTACGATGCACAGACCAACCGGTTTTACCTGACGGGCAAACAATGGCCTTACACCTATGTGGTGGAACTGAAAGCGAAATAACCTTCCGGAACGGAGGATTTATGACAAAACTGAAAAAATTTAAACATGTGGCCATGGGCGAAGACCACCCCCATTGGCCAACAGCCATCGCCCGTCAACAGGATTTGTATCGACAAAAGGGCGAGATCCGAACCCCTTTTGAAAGAGATTATACCCGTATTCTCCATTGCTCCGCCTACCACCGTTTAAAGCATAAGACTCAGGTGTTTTTTTCACCGCAAAACGACCACATCTCCACCCGTATCGAACACGTCGGGTATGTGGAAAGCATCTCCTCCACCATCTGCACCGAATTGGGGTTAAATACCGAATTGGTGCGAGCCATTGCCATTGGCCACGACTTGGGGCACGCCCCCTTTGGCCACGAGGGCGAAAAAATCCTCCAAGACTTGCAGATCTAACAAGGCTCAATTGTCGACAAAAGCGGCTATTGTCACGCACGCAATTCGCCGGACTTGGTCGACCATCTGGAA
>JAAYJS010000036.1 GCA_012522805.1 Eubacteriaceae bacterium | reverse complement strand
TCCTGTGCGCCATGCCCTTTTTGGCGAGCCGTTCATTCGCTTTTCTCCCTACGGTCGAATCGCTCATTTTCGGCACCGCCAAATAAAATTTAAAAAACACGCCACCTCTTGTGCAAGCACAGAGGGCGGCGTGTTTTGTTAAATTTTGTATGGCTTGTTATACGTTCAAAAATCTTCTGATTGAGAAGAGGGAGCCGAAGGCGCCGATTAAGGAGCCATACAACAAAGAAAATACGGTAATGGGCAGCATGACCTCTCCCGGTGGGAGAAGGCTTGAGTTCATGGGCAGGTAAATGATGTGGTTGCTGTAAGCGATCATGTAAAAGTAGCCGGTACGAATAAACAAAATGGCCATCAATGCGCCGAACAACCCCAGCAAGGTTCCTTCTAAGATAAAGGGCAACCGGATGTAGCTGTCGCTGGCGCCGACGTACTTCATCACGCGGATTTCGCGATTGCGTGCCACACAGGTGAGTTTGATCGTATTGTAAATCAAAAATACGGAAATAAGCGAGAGGATGACCATGACCACCAAGCTGAGCATCTTGGAACTCGAACTGATATTGGCCATCGCGTTGACGTATTCCTCCCCGTATTTCACATAGTCCACCCCTTTGTCGGACAAGCTTTCCGCATAAACTTTAATGGTTTCCATGGCTTCCGTATTGCTAACGGAGGTCGGTTTGTCGATTTTTACCACAAAGGAGGCGGCCAAGGGGTTGTTGTTTTCATCGTAGCCTTTTAATAACCCCGAATGGTCTTTCAAGCTGTCGGAAAATCCCTTAAAAGCTTCCTGTTTGCTTTCGAAACTCACTTCCTGCACCATCTCATATTCTTTTAAAGCTGTTTCCACTTCCCTTTTTTGGGCTTCGGTGTATTCTTCCTTTAAAAACACTTTGAGCTCCAGCTCCGATTCCATGGTTTCGGTCACATGGGTCATGTTCATGGATAACAAAATAAACATACCCAAAATAATCAAAGCCGCTCCGACGGACAAAACCGACGCCACACCCATCAGCTGGTTGTTTTGAATGCTCCTTATGGTATTTTTAAAGACGGATAGAAAGAGGTTAAAGGTTCTGTTTTCTCTTTTTGCCACTTTGTCCCCCTACATGCCCTGACGTGCATCCAACACATTGCCGGAGAAGTCGTCTAAGACCGTCATCTCCCCGGGTTCGATGATGATAAAATCTTCCTCTGTCCAATCTCCCAATAGTAATTTTTCCAAGATACTTAAATCCCCGGACACATAAACCGGCTTCATATTCAAGCGTTTGCCGATATTCGCAACGCGTTTTTTTTCTTTTTCCGGATCGTAGGCCTCCGTTTCGATCATCATTAAGTACTGGTAATGACGATACAAGGCGTCCATAATCCGTTGGGTTCTCTTTTCGCCGTAGCGTTTCAGAGAATAATCGTACTCTTTTTCCAAACCCATCTCGCCGTTGAGCCAACCTCGTGTCACAAAATAGGTGTTGGTGCGCAGGGTATTTAAATCTTCTCGCTGATGCAAAAGCATCGAAATGCAATCGGCATATCTGGGAATGATCAGACGATGAACACCACTTTTCAAGCCCAACAAACCGTTGCCGCAGTTGCCATAAGCCATCAATAATTCGCTGGGTTCTTCAATCGCATCGATTTGCCTTTGAAGTTCCGCTTTTAGTTTCTCCGGATTGGCATGTAGGGTATCGTCTTTCCAAAAAATCGGTAAATCGATTCCATGCACTTCAAAGATATGCTCCAGTTCGTCCTTCATCATTTTACAAGCTATGATTTTTTTATCCATTGTCCCTCCTGCATTGCGATCTTTTTGCGAACGTTTTGACAATATATTACGCTTCATTATATCGAACTTTGATCCTTTTGACCATCTCGAAAGTGATCTTTTGACCATTACTTAAGCAACACAGCTTTCTACCATTCTCTGCGGTCTTGTTTGTGAAAACATCGGGGCCCCTTTTAAAGAACACCCGGATTATGATATAATTTTTTTATCAAGATGAAGGAGTACGACTTATGGATAAAAAAACTTTCCGAAAAGAAACTTTAACCAAAAGGGAAATCTTATATTCAGCGGAGATTGACAGTCGCATTGTCGACCGCTTTTATCAATCGCCATTATATAAAGACAGCCAATGGATCATGATATACGTTTCTTTTGGCACAGAAATAAAAACCCACGACTTGATCAAAAAAATGTTGTCTGATGGAAAAAACGTCGTGGTTCCCATTTGTGAACCTGCTACCCATACGATGATTTTGTCCCAACTTCGGGATTTTGACGAAGACTTACAAGCAGGCCATTGGGGCATTTTGGAAGTCAAGGAAGATAAAATAGATCGCGTCTCGCCGGAAACCTTGGATATCGTGGTAATGCCCGGCATGGCTTTTACGGTAAAAGGCGAGCGCATGGGCTTTGGTGGCGGCTATTACGATCGCTTCTTAGACACTTTGCCCGAAAAAACGCAAACCGTTGCCTTGATCCGAGAGGATTTTATTTACGATGACATTCCCACTGAACCCCACGATAAAAGTGTGGACTACGTCATCACAGAAAACCACACCATTCATTGCAGTGCAGATAAAAATTAAAAATGAACGAAAAAGAAACCATCGATTTTATTGAATCCAAAGGGAAGTTCGGCATTCGCTTAGGTTTAGAAAGCATTGCCCTTTTACTTGAAAAGCTGGGAAACCCCCACCTCGATTTAAAGACCATTCATGTGGCCGGTACCAATGGCAAAGGTTCGGTTTGCACCATGCTCTCCAAAATTTTAACCTGTGCCGGTTACACCGTGGGCACCTATACCTCTCCGGCACTGGAAGTCTTCAACGAACGGGTTCGTTTAAACACCGTACCCATTAGCGGTGAAGACTTAGTCGCCATGACCGATCAGGTTAAAATGGCCTGTGAGGCTCTGGTGGCTGAGGGGCATCCCCACCCCACCGGCTTCGAGATTGAAACCGCTTTGGCTTTTTTGTACTTCAAAAACAAAAAAACGGACATCTGCGTGGTGGAAGTCGGTATGGGCGGCCGTTTAGATGCAACGAATATCCTACCTGCCCCCATTGTCTGTGTTTTGATGAGCATCAGCTTGGACCATATGGACTATTTGGGAGACACCTTGGAGGCCATTGCAGCTGAAAAAGCGGCCATCATTAAACCGGGTAGCGCTGTCGTCGCTTACCCCCAAGCCCCATCGGTCATCGATGTTTTTAAAACACAAGCCGACGCCGTCGGTGCACATTTCCAGTTGGCCGACCCCAATGTTTTAACCCGTCAACGGGAAAGCATCGATGGTCAAATCTTAACCTACACCGGAGGGGAGCTCTCCGATTTGTCGGAGTTTAAACTCTCCCTCTTGGGCCATCACCAACTGAACAACACGGCGGTGGTGTTGAAAGCCGTTGCCCAATTGCGGACATCGGGTTACCAATTGCCCGGAAGTGCCATTGAAGAAGCCTTGGCAAATGTGGTCTTCCCGGGGCGTTTTGAGGTGCTGCACCAAGACCCGGTCATCCTCATAGACGGCGCCCACAACCCCGGCGGTATCGCCGCCTTTGTGGAAAACATCGGCGCCTACTTCCCCGGTCAAAAGATGAATCTTTACTTCGGTATGTTGGAAGATAAAGATATCGAAACGGCATTGTCGTTGCTCATGCCCTTAACGGAAGCGGTTCATACCCTGACGCCTGAAAGCGATCGGGCCATGCCCGCCGAAAAAATGGCCACCCACATCCGAGAACTTTATCAATTGGATGTCAATTTCTACGAAACCATCGCAGAAGCGGTTGCCAGTTTGGATCTCTCCGATCCCACACGGCTCAACGTGTTTGTCGGTTCCTTGTACATGATCGGCGTGGTTCGAACGGAGCTGAAAAAACGAATACCCATCGAAGATTACTGAGTCTCAAACATCTTGTGGCTACATGGTAGCAACATAAACGGATGCCCGGGGTGCATGCACCCCGGGCATCCGTATTTCAATCTACAATTTCCAACTCCAAAAGTTTTAATAGCGCATGGTCAAACCAATTCTCATTCTGTCTAAATCCAGAGAGATGACCTTCACGGAAATAACATCCCCAACGGAAAGCGCCTCCGAGGGGTGGGTGATGTAGCGCTCACAGATTTGAGATAAATGCACCAAACCGTCTTGATGAACACCGATATCCACAAAAGCGCCGAAGTCGACGACATTGCGCACCGTTCCCGTCATTTCCATTCCGACTTTCAAGTCTTTGATATCCATGGCTTCGGATTTTAAATAAGGTTTCGGCGCCGAATCTCTGGGGTCTCGCCCGGGTTTTTTAAGCTCCAATATAATATCCCGCAGGGTAGGCTCCCCGACACCGAGTTTTTCCGCCATTGCCTCAATAGACATTGGGGTTTTGGCCTTTTCTTTTTGTCGACGGTCCTTTAAATCCGCAGCGGTTAAACCCAATTCCGACATGAGGGTCTTGGCTACGCGGTAGGATTCCGGGTGAACCCCGGTATTGTCTAAAATTTCATCTCCATCGTCAATACGTAGAAAACCCGCACATTGCTCAAAAGTTTTGGGGCCCAATCCCTTTACCTTTTTAAGTTCCCGACGATTTGTAAATTTGCCCTTTTCTTCCCGATGGGCAATGATATGATCGGCGACGCTTTTGGAAATCCCCGAAACATATTGCAACAAGGGTTTGGAAGCGCGATTCACATAAACACCGACTTTATTCACGGCGTCTTCCACCGTGTCGTCCAAGGCTTTGCTGAGTTCTCTCTGATTGACATCGTGTTGGTATTGTCCCACCCCGATGTGCTTGGGGTCTATTTTTACCAATTCGGATAAAGGATCCTGCAAGCGCCCGGCAATGGAAACCGCCCCCCTCAGAGAAACATCCAACTCCGGGTATTCCTCTGCACCTAAAGCCGATGCGGAGTAAATCGAGGCACCAGCTTCGTTGACCACCATATATTCCACGGGGTGGTCGGTTTTTTTGAGAAGGTCCGCCACGAACATCTCAGACTCTCTGGAAGCGGTGCCGTTGCCGATAGCAATGAGGGCCACACCATAGCGGCGAATAAAATCCAATAGAACCCTCTCCGACTTTGCTATTTCTTTTTTAGGCGGTGTGGGGTAGATGGTTGCCGTATCCAAGAGTTCGCCCATAGCGCCCAATACCGCCACTTTGCAACCGGTTCGGTAGCCCGGATCCAGACCCAAGGTCACCTTGTCTTTAAAGGGCGGTTGCATCAACAATTCTTTTAAATTCATCGCAAAGGTTTGGATGGCGGCACTCTCCGCTCTCTCCTTTAATGCCGTGCGCAATTCTCGTTCAATAGACGGGAAAATGAGCCGTTTATAAGCATCCACCAAGGCTTCTTCCATATAACCGTGGTGTTTTCCTTTTAGTTCCGACTGCAAAAGATAAGACTCCCCGACGGTTTCCTCGATTTTAACGGACAGCACACCGCGGCTTTCCCCTCGGTTGATGGCCAAAATGCGATGGTTGACGATGCTCTTAATCGCCTCCTGATAATCGTAGTACTGGTGGAATTCGTTTTTCTCTTCAGCGAAATCTTTGGTGACGGTGGAAACGATTTTTCCTTGCTCACCAATAAGACGACGTAAGTTTTTTCGATGGGCGGCATTGTCGGAAACATCCTCCGCTACGATATCCTGAGCTCCGGCCAGGGCATCCTCCGGGGTGGCAACCTCGTCTCCCAGAAAATCCGATGCCAAAACTAAGAGTTCTTCATCCTTTAATTGTTGGTCGTCAATGGCTTGAGCCAAAGGTTCCAGGCCTCGTTGTCGCGCCACAGATGCTCTGGTTTTTCGCTTCTGTTTGTAGGGCAGATACAAGTCTTCTAATTCTTGTAGAATTTCAGCTGCCAAGATGGCGGCTTTCAACTCTTCCGTTAATTTGCCCTGTTCCTCAATGGCTGCGATGATTTCTTCTTGACGTTTTTCCAGCTTCCGCAAATAATCCAGCCGATCCCCCAATTGTCTCAGAGCATCGTCATCTAAATTACCGGTTACTTCCTTCCGATATCGGGCAATAAAAGGAATCGTATTGCCTTCGTCGATCAAGTTGACCGCCGCTACCACTTGTTTTTCTGTAATATTTAAATCCTGAGCTATGCGTTGATGTATATTTTTCAAGGTAACCCCTCTCTTTAATGTTTCGTAGTATCTATTCACTCTCACATAAAAGGCCCTTCGTTGTCAAGGTACTTTCCTTATGTTAGAATGGGATATTATGACTATCACTTAAAGGAGTAAACCCGTGTCCATTCAATTTTTTGTAGACTCTACCTGTGACTTAGAACACGCAAATCCTATCTTTAAAAATGTTGAAATACTATCCATTCCCATTAATATTGGTGACAAAACCTATTACGATCGCATCGATATCTCACAAGAGATGATCCTTCAACACGTCGCTGAAAACCCCAAACAGTTTCCAAAAACATCTCAAATTGCGCCGGCGGTGGTTATGAAAGCCATGACCCCCTATTTGGAACAGGGGCATGACATCATTTATTTGACCCTTTCGTCAAAATTTTCCAGCTGCTATGAATCCGGTGTGATGGCTGCTGAAGAACTGAAAGGTCGTTACCCCCAACGCAACATTGCAGTGGTGGATTCCTTATCCTGCTCGACCGGTATGGCGATGATCCTTCACCAAGGGTTAAAGCACAACCAATTGACCACTCCCTTCGATATCATTGTCGATACCATGAGGCAATTAGCCGACCACCTGCGCGTTTATTTTGTTGTCGGCGATATTAAATGGTTGGGTGCCGGCGGGCGCATTTCTAAAAGTGTTGCCGCCATCGGCTCCATGTTAAAAATTGTGCCGGTACTTTGTATCGATAACGGAGCCATTGTTTTGTTCGATAAAGTTCGAGGTCAAAAAAAGGCTTTAAAACGCATCTACGAAACAACCGCCTTGGAAATTGGAGACAATACCCAACAAATCGTCGGCATGATACAAATTTCCAACCAAGAAGAACAGGAAAAAATGTGTCAAAAAATTAAAAAGGATTTGGGTATAACCAAGTTGATTATCCCTGAAGAAGGAGCCGGTTCCGCCTTGACAACCCACATTGGCCCGCAGAGTCTAGGCATTTGTTTTTTTGATAATTTGCCCGACAATTATATACCGGTCTTATAACAAACATCAGAGAGGACGCTATGCATATACGACCCAAACCCTGGGCCAAGCAAGAACTGAAGGAAGCCCGTTTTTTTATGGATGAACCGAAGTTGTACTACAACCGGTGGCAAGAAGCCTTCGACGCAACCCGGCCAATGTATTTGGAATTGGGCTGTGGAAAGGGTTCTTTTATTGCTTGGATTGCCCGACAATTTCCTCAATACAATTTTTTAGCCATTGATTTAATCGACGCTATGCTGGGATTGACCAAACGAAAAATAGAAGAGACCTGTGGCAAGCATCCGGGCAACGTGCGTTTAACCGCCTACGACATTACCCGAATTTCGGACATTCTAGGCGAGGGTGATCCAATAGAGGGCATTTACATTCATTTTTGCAACCCATGGCCAAAAACCCGAACATGGAAAAAGAGACTCACCCACCCCAGACAGCTGGTCCAATACAAAACTTTTTTAAAACCCGGTGGCTTTATCCGATTTAAAACCGATAATCCCGACTTGTACGCTGTTTCCAAAAAGTATTTTAGAGAAGAAAGCTTTGCCCTGAGTTTCGATTGCGATGATTTGTACCGTTTTTTGGAAGATACGCCTACGGGTCATCCCTTCGAACATAATATTGCCACGGAGCACGAAACCATGTTTCATCATCAAGGCATGGCCATCCATGCTGTGGAAGCGATTAAGCAATAAAAAAATACCTTCCTTCACTGCGAACAACAGCCCTAACCGCGACAGCTAAATGTTCAGCCTTGGCTTTGTCGATCTGCATCATCGTTAGTAAATTAAATGTTTTTTCTTTTGACGTTCAACCCTAGACTGGATTCGATAAATGGCAGCCTTAAATTGTATCCGGTTATTTTTTTAAATAACCCTTGACTGTTAAAAACAAATCGTATATAATGATTTGTTTTACTTCTCTTTTTGTGATATAATTGTATTATTACTGAAAGGAGGCGATGATAAGATTATGTTCTCAATTGGCGATAAAGTGGTGTACCCATTGCACGGCGCAGGTGTTATCACCGATATCCTGGAGATGGATATTTTCGGGGACGATGAGCTCTTTTATCAAATGGAAATTGCTTCTGAAAAAATGGAAATAACGGTACCCGTTGCAAAGGCAAAGGAGTTCGGCATTCGTCCAATTAATTCCAGAGAGTCCTTAAATAAAGGGTTGGCATCCATGGAAGACGAAATGGACAAGATGGATAAAGATTGGAATCGTCGTTACGAAAAAAATATGGACATTCTAAGAAGTGGAAATTTTTATAAAGTGGCTTCTGTAGTCAGAAATTTAACACAATTGGATAAAACAAAACCTTTGTCCAGCGGTGAAAGACAAATGCTTAAACAATCCAAACGTTTTTTAGCTAGCGAAATTGTATTGGCCTGCGATAAAACTAAAGAAGAGGCTTTGGAAACCATAGAAAAGAGACTCGTCTAAACCCAGACATCAAAAGTACTATATTCGAACAAGAGATGTTCCGATCGTACGCTGGGAGCCCCAAAAAGTTAGACTTTATAGCGTAACAGCACAGCTGTAACGCTATTTTTTTATTGTTGTTAGTCATCTTTGTGATGCGAGCAAAAACGTAGACAGTCCCATACCGTTTCTTATTTGTCATCATACCAAATTCAGTTTAATTTTCATCAAGCCAACAACCATCAACACTTCCTTCCCACCGTGTTCCAGCTCCATTCCCATTTTTTTATATTTGCCCAACTCGTTTCTGTATCTTCTTATGCAGCTCAATTTGAATAGCCGACGACCGTACATCATTGGATCTCAGCATAACAGCAAAGGCGGATCCGATACTCTATCAGATCCGCCTCACAAACTGCGCTGTATCAGCGACGTCTTCTTATCTGCAAAAGACGTCACCCTTAAACATACGATTCCTATGACGATTATTTTTTTAGATTTTCTCTTTTGCGTCTGATTCCAAGCAATGCACTACCGGCTACAAATAATAACCCGCCATACAGGTTCAAGTAAGAAGAAAGGACGCCCGTTTTGGGTAACCTTGTCCACGGTTTTTTTGGTTTTACAGGAATGTCCGGTTTCCTGGTATTCGTTACCTTAAAACCTGTTGATGCCTCTCCGGTAATGCTCGACTCATAGCCATCCACAGACACTTCTTCTACACTGTAAATGATCTTTTTGCCGTCTTTGTACACATCCAAATCTTCAAAAGTTCCGGTCCAATGATTCTTTGCTGTTAGAGTTAACTCTTGGCCTGTTGCCTCTCCGTCGGCCATTAGTCTGATGGTCACGGATTCCGGCCTGAGGCCATCTTGGTCATTGTGATCGCTCCAAGATTTGGTCACTTGAACACTGGTCTTTCCGGGGGTATGGTTGTTGGTCACATCGTACCCGTCGACGACTGTGCTGTAATCTTCAACGACATCTTCCGTGATGGTGTAGACAATCTTACCACCTTCGGCGTTGATTTGATCTAAGTCTTCAAACTTCCACGACCATTCAGGTCCACTCACTTCTTTTTGTGCAACTTCTTTTCCATCCGCCAATAAACGAATCCGAATCGTTTCAGGTCTCTTTCCGTCTTGATTGTCATGATCGTTCCAAGTCTTGGACCCTTCAATGGTAATCTTTTCTACTTCCCGGGTGTTGGTCACTGTAAAGCCCGTCGTTGCATCTCCCGTAATCTCCGATGCGTATCCTTCTACAGAAATCTCTTCGATTGTATAGAGGATTTCTTCTCCCGCTTCATTCATCGGAAGGTTCGCAAACGCTCCCGACAAGTTGTTGTCTTCATTCAATACCAAGCGCTTATCGGTATCGACGCCATTGGCAAAGAGTTTGACCGTAATGCTTTCAGGTCTTGAACCGCCGTGATTGTCATCGTCTACCCAAACTTTTTCTACAGGTATTTCAATTTCCCTTGGAATGCTGTTTGTAATGGTGAAACCATTTTCCTGGTCACCCGTAACTTGAGATTCATAACCTTCCACAGGACGCTCTTTAACGCGATACTCATAGATATTGCCATCGGGGTCGTACTTCGGCAAACCTTCGAAGGTCACATTCCAATTTCCATCGGCATCGGGAACAATACTCTCAAAGCCCATGTAGCGCTCTTCTTCACTTCCCGCAACTTTATGCCAAAGCTCTACTTCGATGCGTTCAGGACGATTCGCGGATGCACCCTCCGGCTCACTCCATTCTTTTTGAACCGAAATATCTAGGGTCTCGCTGGGTATTCCTATAATCACCGTCCCGTTGGATCCTATACCCCCACCTCGGGTTCCGGATGTATTGCCTGTAATAAAGACTCGAGCAAGGGCGTTTGTCTGAGCATCGGCGCTTCCACCGGCATAGAGGTGAATGGTGTTTCCCTCCCCTGTCAATTTGCCGGACAGTTCGTTCAACTCAGCCTCACGACCGTCTGCAACATGCCGCCACTCGTAGGCTTGACCACCGAGCATCGTCTCTGAGATCTTATATTCAGGGTTCCCACCATGGGATCCCCAACCAAGCAGACCGCTTAAGATGTAGAGATCATCGCGATTGCTTTCACCCGTATTTTCATAAATGGCACCCCCGGATGTCAAATAGATCCTTGTATCGGATATGGGACAAGAAGCCAAGCCTCCCCCTTGACCGGTAGCATTGTTATCTGTAACAACGACGTTTTCCAAGTAAAGCTTGCCGTTGGAAAAATTGTTAGACACATAACCGTTGACGTAGATGCCACCGCCCCCGAAAGCGAAGTTCGTCGTTCCGGTACCGAGCATCTTGTTGTTGATGATGGATCCCGCTGTGATTTTTGCGTAAGATTCCAGTGAACCGTATGCGGCTTGAACAAAAACACCGCCACCGGTTGCTCTGGAGACGTTTCCTTCTATGGTGCCTCCGGTCATCTCGAAGATGTTGGAGCCAAAGCTCACCTCAGTGTTGCCGACACTGACGCCGCCACCTATTTCATCGGAGGTATTACCTTGAATGTGTGCGCTACCACTCATCTTAAAGGTCGCACCGTCTACCAAACAGACGCCACCACCGGCTCCCGCATCATTTGGAGCAACCATATAGGGACCATTGACAGTGCGGTTGTAACGAATCGCTCCACCTGACATGGAGAATTTTCCGCCTGACCTAAGGAAGACACCGCCACCCAAGGTTGCACTGTTGTTCAAGATATCTCCACCGGTCATGGTGACGTTACCACCATCAATTTTCATACCACCACCGTTAGAACGATAGCTGCCTGAACCCATCTGATTGTTTTGTAAAGAAGTCCCCTAGGTGATGGTCAAACTTCCCTTGACTTCGATGAGAGACCCTTTCACGTCTACAGACTGGATATTGCCGTCAATCAATATATTGCTGAGGGTGGCGTCTGCACCCTTATCAACTCTTAGTAGGACGCCCTTAAAATCCGGCTCCCTGATGAGAACGGCTTGTGTCCCCGTCAGTGAAATGTCGCCTTCAATTGGAACGGTATTGGTAATGTAGATCCTGATAATGGATGGTTGCTCCGTCGCAATGGCTTTGGCCCGAGTAAAGGTTTTTACTGCTGTTTCTTTCGTCAAGCCGTAATCTGCGTCGTCACCGTTACTGCCATCTAAATAAATGGCTGTTGCGACAGCGGCGGACGGTGCGATCCCATTGGGTTCGCTTGTCGCTTCTTGAGCGTCTCCGGAATGTTCTGTCTGTCCATTCTTTTCCGCAGTCTCAGAGATATCCGGTTCCACTTCATTGGTTTTATTCTCTTCTACCTGAGTCTTTTCAGATTTATCACTATTTGCCTCATCTTTTATAGTTTCGGAGATTTCCGGAATCACTTCGCTGTGCTGGTTCTTTTTTTCCGCAGGCGCTTTATCCACATCGATATGGACTTCTTCGGTATTTGCACCATCTCTTCCCAATGCCGCCACCGGGTGGGGAACCGCGCTGACCAATAACATCAATAATGCTAAAAAAACTGCATATTTTCTATTCATTTCTACCTCTCTGATACTCCTCCTTAAAATTATGACACCATGTCAAAATTGAATATATATCATTTATATATGACATGCTTATTATATATTATTTACTATTTTAATTCAATGTTAATTTTAGAAATATCCTTGTTAATTTTGTAAATCTTCTTAAGATTCCCTTTATTTCTCTATTTTTAACTGCTTTTCCCACTATTCTCTGTGTTTTTAATACCTAAATCTTAATTTAAAACACAGCGTCATCTTTAAGCTTTGTCACCATAAGCGAAGTTGGACTCTATTTTAGTTGACTTTGTTGTATGAGCATGCACAATAACTGTACATATATTCATTACGTTTTAAGGTTTCTATGACTTTGTTACAAAAGCTTATCTTGAATGGTACATACCATAGAAAATCTCAAAGGTAAAACCTTAAGATCTAAAATGACTTGATACCATGTTCTCTCAGGTAATGTCAAGAATTTTTCACAAATTCAAAATAGCCATTTTTTTTTAGCCTATTTATAGTATTTGAGCGTATTCAAGCTCGGTGTCTATCTCTCCGAATTGTTTCATGCTCATGTAACAATGAACATCCCAACTGGTACCGGCTACATGACGAAGGCGAGAGCAGACCAACATTAAAGCACTGTTGCCATCACGGAAAGCATCGATGACTCTAGTACGCCTTCAAATCTCTCTGTTTAAACGTTCGATGGTATTATTGATTCGCATTTTACACCAATGTTGGGTTGGAAAATCCATATAGGTTAAGGTTTCTTCTATACCTGTTTCTAGCTTTTCGCCTGCTTTAGAGAGCTTCATTTCTCGAAGCTTAGCAGCAGTTACTTGTGATTTTTCTCTGGCAGCAGCTTTGTCTTCTTGTGCGTAAATAGCTTTGAGCATCACAGCAACTTCTTCTTGTTTCTTTCTTGGTGTCACACTGAAGATGTTGCTGAAGAAGTGAATCGTACAACGTTGGTATTTGTCATGAGGAAAGTTTTCTGGGATGGTTCACACATGCACAAGTTCTTATCACCAATGATGAGCTTGACTCTAATAGCAACTAGGATAGTTACGTTTTGTACTTCACCGTCCCAGCAACCATTGAGATAGATGCCGTCAGCATAAACGTAAGCATATTTTCCATTTAGTTGTCTGGTACGCCAAGCTTCAATACTCTCATAAGCTTTTTTGTTAAGATTACCAATGGTACCGGGAGAAACCTTGGTTTCCTAAAGGGCTTCTATGATGTCTTGTCTTCAACGTAGCGAACGGAAACACTGGCCAGGTACATTTCAATGACTGCTTCTTCTACAGAAGCTTTCTACGGCGATAACGTTCAATGATAGCTGTTTTAAAAGTAATGCCCTCAATCTTTGGTACTTTGAGTTCTACTTCACCGGTAGTAGTGTGTAGGTTGCGTTTGTAATAACTGAAACGGTAACCTTCGTGTTCAGAAGAACGTTAATAATGCTGAGCATTAATGAGAGCATCCGCTTCTTGATCCAGTAGAGCATTTAATGTTTCCTCTACACTGTTACGGATAAGATCTTTGAGATCACTCTTTATTTTTTCTTCATTCAGATTTATATTTTTATCAGACATGGTTTCCGTCTCCTTTGGGGATTAATGAGAGTAGCTTAATTTTACCAAATGGCCGAGACCGTGTTTTATTTGTTTTTTGAATTTGCGAAACTTATTATACGTTATCTTCTCCTATAATTAAGATATTCGGAAAACTTGTTATCCAAAAGAATAGTTTATGTTTTTTTTAATGCAGATTCTAAATCAAAGGTTACACTTACTTCAAATACATAGTTAAAACAAGTACAAAAAGCTACACTGCCTAATTTTAGTATTTGTATAAAAGCTATTTCTAATTGGAGTGATAAAATCACAATTACTATGATATCGGACTGAAAAATGTTGTTACTGAAGGTTGAATAATAAGACAGAAGTCACAAAACGGGTTTTATATGGCTACCGAAACTTAGATACTTTTAGATGTAAAACTTTAGTTTTTTGTTCAAAAAATCTTTTATATAAAAGAAAGGTGAGATATCACTCGTTACCACACCCAAACATTTGACACGCAGCCAATTAAAAAGCCTTGTTTATATTTTAAACAAGACTTTTTTTATAAAACTATCCTATTTCTGGATTTTTTCTAACTCTTTTTTGTTTACAAGTAAGTTTGTAACTGGCTCAATGGCAACTGCGATTAAAATACCGCACGCTAATCCAACAATAACACCGATGAGATTTTGACCCCCTTGTGAGAAGGTGACTGTTAAACCTGCAAAAACCAATGGTACCACGTTCAACCACGTTTCGGCTAATAGAATCAAATGTGTGACGCAAACCACAAAGGTGATTAACAATGTGCATATTCCTGTCACAACACCCACATTTAGTCCCAACAGCCTTAAAAAACCGTCCATTTTTAGATAAAGTAAAGCCCAAAGAACACCGGATATCATACAGAACAAATAATTCGGTGTTTTCTCCAACTCGGCACCTGATGCAAAAGTAACACCTAGCCCAATAAAAATAGGCCACATCAAATTGCTAAATGGACTTATTTGATAGATACCTAAAACGATTCCTGCTAGACTACCCGAAACAAGACTCATTTTTAGAAAATAATTTGCCTTCGTATTCATTTTGTTACCTCTTAAGAAATGAGAAAAAAAACATAACTAAAAACCAATTCTTCCATTTCTTGAAGACTAGCCCATTCATAGTCTTGAGGAATTTCCGGTATTTCATATTTTCTCAAGTTTTTTTCTGAATTTAGATAGTATTCTGATTTCATATTTCTCCCCTTTTTTATGAGTATACTGCTTCCTTTTTTACATAACAAATGACCGATTTTAAATTTTCTGGGTTGATATCTCGCATGGTCAATAGATTTTTGTTCAGTGCAAAAATATACTTTCCTCCCGGTGCTAAAATCTCTATCAATTCTTTTGCCATATTCAAACACTCCTCTTCGGTTCCTGTTTTTAATACGTTAAGTGGATAAAACCCTGATAGAATATGTTTACCCCCAAGTTTCTTTTTGATTTCTTTAAAGTCCCCTTCTTCAATGATTAGCAAAGTGTTTTCAGGTAATTCATAAAGATAATCGTAATAGCGTGACCAGTCATGTTCTACAAAAACATTTGTTCCGATACCTAATTCATCTAAGGCTTCTACATATTTTTTAAAAGTCGGCCAATAAAAACGTTCAAAATCTTTCGTCCTCATATAAGGCGCCATATGAAGCGGAATGAATGTTCGTTGTACTCTGCTACTGTTAGGCTTTGTACCAGCTTTAATTGCACAAGGCAACAGTGCTTCACAAGCAGCTTCAACTGCTTCCGGTCGGCGGCGAAGATCCTTGCTAATACCCGTAAAAGATCGGAGTTGATCTGCCAACATATCAAAAGGAGTGCATACTGCAACATTCGCCATGTTATAAATAGCTTTACCATGTTTTTCTGCAATTTTAATATAACCTTCTCCAAGCTGAGCCATTGCCGAATAAAAAGTAAAGAATCCTTTTGCAAAAGCAGCTTTTCCCTGAAATCCATCTTTGCCAAACTCGGTATACATTCTTGGGAGAGCCTTATCACAAATCGTTTTATAGCAATCTTGAATAAAATCTTCATAGTCATCTTCATGTAGGCTTGCTATTTCCAGATGTTGCATCAAACCATCACTTCCCATTACAAAATTTCTAGCTCCCAACATTTTATACATCTGAGGAATCCGAACCATAGTAGCAAAAATTGAATCCGTTTCAAAGTCCTTAGTTGTGATATCAATAGCTTCAAGATTTTTTTCGATGCTGAATTGTTCTTTCCTTAAATCAAAACCTGCATATTCCAAACAAAATGAGTTGTCTCCTGAACTCAAAATCGGAACGCGTTTTGGCACATGCCCATAATAAACATCTTCAAATAAACGATTTTTTTCAATCATTATATCGCGATTATTCATCTACTTTACCTCCATTAACTTGGTATATTACTTGCAAGTAATTACTTGCAAGTAATATACCAAGTTTCTATACTTCTGTCAAGATTAATTTGCAAGTCTTTAGATCTTGTGGTTTAATACTTAAGTAATTAGTTGGAGGTAAATTATGACAAATCACAAAAAAGGTAACACCAAGCAAATCATTTACGAGACAGCCAAAAGGCTTTATATTGAACATGGCTATTTTAATGTTTCTAATAAACGTCTTTCCGAAGAATCAGGAGTCAACCAAGGACTCATCACATATTATTTCAAGAGTAAAAAAAATATAGCCCTTGAAATACTAAGTGAAGACTATTATATTC